>JAILPK010000006.1 GCA_024699495.1 Bacteroidaceae bacterium | reverse complement strand
GTATGTGCAGCGTGTGATGAACGAATTCTTTTCTCTTACTCCTCAGCATGGAGCCTGCGATGAAAACATGTTGGAAGTCGCCATCAAAAACATTTTACGTGCCAATGAGTTTACTTATCAGTCCTTGCTGTTCCAGTTGCCGTTAAAACAAAAAGAGCTGTTGATGGCAATAGCCAGGGAAGGGAAAGTCCAAGGGCTTACATCTTCGGCATTCGTAAAGAAATATCGGTTAACGAGCAGCAGCAGTGTACAGTCAGCCATCAAAGGCTTGTTGGAAAAGAACTTTGTCACCACCAATCTTGGCATATATGAGGTATATGACAAATTCTTTGCCCTATGGTTGCTGGAAATGGTAAAATAGCAGTAATGCAGAAATTACGTTTATTTTATTCCATTAAATAAAAACAAAGCATAATTTTTACGAAATTCCACCTTTCGTATTCAAAAAATCACTATCTTTGCACAAGACTCTTTGAGTTTTGTACCTCTTTTGGCATCTCAGATGTGTTCTGAACCGTCAAAATGTCAAGACAAGCCTACGCCGGGCCGAAGGAAGAATCCATAGTGATGGGATGCATTCTCTCCGAGGCGGGCTTTGGGTGTATAATAAGGGTCACTATATATAGAAAGGCGTTTACTCTAAAAGTACTGACTCTCACGCCTTTTTATATCCCTGCATGGCTAAACATTATACTTTACGTGGTCTGTGTGAGAGTCCAGACTTATTAGAGAAAAAATACTATGTCATCCCGACTGACAAGTTTATTACTGGCTCTCATGCTTGGCAGCATTGTCTGTACCTCAGTCAGTGCCCAGCGTCTGAGCGTGGAGTCCTTCATCGAGACCGCGGACCAGGATGCGGTTCTTCCTGCTACAAAAGTGATTGACCCTTCCGATGGCAAGACACCCATGGCGCTCATCAAGGTGCAGACAACTGAACGCGGCTTCATTTTCGAGACGCGTCTTGGAAACTGCAAGGTAGTTCAGAAGGTAGGCGAATTTTGGGTTTATGTGCCCCGTGACATCCCCCGACTCAACATCCGCCACCCGCGTTATGGAAACAGCGGCGACTATGACCTGCCGACAGGTCCGACCCGTAGCGGTACCACGTATCGCATGACCCTTGAAATCAGCGGTGGGCGTCATGTTGACATCAGCAGCAACCCATCTGGTGCAGACCTTTTCATTGACGGCGAGTCAATAGGCAAAACGCCTGTCAGAAATCTCTTCCTTGGCAATGGACAGCGTCATCTTCAAGCACGGGCTATGCGTGACCGCTTCGAGATAGACACCACCCTTACAATCACCGAGGGCAAGCTGATGAATGTGGATTTGCAATTGCACGACATCACCCCGCTTTTGGGACGAGTGGAGGTGACCGTTGCAGACAATGCCGAAATCATCTTCCGGGGTCAGAAACGTGGCGAGGGTTCCTGGTACACAGACGACTTGCGCGAGGGCACCTACGAGCTGCAGACCGCTCGCCCCAACTGCGACACGGCATATACCACTTTCCGCGTGGAGCGCGGCAAGCTCAATCGCATCACCGCCAACCCGCCCGTTCCGCACACGGGCTACCTTAATCTCTTTCTGCGTACGCGAAATGTCACAATCTCGGAGACCAATAACAAAGCCTACGACCCGGCACAACCACTGGTGCCTGTGGGGCATTATCACTTTACCTTCTCCAGAAAGGGCTACCTTTCCGAAGAGCAGGAGTATGACGTGCAGAGGGGACAGGTGGTAAGCGACACTATCCGCCTCACCCCCATCAGCTATGTGAAACCTACAGCTCTTTACTTCGGCCTGGGCTACACCCTGAGCTCCCTCTCCGGCATCACGGCCACCATAGGCGGAGTATATCGCAGGCATGACCTTTCGTTCTCCTATACCATAGGTCTTGCAAAGTCAGGTGATGTATATTGCTATGATGCCGGCGACCTGCTTCAGAGCGGCCTCACCTATAAGATGAACAACTTTGCCATACGCTACGGCTACCAGTTTGGCCTGCTGCCACGGCTGGGCTTCACGCCACAAGTGGGATATATGCGGCAGCAGCTCACCGGTTCCCTTATATCCGACATCGGTGGCGTCAAGTATGGCGACGGAGCCAGTGCCTCCTGCTTCACCGTTGGCGTGAAGATTCTCGCAGTGCCAATCCACCATGCCTACGTCTTCCTCTCGCCCGAATATGCCGTCGCACTAAGCAAGAGTGCAGACTTTGAGGGTGCTGCCAAGGCCGGAGGCTTTAGCGTTGGAGGCTTCAACCTCACCGCCGGCGTTCTTGTCAACTTTGAATTGAAAAAAAGGAAAAAGCAATCATTATGAAGCAAAGCTCAACGATAGTTAACTGTCAAACCAAATTAGCAATATATGCTGGCGTGAGTCTCCTGACGGTCTCTCTCCTCGCCGGATGCGGTGACCTGGAGTCCATCGGCGA
>JAILPK010000031.1 GCA_024699495.1 Bacteroidaceae bacterium | reverse complement strand
GTACAACCAGCAATCAGCGCAGCTCCCGCCTTGCGGGCGATGAGGAAGAAGGGGAAGTTCCAGGGCAGGATGCCGGCCACCACGCCGATGGGCTTCTTCGTCAGGAAGATGGTTTCGTTGGGACGGTCCGAGGGGATAATCTCACCCTCGATATGGCGGGCAAACGAGGCCATATACTCGAAATACGCGATGGTGGCGCCCACCTCGATGGAGGCCCAGTTGCGGGTCTTGCCCTGCTCGCGCATGATGATTTCCGTGAACTCATTCTCGCGGGCCTTGATGCCGGCGGCGAATTTCAGCAGATACTGCGCACGCTCTATGGCGGGCGTCTTGCCCCACGCCTTCTGGGCCGCACGGGCCGCATCCAGCGCACGGTTCACGTCCTCGATGGTGCCCTCGGGCTGCCGCGAAATCACTTCTTCAGTTGATGGGTTAAGCACTTCAATCCACTGGCCGTTCGAACTCTTGCAGAACTGACCATTTATAAACATCTGTAAGTCTTTCATAAGTAATAAGTTGTTGGTGGTTTGGTCTTGTGAATGATTTGGAGACAAAGATATATAAAAAAGTGATGTCCACAATCATTGGCACCTTTCTTTTTGATATTTTAACAGCAAACATGCCATATCAGTTACAATTCTGAGCGTTAAAATATAGTTATTGGAGCCTTTATGATAGTATAACAGCATCTTAACAGACAAGAAGGAATAAAAATCAAAAGAAAAGAAGAATAAATGCAGAACACATGCGATCCACTAAAACAGGACTGACTTAAATATAAGAGACAAACGGAAGACAAAGAGTTGTAGCATGTGTGGCACGCTTTAGCCGATGTTCATGACGATGAAGGGAGCACAGAACCACAAATTTTCTAAAAAAGTTGTGAAAGACAGACCTATATAGTCTTTTTTTTGTATCTTTGCGAGCGATTAGCCTAAAGGATACCTGCATGGAAGAAAATAAAGCAATTCAAGACGGAATCACCCATCATCTAAACAGGATGTACCAAGATTGGTTCCTGGACTACGCATCATACGTAATATTAGAGCGTGCCGTTCCACACATCAGTGATGGCTTCAAGCCAGTGCAACGCCGTATATTGCACTCAATGAAACGAATGGACGATGGGCGTTTCAATAAAGTGGCTAATATCGTTGGCCACACAATGCAGTTTCATCCTCACGGTGATGCCAGCATAAAGGACGCATTGGTGCAGTTGGGACAAAAAGATCTGCTGATTGACTGCCAGGGAAACTGGGGAAATATCCTCACGGGAGACGACGCGGCTGCAGGCAGATATATAGAGGCGCGTCTCTCTAAATTCGCCCTTGATGTCGTTTTCAACCCGAAGACCACAGAGTGGAAACTGAGCTATGACGGGCGCAACAAAGAGCCAATTACACTTCCGGTGAAATTCCCTTTATTGTTGGCCCAAGGGGCAGAAGGTATTGCCGTAGGCCTGTCATCAAAGATTCTGCCTCACAACCTCAATGAACTATGTGACGCCGCCATCTCATATCTCCATGACGAGCCCTTTCAACTCTATCCCGACTTCCCCACAGGCGGAAGTATAGATGTATCCAAATACAATGATGGGCAACGCGGAGGTGTTGTGCGCGTCCGTGCCACAATAGACAAGCGTGACAGCAAGACTTTGGCAATAACAGATTTGCCTTTTGGCAAGACCACCGGTTCCCCTCAGAAGCCGTCACAGTTCATAGACTCCATATTGAAGGCTGCTGAGAAGGGCAAAATAAAAGTGCGCAAGGTGGAGGATATGACAGCAGCCAGCGTAGAGATTCTGATTCATCTGATGCCAGGAGCCTCATCCGACAAAACTATTGATGCGCTTTATGCCTGTACAGACTGCGAGGTGTCTATATCTCCCAACTGTTGCGTGATTGATGACAACAAGCCTTGCTTCCTAACAGTATCTGAAGTGTTGCGGCGCAGTGTTGACCAGACTAAGGAGTTAATCCGAAAGGAACTGCTGATCCGTCGTGGCGAGTTGATGGAGGCCTTGCATTTTGCTTCGCTAGAGCAGATATTCATAGAAGAGCGTATATATAAGGACAAGAAGTTTGAGCAGGCCAAGAGCAATGACGAGGCATGCATGTGGATAGACGAGCGTCTGACCCCATTCTATCCACAGTTCGTGCGCGAAGTAACCAAGGAGGATATATTGCACCTGCTTGACATAAAGATGGCCCGCATTTTGCGCTTCAACAAGGATAAGGCAGAAGAGGCGATAGCCCGCATGAAAGAAGAAGTTTCGGCTATAGACCGCGACCTGGCCAATCTGATTGAGGTTACAGCAGCCTGGTTTCAGCATATTAAGGATAAATACGGGGCCGGTTTCCCCCGCCGCACAGAGATCCGCAACTTTGACAGCATTGAAGCCTCCAAGGTGGTTGAAGCCAACCAAAAGCTGTATATTAACCGCGAGGAAGGTTTTATAGGCACCAGCCTTAAGAAAGACGAGTTCGTCTCCAACTGTTCGGATATAGACGATGTGATAATATTCTACAAAGACGGCACATATAAGATTATTCGTATTGGCGAGAAGGTGTTTATCGGTGAGACCGAACGTTCAAAGGCAGAAAAGCGCAAGGCTGAGGTTATTCATATCGCCATCTTCAAGAAAGGTGACTCACGAACGATATACAACTGTGTCTATCGCGACGGAAAGTCAGGATACTATTATATCAAACGTTTCAATGTAACATCTGTCACACGCGACCGTGAATACGATCTGACACGTGGGAAACCACACAGCCGAGTGATTTATTTTACGGCAAATCTCAACGGAGAGGCCGAAGTGATAAAGGTAACGTTGAAACCCAACCCGAAGCTAAAACGCGTATTCTTCGACCGAGACTTCAGCGAGGTGAATATCAAGGGGCGGCAGTCGTTTGGTAATCTGCTGACCAAACTGGATGTGGCACGAATTGGTTTGAAGAGCCATGGTAACAGCACATTGGGCGGTAGAAAAGTGTGGTTTGATAATGATGTGCAGCGTCTGAACTATGATGATCATGGTACTTATCTTGGAGAGTTCCAGAGCGATGATCTTATTTTGGTGGTACTCAACAATGGCGAGTTCTATACTACGAACTTCGATTTAAACAACCACTATGAGACAGGCATTATACATATCGAGAAGTTCAACCCAATGAAAGTATGGACAGCTGTATTTTATGATGCAGACCAAGGATATCCCTACCTGAAGCGTTTCACGTTCGAGTCATCTTCACGCCACCAGACTATTCTCGGGGAGAATCCCGAGAGCCGCCTGATATTGATTTCAGAGGAGGTTTATCCCTTCATTCGTGTAACCTATGGCGGCGGAGATGCGTTCCGAGACCCGCTGGAGATGGAGGCAGAAGAGTTTGTCGGTGTAAAATCTTTCAAGGCAAAGGGTAAACGCCTCACCACTCTCACGGTAGAGAAAATCGAGGAATTGGAGCCGCGGCGTCATCCAGAACCGGAGAAAGAACCGGAAGAACCAGCCGAACCGGTGGAGGTGGAGAACCTGGACCCCGATGCAGGCAAGAGTCAGACAGAGGTGGAAGATGAACTGACAGGCCAGCTCAATCTTTTTGACCAAGACGATTATTCCGATGGTTTCTAAATTCCTTTTATGTGTGCTCGCTGCCGCTTCGGGCCTGCCACAACATGAACCTGAAACCACAGAGTCTGACACCATTGTTTCAGGGACTCCTTCCGAGTTGTTAACGGCTCCGGATGACCAGAACCGGATATCTGTACACTCCACTATGTTTGGTCTTGGGAGCGTTCGGCATCTTGATACTTATTTATCCCCACTGAACTACAAGGGTGAACAGTTAGAGTTCCTCCACGAGACTTTGCGACCTTCGCGAAGAAGCAACCTAAGCATACAAACAATCTGGCAAGCGAATCTGTCCCAAGCATCCAACGAAGCAGGAAAGAGAAATCTCATTGGAGGTGGAGTGACTTTCGACTTAGGCCTTCATTATAACTGGCACCCACAATTCCTGCCGGGTCTCCGTCTGATGATTGGGGGGCTTGCAGGTGCTGACGTAGGATTTCTATATCACACAAGAAATGGGAACAATCCAGTTCAGGCCCTTGCGTCAATGCGTCTTTCAGCCTCAATTGCTGCCACTTATGATTTCCATATCGGCAAAAGACGTTTTGCAGCACGCTACCAAGGGGATTTCCCGATGATAGGGCTAATGTTCAGTCCACAGTACGGACAGTCATATTATGAAATATTCTCATTAGGGCATTATGATCATAATTTAGTGTTCACCTATCCGGGCAATGCCCCGTCAATGCGGCATATTGTTTCACTGGATATTCCCATCGGGCACACAACGCTGCGGGCCTCATACCTGTGCGATATGCGTCAGACCAATGTAAACAGCCTTCGCCACCACAGTTATACCCATGCATTCATGATTGGATGGGTCAGAAGACTTGCCCGAATAAGAGATTAGCAGAAAACATAAGACTACACCTAAAACAAATTCCACAATACGCAGATACAAACAAATCTTTAATGCGTTAATTTAACATATTCATTAATAATATGAGCGCAACCTTCCGATATATCAGAGAACGTTACAAATCCTTCCTGAAGGTTTTGTTTGCCACTGCTTGCACGCTCCTTCTTGGCTCATGTGTCAGCGAGGAACAGTTTGAAGATACGCCTCAAGGCAACTTTGAAGCTCTGTGGAAGATTATAGATGAGCATTACTGCTTTCTCACATATAAGAAAGATACCTTAGGCCTGGACTGGGACGAGGTGCATACCCGCTATAGTAACCGTCTGAGCACAGACATGAACCGTTCGCAACTTTTTGAGGTGCTGGCAGACATGCTGTCAGAGTTGCGGGACGGCCATGTGAATCTCTATGCCGCTCATGACCTTTCGCGCTATTGGTCATGGTATGAAGATTATCCGTCGAACTTCAATCAAGATCTTCAGGATGAGTACTTAGGCAAATCATACCTTATTGCCTCATCTCTTCAATACCGTATTTTGGAGGATAATATAGGATATGTCGTCTGCCAGTCGTTCAGCAGCGGTCTGGGAGACGGCAACATAAGTGAAGTACTCAACTATCTGCGACTATGTAACGGAATCATCATTGATGTCAGGGAAAACGGCGGAGGCAGTCTTGAGAATGCTGAGCGCCTGGCCTCACACTTCACCAATGAGTCACTTCTTGTAGGCTATCTTCAGCACAAAACAGGCATCGGGCACGATGACTTTTCTTCTATGACTGCTGAATATCTTGAGCCGAGCGATGGAGTGAGGTGGCAGAAAAATGCAATAGTGCTAACAAACCGTCATTGCTATAGTGCCACAAACGCTTTCGTTCGTGACATGAAACAATGTGCCAAGGTCACAGTCTTGGGAGACAACACAGGTGGCGGCTCCGGCATGCCTTTTTTCAGCGAGTTACCGAATGGGTGGAGCGTTCGTTTTTCCGCTTGCCCTATGTTTGATGCTGATGGAAATCAGATAGAGTTTGGCATTCAGCCTGACATCAACGTGCAACTAGATAGCGCCGACGTGGCCTCTGGACATGATACACTGATAGAAGCTGCGCGACGGCTCCTGGCATCACACAATGACTGAAGGCTTAAAGATCTTATAGCATATCACGGGTAAGCGGAATATTTTGTCACCACATGGTGAGCCTGCCCGGTAATTCCCCTCTTAAGAAAAGCAATACTTACTTCAAGTAATCGTCAAAGTAGCGTGTAATACGCTCGTGCAAATGTACCTGGTCGGTGCCGAACATGTTATGTCCGTCGCCGGGATATAGGAACAAGTCTGGCTGGGTGCCGGCATCTATACATGCGCGTATAAAAGATAATGTATGTTGTGGCACGCAAGTCGGGTCATTGTATCCGAAAATAATCTGCAGACGTCCTTTGAGGTTCTTGGCTTTGTGCAGCAGCCCGCAATTGGCAAATCCCTCCGGGTTCTGCTCAGGGGTGTCCATATATCTCTCGCCATACATCACTTCATAATATTTCCAGTCTATCACAGGGCCGCCGGCAACTCCGACCTTGAATACGTCAGGATATGTGCACATCAGGTTTGTTGTCATAAATCCGCCGTAACTCCATCCATGAACTCCTAGCCGTGATGCATCTACGTATGGCAGACTTTTTAGAAATTCCACGCCAAGCATCTGGTCCTTCATCTCTTCCACCCCGAATTGGCGGAACATAGTCTGCTCGAATTTAAGTCCGCGATATTGTGAACCGCGGTTGTCAAGCACAAAGATTACGTATCCACGTTGTGCCATATAGATTTCCCATCCACGGAAATAATATCCACGTGAGGCCTGTACGTTATGTGCATGAGGTCCTCCATAAACATAGACTACTGTTGGATATTTCTTGGCGGGATCGAAGTCAACGGGTTTTATAAGACGGTAATATAAGTCTGTGACGCCATCGGCCGCCTTAATGCTGCCGCTGGTTATCTCGGGCGCTGCATAGTTTTTCCATGGGTCTTCGGCAGTAAGCAAAGATGCTCCTACTGCAGATTTGCCCTTGAGCAAAGGCACATAGTCCAGCATGCCGGCCACGTCTCTTTGCAGTTCTTTTCCCTTGTCTGACTTCAACAAACTTATCTGCCGCGTAACTGTAGGAGAAGAATATGTATCTATAAGCATAGAACCGGATTCTGACAAGGTGGCCGAGTGAACGCCCTCACCGGCACTGATTAGCCGCATTTTCTTCTTGCCGCTGGCTGATGCGCTCCAAATAGTGTGGTGAAGCGGATGAGTCACGTTACCAACAAACAGTATGCTCTTCTCCTTTTTGTTGAATCCGAGCAAATCTCGGACGACAAATTCTCCCGGTGTGAGCAGCTTCACGGCTACATGATCACATAATGTGCCGCCACCGTCAGCTGTTCGCCATTCTGGATACATGCTCTTCTTAAGATCAATGAGATATAAGTGGTTCCAATTGTCACGTTGGCTTTGCATTACAGCTTTTGTCTTATCCCAAGGCAGGAAGACAAGCGTGTGCAGCGGTTCTACATATTTCGGATGTTTCTCTTCTAAGACTGGTGTGGATTCCTTGTCTCCGGTGAGAGGATCGTAAGCAAACAGCTGCATGTGGTTTTGGTCGCGGTTCAGCTCGAATACATACAGTTTTGAGGCATCGGGAGCCCAGGAGAGGTTAGTCATGTAATCAGTCATCGGCTTCGGATTCTTCAGCCATACCGTTTTTTTCTTTGCCACATCAAAAACAGCTACGCTTACATCCTCAGACTCTTCGCCGGCCATTGGATATTTATCCACAGTCGTAGTGGCAATTCTCGTTGTTATATCCACTTGTGGATAGCTTGGAATACGGCTTTGGTCTTTCTTGTAGAAGGCCAGATACTTACCATCTTCACTCCAGAAGAGGCCATTGAATATTCCAAATTCTTCTCTGCTTACGCTATGACCGTAAACTATGTCATCCGAACCGTCGTCGGTAACCTGATGACGCTCTCCGTCTGCTGTCTGTACGAACACATTAGGCCCTATGCAATATGCCAGATTCCGGCTTTGGGCATTCCACTGCATTTCCGAGGCTCCGTTCTGGATCGCCCCGCGCCATTCTACAGTTTTGCGCTCAAAGTCAATCAGCACAATTTCCTTTCCTGTCTGGACTTTTATAATTGGTTTGTCCGCATATGGAAAAGTAACATATGTGCAAGCGCGTACTAAGACCTCGCCGAGTGCCTGGTTCAGTTCTTCGGCTGTGAAAAGTGTGCGCCCGCGACCACCGTCGCTCTGTATGATAACGGCCTTTTCTACAGTCAGTTCCACTGGAATATCTCCCCACCATGCGGAGTACATATTTCGAGGTTGCATACTCCAATAACTGGAGCCTCCTCCCAAAAGGTCATCAAGAGTGAAACTTTTTTTTGTAGTTTGTGCCATAATAGTAGGAACAGTCATCAGCAAAGCTGCGAATAATAGTATTTTCTTCATGTTTCAGGTATATTTTTGATGCAAAGTTAATGAAGAAAGCCCAAAAGAGAAAATAAAGGATAAAAAAAAGCATGTAGATGCAACTTTTTCCTTTTCTTTGTCGTCAATTAGACAAACAAAAGGCAACGAAACCATAAAAAATAAAACAATCTATGAAGAACAAACATTTAATTTCAGCAATAGCAGCTATGCTGATGTTGACGCTGCTGCCAATTCATAAAGTCAGTGCTCAGGAAGCTGCAGAGGGAGCTACCGCTTCCAGTTCGCAAGTTGCAGTAAACTCACCCGGCGTTAAAGTGCAAGTGAGCGGATCGACCGTCAACGGGCGGCCGGCCACAAAAGAAGAGAAGGCTTTGGCTCGTAAGATGGCGCAAAAGGGCGCAAAGATGGCGCAAAAGGGCGCAAAGATGGCAGTCGCCGCTGTGACAGATCCTGACAAGGCAGAGAAAATAGGCGAGGAACTGGAGAAGATGGGTGACGAGATGGAGCGTATGGGCGATTCTCTCGAAAGCATGTCTGAAGACACGACCTTCCTTTGGGAGGGAAATGAAAGTGACAGCCTTGATTTTGAAGAAGACAGCACAATGGAAGATTTGCTGCGCGGGATGGATGAGGGCTTCAATGGAGACGCCCCTTGGTATCTGAAAATCTTCGCCGGGCTGATGGGGATATTGGTATTTGTTTTTGTCTTCTGCCTGTTGGCAATACTATTTGCCCTACTTACATCTCCACTCTGGATTATTGCATTGATAATTTATCTCGTGGTAAAGAGCAATAAAAAGACCACTCCACCGGCTTCACCATCAACACCAGCGTCTGCTGTATCAGCCCCAGCCAGTCCCGCTGCCGCAACAGCTCCAAAGGATGAGGCAGATACAAACCCAACCGCAGTCTCAACTGACGCCTCAGCCATCGACGAGACACCTGCAACAGTAGCGATGGCTGCCACAAGTCAGTCTGCCTCGAGTCAACCTGCGTCATCCATAGATGAGACGATGGCAAATGGCATCAAACAGTGCTGCTTAGGCTTAGGCCTGATTATTCTCTTCTTGTCTATTGGTGCTGAAGAACTTTGGGGAATCGGAGCCTTGGTAGTCCTTCTTGGATTAGCAAAGATATTGATATCATATTTCGGAAAACGGAAGTCATCAGACACTACGCCCAATTCTACCCCAGACGAATACGCTAAATAATAGCCAAGATGCCATCTGTCACGGACATAGCGCTTGTACTTCAAGTCGTTACCATTGGAAGCCAGCGCGCTTTCGCTACCTTGGTGGAACGCCATCAGGAGCCGGTGCGCCGCTTCCTGCGAAGTCTTACCAATGGCGATGAGGCTTTAGCCGACGATTTGGCACAGGAGACTTTTATCCGTGCGTGGCAGGGGCTTCGCAGTTTTCGCGGTTCGGCATCCTTTCGTACATGGGTCATGCGCATAGCCTATCACACCTTTTTGGACGAGGTGAGGAAAAGCAAGCCGACAGAGACTCTTGACTCAAATCAGCGTATAGAACCCAATGCTACCCAAACCGACAATTTCATGTTGCGCCATGATGTTCAGCAGGCTCTAGACAGTCTTTCGGAGATAGAGCGAACATGTATCACCCTGCAACTGATAGAGGGACAAAGCATTGCAGATATTGCCACAATAAGCGGTCTGCCACAAAATACCGTAAAGAGCCACCTTATGCGTGGCAAACAGCATTTAACCACTTACCTTAGGAACCATGGATACAAAGATTAAAACAAACAATACCACATCAGAGAAAATTCACTCATCGGAAAACATCGATGAGCAGATGCTCGAACGACTCTTCAGACAGTTTAGCCAGGAAATCCCCGACGATGGATTCACGGACCGTGTAATGAAGTCTATTGCAGCCGTCAGCCAGGAAGAGAGCGTCTCACAAAAGACAGCCTTTAGCCTGAAAGCCCAAATACCGCTGCTTAAAAGTCTTAACTGGTTCACAGCTATTTTGTCAGTTGCCATTTTCCTCTTCGCCGGAGGCCCGCAACTCGTTTGGAATTCTGTCTTTGCTCCAATCTTCTCTAACGTCACCTCTATTCTGCCTGTCAGCGTCTTCAGATGGACTTTTGACGACTGGCTCGTGGCTTTCTTCCGCCAAGCACATCAGCTGTATTCCATCGACGTCCTCACAACGCCTCTGCCTACAATATATATTCTGCTTGCAGTACTCACAGCGCTGGCAGCACGCCGTCTGGCTTTGCTCACAGTATAACGCTGTTACGGGAATTATAGATTATTGGAATTTCTTCACTCACTATGCTTGAGGAAGCGTCACCTTGCAGGATGCCGAGCAGGAATTACTAATTAAACACACTGTTAACGTTCAAATTTAAACGTAACAGTGTGTTTATTTGTTAATTTCTCTTTCATCCTTTTCATTTTAATTATAAATGTATATCTTTGCGCTCGAAACATCAATCATTTTATACTTAATATAATATGAATCCTTATCTTAATTTCTCATTGGAGGGCAAAGTAGCTCTCGTTACAGGTGCCAGCTACGGCATCGGATTCGCTATTGCCAGCGCATTTGCTGAACAGGGCGCAACAATCTGCTTTAACGACATCAATCAAGAGTTGGTTGACAAAGGTCTGAAGTCCTACGAGGAAAAGGGCATCAAAGCTCACGGCTATGTCTGCGACGTTACCGACGAGCCTGCCGTGCAGAATCTGGTGAAGAAAATCAAGGAGGAAGTCGGCACAATCGATATCCTCGTGAACAATGCCGGTATCATCCGTCGTATCCCGATGCACGAGATGGAGGCATCCGACTTCCGTCGTGTTATTGACATCGACCTCAACGCTCCTTTCATTGTGGCCAAGGCCGTCCTGCCCGATATGATGGCAAAGCGTAGCGGTAAGATTATCAATATCTGCTCCATGATGTCTGAGCTGGGCCGCGAGACCGTCAGCGCCTACGCCGCAGCCAAGGGTGGACTGAAGATGCTCACACGCAACATCTGCTCGGAATATGGTGAGTATAACATCCAGTGTAACGGCATCGGCCCGGGCTATATCGCAACTCCTCAGACCGCTCCTCTTCGTGAGAAGCAGCCCGACGGCAGCCGCCATCCGTTCGACTCATTCATCTGCGCCAAGACGCCCGCTGGACGTTGGCTTGATCCGCAGGAACTCACAGGCCCGGCCGTATTCCTTGCATCCGAGGCTTCTAACGCTGTTAACGGCCACATCCTTTATGTTGATGGAGGTATTCTGGCTTATATCGGCAAGCAGCCCAAATAAAAGCAAACCTGCTTATGAATATAAAAACTGCATTAAGATAATAAAACTCTTATGCAGCCTATTTAGAGTAAGTAAAAGAGGATGTGCCTGTTTGACACACCCTCTTTTCTTATTGGGTTTCCTCTGTCCAAGTCCATATTCTATTCACCTCACTGCTCCCTGTTGAAAGCATAACAGTCTATTCCTCAACTGACACTTTACGGGATTACTATTACTGGGAACATGGGTCAAAATACATCGAGGGTTACTACAAAATACATCGAGGTCTATTGTACTTTACATCAAGGTGTAATACACTTTACATCAAGGTGTATTTGCTTGTGTGGTTGAATGCGAAGAGATGTGAACCGAATTGGATTGATTTTTGATGCTAGATGTGAGGCTTCGAATAAGAAACATCTAAAAGCAGGCCGGTTTAAGTACCGAAATACCTTAAAGTCTGCCAAGAATCTTAGGATGTAACCAAAAGTAAACCAAGGCTACAGTTGTCGTAAATTTTACAATTCTACGAGCTTATTTTGCAAATGACTTTTGGAATGACTTCAACACCGCCTCAATTTCTTCAGAGTCATCAGAAAGCATGAGTTGAAGGTTCTTGTATATTCCGCTTTCTGTAAGATGTTTCAGCAGAGAATAGACGGGCACTTCTTCTGTCCAGAACTGCTTACCAAGGAATATCATAGGACTTGAGATGCCGAGAGAAACATAGTGGTTCTGCACGGCATCCTGAAATATTTCCTGCAGAGTGCCAGCACTCCCTGGCGTATAAATGATACCTCCAAAGGCAATGGTCAAGATGACATCTTCCCGAATACTATTTGTAAAGAATTTAGCAATATGGGTTGCGAAGGGAGTGGAAGGTTCGTGACCATAAAGCCAGGTCGGTATGCCTAAACTCTCAAATTTGTGCTGCGGATAGAGACGCATTACACTCATAGCTGAAGACAGCCACCTGTCATCTTTGAAAGATACAGCGGCATCTGCAAGCATCTTTATTGCCTTCTCGGTCTCATTCTGGCTTCGTCCTGCCATCCATGCTCCCAGATGCGCAGCCTCCATCGCGCCAGGGCCACCGCCGCTCACTATGTAGAAGCCTTCTTCAGTAAGACGTTTGCTCATCATCACCACTTTGGAGAACATAGGGTTGCTGCGTAATATGTTATGTCCGCCCATGACACCCACACATCTTTTTACATTATGCTCATGCGTGAATTGCTTTAAGGCAAAATGAATGCTGTGATCATGAAGGGCCCTTGCCAAGGACTCATTCATATTTGTCGCGAACTTGCCTTGAGAAATGTAATGTTGATATACCAGACTATCATAGCAGCCGGCAAACGACTTGCTATCCAGTTCCTTATCTTCTGACGGTTCATAACCCTTATATATTTCAGCTGCGCTGTATAAGTCACTTCGATTCACATCAAAAGGCACAGCCTTTAGCCATTCGGCCAGCCCATCCATTTTCGCAAAGTTTGGAATAGTTATCATATCAGTAAAAATTTAGTATTGATGCTATAGACGAGCAGGATTTGATTTATTGTCCGACTTAAGCGGAAGGGCCTTATGCTATAAATTGTCTGATTATTAGCATCCTCAAGACTTGGAATATGTTCATATTACAGTAAAAGCAGCCGTCATTTTGTGGCCAACTTACTTCTGAATGCAACATACCCAGTAATCCGTTGTCAATAAGTAATTTGTCGCTTTCGGCTACAAAGTTAATGATTTTTTGTCAATAAGATTAAAATTTAGACTATTTTATCTCTATCACCTCGTATTTTACCCAATTAGAACAACAATTATGTAGCTCTACGATAGCATGGACTTCGAGTTGCTTTAAAGAACAACGCTCTTACCACCTCTATCCAAAATAAAGTTATATTTGCCTGCCAATGGCCTCATATTTAGTATTGATTTCACAAAAAAAATATATTTTTGCAAAAAAATGCGTCAAAAGTTTAATAATAACATCTTTTTACATACCTTTGCGCACTCTTTTTTTTAGAGAAAAGCTTATAGCTTTCATCACGGGACGTAAATCCGTTATGAAAAAACAAGATTTGAAGCATTCCATCCCGCCTGCCACTGTGACAGACGACTGCGAAGCATGCCCAAGAGCTTGGGTCGCAGCTCTAGTTCACACCCACTGCGAACGTACAGTTGCAAAGCAATTGGAGGATTTGTCTTTCGAAAGTTTTGTAGCGCAACAGGAGGAAACTCATCGTTGGAGCGACCGCATGAAAAAGGTGCAGCGAGTAGTAATACCCAACATTGTATTTGTCAAATCACCTATAAAACGGATTGATGAACTTAAGCGCTATTCCTTTGTGCGTGGACTGATGAGCAACCCAGGCCAGCGGCAACCGGCTTTCATCCCAGAGAGTCAGATCTCAACACTGCGTTTTATGCTGGGACAGACAGACATACCCGTATTGATGGACAGCGCACCCCGCTTCCGCTTAGGCAGCAAGGTGAGGGTATTGCGAGGTTCTTTGAAAGGTCTGGAGGGAACCATCTGCCACTATCGTGAGGGCGAAGTACACGTGGGTGTCCATATCCCGCTTCTGGGAATAGCCCACATACATATCGCTACGACCGAATTAGAAAACATCTAACTCTGACGACATGAAATTCTATAGATACATCCTCTCAGTGTTTTTCTTCGGACTATTTGCACTTCCCCTGAATGCCCAAACCCGTAAAGATACACTGAAACTGAACCGCCCGGTGTCCAAAGTCTATAAATTCAATGACAACCTCTTTTGGGGCTTGAGCGGAGGCGTAAACTACTCAATGTCAGAGTATGTACGCAAAGAGCCTTTCTTCAAGATGATTTCAGTACAAGCCGATGCAGAGTTTGGTAAACACCTCAACCGTTGGCTCGCTACCAGAATCATGTTCGGCTATCACTCACAGCAAGCCTCTACCCCCGAGGAATTGCAAGCTTATTTTCCCGATGCAGCTTCTTATCATTTCAACATGGTTTCCGGTTATGTTGACCCAATGATATGTCTGAATCGTTTATTTACACGCTATAACCCCAATGAACGCCATCAGTTTTGGTTTTTCGCCGGAGTTGGAGGACTGCTTTGTTTCAAATACAGCAGCGAGCTGGAGCAGTGGCAAGCCGTCTATCCCATAGAATCAAAGACAAAAATGTATTTCTCCTGGCGCGTGGGGATGGAATGGCAATGGAAACTATCCAACAGCACTTCTTTTGTGTTACGTGGGACATATGCATCTGCGACCAGCGGTTATACTGGAAATCAGTTAGACAACAACAAGCTGCGCCATTTTGCCGAGATATCAATCGGCTTCAATTATCATCTTGGTAATAGATATGGACAACGCCATTTCGAGTATTGCGGTCATAACGCCAACAGATATTTTGAGGTCATGGACGGCCGTCTGGCCAAAATGCACAAGAAAGCTGCCAAGCAGAAAGCAAAGGCTCTGTCAAAAGCCACGCGCACAAAAGTCATTCCTGAGCAGAATATCACCGAAAGTGACAGCATACTACTCTTCCCGGTAGACTATTATTATCTGACCTACGGGCAAAAAATGAAACTTCAGCGTATGGCCAAGTACCTCGATCTGCATCCCACGGAGCAAGCACACATACATATCTATCCAGATGCCGGCAGCGTAGGGTCGATGGAAATGGAGTTCCGCGTAAAGGACCGTGCAGAGCGCGTTGTCAACTATCTGACAGAAGAGTTGGGACTCTCTCCGGACTCCTTCGTCATCACCACGCATTCACAAGAGCTGTCACCCTATCCCCGCCAGCACATCTTCACGTTGGGTGGAATTATCCGTTACGAGAAAAAATTATAACCTCTTTAAAATATAAATACAAGAAAAGAGAATTCCATCATGCGAAAATTAGTCCTCGCTTTCATAGCTACCCTGATTCTGGGCGCCACCTTCACCTCCTGCAACTCGTGGCGTGAGGTGGTCTATTTCCAGGATCTGGACTCCGTGCAGTTGCACAACAAGATTACGGAAACCAGCATCCGCATCCGACCAGGCGATCAGATGACCATTATGATATTCGGCGCAGATAAGTATCTGATTATGCCGTACAACCAAACCCTGAACTCTGTGTCTGAGAATAGTTTGGGTTCCGGTGGTACCAGAGATACTCAGCTCCCTTATGATGTGGATGAGAATGGCGACATACAATTTCCTGTATTAGGTAAAATTCACGTGGCCGGAATGACCTGTGATGACGTTCGCCGTTATCTTCACAATCGTTTAGATGAAACAATTAGGGATATGACTTGTTTTGTTGCCATTGAAAATTTTCGAATAAATGTTATGGGTGAGGTCTATCGACCAGGAACCTTCCCAATAAAGAATAATAGTGTGACGTTTATGGAAGCCCTTGCAATGGCTGGGGATATGAAGCTGACGGCAAACCGCCACAAGGTTCAACTCATCCGTTTTGAGGACGGCCAAGTTAAACACTATAACTTTGACATGACCAAGAGTGATTTGCTGGATTCTAAGCAGATGTATTTGCAACAGAACGACGTTATTTATGTGCCTCCTATTGCGGCTAGAGCAGAGTCAGAACGTTCCAATCAGAATACTCGTTCTTGGCTCTTTTCTGGCATAGCTGCTTTGGCTTCACTCATTTCTATTATAGTTGCATTAAGTAAATGATATGGAACTAGAGTCACTTATTGAAGAAATAAATGCGAAGCGCAATCAGCGCCCGCTTTCTCAGAATATTTTTTTAATTAATATCCTTCGTCGAATCAAGAAAGGGTGGTGGACGGTCGTTTTGATTATCCTTACTTGCCTATTCTTGGCTTGGCTTCTGTACATCCCTTTGAGCAAGGTCCATTTCACCAAGACCAAGATGGGTGTCATGTTTAATAAGGAGCGCGAGGCTAATTCTCAAGGCAATGTAAGTTATGAAATTGTAAGTGGAATCACTGGTTGGACAACCACCACAAACAAATATGATGAGATGGCCATCCTCACCTCTCACTCTGTTGTGGGTGCGATGTTGACTCAGACTGGTCGGTTAGACTCTGCCTATTACTATCATGTCCAAGAACTGGGTCATGTACTCTCACCATCGGATAGCATTAAGTTTGTCAATGCATTTGTGGAAAGTTTTCTAGGAAGAGTGCAAGTAACTTACACACAGAA
>JAILPK010000082.1 GCA_024699495.1 Bacteroidaceae bacterium | reverse complement strand
TGCACGAAGGATAGCATAGCCATAGTTCAGCAGATTGTTGGGTGCTACGCCTTCTCTGTCTCGGATGAAACCAGGGATATGGCCAAACAGGTTTTTCCAGTAATAAACGGCAGCACGGGCCTCTAAGTTGTCGGGGTCGCCGCTTTTCACGTTGTTGGCCCAGATTTGCATGCAATTGGTTTCCACATTCGAGCATTTACCAAGTACAGTAGCTTGATTGCGTATCTTATATTGTATGGTTTGTTGCCACAGCTGTTTGCGGAGCGGTTGTGATGCTTCCAACTGATCTCTGAACCGCTCACTTTGTGTGGTGTTTCCTGTCAATGGCAATAAGAGACCTACAGGCATGGACTTGGAGTCGCAGGTGATGACGGCACAATTGTTTGCCAACAATGCTTCGAGTGCTCCAGACGTGATAGTAATCTGCTTGTGGCTGAGCACCACCACGCCAATATCTTCTATGGGCCGTGTTACCTCTGTAGACTTTTTGAAGTCCTCAGTGAGGCTCTCTGCCTTCTCTATCTCAGGCAGTTTGATGACCAACTGATTATCTCTCAGTGAGAGGTAGGCAGGATTGCTGAAGCAAAGTGTCTTTTTAATCATAGGCTATTATTCACCGACGGATACAATCTTTCCTATGTGGTTTACACGGACTTTGACTATTCCATTTAGATTCTGAATGCTATTGATGCGTTTCCAGGTAATACCTTTTAAAGAATTCTCATTGTCAACGCTTGTTTCCAGATGATGCCTAAAGAAATAATCTCCTTCAGAGAATTTCTGAACACGATATAAATTAGGGCTTATGAGTGGATAGTTGCCAACGTCTAACAGGTCAATTTCCTGAGGATTGAAGCCTGTCTTTTCATTCGGGAATACAAAATACTCGTTCTGTTTCATGGAGAACAGGAATTGCCAACCTTCAGAGCGTTTGTACTCTCTGTCAACAATTGGATAGCCCATGATAGCTCTGGTGGTCGCTTCATAGAAGGATACGACGTGTTCGCGTAGCCTGCCTTCTGCATCCTTGAAAACAGCTACGTGATGGTTGTTGGCTGTATTTACGTAATCATTGGGAATGTAATTGCCTTTCTCATCTTTCATCATCTCACCTTTGATGTTCCTTTTATACCTGACAGGCTCACCATTAGCAATACCTCTAATCTTCACTCTCTTGATAGCGATGCCTTTCTCCTCGTTCAGCCAGATGGGATGTTCGTCAAGGTTGGAAAATGCCTTGGCCGCGTCGCCTCCATACTCATCAAGTCGCTGTTGGAGAATCTGGCGCACCTTGCTGTCAATGACCTTGTCAATCTTTAAGTCTTTGTCAACAGGTTTCTTGATTGTGAACACATCAATGATTTTATAAAGCTTAACCTTCAGCGGGACGCAATACGAATGTTCTGCATTGAGCCAAATAGGGTTCTTTTCAAGGCTGTTCTTCCCGGTAAATGCTTTCTTGGGTTCACCGCCATATTCTGCCAGCCGCTTTAGTAAGGCTTCTCGATATCTCTGGTTTGATACGCGCAAGATGACATCTTCCGTAAACTTGCCATCCACCTTCCTGTACTCTGCTTCATAGTTGGCTATCTTGCCATAAACGGTCTCGTTGTGCAGGGCACCACGAGGTGTTAGCTGTATCTTATGCTGATGTCCGTCTTTCTTCTTGGCTTTGTTGATGTTCTTAGTGACCACTTTGTTCTTGGCCTTGATGGAAACCAAGATACTTTCAAGATGCTTTTTTGCTTCTGCCCTGAATTCGTCCAAAGGCATTGGAGCGTTGAACACCAGTTTGTGGTCTTTGTTGTCGCGGTTCAGCTCCTTTTGTTCTATGCCATAGATGCTGCTGCCTTTGTCACTTCGTGCGTTGAGGTTGCTGAGATATTGAACAATGCTGCGCTTGGTGAAGGCAATGGTCAATGCATCCATGGCATGGTGGCGATGGTCGTTTCTTTTCGTCCAGTCCTTGATGCGCCTGACGATGTTACCGTTTCTGTCGGTATACGTCTCTGTCATCCCTAAAGCTTCGTATTTCTCCCAGTTCAGCTCCTGCATGATGTTGACCAATTGCCAGTCTTCGCGCAAGCGGCTTGTAACAGAGCCTGTCGTCGTCACTACGAAGGGAACCATCTCTTCTAATATCTCGCGAGCCTTCCTGGCTATATACTGAGAGTCGCGCAGGTCACGCTGCAAGAAGTCTGACGGGATGTCTTCCTCTTTCATCAACAAGTTGTTTCGCTTTGTTCTTGATATGACCTTTTGGGTAAACAATTCTTCTATTCTGCTCTCATAGTCTGCCAGCCCCTTCTCATCGTATTTGCCAGCCACATAGTCGTAAGCCGTCATGTCGCCTTTCTCAATGTTGATGTCGCGAGCCTCAAGGGTCTTGTTGGAGAAAGAGTCATCAAAGAGCCTTGCCTTGGGAATGATGTGCTCAATGTCGAAACGCTTGCTGAACAGGTCCTCTCTTGGTATGTAGGTGCTGGAGTAGAGCGTTTTGTACCCATTCATTTTCAGCTCGTTGTAGAGCTTATAGCGAAGGATGTCGTTCTTAGTCACATGTGGTATGCCAAACTCCACTTCCAGTTCCTTGCGCAGTTTCTCGCTTTCTGCAGTGTTCTTCCTGATAGCTTGGTCTAATAGTTCACGCTCTTCCTGACTCTTCTTCAGGTCACGGGCCAGCTCAATGCGGATTTCATCGGGTTTGCCATACGTTGCAGCTATTTCATTGACCACATTGATCATCTGGTTCAGAATCTTTTCAACGACAGGGTTGCGCAGACTGTTCCGTTTCAGTTCGTCCAAATGAGATTTATACACTTTGTTGTCAAGTTCCTCCTTGGTCAGGGAACGTGCCGAATGATTGTATCCCGCCATTTCGCATGCTTTGCTGTATTCATAGCCCTTCATCATGAAAGGCAAAATCTTGCGGATGGCCTTGGCACTCAAGCTACGATAATCGAGTGGTAATGAAACTTTGGCAAGAATTGTGGCATACTCTTTCTCAAAACCGCAAATCTCCTGAATCTTATTCAGCAGGGCTTCAGTACCTGTTGAAGAATTGTCGCCAGCATAAGAATAAAGCAAATGCCATAGCCGATAGGCTGGCTGTTTCTCCATCTCTTTACCTTCAAGAAGGGGATTGAACGTCAGGAAGTCTGTCTTATATCCCAGGCCGGAGAAGATTTCCGAAGTAATGGACATCACCTCGTCGGCGGACATCTTTGAGAAATCGTATTCGCCATTGCCGGTGAGGCTGATGATGTCCTGATAGGCTTTGAAGAGAATAGCATTAGTCCTATTGCCCTCCACTTCCTTATAATTAAGGTCGAGTTTTTGCGGATTATCGAATAACAGCTTGAGAATCTCTTTCTTGCTCATCTTGTCTCTGATGGTTAGCTCCTTGAACAAGATGTCTTTTTCTTCCTGGTCTAAGAATCGCTGCAGAGGATCCCCTTCTGTATCGGCAAACAGGGATAATTGCAATTCATCTTTCTTTATCCTCTTTCGCCGATGACCTATCACAGATACCTGCAGATTGTTCAGTATCTGCCAAATCTTGAAAATTTGAAATAGCGGTGAGGAGATAGGGCAAACCTTACAGCCTGTCACGATGGTCTTTTTCTTTCCGTCGATGACCACCTCTCTTTCTGTATGCTCAAACTCACAGTAATTGATAAGGTTCTTGCAGCTTTTCAAATCGCGTTGGTAGAAAATCACAATATCTCGAATTTCTTTTTTCAATTCGGGGGTCAGTTCGGAATGGTACTGGGCTTGCTTCTCCCAGATGGCCTCAAACTCATCCAAGTAGTCTTGGCGATAAAAAATGATGTTCTTCAGGCTGGCATTGGGATTCTGTTCAATGCTGTGCATGAGGTATTGGCCTACCGTTTGATGGCTGAAGTACAGTTCCTTACTACGGTCGCTAATCATAGCCAATCGTTTGCTGGAGTTGTTGATGGCACCATTGATGTCGCACAGCACATAGGCAACTTCTTCAATATCCAGTTTCTTCGTGAGCGCTGCCACTCTCCATAAAAGTGCTTGCAGATAACCTTCTTTGCCACTGTTTTTTGCTGTGGATATGTTGTGAATGGCATAGAAAGCCCCCGAAGTCTGAGTCTTGTTGAAACCGCTGATTTGTTTCTTGAAATCAATGGTCAGCACCTCTGGATAGTTGGTAGATTGCTCTTCCCATATCCTATCGAATTCTGCCTGCAGGTCAGAGCGATAGAAGGCAGGACGGTTCTTCTTTCCTTTTTGTAATAAGTCAAGGAGCAGCTGGCCTGGAGTCAGGTTCTCGTCATAGAGTCTTTTGGCTATCTCCATGCCATCAACTAATTCTCCATCTTCTGTATCTTTAATTTTGCGGTTGCTCTTATAACCACGTTTTTTGTTGATCATTAGAAGTACACGGGCAAAATCCTCCAATGAGATTTCTTCCTCCACAGCTTTGGCACGCGCTCTGTAAGTATTGAAGGTGGATTGATTGCCGAGTTCAAACAGAGGCGTCTCATCTGTAATGATACCGTGTTCTTTAAGACATTCAACGAGATTCTTCCTACGTAACTTATATCGCTGGAGGTTGCGATGCATGCTGCGCTTCAGTCGCCTGTCGGCATTAGTGGTGATTGACTTTCCTTTTTCATAATTCGTCTTTTCGTCAACGGTTAAGGGGTTGACCCTAACACCTAATTGAATGATGGATGATTTCTCGTTGTCATTCTCTTTCTCATTGACAAGTGCCCATCCGATGCTGGTGGTTCCTAAATCCAAACCTAAAATCTTCTTCATGGTTATAGTTTTTTAGTTATTTTGCCGCAAAAGTACATATTTCTTTTAAAACATTTGGCGTTTTCAAAGAAAAAGTATAACTTTGCAGCACTAATTTTTAGCAAATCACAATAAGGATTATTCCGTTGTGAAAACATCAGGTCCTGATCCATCGTCCTTCAACGGTGGATTTTTTTGACCTGTGTGGATGGAATTATGACATAGTTACGGCGCTAATTAGGCCAGTTTGTTACCCGAGTTCTGTCGTCCCTTCGGGACTTTGGGTGGTGGGGGTGCCATGATGCAGGGGCCATGCCCCTGCCTGTAGTCC
>JAILPK010000081.1 GCA_024699495.1 Bacteroidaceae bacterium | reverse complement strand
GCTCGTCCTTCGGACAGGAGTTATGCCAAATGTCTGAGGCAGAAAAGAGGAGCTGTGATGGGAGCTATATTTGGAGCAGCAGAGTATTGGCTTTAACTCCATAACTCCCTAACTCCTTAACTACTTCCGAAAGTTGAATTACGCATTATTTTCTGAAAAAAGAAACGATTTGTGCAAAAAGTGAAAATAAAGATGCTTCAGTGAAACCATATTGTCGGAAAATCGTTGTACCTTTGCACCCAGTTAAGAATTGGTCACGATGATGCCCCAACTGGGCAAGAGACTACCAAAATGTTCATGGGTTGGCGCTGATGGGTGTAGCATTCAGACAGGAACCCACAAAGGGCGTCTATATCAGAAACGGAAAGAAAATAATCAGATAGAAATATGAAACGCGTAATAGTTATTTCGACGAGTCTTCGTTGTGGTTCAAACAGCGACATGCTCGCTGACAAGTTTGTGGAAGGCGCCAAGGCTGCCGGAAACGAAGTGGAGAAGATTTCACTCGCAGGCAAGGACATCAAGTTCTGCATGGGGTGTATGGGTTGCCATCAGCTGGGAAAATGTGTCATCAAAGACGATGTGAATGACATCATGGCGAAGGTGTTGGAGGCCGATGTCGTCGCATGGGCGACACCTATCTATTATTATGAGATGAGCGGACAGATGAAGACTCTCATCGACCGTATGAATGCCATGTATTCGCAAGACTACAAGTTCCGTGACGTTTATCTGCTCACTACGGCTGCAGATGACGAAGAGCAGACACCCAAGCGCGCAGAGACAGGGTTGGGAGGATGGATAGCCTGTTTTCCTAAGAGTCGGCTGGCAGGAACGCTCTTCTGCGGAGGAGTGGATAAACCGCGCGAGATTGAAGGCAACAGTAAATTGCTGGAAGCATTTGAAATGGGAAAAGGTGTTTAATGTATGAAGAAAATGATATTATATGCAACTCTGATGGGCTTCATGCTCATGGGTTGCACACAGAAGAGCGAAAACAATCAAAACAAGGAAGCTATGACAACGTTGGAATTGACGCAGGAGTGGGACAAGGTGTTCCCGCTGAGTGAGAAAGTGAACCACCGGAAGGTGACGTTTGAAACGCAGTATGGGCTGACGCTGGCAGCCGACCTCTATACACCGAAAGATGCAGAGGGAAAGCTGGCGGCCATTGCTGTGAGCGGACCCTTTGGGGCATGCAAGGAGCAGTCGAGCGGTCTTTATGCTATGAAGATGGCCGAGCGTGGATTCGTGACGTTAGCCTTCGACCCTTCCTATACCGAGGACTTCTTGGCCGCCGTTGATTTTCTCTCTGTACAGGAGAATGTGGATGCTGAGAAGATCGGTATCATCGGCATCTGCGGATGGGGTGGTATCGCTCTGAATGCTGCCGCTGCCGACACGCGCATCAAAGCCACGGTAGCCAGTACGATGTACGACATGACGCGCGTTAGCGGCAACGATTACAACGATGCCTTCGACCTGGAAGCGGCGCGATATAAGAATCGCCTGAACCTCTCTCAGCAGCGTCTGAACGACCCGAAGGCCATGGCGGGTGGGGTACCGGATACCGTGCCGCCTCAGGCGCCCCGTTTCGTTCACGACTACCATGATTATTATAAGACCAGTCGCGGTTATCACAAGCGCTCAGGCAACTCCAACGATGGCTGGCGAGTCATCGGTACCCAGGCTTACTCTAACAGTCGTTTTCTCTATTATATCAATGAGATCCGCTCGGCTGTCCTCGTGATGCACGGCGCCGATGCCCACTCGCGCTACTTCGGTGAAGCTGCCTAC
Source organism: Bacteroidaceae bacterium (assembly GCA_024699495.1). Taxonomy (GTDB): domain Bacteria; phylum Bacteroidota; class Bacteroidia; order Bacteroidales; family Bacteroidaceae; genus Physcousia. The sequence continues at coordinate 414 of JAILPK010000081.1, read as the reverse complement.
CACTATATGGTGGATGGTAAGGCCGAGGGCTACAAGTTCGTTGGAGAGCCCAATCCCAATCCCGAGAACAAGCAGCTGCTGATTATCCCCGAAGCCTCTCATTGCGACCTCTACGATGGAGGTTATACCGAAGCTGCAGGCAAGGGCGAACCGAAGAATATGATTCCCTGGGACACGCTGGCCGACTTCTTTGCTAGTAACCTATAATAACGCATCCCTAGGAAATCAAAATAAATCCGCTTTTCCTCACGATAATAGGCGGTCGTCCAGAAGTTCTGATGATAATTTTTCATGACGGCGACGCATGTATTCGCAGAGAGCTGATAGACATATTATCTCAATCAGGAAATATAGCCAGGGTAAATCCAACAAACAGCAGAGATAGAGCGAGATGGCTCGGGTATTGAAAGTCAG
>JAILPK010000038.1 GCA_024699495.1 Bacteroidaceae bacterium | reverse complement strand
AGGCCAGTGATTTGCCGCTGACTTCCTTCAGACCCAACGTCACCGTTGGCACCTTGTCATTGGCTGTGCGCTTGCCGCTATTAGGCCGCGCTCGGGACTTGCACCCGTTAGATTATGCCCATGTCGGGCGAACAAGAAAAGGCGTGGGACTCGTCAGTCTCACGCCTGTGTTGGGGTGTTTATGCCTAAATGGCTCCCCGCAGAGAATTGCAGCGCCTGATTACTTGCGGCTGCGAGCGTAGCGGCTCATGAACTTATCGACACGTCCGGCGGTGTCAACGAGCTTGCTCTTACCAGTATAGAAGGGGTGTGAGCTGCTGGAGATTTCCAGCTTTACTACGGGGTACTCCTCGCCTTCGAATTCCACGGTATCAGTGGTGCGGGCTGTGGAGCGGGAGAGGAACATGTCGCCGTTACTCATATCCTTGAATACAACAGGACGATAGTTCTCGGGGTGAATACCTTTTTTCATAACGTTATGTAACTTGTTTTGCAGGGCTTGTGTACCTGCGGTTAATACTTGCTGGGCTTGTGTACCAGCGTTTTTTGCGGGCGCAAAGGTACTGCATTTCCTCCAAACTGCCAAATAATCAGCCCAAAATCTTCATCTGAGCAGGTAGATGCTCTCTCGGAGGGGTTGGGAGTGGGCCTTCAGACATCGGCCGCTGGCGCTCGATCACATACTCTGGAGGGCGTCTTCGCTGATAGCCTGCATGTTGTTCTCTTTGATAATCTGCAGAGCCTTATCGTTATCGTTGGTGCGGAAGATGAGGAGGCCGCGGTTCTCGTTGAGGAAGCTATACATGTATGTGATGTCTATTCCAGCCTTGCTGAATGCTTTCACGGCATCGGCGGCGCGGCCGGGTTTGTTGTCTATGGAAATCACAAACACCTCGCTAATGGCGACTGCGACGCCGGCTTTCTTCAGTTCTTCGCATGCGCGCAACGGTTCGCTGCAGATGATGCGGTAGATTCCATAGTCAGCTGTGTCAGCGATTGTGGATGCAATAATCTGGATATTAGCTTCTTTCAGCGCGTCGAGAACTTTGATGAGGGTGCCAGAGCGGTTCTCGATAAAGATGGATAGTTGATGAATAGTCATAATATCAATATGTTATAAGGATGATGTATAAAGATGATGTTTATAATATGTGTAAGGATGTTTGATGTGTTACAAGGATGATTTCTGGCATATCCTATTGATATACTTTGCGCTTGTCAACGACACGTACGGCCTTGCCCTCGCTTACGGGCAGGGTGCCTTTGGCCACAAGTTTCACTATCGGGGTGAGGAGGATTTCATCCTTCAACCGGCGGCGTATCTCACGTTCGAGGTCGAGCAGCTGCTTGAAGTCGTCGGTGGGCTGTGCCAGTTCCACTTCTACAGTCATGTTGTCGTTCTCCTCATCGGTGGAGAGTGTGATAAGGTAGTTGCTGGCCAGTTCGGGGAACTGCATGAGAATCTTCTCTATCTGAATGGGGAAGATGTTGACTCCGCGCAGCACCATCATGTCATCTGAACGTCCGCGCATTCGGTCGAGACGGATGTGGTTGCGTCCGCAGGGGCATGAGCGTCCGAGCACCCGGGTGAGGTCGCGTGTGCGATAGCGCAGCAGAGGCATAGCCTCGCGGCAGAGGGTGGTGAGCACCAGTTCTCCGATTTCTCCGTCGGGCACGGGCTCCAGCGTCTCGGGGTCCACAATCTCTACTATGTAGTAATCTTCCCAGAAGTGTAGCCCGTTCTGTTCGGGGCATTCGAATCCCACTCCAGGACCACACATCTCACTCATTCCGAAGGAGTTGTATGCTTTCACGCCCATCATCTGCTCGATGCGCTGGCGCTGCTCTTCCGAGTGGGGTTCTGCGCCGATGGCAAGCACTTTCAGTTTGGTGTCACGACGCGGATCAACGCCCTCCTCCTTCATCACCTCATAGAGTCGTGTGACGTAGGATGGCACTGCATGGATGGCTGTGGTGCCGAAGTCTTTGATGAACTTTATCTGGCGCAGGGAATTGCCGGCGGCAGCCGGAACGGTGAGCATCCCCAGCCGCTCGGCTCCATACTGAAAGCCGAGTCCTCCGGTGAACATGCCATAACCTGACGAGTTCTGAAACACGTCGTCAGGCCTCAAACCCACCATCCACAGGTTTCTTGCCACCTGATTGGCCCATTCGTCCAGGTCGCGCTGGGTGTGCAGGATTACAGTGGGGTTACCTGTAGTGCCGCTGCTGGAATGCAGTCGCACGCAGTCGCGCAGTGGTACGCAAGCCATACCGAAGGGGTAGGTGTCGCGCAGGTCCTGCTTGGTGGTAAACGGCAGTTTGCGCACGTCGTCCAGACTGCGTATATCATCGGGGGTGATGCCAGCCTCGGCGAATTTCCTGCGGTAGAACTCGTTGTTCATGCAGTGGCGCACAGTCTTCTGCAGCCGTTCAAGCTGCAGGGCTTCTATCTGTTCGCGCGTCAGAGTCTCGTGTTCTGGGTTGAAATAAGGTGAACTGTAATCGGTCATTTCCTTTTTTCTTAAATTATTTTTTGTTGTTTGTTATCGTTTTTTGAGTTGCGGGGACAGCCTATTGGCAAAGCATATACGAGGTGGCCAACTCTTCCTTGCCGTCGTCATCAACGATGGTTGGGGAATTTCATATTCCTGCAAGAGTTACAGTTTGCGGTTGTCTATCACGTGGGCGCTCTTGCCCTGACTGCGCTCTATGGTATTCGGGGCCTTCAGCTTCACCTTGGCCGAGATGCTCAGCACACTCTTCAGTTTCGAAGCCAGTTTCTTCTCCAGCTGGTCTATGGCGGCCGGCGTGTCGAAGACGCCTGTGAAGAACTCCTGCCGGATTTCCACCTGCACCTCGAGCGTGTCGAGGTTGTTGATGCGGTCCACGATGAGCATGTATCGCGGTGCAAATTCGGGCATTGACAGCACCACACTCTCCACCTGTGAGGGGAAGACGTTGATGCCGCGGATGATGAGCATATCGTCCGAACGGCCTTCGATTCGGCCCATTCGCACGCTGGTGCGGCCGCAGTCGCATGTGCCCGGGAGCAGGGAACAGAGGTCACGGGTACGATATCTCAGCACGGGCATCCCCTCTTTAGTCAGAGTCGTGAACACCAGTTCTCCGGTCTGTCCGGAAGGTAGCGGCTCCAGGGTTACGGGATTTATTATTTCGGGGTAGAAATGGTCTTCACATATATGTGAGCCGTGCTGCATCTGGCATTCGTAGCTCACACTCGGCCCCATAACCTCCGAGAGGCCATACAGGTTATATCCCTTCAGTCCGAGGCGTTCCTGGATTTCATGACGCATGTTTTCCGTCCAGGGCTCTGCGCCGAAGGCACCTACTCGCAGTTTGATGTCCTCCTTGCGGATGCCAAGCTTGTCCATCGTCTCGGCCAGATAGAGTGCGTATGACGGTGTGCAGGCGATACCCGTAATGCCGAGGTCGCGGATGAGTTTCAGATGTTTCTCGGTGTTGCCCGTTCCCGCGGGGATTACCGAAGCCCCCAGATGCTCCACGCCGTAATGTGCGCCAAGGCCGCCCGTGAAGAGGCCGTAACCGTAAGACACAGAGAAGATGTCGTCGCGCGTCACGCCGTAGGCCGTGAGACAGCGGGCCATGCACTCGCTCCATACGCCGATGTCCTTGCGCGTATAGCCCACGATAGTGGGATTGCCCGTAGTTCCGCTTGAGGCGTGCACCCTTATGATTTCGCTCTGAGGCGCGGCCTGCAGTCCGAAGGGGTAGTTGTCACGCAGGTCCTTCTTAGTGGTGAACGGCAGTTTGCGAATATCCTCTATCGTCTGGATATCGTCCGGACGGATGTCCATCTCCTGCAGTTTATTGCGGTAGAAGGGTACGTTGTGATAGACATATTCCACGATCTTGTGGAGACGTTTGCCTTGGAGCGCGCTCATCTCGTCGCGGCTCATACATTCCTTGTTGGGGTTCCAAATCATCTTGTTAATTGTGTTTTTGTGCAACAATTGATGCAAAGGTAATCAAAAGTTGAAAATTAAATGTGTAAAATTGAAAGTTTTTTCACTTTCTTTGCGTAAATACGTCAGTTTTATCTATTTTTGTAGCACTAAACGTCAACTTATACCTTCTAGACTAATGATTAATCAACAATTGCTGCAACCGGAGAGCATCGTCGTGGTCGGCGGCTCCAACAACATACACAAACCCGGCGGAGCCGTAGTCAGGAACATCCTCGGAGGGAACTACAGCGGCACCCTGCGAATTCTCAACCCCAAGGAGGACGAGGTTCAGGGCATACGGGTCTTCCATGACGTCAGCGAACTGCCCCCTACCGACCTCGCCATCCTCGTGGTTGCGGCACGCCTGTGTCCCGACTACGTGGAGTACCTTGCCCGAGAGAAACGCGTGCGCGCATTCATCATTATCTCGGCCGGATTCAGCGAAGAGACTGCCGAGGGCGCCGCTCTCGAACAGCGAATACTTAACTGCTGCCATGAATTTGGCTGCGCTCTGATTGGCCCCAACTGCATCGGACTGCTCACACGATGGCACCACTCGGTGTTCACCAAGCCCATTCCCCGGCTCACTCCCAAGGGGGTAGATTTCATCAGCGGCTCTGGAGCCACTGCGGTTTATGTGCTCGAGAGCGCCGTAACAAAGGGACTGCCGTTCAACTCCGTATGGTCTGTGGGCAACGGCCGACAGATTGGTATTGAGGACGTACTGGAATTTATGGATGAGCACTTCGATGCTGAGCGTGACTCGCTCGTCAAACTGCTGTATATCGAGAACATCTCTGACCCTGACAAGATGCTATACCACGCCACCTCGCTCATCCGAAAGGGCTGCCGCATAGCAGCTATCAAAGCAGGAAGCAGCGAGAGCGGAAGCCGGGCCGCAAGCAGCCACACAGGTGCCATCGCCAGCAGCGACTCCGCCGTAGAAGCTCTCTTCCGCAAAGCGGGAATCGTTCGATGCTTCTCACGCGAAGAACTGACCACACTGGGATGCATCTTCACCCTACCCCGCTTCACAGGCAGAAACTTCGCCATCGTGACACACGCGGGAGGCCCAGGGGTGATGCTCACAGACGCTCTATCCAAGGGGGGAATGAATGTGCCTGCTCTGAGCGGCCCCAAAGCCGACGAACTGAAATCGCTACTGCTTCCCGGCTCCAGCGTGGCTAACCCCATAGACATACTCGCCACAGGCACCCCGCAACATCTGGCTACCGCCATCGACTACTGCGAGAATCAGTTTGACGACATCGACGCCATAATGGTGATATTCGGCACCCCCGGACTAGTGCAACTCTACGAAGCCTACGACGTGCTGCATCATAAGATTCTGGAGTGTCACAAACCCATCTTCCCCATCCTGCCCAGCGTGACTACTGCCGGACCTGAAGTTCACGAATTTCTGAAAAAGGGACATGTGAATTTCTCCGACGAGGTGGTCCTGGCCACAGCCCTCACGCAGATGATGCGCACCCCAGCCCCAGCCGACCAGAATGTGGTAATCAACGGGGTGGACGTGCCTAAGATCAGACGTATCATCGACGCTATCGGCTCCGGAGACACCACTCCTACCCCAGAGGCTCAAACAGGCTCATCATCAGTTCTCAAGCAGCAAGCAGCGGACTCTGTAGGAGAGCAGGCGACGGCCTGCGGCAGCGACTGCCACTCGCAGTTTCTCCCGCCATCTCTTGTCCACGAACTGCTTCAGAGCGCAGGCATCCCGACCGTTCCGGAATTTGTCAGCCACGACAAGCAGGAACTGCTTGCCTTTGCAGACAGCTGCGGCTATCCGGTTGTGGCCAAAGTGGTAGGCCCGGTACATAAGAGCGACATCGGAGGCGTGGCACTGAATATCCGCAGCCGCGAAGTCCTCGCAGCGGAATTCGACCGCATGATGGCACTCGACGGCGTCACAGCAGTCATGGTTCAGAAGATGCTCAAGGGAACAGAATTGTTCATAGGTGCGAAATACGAGCAGCGATTCGGACATGTCGTGCTCTGCGGACTGGGAGGCATCTTCGTGGAGGTGCTCCGGGACGTATCCAGCGGCCTCGCCCCCCTCTCCTACGAGGAGGCCGAAAACATGATCCACAGCCTGCGGGCATACAAGATTCTGAAGGGCACACGCGGGAAACAGGGAATAAATGAACGCAAGTTTGCTGAAATCATCGTACGTCTCTCCACCCTCTTACGCTTTGCCACAGAAATCAAGGAGATGGACATTAACCCGCTTCTGGCAGACGCCGACGACATCGTAGCAGTAGATGCCCGCATCCTGGTTGAGAAGTAAACTCAAGATTCAGGTCATCCCTCATCAGATTCTTTTTTTCAAATGGCAGGCCACTCTTAAACCACTCCAGGAAGCTTACTCCAACTTGTTCTGTAAGTCTCGAGCAGAAAGACCCGCGAGCCTCGACCCGCCTTAGCCAAAGCTAATCGGCCGTGCCTCGCTGCCATCTGCAGTCCTTCCAAACCATAGTGAGGGGAAGAACCATTTTGCGGGCGGCTTGTCGCTGGTCTATACTCAGGTCGCTTGTCTGAAGGGTGAGGGTGAGAGTGAGGGAATCGGGAGAGAGGGAAGCGTGGATGGGGTGGAAATCCATAAGACTGCGCTGGGCTGCCTCAGCCATAGGGACAAGGGAACGGGAGGAGAGGGCACCGGTGCAGAAATCAGGCACTGCTGGGATAGTGAGGAAGTCAGATTGGGGCAGGGCGCGCCACGAGGTAGTGTAAAAGCGGATGCTGCTGTCTTTGAGCATCAGGGAATCGCTCCCCGTAACTATTGTGGATACGAGGCATATAATGAGTGAGTCAGCGACTGGCAGCAGTTTCATCTCTATGTATGCGGAACTGCTTGTGGTGAAGCGCAGATAGGTGGGAGTTAGTGCTTCGAGAGTTACGAACTCGTTGAAGGCGCCGCGCACCTTGGCTTCCATACCATTCTCTATGAAGTCGATGCAGTCGAGGCGGTTGTAGCGGGTAGTGGTAGGTAAAATGCTGTCCGGCAGAGCGGCGAAGAGGTCGCGCATCAGCAAGGTCTTCGGGGCTGGGATGGAGTCAGCCTGAAAAGGTTGTGCGGCCGATGCGGATTTGGGGCCGGAGAGACAGAAGAGTGTTGTGAGGATAATGAATAAATGGCGTGATGTCATATTGGTTAGGAGGGTGGCCAAGAGGCTTTTTAAAGATTATAGTTGAAAGATTAGGAATGGAGTCTGCAGCGGGTGAGCAATTTTCTTGTTTATTATCGGTTAAGGCGGAAGGTGAGCCATGTTGAGTTTTTATCTTAATGGGAGTGCAGCAGGTATCTGCCATTCTGTTAACATGCTGACGAAACGAGTGTGTCATCTGCTGCCGAGCCACAGGAAGAAGAGGCCGAGGAGAACGAGAGCCAGATCCAGCGCCTTGGCTCGCAGGTTCTTCTCGTGGAAGAGAAGTGCACCGAGACTGAAACTGACCAACACGCTGCCGCGGCGTATCATCGACACCACAGAGATGAGAGCTGAGGGTAGGCTGAGGGCGTAGAAGTAGAGGAAATCTGCGATGGAGAGGAAGAGTGAGATGAGAAAAACAGTGAGGAGGGAACGGTCGGGCGAGGTGAGCAGGCTTGGCCTTTCTGGAACCAACGAACTGCTGCTCACAGGCTTAAGCCCTTGAGACTCTGAAGTGTATGTTCCTGTGCTCTCAGACGCGAGGACTCGGTCGGGAGCACCGGCTGAGCTGCTCTCTCTATTCTTGTTATATCTCATATCGCAGACGAGCACTACACCCATCATAAGGCTCTGATATATATTATAATAGCTCTGGACGGCCATGCGGTTAAGGCCTACCCCACCCGACTCGGAGGGCGCCATAAGGTATTTGTCATAGAGGCCACTTACGGCCCCGAGCACAGCAGCCAGGACAATTAGCACTATCCAACGGTTATGGCGGAAGTCTATCCCCTCGCGTTTACCCGTGCGTGCCAGCATAAAGAAACTGACTATGGCGAGAATAACACCTATCCACTGCCAGATGTTCAGTCGCTCGCCAAAAACCAACAAGGCACCGATAAGCACCATCACAGGGCGGGTGGCATTGATGGGACCGACGATGGTCAGGGGCAGCCATTTCATGCCATAATAGCCGCATATCCATGAAGAAAGCACGATGCAGGCCTTGAGGAAGATGTATTTCTGCTCTCCCCATGTGGTGGAAGGTACAAAGAAGGTGCTCTCCTCCCCTATCATACCGCAGTAGCTGCAGATGACTGCGGGCAGGAAGATGAGAGAACAGAAGAGGGTGTTGAGAAAGAGCACGGGAATCACGGCTCGAGTTTTCAGCGCCTGCTTCTTGGACACATCATAGAAGCCGAGAAAGAGAGCGGAGAGAAAGGCAAGAATCAGCCACACTGTAGATTGCTGTTTTGGTGTTAAATTATAGGATTAATCCGTTTGATATTTTATGTCTGTGAGGTAGAGGCCGCATGCAGGAACGCTCTCGCCGGCCGCGCAGCGGTCATGGGAGTCGATGACACGTCGGAAGTCAGGGATGTCGATGTCGCCGCGCCCAACGAGCATCAAAGTCCCGACAATCGCGCGCACCATGTTGCGAAGGAAACGGTCGGCGGTAATTTCGAACCGCCACTGATGGTCGGAGACCTGCTCCCATCGGGCGTGCATGATAGCGCAGTTGTTGGTCTTGGTATCAGTCTGTACCTTGGAGAAGCTGGTGAAGTCGATATAATCGAAGAGGACGGCTGCGGCACGGTTCATAGCCTCGAAGTCGGGCGTGTTGGGCAAGAACCAACTGCGGCCTACAAGGAAAGGATCCTTACGCGTGTGTACATAATAATAATATGTACGCGCACGAGCATCAAAGCGGGCGTGAGCGTCCGGTGCCACGGGATAGATGCGGTGAATGGCAATGTCTCGCGGCAGAAGTTTGTTCAGTTTGTAGGCGAGTTGGGCGCACTGGGCTTCTGTCTCAGCAGACTCCAAGGAAGGGAAGAATGGGCCTTCCCAATCGAAATGCGCCACCATCAAGCGAGCGTGAACGCCAGTGTCTGTGCGGCCCGCGCCCGTAGTGGCCACAGGCTGACGAAGCAGGGTGGCAAGTGCATCCTGCAAGCAACCCTGAACAGAGTTTGCATTAGGCTGCACCTGCCACCCGTGATAGGCTGTTCCGTCGTATGAGAGATCTATGAAATAACGCAAGGATTTACGGAATTACGGATTTACGGAATTACGGAATTAGGTCATTTTACAAACTTTTTGCGGCCAGAGATGTATATGCCGCGAGAAGCGGTCTTGCTGACACGCCGTCCGTCGAGCATAAATGTCTGAGAATTAACATCGTCTGCATTGATGACGCTGATGGCATCGGGAGAGCTACTTTGCTTGTAGTTGCTCATCTGTATGTCATCGATATTCAGGCGCTGGTTCTCGTTGCCATCCTGAGTGTTGAAGCGCAGGCGTATGAGGCCGTCCTTTTTTATTGCATAAGAGTAGAGTTTCCACTCGCCATTCTTGAAGGTGAGGGCCTCCACAACGGGTGTCCAAGAGAGTCCGCCGTCGAGTGAGTAGCTCACTGAGAGTTGGGGTTTGGTGTCTTTGTTATACAGACCGGCGTAGAATGACAGCGAGTCGCAGCCCCGAGCTTTGTCCTCGTTCATCTCCAAACGGCCGCCTATCTTCATGCGGACACAACGTCCGCCTGCAGCGTTGGCGTCGGAGGCGAGAAGAGCGTTGGCAAGAATCCAAGAGGCGGCGTTACAACTCACTGTATCTACAGCATAACCGCCTTTGGTTCCACTCTCAAAGTTCTCGAAGAAGGCCAACTCCTCGCCCACCGAGGCGGAGAGACCGACTACGAGCTCATCGGCCTCAGGAGCTGTGAGAATCATCTCACCATCATATTCACCGGCCTCCCCTACTGCTGCGAGACGCACATAGAAGGTGGGGTTATAGGTGGTGAGAATCAGTTCGCGGCTCCAGTTATCTCCGTCAGCGCTTATCTCGAAGGGTGCTGGGCAGGAAACAGCAACCTCATATTTTGAGAATGCCAGCGTGGTGACGGACAGCTTCTGGGCACGTGAGGGCTTGGAGGGAACTGTAGTGAAGGTCAGAGTTGACGGCGACACCGCGAATACGGGCTTCACATCAGGCATTACTACCTGCACCTCGTTGCTCGACAGCGTGGCTGTGGAAACCTGGAAATAATATGTGGTGGAAGCCTTGAGGCCGCTGCACGTCCAGGACGTGTCGGCGACATCGACGGGGAAGCCAGATATCGAGGTGCGTATGCCCGAGCCATCTTTAGTATAGACATCGAGTGAATAAGTCTCGCCTTCGGCCAGCGACATGTCTTTCCAGCGTGCAGTGAAACTCTTTACATTCACGCCGCAGACCACATCATCGGGGACATAGGCTGGGATGCCGTCGATAACCTCCATCTGCAGCGTCACTGAATGGTTTATACCACCTCCGTCAAGGGAGAGGAGTGCTGAACAGGTGCCTGCAGCTGCGGCTGCAGGAGTAATGGTGAGCACTGCACCCGCCTCCACCTCCGCGGGTGTGAGAACGGAGGGCGTCACTAAGAAATCAGACTCGCCATCGGCGAAATGTACGGAGATGTCTCCGGAAAGATTGCGTCCGCGGACAGCAATCTTCTGCGACATTTCACACTGCAGGGACTGTAAACCGAAGTCGATGACGGATCCATCGGAGGGCACGAAGAGCTCGGCAGATAGTGATCCAGGATTGATATAGAAGGGTCTGGCTATGCTGTCTCCCCAGACGTAATCGGCAAGCTGAGGCATGTCTATGTACGGGTTGCGGTTGCCCTGGATGGCGAATACAGAGTCGTTACGTGCGCGTTCGATGTCATCTACGGGGTCCTGAGCAGCCCACTCGAGCATCAACTGATAAACCCAAGGGCGCATCAGCGGCCAGGAGGCAGATGGGTCAATAGTGAGCAGTCCCTCGGGGGTCTGCCAAAGAGAGGACATGTGCTCGTAGGCAGTTGCCATATAAAAATATGTACGCGCGAAGTCGCCCTTCCAGCAGTCGGCCGGTTCCCACGCTGTAATTACAGAATCGGCGCGGTAAGAGCTGCTCTTACCTACCCGTATGACCCCGTTGTCATAGGCAATGTTGCCATCAACTACACCTATGGGGTTGTTGCTCTTGCGCATGTTGGCGGCAGCGTCAGCGGGGAAGAGGTTAAAGAGGTCGCAGTATGCATTGTTGACCTTGTGTCCCCACCAAGAGTTTGCCCAGATGTGCTCTATATTCATGCCATCGACAGCCTGAAGACCGCTGAATGAGCGGTCGGTGTCGCTATAGCGATCGCGAACGTGCCCGTCGCCGAGATTGTCTGTGCGGACAAATCCCGACCAAGTGTAGCCCTCTCCCCTGCCTCCATAAAGAAGCACGGCTGCAGGTTGGATGATGTCGTGGAGGGCCGTCTTTAGAGCGGATTTGCTGAGACCCTGAGCTGCATAATAATATCTGTCGGTCGCAGAGATGGAGCTGGCGGGAAGGGCCTTGACATTCACGTTCTTTATTTCCCAGGCCCAGCAGCGGGAGCTATCAGCGCGGTAGCGGAATGCAATATGTATGGTGCTGCCGGCGTAATCGTCAAGACTAATTGCGCCTGAGGTTGCATATTGAGTGAAGCCGGAAGCTACAGCATCGGGCCATCGTGCAGCGAGTGGCGTCCAGGTGGCATCGGAGGGAGCATCGCCGTCAGTATAGTCGTCAGAGACGAGGATGTCAAACATCTGGCTTGGGTCGGAGGAGGTGTTGTAGCCTATGGCGTGAAGGAACTCGAGAGTCGCTCCCTCGACTCCGATAAGTTCGATGGCGGGCGAGACAAGCCACTCGTCGCCTGTCTTTCCAGCATTAAAGGCGTTTGCCACCATCCCGTACTTGCTATTAGCCGTCCAAATAGCCGAAGTCTCACCATCGAGCGAAAGGAGTGAGAATCCTGCATCGCCCGGACTCTGGGCAAGGAAGTCGGCCAAGAGGAGTTCAAGACTGTCGGAAGGATTGGGCTGAGGCTGCGGGACGGGGACTACAGATGAACTGCCGTCGGTGGTGAAGGCGTAGTCAACGCTGTCTCCCCAGATATATTCTGCGATGTTAGGATAGTCAATGAAGGGGTTGCGGTTGCCCTGGATGTCATAAACGACCTCGTTGCGTGTGCGCTCCAGATCGCTTACTGGGTCCTGCCTTGCCCACTGAAGATAGAGTTTGCTTGCCCAGGACTGCAGTTTGGGGTAAGTGCCGGCCAACATGGAGTTGGCCCCTTCGGCCTCGGTCACATCGAGTTCTTCATAGCAAGTGACAAAATAGAAATAGATGCGTGCGAAATCACCCTTCCACTCGTCGGCCGGTTCCCAAAGTTTTAATCCTGAGGCTCCTGTGCCTACTTTTATGCCGTTGGAATAGTCAGTGCTAGTTACTACGCCCATGCCATAGTTGCTCTTGCGACTGTTTGAATTGGCATCGCTGGGCATTACGTGGTGCAGGTCGCTGCCCTGCTGACCAGTACCTCCACCCCACCATGACTTGGGAATGCCATGCTCTCTGTTCATCCCGCTCACAGCTGAGCCGCTGGTGCCGGAGAAGTAGCGTTTCTCGTTGCTATAGCGGTCAATCACTTGCCCGTCGGCAGCGCGGTCGGTGTAGTAATAATGCGTCCAAAGGGAGTTATAGCTGGGCCAATCGGGGTTCTTAATGATGTTGTAGAGAGCCGTCTTCAGAGCGGCTTTATTCTTGCCGTTGGCAGCTGAGTAATAATCCTTCAAGTCAACAGCCTGGGCCACAGTGGCGAAGCTTAGGAGAAGAGTGCAGGCTAGGAGGTTAGTCCGGGATAATATCGTTCTCATTGTATTGCAGTTATTTCACGTTTACTTTTGTCGTTTTCTCTCCCTCGCGAACCAGATAAAGACCGCTACGATCAGGCAGGCTGCGGCCAACAAAACGGCCCTGGCTGTCGAAGACGAGGCGAAAGGAAGGTCTGTGGGGTGTGCCGGCGACCTGAGTCGGGTTGTTAATGGTTACATCGGCGCTGCTAATGCGCGACTGTCCGCCAGAAGCAAGGACAACGAAGGGGTTCATCTTACCAGTCCAAGTCAATGTGGAACTGTTTTTCCACTCGTAAGTCTCGCCCTGGATTTCCATGTCATTCAGTTTTGTGTCGGCTGCATGGAGTACGACTTTAACTATGTCCGCACCACCGATAACGAGCACCGCGCCGCCGTAGAGACGTATCTCGCTATAGCTGGAAACCATAGCGTTGGTGGAGGTATTGACGTAATAGCCTATGGTGAGGCCGCCAGCTGTGGCGGAGTAACCTTTCCCGTAGGTGGGGTGTGTGGCTGAAGCCCATTCCAATCTGGAGAAATCGATTGTCCCGGAGGAGGCTGAAGGGTCTGACTGCTCTCCACTACCGCCTTCTTCACCCGAACCGCCCTGGCCGCTTTCGCCACCTGAACCGCCTTCGCCACCTGAACCGCCTTCTTCACCTGAGCCGCCTTCTTCACCTGAGCCACCGGAGTCAACAACATGTTCCTTGGTGACATCAAAGGAATAGTTAATGCTGTCACCCCACACGTAGTCACAAAGGGAGGGGTAATCAACAAAAGGATTACGGTTCTTCTGCAGCTTATAAACAGCTTCGTTGCGTGCCAGTTCCACATTGTCAACAGGATCCTGTTTGGCCCACCGCAACATCATTTCAAGAGTCCACTTTTTGAGGCCCGGATATGTAGAACCATCGAACACCTGCGAGGCAGTGCCACCATTCCAACTGCTTATCTTGTCTTCATAGCAGGTGACCATATAGAAATAGATGCGTGCAATATCTCCCTTGATTTCATCGTTGGGTTCGAAGCATGTGCCGCTGTATCCGCTCACAGTGCAAGCCCCCACCTTGCTGTACGCATTGGCCGACATGTATATCTCGCCTTTGTTCTCACCAAAGGGGTAGCTGCTGCGGCGATTGTTCACATAGCCGTCGGTAGGGATGACATGTACTAGGTCGCTCACCATCGGCTTGGCCTTGTTGAACCAGCTCTGCGGTACACTGTGCTCACGGTTATAGCAGTCGCCCTCCTTCTTGTAACTTCCGGCCTTGTCTGTGACGGGCACGAAGTTCGTGATGTTGGAATACCAATCGCGCAGTTTTCCGTCGGGGCGAATGTCAGATGTCTTATAGGCTTCGTGAAGTCCATCGTAACTGATGACGGTGTGGCTACTGATGATGTCGGACATCGCGGACTTCAAAGCGGCTTTATTTTTGCCGTTGGCTTTGGAGTAATATGTAGCTAAATTTACCGACTGCGAGTGTGCAAGCAACGAAATCAGGAATGCAGAGACACAGGACAAAACATATCTCTTCATGGCTTTATCTGATAAGACAAGTTAGTATTATAAGAGTTTAATCGCGACAAATGTAGTGCTTTTTACCCACTCGGCAAAAATTATGAACAAGAAAGTTGCATTAACACAAAAAAAGGAGTCCCGTCTAGGCGGAACTCCCATGAAAAACAGAATTGTCAGACTGTTTTATTATTTGATGACGACCTTGCGCCCACCGATGATGTACAGGCCCTTGGCTGTCTTGTTTACGCGCTGGCCGGCGATGTTGTAGATTGCGCCGCTGGCAGCGTCAGCTGCGATGCTGCGAACTGCAGTTGCGACATTCTCGCCGTCTATGCTGTATTCGGAAACGTTCTTCACGCCCTTGGCACCCATATACAGAGTGATGATACCGCGAACCCATACCTGTGTACCTAACTTAGCGGGATTGTCATGCAAGTTAAGGTCTGCACGAGCAGCAGACTTGTTGGCCAGGTTGACGGGCACGCAGTTGGCGGCATCGGTCTCATCTGCGCTGGCAGCAACAAGCAGGTTGGAAACGTAAATGGAGTCTGCAGCAGCGAAAGCTTCGCGGCCAACAACAGCCTTGTTCATGGCAGAACCGCCGATGAATCCAACGATATATCCCTTCACCCAACCATCGGCGTTGAGGGTGTCGGTCTTGACAGAGATAGGAGCGTCCAGCACGTCAGCACAGAGATAAGGATTCTGCAGAGAGCCGTCTGCACCAGAGGTGACTGAAACGACGAGGGTTGCAGAAGCTGCACGATAGGTGGCTGTGGCTTCCTGGGAAGCGGTGATTGTGGCAACGCCAGCGCCGATGATGGTGATGACGCCCTGAGAAGAAACCGTAGCTACGCTCTCGTCAGAAGAAGTGTATGTAACTGCGGCATTGCTCTGGGAAGAGAAGGTGGCATTAACTGAACCTCCGACGGCTGTGGTCACGGAAGCTACGCTCCAGGCGGCCTCTGCATCCTTCAGACTGGCCTCGCTGGCCTTCACGATTTCAGAGAGATCGCGGGGATAGAGCTGAGCTTTTGCTTCAGTGTCGTTCTTGCCCTGATAAAGACCGACAAGAGCCACCACATTGTAAGCCTCGGAATCAGAGAATGTCATGTCGGTGAGGCCAAGTTTGAACTTGTCATAGAAGATGCCTTCGTTCTCGAAGTCCTCGTCGTTTAGTTTGATGGTTCCTTCGTTGACGGTGACATAGACGTTCTTGATTGCCACAAGCATGCTCTCGTAGGCGGCGAAGTTGGAAGCGAATTCTGCCATAGAAATCTCCTTCGGTGTGACAGAGACACCAGATGCCTTGACGACAAGGTCGGAGAATTCAGCATTGCTGATCTCAGTAGTTCCGTTATAGACTGTGAGCTGCCCCTTGACAGTGGCTGAGAACTGGTCACCAGCAGCGAGTTCTACGCTGGAAGCGGTATAGAAGATGAATCCCTTTTGGCCGTCAGTGACGAAGATATTCTTGCCGTTGACATAAGTAACGACGAGGTCAGTGGCTGTCAATTCGCAGTTCTGCTTGGCACCGGCTTCGAGCTGGGCTGCAGCTGCATACATAGCATCAAGGGTCTCGTAAGTAGCAGTTTCGCCCTGACCGCCTTCAGAAGCAATTTCGGTAGCGATGATATTTCCATACTTGCCGCTGCCGCTATTATAAATGAAGAAACCGGTCACTGTTACCTTGTCACCAACGGCGACATTGCCAAGAACGGCATCTGTAGCAAGGATTGAACCTGTAGCGGTTGCACCTTCCACGGTGAAGTTATTGTAAGTTCCTACACTGGATACTGTTCCTTCAACAGAGATGAAAGTGACAGCAGGAGAGGCTACGAGAGCATCCAGTCCGGCGCCGTTGATAACATTAGCTGTGGGATAGGTAACAGTAGCTGTGCCTGTCTTGGTGATTGTGGCGTTGCTGAACTGGAGGCATCCGCCGTATGAACTTACCTTACCGGCAACGGTGACGACATCGCCTACAGCAACTTCGGGAGCAGCACCGGTGTAAGTGAAGATATAGCCTGTGCCGTCGCCAAGCAGGATACCGGACTTGCAGGCAGCAACGACTGTAGCAGAAGTGCTTGCGCCATCAACAGCACCAGCTGCGATAACCTGGGCAATAGTGGAAGTCTGGAGAGTCTCGATGGTGATGACGCTCTCAACGACCTCGCTTAAGTTCTCACCCTTCACGGCGATAGCTTTGACGGTGGTTGTAGCCTCAACAGCGAACGGCTCAGAGTAGAGAGTGCTGGATGCTGTTGGGGTGCTGCCGTCGATAGTGTAGTAGATAGTAGCATCTGAAGCGGCTGAGAGGGTTACCTGCTGAGTCTCATAGTAGGTGCCTGTCTCTGGAGAGATTCTCGGAGCTGCCACATAATTAGGGTCTGCATTCTTGATGGTAACCTCAATAGATTTCATCTGAACCTGGGCTTTCCCTGCAGTAAAGGAAACTGATTCGCTTGAGCCAGTCCATACACCATTGTTACCGTCAATGCTCAATCCCTCAAACGCATCGAAATTACTTGCCGGATTGGATGAGGTACATACAATTACGATACTTTCAATATCACCCACTGTAGAAGATACTGTCAACGTTTCGCTTTTGTAAACACGATAATTGTCAGTGCGGCCGAAAGTGCCTTTAGATACAGCAATTGTGACGCCATCCTTGGTGAGCTGGTGAGCTCCAGCATCGGTCGAACTATATACGTCCGTACCAGCTACGAAAGTCACGGTTTGTGCCTGTGCAAGACCGCATAAGGTCATGACAGCAAACAAAAAAGAGTAAAGTTTTCTCATAATAAAATAATTTAAAGTGTGATTTCGTGGGCAAAGATACTCCTCTTTGATGAAATTGCAAAATTAATCACTATTCTTTTTTTAAAAGTCAAACATTTAACACAATCCGGTCTTTAGGATTTACGACATAAAGATTGATGTAGCGGGTGGATAGTTTGCCGTTTTTTTCAGAAAAACATTGGATTCGGAGAAGGAAAACAATGAGCGAGGTGCCCCAAAAGATGATTCTATGACATGAAAAGAAGCATAAAAGAATAAGTGTAAAGTTCGGTCTAATGCAAAGATAAAAGTTATAATTGAATATATAATCCCCGATTTGGCTTTAACACAAAAAAGGCCTGTGTCCCGGATGCCACATTATGGCTTTCAGAACACAGGGCCCTCGTAATCAGTTAGTTTTTTCTTGATGACAGCTGATTCCAGAAGTTATCAGAAACCGCCGCCAAAGCCACCACCGGCACCCGGGGCACCAAAACCGCCTTGACGCTGACCTCCCTGACGCTGACCTCCCTGACGGTTGCCACGTTCCTGCTGGGGCTGATAGAGGATTACCAACTGCTGCGGGGTGAGTACAGAGGAGAACTCTGCACAATACTTCTTCTGAATTTCAAGACGGGTCTGCTGCTGCTGAATCTGCTCAGCCTGACGCTGGAACTGAGCCTGCAAACGGGCTGTTGCCTCGTCGTCAGTAAGTTTCTCAGCCTTCTTTTCATCTCTCTGGCGAGCATTCTGACGGTCGCTTCGCACGGAGAAAAGCTCTGTCTGATATCGGCTATAAATCTCCTCGAACTTAGCTTTTTTAGAATCGTCAAGTTTAATGTTCTTTTCTACCCGCTCCATCATCTTCTTCTGCATCTCCTGACGACGTGCATCACGGTTATCTTGTGCATTTGCAGTCTGAACACATGCGAAGGAAACGACTGCCAACATTATTGCAAATAAACTCTTTTTCATTTGTTTAAAGGATTTGTTAAGTTTGTTGTTTTTCTTGTTTAATCTCGTAGGCGCTTACGTCATCTATGACCACCCAACTAAACCAAAGTTTAATCGAATAACAACTTTTTAAATCCTTTAACGTTTGAACAAAGAAATGATGCTCAACATCAGCGCACTGTAATATGAAAACAGCTTTGCTTCACTTCATACTTTACATAACAACGCTCTTCCGCACGAATGTCACGCAAGACCTCAGAGAGAATATATTTGAGGGTATCATTACGCACAGTCCTGCGCTCCGGACCGGAAGGAGGAGAAACGGTATGAAAGCGATTGTATGAAATGTCAAAAGTGGTTCCAAAGCGATGGCAGCTCTGCTCAGAGGCATTACCATTAATGCGCCGAAGTTTGGCTACATCTTCCTCTGTGCGTAGCACGCTGGTCACAATTATGGTATGTAGGGGGACACCCTTGATTGCCAGCGAGTCGAGGAATCTCCGGCCTATGTCATGAAGCAGCAGGCTGGCTTTCGGAACCAGATAAGGAATGCTGCGGTTCATGGCATCATCCATTTTATAATAAGGATTGGCGCCGACAAAAACCAACTTGTCCTTATGCTGCTCGGCCTCTTCCCTGTTCTGCACAGGACGGACACCATAGCAACGGGCAGATGGATAATGCACCTCCTGCAGGTCAGGAAAACAATCCCTGTATGAACTGACGGAATAAATAGGATGCTTCACAGCCGAACCATCAGCCCTGCGGAAACGCGTCGGAACAGAATGTATTGTGGGCAGCGGCTTGGATACGATTAGGGAGTCGGGAGTGGAAAGGGCAGGCACTGCAAGCGTGTCAGCCGCAGAAGTCTGCAGGACATGGTCGTTAACTTCAGGATTACACAAACGCACAAGAAACAGAACGGCCAAAATGCCGCCTGAAAGTTTCAAAAATATGTCTTTCCTAAGTTTTCTCAATGCTCCTTTGCTAAAAACGCGCGCAAAGGTAGAAAGTTTTTCTTATTTTACATCATTATAACGACATATTTTAGTATTTTTGCGCCAAAATTAATGCTTAAAGCGATACTCGAACAAAAAGGATGATAGAAAAGCACCTTATCCTAGACGAGGCTGACCCCGCAGTTTTCTTCGGAGTGCACAACGCGAACATGCAGATGCTGAAAGCCCTATACCCCAAATTGCGAATCATCGCGCGCGGGAACATAATTAAAGTTATGGGGGAAGAAGAAGCTATAAGTAATTTCGAGGAGCAGATAAACAAACTGCAAAACCACTGTGCACAGTTCAACAGCCTTAATGAAGAAGATATCCTGAACATAATTCACGGTGAAGAAGACAAACGTGAAGGACGAAAGGACGTGATCGTCTATTCCGTAACCGGGAAGCCAATTACGGCCCGTAGCCAGAACCAACGGCGGCTGGTAGAAGACTTCGGCACCCACGATATGCTCTTCGCCATAGGACCGGCCGGCTCCGGAAAAACTTATACCAGCATAGCGCTGGCAGTGCGCGCCCTGAAGAACAAGGAAATCCGGCGCATCATCCTCTCCCGCCCAGCTGTGGAAGCCGGCGAAAAGCTCGGTTTTCTTCCGGGCGACATGAAAGAAAAGATTGACCCCTATCTGCAACCGCTATATGACGCGCTCGAGGATATGATTCCACAGGCCAAACTGCAAGAGATGATGGAACTGAACATAATTCAGATTGCGCCGCTGGCTTTCATGCGCGGACGCACACTTAACGACGCCGTGGTGATTCTCGACGAGGCTCAAAACACTACTCCAGCCCAAATCAAAATGTTTCTAACACGTATGGGAATGAACACTAAGATGATCATCACGGGCGACCTGACACAGATCGACCTGCCGCGAACACAGAAGAGCGGGCTCATCGAGGCGCTCCACATATTGAAGGAGGTGGAAGGAATCGCCTTCGTTGAACTAAACCAGAAGGATATAGTGCGCCACCGCCTGGTAACACGCATTGTGGAGGCCTATGATGCCTATGACTCCAAGCAATCCAACTGAAATCTTTTTCTGCTCACATCTAAAAAATATAAAAATGAATGCTTTAACAAAAACCGACTTCCGTTTCAAGGAACAAAAGAGTGTATATCACGGCAAAGTACGCGATGTATATAATATCAACGACGACATCATGGTGATGGTTGCCACAGACCGCATATCCGCGTTCGACGTAGTGCTGCCAAAGGGCATACCATTCAAGGGACAGGTGCTCAACCAAATTGCAGCAGCATTCCTAGACGCCACAGCCGACATCGTTCCCAACTGGAAACTCGCCACACCCGACCCTATGGTTACAGTAGGACTGAAAGCTGAGGGATTCCGCGTAGAAATGATCATCAGAGGCTATCTTACTGGCTCTGCATGGCGCGAATACAAGAATGGTGCACGAACACTCTGCGGAGTGCCTCTGCCAGACGGGATGCGGGAGAACGAACGTTTCCCTGAACCCATCATAACCCCGACAACAAAGGCCGACGAGGGGCACGACGAGAATATCTCCAAGGAAGAAATCATCGCACAGGGAATAGTAAGTGCCGAAGACTATGCCGTGATGGAGGGCTATACCCGTGCACTTTTCAAACGCGGTTCTGAGATAGCTGCTGCCAAGGGACTCATCCTCGTAGACACGAAATATGAGTTTGGTAAACGAGATGGTAAAGTAATCCTCATCGACGAAATTCACACTCCAGACAGCAGTCGCTACTTCTACGCTGACGGCTATGAAGAGCGCTTTGAAAAGGGGGAGGCGCAGCGGCAACTATCCAAGGAATTTGTGCGCCAGTGGCTTATTGATCACAACTTTATGAACCGTCCGGGCGACGTAATGCCCGAAATCACAGATGAGTTCGCACAAAGCATCAGCGACCGATATATCGAACTATACGAGCATATAGTAGGCGAAAAATTTGAGAAAGCCGCCCCAACCGACATAGCCGCCAGAATAGAAAAGAACATCAGCGACTGGCTGGCACAGAGGCTATAAGCCTATACGCCTTTACACATATTAAATTATTGGTAATGAAACAATTCGGACTATTAGGCCATCCGCTTGGACATTCATTCTCTCGCGCATTCTTTAATGAAAAGTTTGTCCGCGAGGGGATAGATGCCGAGTATCTCAACTTCGATATGCCAGACATCAGCGAGCTGAATAAGGTTCTTGATGAGCATCCGAGTTTGTGTGGGCTGAACGTTACTATACCATATAAGCAGGCGATTATTTCATATCTTAATGAACTCTCTGATGAAGCACAGGCAATAGGGGCCGTCAACGTGGTAAAGATTGAACATCGGGATGACGCCTCCCCTTGGCTGAAAGGCTTCAACTCGGACATAATAGGTTTCACTGACAGCATACGCCCCCTATTGGAAAGGCACCATCGAAAAGCACTCATACTCGGAACCGGCGGCGCATCGAAGGCTGTATGCCGCGGATTGGAAAAGTTGGGCATCGAATGGAGATATGTAAGCAGAAAAACGATTACTCAGCCTAACTCCGACTCTGCAGCAGGACAAACACTCTCCTACTCCGACCTAAGCCCGGAAATAATGGCGGAATATACTATAATAATCAACTGCACCCCTTTGGGTATGCATCCGCATACAGATTCCTGTCCCGAGATTCCATACCGGACGCTCACAAACCGTCACCTGCTATACGACCTTGTCTATAACCCGGAAATTACCCTATTCATGCGCAATGGACGACGCCAGGGCGCCAAAGTGAAAAACGGACTTGAGATGCTACACCGTCAGGCTCTGGCCAGTTGGGAGTTTTGGAATAGCTGAATGCGTTTATAACTGATTATGTGTATTTGAGATGAAAGGATTTTTGATTTACGACATAAAAAGGAAGCAGAGAAAGAGGCAGACAAAGGCTTCATCGGCGATACGCCTCATAGCGTTCCTCGCATTATTCATGCTCTCTACGCTCGTATCTATGCTCACTCCTATCTCACTGCCGCTGTCAGTCGGCCGTGCCTCAACATACACGCCCGACAATCTGCCAATACCCTATCTGAAGGATAAATCGCAATATGTCTCCAACCCCGATGGTATTCTTACTCAGATGGCTGTGGACTCCCTCAATATGTGGCTCGGAGAGATGGAAAAAGCACATGGCGTACAAACCATCCTGGCAGTGGTCGAACACATCGAGGGAGGAGAACCATACGACTTCTGTATGGCACTCGGACGCAAGTATGGAGTAGGAAGCAAAGAGCAGAACACAGGCCTCATCATACTGCTCTCCACTAGAGACAGAGCTTATTATATACTTACAGGAAGAGGCATTGAAGGAACTCTGCCCGATGCCATCTGCAAACGCATCGAGAACAACCAGATGCTGCCTGCATTACGCGAAGGAGACTGGGACGAAGCTATGCTTGCCACTGTGCGTGCCATAACCAAATATGTTGACGGAGACGACTCGTTAGTGGGAAAGACCGATTTCGAGAACGAGGTGGACGTCGCTGCAGCTCTGATAGCCGTGCTCGTTTGCCTAGGAATCCTTGGCTTATTCTTATTTTTAGTTGTGGCTTATGAACGCAAAAAAGCCATCTGCCCCAACTGTCATAAACACACAATGAAATTCGTTGGGGGAAAAGTGACGAAAAACAGACTACTCGGGATTTGCACACACCACGATACATACAGATGCACCAACTGCCATTTCGAACAACTGCGTACTTGGGACGAGGACATCAATGGCGGTATCGGAGGCGCAGCAGCCGGCAGCATTTTCGGCAGCAGCAGACGAGGAGGCTTCAGTGGGGGATTCGGAGGTGGAGGCTCATTCGGAGGCAGTTTCGGCGGAGGCAGTTTCGGCGGAGGAGGAGCAGGAGGACGATTCTGACTAATAGTAACAACAATAAATTCTTCACAACAATGAAAAAATCTACTATCTACATTTTTATCGCAGTAGCGTTATTTGTTATAGTCCTAATCGGCGGCTGTCAATCATACAACAATATGGTTTCTCAAGACGAGACCGTATCGCGCGCATGGGCCGACGTGGAAACACAATACCAACGACGCGCTGACCTAATTCCAAATCTGGTGAACACCGTCAAAGGCTATGCAAGCCACGAGAGCGAGACTCTTAAGGCTGTAATCGAGGCTCGTTCTAAAGCTACACAAATCACAGTTGACCCGACAAACCTGACTCCAGAGAAACTGGCCGAATATCAGGAAGCTCAGGGAGCTGTAACACAGGCTTTGGGACGTCTGATCGCCGTTTCTGAGTCATACCCCGATCTGAAAGCCAACCAGCAGTTTAGCGAACTACAGGCTCAACTGGAGGGCACTGAGAACCGCATCGCCGAATCACGACGCAATTTCAACGAAGCTGCACAGGAATATAACGTGACTGTTCGCAGTTTCCCGACAAACATCTTCGCCGGAATGTTCGGTTTCAACACCAAAGGCAACTTCAAGGCTGAGACTGGAGCAGAAAAGGCGCCGACCGTTTCATTCTGATTATTAAATTTTTTACACCTCACAACAAAAGAGAGTTTATACATAAGAGGAGCCCCCTGACTATTAACAACTTGTATTTATTCTGAACAATGAAGGACAACCGATACATGGCCCGTGGCGTTTCTGCCGCCAAGGAAGACGTACACGCAGCAATTAAAAACATTGACAAGGGCATTTTCCCACAGGCTTTTTGCAAAATTATCCCCGACATTCTCGGCGGGGACCCTGAATACTGCAATATCATGCATGCGGATGGGGCAGGCACAAAGTCCAGTCTAGCCTATGCTTATTGGAGAGAGACCGG
Source organism: Bacteroidaceae bacterium (assembly GCA_024699495.1). GTDB lineage: Bacteria > Bacteroidota > Bacteroidia > Bacteroidales > Bacteroidaceae > Physcousia. The sequence goes on along the minus strand of JAILPK010000038.1, from coordinate 30,683 downwards.
CGACCTAAGCGTATGGAAAGGGATTGCCCAGGATGCCCTCATAATGAACACTGACGACCTGCTGTGTGTCGGAGCTGTGGACAACATTCTCGTTTCATCAACTATCGGCAGAAACAAAATGCTCGTTCCCGGAGAGGTAATCTCGGCCATCATTAATGGCACGGACGAGCTACTCTCAGAATTACGGGAGATGGGTATCGGAATCTATGCCACTGGCGGCGAGACGGCTGACGTAGGGGACTTGGTGCGCACCATCATCGTTGACAGCACCGTAACTTGCCGCATGAAACGCGCTGATGTCATCAACAACGCAAACATCCGGCCTGGAGATGTCATCGTGGGACTCGCCAGCTTCGGACAAGCCTCTTATGAAAAGCAATACAACGGTGGAATGGGCAGCAACGGGCTCACTTCCGCCCGCCACGACGTTTTCTGCAAATATCTCGCTGAACAATATCCCGAGACTTACGACCATGCCGTTCCTTCAGAGCTCGTTTATAGCGGAAAATATAAACTTACGGACTCTCTACCACAAACAGACTCTTACGGCACACATCCTGCAGGACTCAGCATGGGACAACTGGTTCTCTCACCAACACGCACCTATGCACCTGTAGTAAAAAAAATGCTCGACCAAATGCGACCACAAATTCACGGAATGGTACACTGCACTGGCGGCGCACAAACCAAAGTGCTACATTTCGTTGGGGAAGACTGCGCAGTGGTAAAAGATAACATGTTCCCTGTGCCCCCACTCTTCCGCGTTATCGCCGAGGAGAGCGGTGCCAACTGGAGCGAGATGTACCGCGTATTCAACTGCGGACACCGCCTCGAAGTTTATGTTTCTCCCGAAGATGCCCAAAGCGTAATTGACCTCAGCCGTTGCTTCAATATAGACGCCCAGATTGTAGGACGCATAGAGAAAGGGCAACGATCCCTTACCATACGTAGCGAATTTGGTGAGTTTCACTACTAACAACCCTTCACAACTAGGACACAGCCAACGGGCCACCCGCCTAGTGAAGTGAGCTCCATGTACCATTCACGGAGCTATTGTCCCGTAACCAAAGGACAACAGTGTATTATCCAAAGCCAAAGCCGTAATTATAAATTTCAACGAATGAATGAAAAACATAACATAGGCTCATTGTTCGACCGTATTGCCGGCAAATATGACACACTAAACCATCTGCTATCCTTGAATATAGACAAATGGTGGAGAAAGAAAGCGGCACAAAGCATTCAGAAAAACAAAGGCCAAAAGATTCAATGTCTGGATGTTGCAATAGGTACTGCGGACTTAGCCATAGAATTGGCCGGCCAACTACAAAAAGCTGATGCTACATTCACCATCACAGGTATCGACCTCTCGACAGAGATGATGAACATTGGAAAGGAGAAGGTTAGAAAACGCGGGCTGCAAAACCAGATATCATTCATGAAAGCCAGCGCTCTGGAAATGACCTTCACCAACAATTCCTACGACGTGGTGACATGCTCTTACGGCGTGCGTAACTTCTCCGACTTAGACAAAGGGCTGGCTGAAATGCAACGTGTGCTCAAGCCTGGAGGGCAACTGATGATTCTTGAATTCTCATACCCAAAAAATAAAATCATCGCTTGGGTTTACGATCTTTACTTCACTCATCTACTGCCATCAATCGGCCGTTTCCTTAGCAAAGACAAAACTGCTTATACATATCTAAATCGCAGCGTAAAACATTTCGTATGGGGGGAAGAAATGTGCGGCCGTATGGCATCTGCTGGCTTCAGCAACATATCACACAAGACTCTCACCTTCGGCATCTCTACCATCTACACAGCTACAAAATAAGGTAAACAATTAATCTTCTAGTCGTCAGACTCCCAATCTTACCCTTAAAGCTCCATTTCACCCGTTTTCATGACCAAATACAGCAATAAAGTGTGTATTTGTGACAAAACTGAATCTGAATCATAGCTGCATCGAAGCATCATAAGAAAACAGGATACCTCATTTGCGTCGTTTATTGCCCCTGACGACATTGCTGAAATGTATGTGACACAAGCAAAAATGCTACTAAACACGGCTGAAAAAAGAGCACCAACCATAGGTCCAAATAATATGGTGCAACAATAAAATGTCGTATTCAGCCCGGAGGAGCAAGAACGGATGTGATACATAAATACATAGACAATGGATAATCTTATTATGAAACTGTGAACGCTGAATATCAAACATACAGAAAGATTAAAATGACGCTAACCTATATTTTCCATAGTGGATTCATGTTGGAGACGGAGCGGAATATACTTGTCTTTGACTTCTGGCTGGACCCGGCCCATGTTATGGATAGCGCCCTGCAGAGCGAGAAGCAAATGTATGTGTTTTCAAGTCATTTTCATGAAGATCATTTCACCCGAGCCATATTTGAATGGAAAAAGAAGAAAGACAAGGTGACATATATCCTGAGTAAAGATATAATGAAGCGCCGAAGGGCAGAAGCAAAAGAGGCTGATGTATGGTTGGCCAAGGGGGGAAGATGGTCTGACGGCGAAGTCTCCGTAAGAGCCTGCGGTAGCACTGACAGCGGTGTGTCCTGGATAGTAGATTTTTATGGAAAGCGTATCTTTCATGCCGGAGACCTAAATAATTGGTACGCCAGATTTCTGTCGGATAATCAAAAGGAACAGATTGTTTATAGCGAAGAGCATGACGAGGGAATCAATCCGACAATCCACGAGAAACACTTTTTGGGAGAACTGAAAGATATACGTAAATGTGCAGATAGTTTTGACCTCGTGATGTTCCCAATTGACGGACGAATCGGAAACGGCTATACGCGTGGTGGAAGACAGTTTATTGAGCGGTTCAGAGTCGGGTGGTTCGTTCCAATGCACTTTGTGTTGAGCGGTTTTGAGTCCGCTTGGCGTTTTAAAGAATATGCCGAAGCCAAGAACATCAGATTCTGGGAAATTCGCAAAGAGGGGGACCATCTTGAGCTATGACTATTGGAAACACAGCCCCCCAAAAAAACTCGCTGGCGCTCAAGTGAAAGGCAAAGCAGCTAAGAAAGCAACATCACTGCTTTGAACTGCGATGGAATAGCGAAGCTAGTATTGTACCGCTGATGCTATGCCAAGCACATGAAATGGCACAAGGAAGTACAGACAAGGGCTGTGCGGAAAAGAATGTTCCTGCCAAGACGGTGGCCAGACCTGCATTCTGCATCCCAACCTCGATGCTTATGGTACGCTTTTTGGCCGTGTTGAACTTAGCCAAAGAACCAGCAAGATAGCCGAAAAGGTAACCGAGTGAATTGTGACAAAAGACTACAGCGAAAGTCCAGCAGAAAAGCATTAGTCCACGTGCCACAAGTGAATCATGTACCGTTGATATTACACCTCCAACAATGCAGGCAAGGCAGAGTACACTAAGCCCGGGCATCAAGGACTGTATTGTGGGGAAACTCTCACGATGTGAAAAGGTGTAGTTCAGGAAACAGCCTATGCTAACTGGCATGATGGTAACTATCAAGATGTTCAGGAACATCCCAACAGCGTCTATTTCGATAATTTCACCTGCCAAGAGCTGCATTAAAAGCGGCGTCATTATAGGAGCCAGCAAGGTAGATACACACGTCATCCCAACAGAAAAGGCGACGTCGCCTTGACACAAATAGCTCATGATATTGCTCGACACTCCACCAGGACAACAGCCTACAAGTATAATCCCCAAAGCCAAGGCGGGCTCTAAATGGAAGAATCTCACCAATAGCCATGCCACACAAGGCATGATGAAAAACTGCGCACAAGCCCCTACAAGAATGTCCAAAGGACGGCGGACCAAAATCCGAAAGTCATCTGCGCTAAGCGTTAGCCCCATAGTAAGCATGATGATGCCGAGAATCACCGTTTGTGTATTCCCTCTTACCCACTCGAACAGACTAGGAATGAAGAAGGTGAGAATGGCGACAGCAGTGACGAACAGGGAGGCGTGTGTGGCTAATTTACGACTGATTGAAATCAAGATCTGCGGCATTACTTTGTCTTTTTGAAAACGGATGCAAAGATACGACTTTATTCGCTATTTTTTATTCTTTCGGGTATTAAAATGTTGTTATCCTATTTTTTATATCACATTGTTCAGACAAAACGGTGGGCTGTGTCAAGTTCTGATGATTCCGAAACAATTGACAGACTCATTTTGCAGCTATCTTTTTAGTGGTTTTTGAGGTTATCTGAGAAAAAAGCACTACTTTTGCAAATCAAATCGAAACAGTCAAAATATGAAGAAACCAAAATGGTTGGAAAAAGAGGTGATGCGCGAGATTATTTTCGGAACAGACACACGGGCCGGACGCGCATTTGACATAGCACTATTGGTAGCCATCGTACTAAGCCTAATAGTTATTTTTATAGAAAGTATACAAGGCCTGGCACAAATGATAAAATCGGTGCTGGGAGTAGTAGAGGCTCTGCTGACGATATTGTTCACCATAGAATATGCCGCTCGAATCTATTCTGCCAAGGACCGCAAAGGATATATACTAAGCGGATGGGGCATCATAGACCTGATGGCTATATTGCCCGCCTATCTGACCTATTTCATCCCCACTGCACGATATATGCTGGTGCTACGGAGTATCCGTTTCCTTCGCATGTTCCGTATATTCAGGCTTTTCAGCTTCATCAACGAAGGACATCTGCTACTGCGCGCCTTGGGAAAGAGCATGCATAAAATAGCCGTATATTTCCTCTTTGTTTTTGTGCTGGTCGTATGCCTTGGCACACTAATGTTTATCATTGAAAACGAGCAGCCAGGCAGTTCGTTCACGGATATTGGTACCTCTATCTATTGGGCTATAACGACACTCTCTACAGTGGGGTATGGCGATATTACCCCCGTGACGTACCTAGGGCGTCTGCTTTCGGCATTCATAATGCTGCTGGGTTATACCCTTATTGCCGTACCTGGAGGAATTGTCACCGCAAGTTTCATCAATGAAACGGATAAACCGGTACGAGACGGACTATGTCCAAGATGCGGAAACAAAGTGGAGGATGGGGACAATTATTGCTCTCACTGCGGAGAAAAACTCTAACCATCGAGTTTATCCTTAGTACGCCCACAAATGTGTGAATAAGATATTCACATTAAACAGCGAAAATCCTATTGTTTATGGGCTAAACCTATGATGTTCTCCACCCTATCGTACCCATGACGATCGAGGTAATCATTTATGCCTTTAACAACCTTCACGGTTACAGCGGGGTCGATGAAATTTGCGGTTCCTATCTCTACCGCACGCGCGCCGGCAAGAAGAAACTCAATCGCATCTGTAGCGTTCATGATACCACCAAGGCCTACAACTGGGATCTTAACTGCCTCAAAGACCTGCCATACCATGCGTAAAGCAACAGGTTTCACTGCAGGGCCTGAAAGCCCGCCTGTATTTATGCTTAGCACAGGACGCTGGCGTTCAACATCTATAGCCATCCCCATAAGTGTGTTTATAAGACTTACCGAATCAGCCCCTTCAGCCTCTACAGCACGGGCAATCTCGGCGATATCCGTAACGTTAGGTGAAAGTTTTACTATCAATGTGTTGGGATACACAGCACGCACAGCTTTTACCACAGACGATGCGCCTGAACATGAGGTGCCGAATGCCATGCCACCCTGTCGCACATTAGGGCAGGATATATTAAGTTCTATGCCTTTTATACGTTCCAGTTCTGCCATCATTGCTGCACATTCGGCGTATGTTTCGGGTGAAGAGCCACTAACGTTTACAATGAATTGAGTATCTATATCTTTGATTTTCGGATATATGTTACGACAGAAATAATCTGCCCCTTTATTCTGGAGCCCTACGCAGTTGAGCATCCCATGAGCTGTCTCGGCCATACGGGGATATGGATTCCCCTGACGAGGTTCCAAGGTTGTGCCCTTGACTATAATTCCGCCGATGCCCGTAAGATCTACAAGGTCTTCAAATTCTATCCCATAACCGAAGGTTCCAGAAGCAGTCATCACTGGGTTCTTAAGCGTCAAAGCGCCAATATTTGTAGTTAGTTGAGACATATTACAGAACAATTTATTATATCCATTTTAATTTTGAGGTGTCAAAAACAGGGCCCTCGCTGCATACGCACAAGTTGCCTTCAACAGTATCTTCTACGCAGCACAGGCAGGCTCCCAGTCCACAGGCCATCATGTTTTCCAAACTCGCTTCGCACGGAATTTTCTGTTCGTGTGCTATGCGTGCTACGTTGACCATCATCGGCTTTGGGCCACAGGTATAGACTTGTGTAAAAGCATCGGTATGCCAAATACTATGTTGTGTTACGAAACCTCGCTCACCTACGGAACCATCCTCTGTTGTTAAAGCTACATCACCCAATAGTTGAAAATGTTCAAGCTGCATGATATCTGACTTGCGCTTGCCGCCAAGTAGGAAAGTGGGACGAATGCCACGCTGTGACAACTCTTGCCCTAGGAAGAGCAGTGGAGCGGTGCCTACCCCGCCGCCAACCAGCAGTGGGTGCGTATCATATTCATCTGATGAGGGAAGTGTAAAACCATTACCGAGAGGTCCTACAAGATTCAATGTGTGGCCCTCATTTAGGCAGGCCAAAGCTTTCGTTCCGGCACCAACTGCATGTACAAGAAGCCATAGTTCGGTATGGTCAACCGTGAGAAGGTTCACACTTATGGGACGACGCAGAAATGTCTCAGGCGAACCGTCAACACGAACCTGCACAAACTGGCCAGGATGCATTTCTGGGATAGTTCCACAAGCTGAAATGAGATGTATCTCAAAGTATCCAGGACTCAGCTCACACATGCGAACTACAGATAAATCTAAAATATGCTTCTTAATCTTTTCGTTCATATATATATTTTTTGTATTATTTTTTTAAGCACTTGGAGACATCTGAGGCAATTTTCTGATAAACTTATCATTTCATAACTGACGCATCTATGTCTCACATCCTACATATTTTTCTCTATTTATACCTTATCTGAATTATTAGCACCATTTAATAATTTAACATATGCCTCGGTTATAAAAGTTATATTATTCCCTATTGGGGCATTTAATAAGTCACATATACATATACAATTCTGGAATAACTATCTTATCTGTTTTAATTAAAAAGGGGACCTCGATCCGTCTCGGATGGAAGCCCCTTTTGACCGTGTTAAGAAAAATAAGGAGTAGAGAAAAACACACGGCCTACTTTTTTGGGTAAAAGCGATATATGATATAAGGTAGATTTAAGAATCATTTCTTTGGAAGGATTCGTAGGTCCCATCACTATAGAAAATACGAATCTCAGTAATGTATTTCTGCGGTTTGTCAATATATTTGATTGTCTCTATAATCTTCTGAGAGTGTGCTGCAGGAGTATGAATTCCACTCACAGGCAGTCCTGAGACATCAGATTCAGATAAATTTGACTTTGGAATCATGCTACTACTACCCTTCAACTCAGAGGACTCTTCCTCATGAAAGGGTAAAGCGTGAAGACTCTCAACTGGAGAATTAGGAGCAACGATATCAGAATAGTACATCTCGCCCTCGCCAAACATCAGCCACGGAATGCTTATTCTGGGATAGCGCTGGTGTATGCAACTGATGACCTTTTGGCTCACTTCAGACTTCCCGTTCAAAATATTAGACATTGTAGATGGTGAGACACCGATATACACGGCAAACTCTTTTTGTGCCATCTGCTCTTTTTGCATCAACTGAAGAATACGATCTTTCATCTTTTGTGTGTCTAATATGCCAACAGGTACTATATCTACCACCTTTTGGCGTTGCAAAGGAATAAAAAAGAATTTAGTTAACCAAATTTTCGTGAAAGAAATTGTTTTAGCAGGTGAAATTTTATAATTTAAAATCCAAATTCAACTGTATAAATCTACAATTTTAGAGATTTAAATTTTTAATTTACCAACTTGTTTGACAAAGGTGAATTACTAAAGTGATTCATTTAAAGTTTATAAGTCTAATGATTAGGAAACAGAGTTATATGCATGCAAATGTTACATAGATTAACCTCCATCAGAATTAAATTCATAATTACGAACAATGCCTATTGGTAATTTCATTAATCAAGCAAAACTATATCGTTGATAACTAGCTTGTTATGTATAAATGTATGTCGAGATGATTTATGCAGTTTATATATGTGCGCCGTGAATTCCGATTTGTAAATTGGCGGTTTACACCTATAAATCCGACGCGAATGTAATTACTTTATTTAACTCCTTCAGGTTTTGAAATTATTGAAATTTCGCCTTGTAAATTAAATTTAAGTTTTGTAAATCATAAACTTTAGTCTTATAAACCAAATCTAGCTCTATTCCATGGATTTGAATCATTTTAAAGTCTTTTCGGGAAAGGGCTTATGAAACTGATTTTACGCGATTCTCAGAGGGCAAAAATCTGCGGAATGTGCTGAAATACAAAGAAAAACGGGCAAAATTCTTGTCTGTTTTTTCGGGCAAAATAGATATAAAATCAATGTAAAATAAAGAAAACAAGCTCTTTCAAGAGGTCCCCGTCGCTAGTTCTTTCCCCTCCTACCCCCTTCGAGGCTCCGTCAACACGTCGGATTTCGGATATAATCTGGAAGACTTTACCCGCTTTATACAGTCTGAGTGCGGGCATAATATTGTTACGCACCTGCCATGTTGTCTGATTCACCCAAACAGCTATACCCTCTACCGTCTTTACTGGCGAATAATATGCCAACATTAGATTGGAGAAAAAATTAAACATGGTGGCCAAAGTGGGTTGCAAAGCAAAGTTTTTAGGATTGCTGTCAAAGTATTTTATGATACGCGCAGCCTTTTGGATATTCTTCTCCCCCAACGCCGCCGTAAGTTCAAATGCATTATAGTCCTTGCTGATACCTATGTTGTTTTCAATATCCTGTGGAGTGACTGTTTTTTGTGCTTCAGACATCGAAATAATCAGTTTGTCCAACTCGTGGGCCATACGGTTTAGGTCAGAACCAATGTAATCACAGAGCAAATAGCACGCACTTGGCTGAATCTCATAATTCTTACGGCGAAGATAACTCTGCACGAAAGTCGGCAATTGCGACTCGTAGAGCTTTAGTGACTCGAAAATGACGCCAACCTGGGCTATTTCGGAACTCATTTTAGTGCGTTTATCCAATTTTCCACCCTTATGGCAAAAAACAAGAATGGTGGAAAGCATCGGTTTCTGAGCATAAAAGCCAATAGGGTCAGGATTGTCTAAGGCTTGTGCTTCGCGCACAACAACCACTTGCCGCTCAGCCATCATGGGATAGCGTTTTGCAGCATTCACAACCTCGTTACCATCAGTCTGAGAGCCATAGAGTATTGTCAGGTTAAAGTCCTTTTCCTCTTCACTCAAGGCATTATCCACAATAAAATCAGACAAGCGGTCTATATAATAAGGTTCATCACCCATCAGATAATAGATAGGTTTAAATTCTCCGGCACGCACCTGACGCACAATTTCCTCGTATGTAATACCTTGTTTCTTTGCCATTGGGAGTATCTTACCAATCGTATTTCAGATGGCGAACAGTTTTGTCAGACTGCTGAATTTTCCTCAGAGCCTTTATTCCAATTAGCACGTGACTCTGTACATAATTTGAAGTTACGCGCTGGTCGCTGCTTGCTGTCTTTACACCTTCCGGAGTCATAGGGTTATCGCTTACAAGCAATAGGGCTCCTGTAGGTATATGATTGGCAAAACCGCATGTAAAGAGTGTTGCGGTCTCCATATCCACAGCCATAGCGCGTGTTTTTTTAAGATATTCCTTAAATACATCGTCATGCTCCCAGATCCTGCGGTTGGTCGTATATACTGTCCCAGTCCAATAATCCTGACCTAGATCGCGGATAGCTGACGATACAGCACGCTGAAGCATAAATGCAGGCAATGCTGGCACTTCAGGTGGGTAATAATCGTTCGAGGTGCCCTCCCCCCTGATGCCAGCAAGAGGCAGAATCAGATCCCCCAGTTGTGCTTTGTGAGAAATTCCACCGCATTTACCAAGAAACAAACACGCTCGAATATTCTGCAGGGCTGAGAGCAAATCCATTACGATGGCCGCATTTGGCGACCCCATGCCAAAATTAATAATGGTGATGCCATCGGTTGTTGCCATGCGCATATTGGCATCATATGGTGGTTTCTCCACTTCTAATTGCTCGCAAAAGATATCAACATAGTTGTTGAAATTGGTCAGCAATACATAATCAGAGAAGTCCTCCAAAGGGTGATTAGTATATCTTGGCAGCCAATTTTCTACGATTTCCTGCTTTGTTTTCATCATAAATCCGTACTTTTGTGGCGCAAATATAGCACAAAAGCCAATCAAGAGCAAAGGAAAACGGAAAAAATGAGTGGAAAACGTAAGGAAAAGAAAAACAAACAGATATTCGACCCGCTTCGCCAGCGATATATAGTCCTTACTCCAGAGGAAATGGTAAGGCAACAGTTTGTGCATTTTCTAATTCAAGAACGCCACTATCCCCATGCATTATTAGGCAATGAAGTATCCATAAAACTCAACGGGCTCTCAAAACGTTGTGACACCGTGCTGCTGGGGAAAGACGGATTGCCACAAATGATTATCGAATATAAACGCCCGTCTGTAGCTCTCACACAACGTGTGTTCGACCAGATAAGCCGCTATAACATTGTGCTACGGGTCAAATACCTTATCATATGCAACGGTAAACATAGCGTCTGCTGCCGAGTAAATCTCGAACAGCAGACGTATGAATTTCTAAGCGATATACCCTACTACGAGGATTTATAATAATCGCTCCATGCAACTATCTTATTTCACTTTTTAGAAGTCAACTAGAAGGCCAATGCCAAACACATCGTTGGTGCGGGTGAAATTGTCAGAACCTTCAGTGTTGAATGTGGCCATTGAAGAAGAAACAGTCTGGAGCATCTGCCCCTTTTGTTGAATATCCGTCAGGGCAGCTATAGCCATGGGGTCACCTGCTTGAGCAGCGGGTTGCAGCTGCGCAGCAGCAGCTGTTAGCTGAGCCGCAATCGGAGCCACCTTAGCAGCCATGCCTGCCTTCACGTGATTGTAATCAGCCTGCTCACGCTTATAGTGGCTGTATAGCGTCTTGAAATAGGAGATATCAAGAGCTATCTTCTTGCTCACATGAATGCGGGCACCCACACCAACCGAATTAGAGTTAGTCACGAAACTCATATCTGTAATGAACTCGCTGTTTTTTCCGAGTCCATAATTAGTATTCTGCCAACCAGCACTAACAGTAAAGATGTCATTGATATCCCACTCTGCGCCAGCAAGTATCTCCCACCCCGGGCCGTCAAGTTTTTCGTGGCGGGAAGAATGTTGTGTAGCCTGCTTATCAAAAAACACATGAGCACCAGCATTCAGACGCACAGCCTCAATGGGAGTGTACTGCGCACCCATCATGAGAATTGCCGGCACATCTGCTGCTAACTTATTACCATTGTTGTATTCCTCCATACCAGCATTCAATTCAGTAACATTTCCACTTTCATCGGTCACTGTAGCCGTAGTATTTTTCAAGCGAAGATGAGTCCTGAACTCATATTTTGCAGCCACATTCCAATGCTCGTTTATACGCCAGTCAATACCAAGAATTGGAGTGAAGCCAGTACCACTCTGTGAGCAATCCAGCACGCGGTCGGCAACCATAGGAGCCAAAGCACCAAGGCCGGCCGTAGTCAGCAATTGAGAAGCAGGAACCACCTGTCCACCTACATTCAAGCCAATATTCTTCACATATCCCTCGTATGCACAACTTGCGTTGACCATGCGTACACCGGCAGCCAGGCTCAATGCGTTAGTGACTTTGTACGTTCCAACAAGCTGTGTACTAAAATAATATTGGCGGCCTTTCATATATGTATCGAAAGAATAACCACTTACAGAGCCTGGCATCAGAGCATTTGCCAAAGCGGGTAACATGGCAACTTGACTCTCAAACGAACCAAGGCCGTCATCGAACGTGCATTTTCCACCACCGCCGCCGATGGCAAAATGCAGTGATAAGCTCCACTTATCCTGAACATATGCCAAGTCAAATGATGGTATCGAGGGGGCTACAGCCTTTCCCTTAAATGTCTTTGTTGCACCTTGATTTGCGACTCCGTTTACTGTTCCTAGGCTGAAAAGGCCATCGCCAAATGTGGATTCAACAGTACGTGTCTGCCATGCACTTTGGTTTGAAAGGGCCAAATGCCATCCCTTATCAAGAAAAGCTATGCCAGCTGGGTTTGCGTAGGTAGAAGTGATATCAATCTTTGCCTCCTGCGAAAGATTACGGCCGAACGCAGCGTTTTGGTTCGTATTTGTTAAATAACCACCTGCAAAAGCGTGCGCCGAGCTGACCAATGCAGCAATAATAAATCCTGTCTTTTTCATAAACTATTGGTTAATACGTTTGATTTATTGATGCAAAGGTATTATCATTGGAAATAACAGCCAAATTAGATGCACAACATTTTATTTTTTGTGCACAACTCTTGTTCTAAATCAATTTACGGTGCACACTAAAGGTCAAAATGTGCACAAAACAACAAGCGTTATGTTATGACACAAGAGAAGGGGCACTTCCTGTGAAAAAAGAATCCTTTGGTTGGGTGAAACTGATCGGCGCGATGGGAGCTGCGCTTTCCTTCTCAATTGCCATCTTCCTGCGCCAATATGTATAGTGGAATACTTCACTTCGCGATGGTCACCCTTGCCTTAGGCTATTTAATTCCCGCTATTAGGGTCCACTAAGGCACTTGCACCCGTTAGACCATGCTCATGCCGAGCGTACTACTAAAAAAAGATGCATCCCCAAAGGGACGCATCTTTCTATGTAATTCATTTGTATATAAACTGGCTTAATTGCCGCCGCCACCGGTGTGAGGAGTCGGAATCTCTTCTTCCTCATACTCTACAATTACAGGAACTGCAACGGATTCGCTTGCAATAGCTTCACCAGTTGTAGGATTAGTGGTAACCGTAGGAATAGCTATAGTGTAACCAGTGGTAGCAATACCATTGACAGTATTTGTGATGGTAGGAGCTTGACCTGCGGCAGCTTCATCAGCAGTCACAGGACGAAGAACGAAGGAGCTAGAAGAAATAGTAGCGCCAGTAGTACTGTTAACAACAGCAATAGTGAATTCAGTGCTGCTAGTTACGTTCTGAGCAGCAGCCTGATACTCAGCAGCTGTAACTTCCTGACCGTTTACCTGATAAACATAATCGCAACCAGCAGCTGTAGCAGCGGCTACCTCAGTAGCAGTAGCAACAGGAACGGTGTAGCTAGTTGCTACTGCATCAGCTAAATCCTCATCCTGACATGAAGTCAGCACGCAAGCGGTGATCACAGCAGCAAGCATGCTTACACTTAAAAGAAACTTTTTCATTTTGTAAAAATTTTAATTAAAATTTGGGTTAATGTTTTATCTAATTTTATTTTATAACTCTATTTGAATGTTCCGTTTAGTATCCTTTCTATATATTCTTCCACAAAAGCGGGTTCCCAATAGTGAGCAGAGTGGTGGTCGTCAGGACGATAGTTATATCTCTGTCCCATTTCCTTTAGGGCAAAATCACCACTATTCTCCATGTAATATTCCCAATTGAAGTATTCAGGCAGTCTGACTCGGATAAATCCGTTTCGTTTCTGTCTTTTTCCACCCAGCGGGATAGCAAAATGGAATCCCACGTTCTTTTCCTTGCCTGTATAGATACCTCCGTAGAGACCTATCGCATATTCTCCGAAGTGACGGGTCAGATCAAATCTCGCTCCGTAGTCTCCGAACAGCCATCGTCCTCCTTGCAGTTCAAACTCTAGCTTAGTGTGGGGCTCATAGTAATCAGCCTTAGCAATAAGGTTCCACTGGTCCAATTTAGTCACCTTATATTGAGGCGCGAAATACCTGTTTTTTATCACTCGTGCAAATCCCTGATAACCAGTGATGCCTCCGTCAATGGAGAAGTCAAGATTTCGGGTTGTGTGAAACTCCACTTTTGCCTGGACACCAACTCGGTTGTACTTGAAAAAACCTGCAGCTGCACTCACATTCCAATGTTTTGTGCTTACAATCTGCTGTTCAATATCATTTACCCCAAATTGAACGTACCTCTGTTCGCTTGTCCTATCAGTTAAGCGATGGGCTATCGGTATTAAAGCCTGAAGTGTGAGCCTTGCTCCTTTCCATAGGTTCATACCGATGGTTGGAGCTATGCGGATATTATAATCAAAGAGGTGGTCAAGATAATGGTTATCCAAGCTAATTAACGGATAGAAAGTCAAATCTATCTTACCCGTAGAATTGTGCTGAGGAAGAACATTATTCAACCGAACTATGACCGTTCGCATCTCACGATCCACTCGCACGTCCCAAATTCCCTCACGCTTGAGGGCGTGGACAACGATTTGTGGCATTTTATATTCTGTTAGGAGTAATTCGAAATACGTAGCATCGGGAAAACTCCTTTCCATTTGTCGAATTGCTGTTGCAGCCCCCCTGAATGTACCTCTGTAGGCATGGTTTTCAATTGAGGCGAAGACAGTGTCTTCAGATAATTTTATCTTGATATCTTCAAAACCCTCGTCTTTAAGGACATTTGTTGCAGCGTCATCCGCTTGTGCCCATCCTATTGAGCTACAACAGGTTACCACCAACCCTAAGATCGTTGCTCTTAGATTCATATCCCTATAGATTACAAGTTTGAACCGATGATATTATATGGACTTTTGCCGCTGCTTAAGCCCTAGTGCTTTAAAATTTAGGGCAAAGATAATGCTTTTAAATATACCAAACTACAACTTTCATATTTTTTAACTCTTTTTTATATATGAGAAGGCCGTTTAAACAATGTATGAAGAAGGAGATATAAGTCAAATGTTGTGTTCCACTCCCTCCAATACCAGTCCTTGTCATTTATCTGTATGCAAACATTTTCACCTGGTCCGACTAATGTTACTTGCCCAAAAAGAACATTGATTGCCTCAGGCATTCTTTTCAACATAGGTGAGTTAACAGACCGGAAGCATAAACGACGGTTGCGTTTTTGTATAATCACGGGCCCTTTATTCTTGAATTTTGTGTATATTGCAACTAAAAAATAGATAATGGGGAAGAATGTTAGCAGGAATACTGCAGCTGCTAATATATCCGCACACCGCTTATATATCACAACAAGAAGGGAAGGGGAAGAGGATTGCTCCTCTGGTATATCCGAACTTCTTATATAAGTCGGTTTTGAATCGTCCAAACTTCTCAAAGGAGGAGTAGCCTGTAGCGAATGATGAACATCCGAAGAGGATGCAATACTCTCATTCCATGAACTGGTCATTCTCACAAAAAAGAAACGTGCTAAAGGTATTACCACAAAAAGCACAACATAAATAACAGCATAAAACAGAGCGGTCCCGATGTTCATACGTGTTATCCATAGCATAAGTTGAGAAATTACAATAAACCAAAAAACTGTAAGAAGAGAATGATGAAAAACCACATGCAGCTGTTCTCCAGTTAACATTTTCGTGCCTATTTGCAGTTGCACTACTGAATATGTTAGGGCTATTATCACAAGAAATCTCGTCATGGAAATAGCAGAGACCGGAGGTAAAAGCCAACGCACCGCAACACCACTTACTACAGTAAGCAGAATAACCTCCATAAGGAGGATGAGCAAATTAAGTGTTTTCCTTGATATTGTCCGCATTACCTTTTCAAACCGAGAAGAGTTCGCGCCAAAGGCAAAACAGTGCCCTTAAGAATCACATCATTAAGCCTGTGCTCACCATCAAAAGTGGCAAAATGGCTCTCACCATAATGATTCTTATATAGATCTTGGCAATTTACAGTATTGTCATGTATTCCAAAGAGGCCATATACCAGTTCACGTTCTGCGGGTGTTACGCCCTTGAAACTCTGTTTTTCCAACTCACGAAATTGTGCAATAACGTCCTTGTCCACCTTGAAGATCTTTGCGCCGTCAGCCCGTTTATTATGGAATTCATAGTTTCCCATTCCACGAAAAGTAAGCAGGCGTGCCATTTGGAATGAGGGATTCACGAGAATGCGCTTATATCCATACATCAACTCCGTATAAAAGCCCCCCATTGAAGTGCCTATGATCAAATCTGGTTTTTCCTCATCGATATACTGCTGAAGGAAAGTTATCGCCTCTGCCGGTCTTACAGGTATATCAGGAGCATGAACAGACACGCCCTCGGAATAAAGCACATTACGCATATTTGTTGCAGTACCCGAAGCACCGCTACTGGCAAAGCCATGAATATATACTATTTTCTTCATTTCAGAACCTTACGACCTTGGATTATATATACCCCTCGTGGAAGAGAGTTAAATCTGCCACATGTACCTACCTTCCGGCCAGCTGTATCATAAACAGGAATTGTCGCGGCTACAGTGTTCAGGATTGATGACGTCCCTACGCCATCGCTACAACGAATATCTGACAAGCCATCATGCATATCATAGAATTTCGGTTCATCCCAGAACGTAGCATACATGCTGTACTGATTAGGCAATCCGATTGTTGGCTGTTCAAACACGTATGCCACGGAGCCTCCATCAGGATATAGGCCCACAGTCTGTTGTGCGCTGTGCAGACAATAGGTAAGTGTGTCAGCCCAGGAGTCGTCTGCTGCTGTTATGACGACACTTCCGCTATCGGCTGCCAGTTTGAACGAAGCATGAAGCTGATTTATGCTTTCTTTTTTGTCAGCCCAGACTATGAGATAACCATGTGCAGGAACTACAGTAGAATACCCGCCATCCGTAGCGGCCCCTACCTTCATCTTCTTCGGATTGGAAATTTTGTCGCTGAGATACATCCCTGCTATGTCAATATCCTCATCAGTAGTATTATAAAGTTCAAACCAATCAGCCTTCTTCTGATAATCATTTATATAAATATCGTTTGCTGCGCTCACCTCGTTTACCTTGATAGGATGAGTATCAGTTTTAGCCAAATCTGTATCATCAAGCGGCTCATACCTTGCCACAAGCGTAACATTTGCACTCTCTGGCAAAACCAGTTCTTCTTCTTCGGATACCACATCGCCTTCAGACTCAGAGTTTAAGACTAATGCCGCATCCCAATATATATCTGAGCTATTTGCTTGATTATTATGTACTTCCACTGCAATAACATTTGTACCCTCGTGGAATAAACTGGCATCAAGAGACATCGTTCCGCTCTCCGGATTGGCATTGGCATAGGTGTCTGCAAATGAGCTGAATTTGGGGTTAGGAGTATTGCTCATCAAAAAACGTCCGGCCTCGGTCCCATTTACATAGACGACAAAGCCATCATCTGCCACCCAATCCAATGAGTATGAGCTCCCATCTTTAACATCAGAGAGGGTTATTTCTTTACGGAAATAATAAGTAGGATATTTGCTGCTACTGTTGCCGCCATAATCCAAGAATGTCTGGTATCCACGGTTATTGCTGGCATCTGACGTGAAATAACCAAGCGGAGCATTGCCGCTCTCCCATCCCGCGTCATTATATGAATACTCCTTCCAATTATAATTATCCAAAGAGCCCTGATCATAATATTTCCATTCGCTGCCATTATTGAAAATAGTCTTTTCTGCGGCAATACCTTGACCTGACCAACCGACAAACTTCATTCCGGCTGGAGCAACGGCCTTGATTACGACAGGCGCAAATAGTTCACCTCCAAACTTGCCTGTAGGAACGGGCAAATTATTAATGTATAGTTTAGCGCCATCAGTATCCGACGATATATTTACAGTCTGGCTGGAAGCGTTGAATGAATAGTTGTCCCTCAGATAGGAGTTCATATAGTTAATGAAACTGCTCTGCCGTGAACTTGAGAACGCGTCCCTTACATTGTCAGCTGTATATGGGGAGCGACCTTCCAGACTCAATGCAGAACTCACATAACTCTTCATAGCATTAGTTACTTGGGCTGTCCTTGTAGGCTCAAAGACACTTCCCACAGCAATACAATATTGATCTATAAATTGCTTCCTGAACTCCTCATTATTCAAAAGATTGAGGAAGAGTGTTACAAACTCTATCTCCGCGGAGATATGCCCTGAGGGATACAGGTCTGACACTCCATAAAGCTGGTCGAATGTGTAATATTGCTTACCGGCAAATCGAGTAAAGGGGTTGCCTGTTCCCAGAGCACCATCGGTATCGAAAAGGACAAAGCGGAAGCGGCCGCCATTTATGTCCCTAAATGCTTTGATGTTATTCTGAGGCCAGTCACTACCTCCTATATAAAACTCTACAGCAAGATAATTAATATATTCCTCTATATCCAGCAGCTGCTTTATCTTTTCATAGCTGCCCGCGTCATCGGCACTATAAGAGAGTGTCATCAACTCATCCCAAGCCTCCCTGGTCCCAGCTTGCTGCACATAACCGCTATCAGGACTCATCTTCCACTGGTCAACACTGTCTGTATCGATACCATATACGGAATAAGCATATGCCTTGTTATTCGGCTCGCGGAGGTTGAGTACACCAATATAGCGGCCATTAATGAACTCATGGACCGGATTCCAGCCCTGTGTCTCCACATAAAGGCCGCTTGTACGCACCACCTGCTGTATAGCTGCATCTTTTATGCGTCCGCCATTGTAGTCATTTCCGCCATTACGTAACTTTAGGGCCTTTTGGCGGGTATAAGGTCTGTCTGAAAAGAACGGATAATCCATCTTGTTTTGTCCCTCATACCGCTTATTGGCCTTGAGATTGCTGGAATGCGGCTCCCATGCACGGCTCCATCCACCGGCAGACTCCATACCCAGCTCCATATTAAATGCTGCATGGCCGTCAGCTGTGTAATATTCGAAGTTTACAGGGCGTTCCCAATCAGAATTCCAGTTGCATGCGCCACTTTGTCCATTACCTGGGCGTCCGTTGCCATTACCACGTACAAAAATACCATATTCATCACCAAATATATTCTCATCAGCAGTTACTATGGAAACGATTGGTAGGGTATAGTTTCTGTCCCGATAAATGAACGAACGTGTGGTGACGGGACTGGAAAGCATTCCTTCTTTATACAGACGTAAACGCAACACAGTGGTCTCAGATATGTTAAACACTCCATCTGTGCTTGTCATGCCGTTATCCAAGGTCGGCGTCGAACCATCTGTGGTATATCGTAATGTTGCTCCCGTAGGTATTGTGACATGGGCTGTAACCTCCGTCCCGTCGGAGAGCATTCCCCCATTTTGGTCAATAATCGGAGCTGTCAGACGAGCTGTGGCGAAAGAAGATGTATTATTTGCAGTTCCAGGTGTAGGGGTGTCTGTATATCCCCACTCGTCACCACCATCTGTCTTCCGGGCATAAGAAGTGCGACTTATTGCAGCTGGATACTTGCACTCCGTCAGAAGAACGCCTTCTGGGTCAGAAATGTATATGGTTCCTCCGTCACAGTCCAATTTCATGTCAAGCATTAGCGGAGCCCAACGGGAGTAGTGATCCATCCACAAAGTGCAGTAGCCATGAGCAGGAAGGGCACCAGCCAAAAGATTAATACGTGCTTTCATCAAGTTGTCAGGATCATCGCTGACGTAATATCCGCCAATGGAAACGCTACGGTCAGAGGGATTGAAGATTTCCACCCAATCACCGAAGTTGAACGACGGGTCAATAAACATATCTACATTTGATTGTTGAACCTCATTCACCACTATCTGGTCAGCCGTTGCAAAATTACGCTCAACAGTCACTGTACAAGAAGCAGTCAGATTATTCGAGCCCCCCGTGGTCTTACAGATTACTGTAGCTGTTCCAACGCCAACACCAGTAACAACGCCATTTTTATCCACCGTCACGATATCTGTATTGTTGCTGTACCACTCTACAGCTTGGAAGGTGGTTGTAGTCGGGCGCAACGAGTATGACAGCTGAGCAGTTTCACCATACCCAATAGTTTTTTTTGTCGGACTGACCGTGATATTTGTCGCCTTGACTTCTGTTCCGTACCAATATAACTTGGTGTTGTCAAAGGCCACCCAGTTCGCCTGTGCATCCACAGTACGCAAACCTATGAGGATATTTTTCTCACTTGTAGTAAACTCGACAGAAAAATGCTCCGGCCTTTCATTGTTAGTGGAAACCGCTGTTCTCCCTTCGTTGTAGCCATCAGAAATGAAAAGATATACACCTTCTACAGGGCTATATATGCCGTTTTGGTCGGTTGCAATGGCATCAGCTTCGAGACGATACTTTCCAGAAGGGACACTCATCAGGGTCTGATACATAGAACCGTCACCCAGTCGGCTGTTTCCCTTTTGAACCCATGCTTCTAAAAACTGGGATATAGCAATATTCTCATATGTGGTGTAATCGAAATTATAATAACTGGCACTCTGATAGCCATAGTTCTGGGCTGTCGACTTGTTATAATCAACCCGCCATCCAGTAGCACTCCCGTCGATATTCGGATTTACAACATACATATCTGTCACATCATACCACGTTTGAGATGTGGCAAATGAAGAAAATGCAAATAATGTGACCAATAAGAGAGATGTTTTTTTCATGTCCATAATACTTGTACTGCGGCGCAAAGTTAAACATAATTTTTTATACACACGCGCAAAAGGCAAAAATTAACAGAAAAAGATAAAAAAACAAACCAGCCCCTGTGGAGCTGATTTGTAAGAATTTGTATTATTGAATATTATATGCGAACAATTTTCAAGCTTGAACCTGTTTTTAGTCTTTGATGTTAGGTTCTTCAAGACCGAGACCACGTTTGCGATCTACGACCTTAAGCAACAGGCCAAGCAAAAGGGCTGCGACTCCAAGGCATGCAAGCATCACAAGGGGGTGGGTATAATCTAATTGGGTTGCATCTGTAACCCCGGGATTTGACTTATCTAACACCTTGCCTATCAGCAGGGGGAATAGCCACAGACCAATATTCTGAATCCAGAATATGAGAGCATAGGCTGAGCCTATAACCTTGGAATCTACCAACTTAGGCACGCTAGGCCACAAAGAAGCGGGCACAAGAGAGAAGGATGCGCCCAAGACAAGGATTGTTAGATATGCAATTATAATTCCTCCTACCGCATTACCTTTGAACATCGGCAGAACAAAAGCGAAAGTCAGATGACAGGCTATAAGCAAGAGTGAGCCCAGAACGAGCATTGTTGCAGCCTTACCCTTATGGTCAACATAGCTGCCAAGAATAGGGGTAATTAAAACAGCCAAGAGTGGGAACACGGCAAAAACAGTCTCAGCTGACTGACGCATATAACCCATATAGCAATATGCCACAAGAGAAATAATACTAAGGGCTAAGAGGGTGTAGCGTTTGGACAGATTCTTCTGGAAATTACTTGCAAAACCAGCTGCAGCCACGATGAGCATGACAATATACTGGATATAGGTAACGGTTTCGCTGGCCCAGAACGAACCTTCTTCGGGAACTGTAAGTGTCAAGTTGCACTGGAGCATATTCACGGCATACTTTTGGAAGGGGAATATTGCTGAATAGTAAAGGACACAGAGCAAAGCGACAAGCCAGAAACCACCATCTGTGAGTATCTTGCCCAAATCTGAGATCCTGAAAGGATCATCAGCCTCTTCAGCTTCACCCGTCTGCTCATCCAACTTCTTGTCCATAAAGAAATATACTATTGTCATTATCAGCGCGATACACATCAATACCACACCAAAAGCCACAGAGCGGGACACACTCACCTGACCGCCAAGACGAGCAAAGAAAGGAGAAAAAATCATACATGTGGCAACCCCCAAGCGAGCTAATGCCATCTCAGAGCCCATAGCCAGAGCCATCTCACGCCCCTTAAACCACTTCACTATTCCGCGGCTAACAGTGATTCCTGCCATTTCACATCCACAACCGAACACCATAAAACCGGTGGCCGCAAACTTGGCTGAAGCCGGCATACCAGCATAAAACGGCGAAACGCCAAGCTCATCAAAAATGGGAATATAGTTTAAATTTTCAGTGAACCACTGTTCCAAGTTGCTCCCTATAAAGGCATCGCTCACAGCATACCACTTTATGCACGCGCCTACCAACATAACTGCGGCAGAAAGTACGGCTGTGAAACGTACGCCCATCTTATCCAATATGATACCGGCAAAGATTAGGAAAAATGCAAATACATTTAAGAAGACCTCCGAACCTTGCATCGTGCCGAAAGCAGTGCTGTCCCAACCACGCTCCGATAGCATCAGATCCTTGATTGGCGATAAGATATCCATGAAAATGTAGCTGCAGAACATAGCAAGAGCTAAAAGCAGCAAGGCTGTCCAACGCATTGCGGCGCTGTCTCTAAGAGTCTTTTGAATTGTTTGTGTCATAATTAATAAATTACTTATTCCTTAATTGCGCTGCAAAATTACAATATTTCCATAAAATAGTTAACCTTTGTCTTGAAAAAGGCGTTAAAAAAGACCAACTTTATGGAATCTCTGTAGATTATTATCTGCAGAAGGGTGATTTTGACATTATAGCATAAGAACTAATATATGGGTAAAGATATCATACCTCAACCCATATATTACTCCATAAGAAGAGTTAAATCAGAGGGGAACGCGCTCCAACTAATTACTCAAAATGAGAAATCCACACCGCCCATAACAGTTGCGCGAGGCATAGGATAACCCAAGTTAAGCTCATATTTCCGGGCAAGAAGGTTCTCGCCCCGGGCCCAGATACGTAAGAAGGCAGTCGGACGGTAACTGGCTGATGCACCTAACAGACATACATTTTGCTTTTGTTCACTAGCACCTACTGCAGTATAGAGGCTGCCAAGATATTGAAGATTCAAAGATGCAGCCCAGCGGCTACTTGAATAATTGCAGCTCAGGAAGCCCTTATATTTCGGAGCCGCAATAATTGGAGTCTCCATATCTAAAAGGGAATGGTTAGTGCTTATACTCCAATTCTTATGTACACGATAGTTTGCTTCCAATTCAATACCTTTGTTCTTGAATTTCCCTACGTTGACATTCCGCATTGCAACTGTCTGAATCATATTGTCCCCATCCAGCAGGAAAAGATTTACTCCGTAAGTAAAACGCCCGCCTGCGATGCGGTGACGCCATGACAACTCATAATTTAGAACGCGCTCTGCACGAAGAGAATCGTGATTTGCCGGTTTGTAGAGATACATCTCCCTCAATGTCGGATTCCGGAAACCCTTTGCAAAGGAGACTTTCAATTCACCAGTTGCTATTGGGCGCACTACAATTCCGGCCTGTGGGATCCATTCACCTCCGGCAGTAGAGTGATGATCATATCGCACACCTGCGTCCAAAGTCAGCCAATTGGCAATATCCTGACGGAAGTCGATATAAGCGGCTATCTCGTTTTCGTGAGTATTGGTACTCTGAATATCTCTTTTATTCCGATTGGTAATAGTTTCGCCTGTTTCACGGTCCTCATACCAAGCATGTCCGAAGATATGCTGATAATCCACGCCTACAGTCGTACGGTTGCCGGGAAAGAGAACTGCATATTGTTGCCATGACAGACCGGCCACGTCATCCTTGGAACGAAACAATTCTGTTTGGGGAGCACCGCCAGCAGTTTTATATCCGTCATTTATCTTATGCCAGCCGAAATTATCGTAGATGCTGATAGAGCCTCCTGTGCGCTCATATCGGTTCTCTAACACCAAATTAGCCGTACCTCTCGTAATCCATTGTTCTCTTTCTGACATCGGAGCAGACACCTCACCCGGATCGCTGGAGTTCCAATGTGTAATGCTGGCATCAGCGTATGCTTTCCAATTAGTACTAAAGTTGTAGCCCAAACGTACATACCCGCCATACTGAGCAAAGCCCATATTCGGACGATGGTTGTCTGAACGATTGAAATGGGCCGCCACAGTAGAGCTGAATTTTCCCTTGCGGACTTGGTTGGAAGCCTCGGCCTGCACCGTTCCCCAACTTCCGGCACCCAATGTGACACCCGTCATGACGGTATCCCGAAGTGTGTCATAGCCGCGTGTAACTATGTTTATTACACCCCCCATGGCATTAGAACCATAAAACAGGGAGGCGGGACCGCGCAAAACCTCGACCCTCTCAGCTATTGATGTCAGGTAGCTGTCTGCAATTCCATGTCCGAAAATACCTTGATATTGAGGATGTCCATCAATGAGTATGAGCATCTGAGCTGCATTCTTAGTACTCCCACCCAGGCCTCTCAGGCTAATACTTCCGGCCGCCCCGTCGGAAACGCCATACCCCATCACTCCCCGGCTCGTCACCATAAGACCAGGAACCTGTTCCATGACCGTAGGGAGAACAGACGTGCGGTGCTCGCTTATGAGTTGTTCACGGTCAATGACTGTCACTGTAGCCGGCAGATGCCTAATATCCGTAGCCTGACGGTTTCCGGTCACAACCACCTCCCGCATAGAAAGCGTATCCCTAAGTTCCGCATTTGTCTCACATACCATAAGCATGCATGCTATCATCACGCTATTTCTTAAAAAAACGTTTTTCATTTTCTTTCAATCGTAAAATTGTGCTATTTGCACTTCTTACATTATATACATTAATTAATAATCCCTGTGATTATAATCTGTGTTTATACAAAAAACAGTGCAAAAGTATGTTTTTTTTCGTTTATAGTTTGTGTTAAAAAGTTTTTTCTTACCTTTGCGCTGTTATTTATTTTATAAAAGACTTTTTCAATCACTTATTTATCTAAAAATGAACAAGACATTAAAACTATTACTGGCCTTCACCGTATTAGGGCTGGCCAGTTGTACGCAAAATGACAGTTACACTATCACGGGAACTGTTGACGATGCCCAAGATGGCGACCGGATCTTGATTCTAGTTCCAAACGGCGAGGATATGGATACCCTCAACAGCACCACCATCAACAACGGCAAATTCTTCCTTGGTGGCGAAATTGACAGCATCCAAATGGCTTACGCAATCTATGAGAGCGAACAGCGCCCTGCCCAGGTAATCTTCTTCATTGAGAGCGGCGACATGACAATGGCCCTTCACCCAGACTCCGCCTATTCAGAGGTTACAGGCACACCAAACAATGACCTCCAAACCGACCTTACCAGTAAGGCCTACGCCATTCAAGAATCTCTATCCGACCTGTATGCAAATCTTATGAAGTCGGGCAGCGATGAAGCCCAGGCACAATTCCAGCAGGCCGCAGACTCTCTACAGAACTGCCTTATTGAACTTTACAAGAATTTCATCCAAGAGAACATAAGCACATTCGCAGGGCAGTTCTATCTGGCAAACGTAGGCGAACAGCTTGGTGATGGATTTATGGAGGAACAAATAAAAGCACTGCCTATTGATGCCACGATATACTCACCTCTTCGCGAAGCCAAGAAAGCAATGGAAAAGAAAGGAACTACTGCTGTAGGGCAACCTTTTACTGACTTCTCCGCTGCTAAGCCAGACGGCAAACCGCTCGCAGTCAGCGAGGTTGCCTCTAGTGCAAAGGTGCTGATGATTGACTTCTGGGCCAGTTGGTGCGGACCTTGCCGTCAGGAAATGCCAAATGTCAAAGCCGTATATGAGAAATATCACTCACAAGGTTTTGAGATTCTCGGCGTAAGCCTGGACGAGGATTCTGAGGCATGGAAGAAGGCATTGGCTGATCTGGAAATGACATGGCCTCAGATTTCCGATCTTAAGGGGTGGAACGCTGAGGGCGCAGCTATATATAGTGTGCGTGCAATTCCAGCAACTGTATTTATCAAGGACGGCAAAATCGTTGCCCGCGATGTGCGTGGCGAAGAACTTGGCCCAAAAGTGGAGGAACTGCTAAAATGAGTAATGACCGGGAAATAGATCTCTCCAAAGCAGCATACGGCTACGTACGTGGCAAACACTACGACATGGCCATACTGCCTTGGGGGGCCACAGAGCCTCATAATTTGCATCTTCCCTACCTCACAGACAGCATTCTCTCCCATGATGTAGCGGTTGACGCAGCCAGAATAGCCTTAAATAAATATGATGTGCGCGCCATGGTACTCCCCTCGGTTATGATGGGTGCGCAGAATCCAGGCCAGCGGGACCTGCAATTCTGCATCCATTATAGAGAGGACACACAGCGTGCGATTCTCCGGGATATTGTGGCATCATTGGCACACCAGGGGATTAACAAGCTCCTGATTGTTAACGGCCACGGAGGGAATTCCTTCAAGGGAATGATACGTGATTTAGCAGTAGATTTACCTAATTTCATCATATTGTCATCAGAATGGTTCACCGTATTGCCAGGCAAACAATATTTTGAGGAGCCTGGCGACCACGCCGACGAACTGGAGACGTCCGTGATGATGCATTATCACCCAGAACTCGTACGTTTAGAAGATGCGGGACCAGGAGAAGCAAGAGCTTTTGCATTACCTACGTTAAATCAAAAGGTAGCCTGGCTACCGCGCCATTGGACTCAGGTAACCGACGATACAGGTATCGGTAATCCACATCTCGCAACTGCGGAAAAAGGACGCGTATTTGCAGAGGCTGTGGCTGAGAAGTATGCTCAGTTGCTCTGCGAACTCAGTTCGGTGCGCAGCATAAGCGACCTGTACGAGCACCCGTCCGAGAACACTACAGAAAAACAGAAGATGGTAAGCGGTGATCTTTATTCGGCCACTGATCCGGCTCTTATACGTGAGCTGAACAACGTGAAGGATATCCTGCACCACTATAACAGTCTTCCTCCGACAGACATTGACGGACATAGGAACATACTTCACAGTCTTCTCGGGAATATAGCAGACGACAAGGCAAAGATTTTACAACCATTCAGATGTGACTACGGAAAGCACATCAGCGTAGGGAAACGATTCTTTGCAAACTTCAACCTGACTATTCTCGACGAAGCCCCAGTAACAATAGGCGACGACTGCTTCATCGGCCCTAACGTGAACATATATACTGCATGCCACAGCACTAATCCCGAAAAGCGCAACACCCGTCAAGAGTGGGCTCGACCGGTAAACATCGGTAACAACGTATGGATTGGCGGTGATGTAACCATACTTCCGGGTGTCACCATAGGCAGCAGAGTCACCATCGGAGCCGGTTCTGTGGTCGTTAGTGATATTCCTGATGGTTCCGTGGCTGTAGGAAATCCATGTAAAGTTATAAAAAGCGTCTGATATAAAAAATAATCGGAGATTCTCTTGGCAGTTACGCAAATATGATGTACCTTTGCACCCGCTTTTAAGAAGCAACCATTATATATGGTGCCTATAGTTCAGTTGGTTAGAGCGTCAGATTGTGGTTCTGAATGTCGTCGGTTCGAGTCCGACTAGGCACCCGCAAAGGAACACAAGATCCCCACACATCCCACAGATGGTGGGGATTATTATTTATTATATGAAGATAAAGAAACTCATATCTTTTACTGTTTTATTGGGTATATCGGTAGCTCTAACCGGCTGCACCAATAATAAAAAGGGAGGGCAGAAGCCCCATTCGCGAGGTAACCCATACGAACTGGTTCTTATTGTTCCACGAGGTTTATACAACGGCGAACTGCGCGACTCGCTCGATGCAGTCCTACGTGCGTCAACGCCCGTGCTGCCGCAGCACGAGCCGCTTTTCCGCCTAAATGTCGTCTATACAGAAGCGAACCTCACCCCGTGGCGAACCTATCGCAACCGGCTTTTGGTAGAAATCAGTACTGATGCAATAGAACCTCGTTTCGAGATGGCACGCAACGCGATATCACTGCCTCAGATTGAAGTGAGGTTACAGGCAGCATCCGCCCATGCGCTGGCTCTTTACTTGAATCAGGTGAAAGAGGAGCTTGTGGATGTCTTTGTGGAACACGAACTGGATATAGAAGCTGCTAACCTGCGGCGCAAACACAGCCGTTCCACCCTTCTCTCACTACGTGAACTGAGCGGACATAGCATCTGCGTACCCGTTGGCCTCAAATCATCAAAACACTCCGAGGACTTCCTGTGGACGGGTACAAACTTAAACGACAAGGACCAGAATTTCGTTTTCTACTCCTACCCGTGGAATGGGCAACTCCTCTCAGACTCTCAGTTTGTTGAGAAGCGTGACAGCGCCATGCAGCGCAATATACCCGGGAGCCGTTCAGACCAATGGATGCAAACTGCACGCGACCCAGAATCCCACCATCCGCTAATAACATCCCGCCAACGAATCCTTTCAAACAGTTATTGTCTTGAAGTTCATGGCTTATGGGAAATGCGCAACGGAGCCCTTGGCGGGCCATTTGTTTCCATTGAGCGAATAGACACACTCAACCGCCGCGTTCTTGTTACTGAAGGCTTCATCTACTCACCCTACACACCTAAGCGAAATATACTCCGGCAAATGGAAGCTGCATTACGGACCTTCAAATAAAACAATTCCTGCATATCTGATGCAGATAATCAAAGCAGACTTTATTCTGATACAATACTATCGTACGCATAGGAGAAAAGGAATAACTGAAGAACAAAAAAGCTCTTTGGCACGATGCCATAAGCATAAATGACCGACTACTCAATGACTCATCCGCTAATTATCTTACTCTTTACACTGAAGACTTTGCTCCCGGCACCTATGAAAGGAGTGCCAGAACAGATCCTGCAACGCAAAGCATATACAACATCATATAACAAGGAAACACGTTGCCCAAACTGGGTTGCATGGTGCCTTACAGCCGAGCATACTGATGGTAACACAAAACGCCCGGGAAATGCATTCCACGCAGATACAGAGGTCCCCGAGCCCCGCGCAGACTTAATAGACTATCGCCACAGCGGTTGGTCCCGCGGTCACATGTGTCCTGCAGGTGATTGCAAGTGGGATAATGAAGCAATGTACGAGTCATTCCTTTTCACAAATATATGTCCTCAACATCCAAGTTCTAATAGCGGAGACTGGAACGAAATAGAACAATCATGCCGCAAATGGGCAAAGAAACACGGGGATTTATATATCGTTTGCGGCCCTCTGTACCTCAAAAAACGCCAAGATCCTATCGGACCACATAAGATTGCTATTCCAGATGCATTTTTCAAAGTGATACTATGCATGAATGGCAAGCCAAAGGGAATAGGGTTTATATGCAGAAATAATGGCGAAAACCGCAAGAAGGATTTCTACGTTAATTCCATTGACGAGATTGAACGCATCATGCACATGGATTTTTTCCCTGCCCTACCCGACTCCATTGAAAATATTGTTGAAGCACAACGCGACATCACCAGCTGGTAATAATCCACAAAAAAATACCGATTAATTTCTATTATAGTTTACAGTTGCCATATTATTGGACCTGTAGCTCATTTTGGACCTGTAGCTCATTTTGGACCTGTAGCTCATTTTGCAGGCTGAAACTACCCCCTAAGCCCGATAAACACAAGCATTTCAAGAGATCTAGCTACTTCTGGTCACAATCGACAATTGGAATTGCTCAATAGCTCATTTTACAGGCTTAAACAGACACTCCACATAACCATGTATCTTTCTTTTTGACACGATAAGCCCCGAAAGGTTTTTGTCCAACTTTTGGGGTTCACTTCAACATGAAGTATCAGCCCCTTTGATTATCTTTGCTTTCTCCACAAAACCAAAGCATAACCATGGGCAAAGATAGCAATTTTACCAGACAACAATAATAAACAAATTATTGGTGTCCGGTAAACCACATGTTCACATGTTCGCTAAGTTCAGCATTTTGTTAAACACATTAATGCTTATATAACTCTATTTCGAACGGCTCCCACGACCTCATTGAACGAGAGTGTAATGACCGTGAATCGAGGCATATTTAATCTGAGACGGCCGTCTCAGATTCAGGTGACGGCTGTCTCAGATTCAGGTGACGGCCGTCTCAGATTCAGGTGACGGCTGTCTCAGATCAAATTAATGCTGATATATGAAGAGTTGAGAGTCGTTCAACGGGGAGTTGTGTGTAGTTCAAAGTAGTGTTGTGAGACGTGAAAAATAGAGTTGTAAGACATGAAAAGTGAAGTTGTGATACGTGAGAAGTAGAATCGCTAGTAGCATAAAGTGGGACCGGGATACGCCGGAAATACATCTGTGATTAGTCAAACTTGCAGTTGTCAGACAGGAAAAGTGCTGTAGTGCGTCATCTGCTTTTGAGACGGTTAATGGCTTTCGTCAATAAATATTTGGGGTTCTCACATGGTTTACGCCTTTAACATGGGCTATATATTGCAAAAAAAAAACCGAAGCCTTGTTTTACAGGCTTTCGGAGCAGGATTTTATTAAATTCTGGGGTTTTCCAGACTGCAATATAAACAAATAAAGAGGAGCACCCAAACGGATGCTCCTCAGATATGATTTAGGATGCCGGCGGCAAAATGCCGACACCACTTATTATCGAATTACTCGCCCCAGTTCTCTTGAGTCTTGCGTACGTAGCTCTGGTAACGGAGCTTAGCCATACGCTGAGCTTCTGCGAAGAGTTCCTCGGCCTCGCTGGGATAAGCCTTCTTGACGGAGAGGTAACGCACCTCGCCCATGAGGAAGTCGTGGAAGTTCTCCCAGTTGGGCTCTTTAGAGTCGAGGCTGAACGGGTTCTTGCCTTCTTCGATGAGGGCGGGGTTGAAACGCCAGAGGTGCCAGTATCCGCACTCGACGGCCTTCTTTTCTTCT
>JAILPK010000032.1 GCA_024699495.1 Bacteroidaceae bacterium | reverse complement strand
GTTTTCGACCAAAGGCGTGAAAGGCATGATGAAAATCGTGGCTTCCTTGTTCCCTGGTAATAAGCACTACCAGCAAAGCCTGATGGAAAGAGATGAAAATCCTTTGAAAGGTCGTTTGTCTGAAATGCTCGACTCTTCCCTCAACAATGAAGCTATCCGTGAGCGACTGCTTCACAAGAACCCTTACCTGTTCAGTCTTTATTATTGGATCATCTTCGACAATGGATTCCTTCATGCAGCCGACCTTATATCCCAGACATTCCTGAAGCCGGAAAGCCCTTATTGGGAAAAACTTATCGGTAGGCGATGTGTGGAAACTCTTATCGGTGCAAGTATCGACAAGGCCCGCTATACAAAAGGACAATGGAAGGAAGTAACCCAAAAACTGAAGAAAGGTGAGGCCAAGCAGGTTATTGAGTCCACCTTGCTCGAAGTGCAAGGGCGCAGGGGGAAAAAGCACACGTTTGTCCTTCTGGAAGAAATGTTCCCTGAGGAGTATAAGCCTATACTGATTAACGCGATTGAAAAGGAACTCGCAGAATGGAAAAAGATTGATGAAACAGACACCATATTGGCATATATATTCGCAGCATTGGTCATGGGTGGCCTAACCAATGCAAGCTACGGATATCATGCTTTTCATGCCGCGATGCGCGAGAAATTTCCTAACTATCACATCAAGCAGGGCTTTGATTTTACAGAAGCGTTATATAATGCAATCATTTCCGAAGACCTTGATTACAACACCAACATTTCGGACAAGCAGGTGAAGCGAGGACGGAAGTTTACGGCTTACATCAAACACCGCCTACTTTCGGTCATCAATCCCAATATCAAATAATCCATCTAGGATGCTCATTCGGGCATCCTTTTTTGTTGCCTTTAAGTCTCAGCTGTTAAATACACCCCCTTATTTGTTAAATTCCCATCGGTTTAATTCGTGCTTTTTTTAACCGATGGAACACCCTATGGCATTACACTACCTTTGCGGCAAGAAAACAATAAATTTAATGATATGCACGGTAATTTTGTAATGCTTCAGATGGATGACACGTATTGTGGATTCATTGTGATATCTCGTTTCTTATAAGAACGAAAAACATCACGCTTTTAGTGTATGCTCACACATGGTTATACAGGTGACCCATGTATTCTTCTGTGTCACCTCAATATAATGCAGGCGGCAAAAGATAAAAATTACTTTACAAATAAAGAAATGAAGATTAGAGCGGATAATCTTCAAAAGCGAAAAGATCTGTAGAAAGATAGCGCTCTCCTGTATCAGGCAGCAACGCAACCACACATTTGTCACGATTTTCTGGGCGGAGAGCAATCTGGGTCGCTGCATAGGCTGCCGCACCAGAAGAGATTCCGACCAACAAGCCCTCTGTAGCAGCGAGGGTACGGCCGGAGAGAATTGCATCATCATCAGCAACATCAAATACCTCGTCGATAACCTTAGGGTCATAGGTCTTTGGTACAAAACCCGCACCGATACCTTGAATCTTATGCGGGCCACTCATGCCACCTCTGAGAACGGGGGAGGCGGACGGCTCTACTGCAAAAATTCTGACATCCGGGTTTAGTTCTTTCAGGCGTTTTCCTATGCCGGAGACTGTTCCACCAGTACCTACACAAGCCACAAAAACATCTATATGTCCGTCTGTCTGCTCCCATATTTCCATTGCTGTAGAAGCATAGTGGGCCGCGGGATTTGCCGGATTGTCGAACTGGCCTAAGATAACGCTGCCAGGTATGTTTTTGTGCAGTTCTTCGGCAAGGCGAATTGCTCCCTCCATCCCATCCTTGCCACTAGTCAACTGCACATCAGCACCATAAGCTTTTACGAGATTACGGCGCTCCACACTCATCGTTTCAGGCATCGTAAGAATAAGTCTATAGCCCTTTACAGCACTGACTAAAGCCAATCCGATACCTGTGTTGCCGCTGGTCGGTTCGATTATAGTAGCTCCCGGTTGCAGGAGTCCATTTTGCTCGGCATCTTCAACCATAGCAAGTGCGACTCGGTCCTTAACGCTACCTCCGGGATTAAAAGCCTCCAGTTTTGCAATGATAGGATTTGTAAGGCCCTGCTTCGATGAAAATTGGCGCAGTTCCAAGAGCGGAGTATTACCTATTAGTTCGGTGAGTTTATGAGCTATGTGTGCCATAGTGTTAAGGTATAAACAGTTGGATTAAGGAACAGAAGAATCTGAACCCGAAGAGATGAAAACAGCTGGTTATTATGGCTATAACTGACCTAAAAACTCAGCTCTTATAGTCGGTTCGGCGAAGGAGCCAAGATAATGCATAGTGGTGGTGTTTGCATTTTGTTTAGCCACACCACGCATCTGCATACATAGATGGCGGGCTTCGACCACAACCATCACCCCGAGCGGGCTGAGAGCCTCCTCTATACAATGAGCTATCTGCTGCGTCATACGCTCCTGCACCTGCAGGCGGTGGCTGAAGGTGTCCACTATGCGAGCCAGCTTGGACAATCCGGTAATCTCACCATTGGGGATATATGCGATATGGACCTTACCGAAGAAAGGCAAGAGATGGTGCTCGCATAGCGAGTAGAACTCGATGTCCTTGACCACAACCATGTTATGATATGGTTCTTTGAAGAGGGCTGAACGCAGGATAGCAACGGGGTCCTCATCATAACCGCGTGTGAGTTCCAGCCAGGCACGGGCAACGCGCTGTGGAGTCTTAATGAGTCCGTCACGCTTAGGGTCATCGCCCAGAAGTGGAATCAGAGACTCATATATATCCGCAACACCTTTCAACCGCTCCTCGCGGGAAAGTCCATCGGAAGAAATATTAGGAATGGATTGTGGTCGGGTCATTACAAATGCAAGAATGCTCTAATATAGCACAGCTACTTTACTCTTCACAACGATTGCCTCATTGAAATTGCCCGTGGAACGCATCTGCCGCAACAAGTCATTAGCCTCCTCCACAGTGCGGAAATCGCCTACGCGGCAAATCCAATGCGGAGAAACGAAATGAGTATAAACGGAGGCATCAGGGAACTGCGAGCGTACTCTTCCAGCCATCGCAGAGGCTTCCTGCTTGCTCCTTCGGTTGTTACCACCTGAATAGACCTGAATGCGGTATCCATTGACATAAGTGCGCCTACCGCTACGTACAGGAGTATCAGTTAGTGTTTCAGCAGAGGGTTCTGTCGTCTGAACCAAAGATATGCTGTCTTGACCGGAAGGTTTCGGAGTCGTGGTTTTGTGAGGAGCGGGACGTCGGGCGGGAGCTGTTGCTGGCAGTGTTTTACCATTTACCAGTGCAGTAATGGCCGGATCCTGATGCAGCTTCACATTACCAGCACCGGCAACAGATGATGTGAGGTAATCGGTAAAGTTCTCCTGCGCATAAATATAAGCAGGACAAGAGAAGGCAAGAAAAAGAATAATTGCAGCAAAGATGAAAGAGAAAGAATGCCACAACGGTCCGTCGTCGCAACAGCGCCACGACATCCGAGACCAAAGAGAGGGACTTGTTATCTTTTTCATCTTTGCTGCGTATTAGCCTTCCAATAAAAGATATTATTACGGAATAGTATTATTTCCAAGCATCGATGATGCCCTTGAAATCAGCACACTTGAGAGCAGCTCCACCTATGAGGCCGCCGTCAACGTCGGGCTTTGCAAAGATCTCACGGGCATTGCCGGGCTTGCAGCTTCCGCCATACAGGATGCTGATATTCTCGGCAGCAGCCTCACCAAAGCGACCGGCAATAACGCCACGGATGAAAGCATGCATGTCTTCTGCCTGCTCTGCAGTAGCTGTCTTACCTGTGCCAATGGCCCACACCGGTTCGTAAGCGAGGATGATATCCTTGAGCTGCTCTTCTGTAAGATCGAACAGGCTGTCTGCCAACTGAGAGCCAACCACTTCGTTCTGCTTGCCAGCCTCACGCTCCTCCAGCACCTCACCGATGCAGAAGATAACCTTCAATCCGTTAGCCAGGGCGAGGTTGACTTTCTCCTTCAGGATCTCTGCAGTCTCGCCATAATAAGCGCGACGCTCACTGTGACCAAGGATTACATACTGTGCTCCTGTGCTCTTAACCTGAGCAGCGCTCACTTCACCCGTATATGCGCCCTTCTCCTTGTCGGCGCAGTTTTCTGCTCCGAGACCGATAACAGTTCCGGCAACCACGTCTGCTACTTTAGCAAGATGAATGAATGGGGTGCAGATTACTACATCACAATTGGGCTTCTCAGCTGCGAGAGCCTCCTTGAGTTCGGTGGCCAATGCAAGGCCTTCCTGCAGGTTCAGGTTCATTTTCCAGTTGCCTGCTACAATTTTCTTTCTCATTGTCTTATTTGTTTGTTGGGATAAATTCTTTATTGACGCGGCAAAAATAGTGCTTTTATCTGAATTGACCAACTTAGCGGACTTTTTTCTACGCATATACCACCATTTAATGCCAGCCACGACACGGTCGATGAACGTAAGGAGCAAAAGTGGAAGTACATACCAAAGCATCAGACGAAGAAGTTTTTGCCTGTATGTGTCCTGACGTGGGTGTGCCAATGGCAATGAGTGAAGAGGGCCATAGAGTTCGCTCTCCTCGGGCAATGTGTTAGAAGACCATTTTCCAACAATCTCTCCCCCGTGCAAAAGCATTAGGCCGGGATTGCTTCGCACCATTGTCTTTAATATCAGTTCATCAGTGAAAGCAAATGGATAGTCAGCCCCAGTCAAATCGCACCACCGCTCTATGGCCTCTGAGTCAGAAGCTGTCAGACAAAGGAAACGGTACCCGTTTTCCCGGCAGTAGTCGCTAACTGCATTTATACGGTCCAAAGCGCCATCGTCGGCGTTCTCGAAATGAGGGGCGATAAGCAGGAAGGTATAACTCGTATCAGCCAGCAGTTCTTCGGTGGTAATTGAACTGTAATCGCCGGACAGCCCGTCGATGGGCTCGATACTGAAATCAAGAATCTCAGGCTGTTCATTGACATCTTCGGGCCACTCCATAGCCTTCTGTATATTCTGCCCGATGTAGAATGGGCGGAAGTCGATAATAGGAAGACTATAGACACAAAGACCTGCAATAAAGAGGCCATAGACAAAACTGTAGAGAGATATTATCCACTGTGCGGACTCGGAGATAAAACGCGGCAACAGACGGCCTTTCCACCATACTATGGCGGCAAATGAGAGCAGGACCAGGTTCTTGCAGAATGTTTGCCAGTTAGTAAGATGAACAGCATCTCCAAAGCAACCGCAGTCAGCGACCGCATCAGTAAGCGCAAGCCAAAGTGTGATGCCCGTCATCACACACATCAGGAGGAAAGTGAAGCGGGTAGTAAACAGTCTGCGGATTCCAAAGAGCAGGTTCACACCAAGCAGGAATTCCATAAGTGCAAGAGCTACCGCCATCGAAAGAGGCACCAAGAACAAATCTGACAATGAGATACCAGCCGCCGCAGCATAATCCTCTATTTTATACTGCGTGCCTGTAGGGTCTATGAGTTTTACCAAACCTGAAAAAATCAGGGTAGCAGCGAGCAGTAACCGGCACAGATTAACACCTATGCGAACAAACACATCCATAGCTGAACGTTGTTGCTGCAGGTTCTTTTCGAGATTGGTGCTTTTTGTCAGTTCTACTTCCTCTTTCATATTTTACGGCAACAGAGAAATCCTATTCGAACGTCAGCTTGATAAGACCAAAGACAGCATAGTTCATCATATCCATATAATTGGCGTCGATGCCTTCGCTCACCAGAGTCTTTCCGTCCAGATCTTCTATCTGTTTAGTGCGGAAAATCTTTGTCAGAATCAGGTCGGTATATGAGGAAATACGCATACCGCGCCATGCTTCATCATAGTCGTGATTCTTTCGCAGCATCAGTTGCAGACTCTCTTCCGCATGTCTGTCATAAGCTTCCAATGCCTGCTCGTTGGAAAGGTCGTTGGGTGTCTCGGCAAAGCCCAGTTCCAACTGGATAAGGCCGATAATAGCATAATTTACGATACCTATAAACTCTGGTCGTATGCCCTCGGCTACCATAGCCTTTTTCATCTCCAACGTACGTATTCTGTTGGCCTTTATAAATATCTGATCTGTGAGTGAAGGTACCCGGAGGATGCGCCAAGCTGCACCATAGTCATGCAATTTCTTTGCGAACACTTCGCGACATTCGCTCATCACTGCCCTAAACTGCTCTTCCGTATTCATGTTATTATGCCCTCTGGCGAGTTGTTACTTATAGATGCTTTATTTAAAGGTATAGAAAAGCGCGCGTATATTATAATAAGGTACGCGCGCGTAAAGAGTAAAGAATTCTTTATGAATATTTGAGGATCTGTCCCGGCCGTATCTTCATACGCTTGGAGATGCCATTGATTTTGCACAGGCGGCTGAGGGATATCCCGTGCTTCCGGGCTATGCTGTAGAGGCTCTCACCCTTCCGCACTTTATGGAAGCGATAGCCAGATGCCTGCTGCTCATTCTGATTAGATGACGTCTCATCGATCTCTTCTTCCTCATTCTCATTAGCAGCCAGGAGGTCGTTGGACACAACACCCTGATGACTATCCAATATAGAGCCACGCCCATGCTTGCGCCAAACATAGAAGTCGCCCTTCACATCCTGCGCTTCAAAATCAAAAAGCAGAGCAGGATTGATAAACTGACCTCCGAGGCGGGTTTCGAAATGCAGGTGGGTTCCGTAGCTGCGGCCCGTGTTGCCAGCCAACCCGATTGGCGTACCAGCCTTAATTTCTGCCCCCTGCTCAATAAGATGTTTGGAGAGATGAGCATAAACGGTCTCAAGTCCATTCGGATGGCGCATTACAACTACTTTTCCATATCCACTGGGCTGATAGTCCACCACACGCACTTTTCCGTCGAAGGCTGCACGTATGGTATCACCTTTATAGGCATTCACATCAATTCCTTTATGCTGACGGCGGAAGCGCTTGCGATAGCCAAAATTAGAAGTTACTATGCGTGAGTTGATTGGCATGCAGAAATTTCGCAAGTCAATTTTCACTTCCTGTGGCAGAGAAACGCTGCTATATCTGTTAATGAAGTCTGCCTCCCAATCGGGGTAGAGCGTAGATACAATATCGTCTTTATGTTCACGTTCGAGCAGGCGCTGTATCGAGACGCTGTCCACTGCTCGCATTTTTTTATCTATTGGTGCTTGTCTTGCCAGTAGGTCCTGCCCAGCAGCAGGAAGAGCTGCGGCTATGAACAGGATTGTGGCTGTTGTATTCTTAATTAGTTGTTTTATCACTTTCTTCATTTTTCAGTTTACCGTTTTTAGGGGTAAAGTATTGTAAGGATTGTAATAATACTATTTGATTTAATATTCATCGGGAGCATAGAGATACTCTGCCAATGCGTGTTTGTAGGGGTATATCTCCTCCGGCTTGAAGAAACGGGCCAGCTCCACCTTGGCGCTCTCAATCGAGTCTGAAGCATGCACTATATTCTGCTGATTACTCATACTGTAATCTCCACGAATAGTACCCGGGTCTGCTGTACGGCCGTTTGTATAGCCAGTCATGCCTCGAACTACGGTCACCGCTTCTACACCTTGCAGAGCCATCGCAACGATTGGCGATGCCTTCATACTTTGGGCCAACGACGGGAAAAAAGGTTTGTTTACGAGGTGAGCATAATGTTCACGCAACTTATTATCATCTAGTTGCATCATCTTCATTCCGACTATCTGGAGTCCACGGCGCTCAAATCGGTTAATAATCTCACCGATAAGTCCACGGCTGACACAACTTGGCTTAAGCAAAACTAATGTTGTTTCCATAAGAATGTTTAAAGCATTCACACTTTCGGCACAAAGGTAAGAAAAAATATTCAAATCCTCACTGATTATTAACGCTTTTTATTGTTTTTATATTGGAAAAGAGCTTTAAAAGGCCTAATTTTGCCGCGGATTTGATGAAAAACATTCTTTTTAAGTTATTTATACATCAACAATGAGTGAGTTAGAAATATGGCTTTTGGCCGTCGGTCTTGCTATGGATTGCTTCTCCGTAAGTATGGCTTCAGGTTTGGCTCAAGGCCATTGGAATGGCCGCCCAATGTTGTTGATGGCATTTTGTTTTGGGATATTCCAAGCTTTTATGCCTCTTATTGGCTGGGTTTTGACAGCAAGTTTTGAGAAGCAGATTGAATTTATAGACCATTGGATTGCATTTGCCCTGCTCCTTTATTTGGGCATTAACATGATTCTGGACGACCGCAGAGGGGAAGAAGAGAAGAAATTTGACACCACGCGCATTGCCGTCATACTGACTTTAAGCGTTGCCACAAGTATTGACGCTTTGGCTGTTGGGATTTCTTTTACCTGCACAGGCTTCACACACATTCAGGAGTTGTGGCATCCCATTCTTGTTATTGGGTTTATGAGCAGCGTCCTCTCTTTGGCTGGTTCAATCATCGGCATCTATGGCGGACATCTGATAGCTCGACGTCTTCATCCAGGTCTCCTGGGAGGATTAATTCTTATTGTAATTGGTTGCAGGATACTTATTGAACACCTAAGTGCATAAAAGGCTGAAGTCCTTTGACCTTAGACCTTAGCCGGGCGCAAGCCCCCAACTCAAAAACTCAAGAACTCAAAAAAACTACCTACTCTCCTAACTTGAGGTTTTTCCATCCAGTTTTTTGAGCGTAATAACTTGCGTGCAGTGTTCCACTACAGCTTTTCGGTGAGTGACGAAAATGAGAGTGGGCGAAACTGACTGAGAGTTGAAGTGATTGACGAGATTTTCGAGCAAACGCCGTTCTGTATTTTCATCGAGAGCAGAGGTGGCTTCGTCCAAGAGAAGAATGGAACCTTGGCGAAGCAAGGCACGGGCTATAGCTATCCGCTGCGCCTGCCCTTCTGACAGACCGGCTCCACCCTCACCAATAACAGTATCGAGGCCATCTGACAGAGAAGCCACAAAATCAGCACATGCCAGACGGAGCGCGTTGCGCATATCCTCATCTGTAGCGTCCGAGCGCCCAAGTTGAAGATTCCAACGCAAAGTGCCACTAAACAGGGTGTTACCCTGCGGTACATACACCAGATTGCAACGCGTCTGCGGTCCAACTGACTGAATATCAGAAACGCAATGACCGCAGGCGGCCTCGTTTGCAGAGATAGAGTCTGCATCTGCAGAGGGATTGCCGCTATTCCCTGGTCCATATATCTCCACCTTTCCGCTGTTCGGAGACAGCAGGGCAAGTATCAATCGTATCAGAGTAGTCTTCCCGGCACCAGTCTCTCCAAGAACTGCTGTGACTGAACCTGGAGGGAAATCGACATTAAGGTCCTTCAAAATAGGGCGTTTGGCCTTATCGTAAGCAAAACAAACATCAGTAAAACGAATGCCAGCCCCACACCTAAAGTAAAGAGGGCTCCCCTCTGCCTCCAACGGAGCTTCCTCAAGTTCCATCAGACGTTCTGCAGCAGTAAAAGAGCCTATAATTGTGGGTATAAAACGTGTCATCTCTCTGAACGGGCCCTGAATTTGGCCGCACAACTGGATAAACGCCGTCATCATACCAAATGTTATCACTCCATCGGCCAGTTGATAAGCACTCCATATAAACGTGAACATATAAACTGCACCAAAACCGATGTTCAGAATCAGGTTTGAAGTGGAGGAAAACATCGTTCTGTGACGGACCTGCCTGCGTAACACGAGTTGCTGTGCTTCAAGGAAATCCGTCATCATCTGTATTCTCTCCAATGTTTTCAACACCATCCTGTGCTGTATGCTCTCCTGCATGATGGCCTGAATGCGGCTGTCTGTCTGCCGCATTACGCGAGTCAGTTCGCGCATCTTATTTATATATACCCTGCTAAGCAAGATAAAGCCAGGAATCACGAAAATAGTTACGAGGGCGATGGTCGAATCCATGGCAAAAAGGAAGAAGAAAGCAGCCACGAGACGCACGCCTACAGCTAAAGCCTGTGGGATAGTATTGGTTATAACACTTACGACCGTACCGCAATCGCTTACCAGACGGTTCAGTGTGTCTCCGCTGTGCCGCACTTCTATTCCCTGCCATCGGCTACGTAGCAGATGCGAGAATATACGTGCCTGCATCCGCTTTTGTGCCCCAACGCCGAGCAGGGCAGCAATCCACCGGCCGGCATAGCCGAGAGAGAGCTGGCAGAACATAATAAATATCAGAATGCATGCTGCCTGGGCCAAAGTGGTGGGTCCGGTGTGCCAGAATGAGGAAGAAGGCTCCACAGCCGGAGGTGCTGTGGCAATGTCTATCGCAGTCTTTGTGGCCCATATAAAAGCTAAATCGAGAGCCACACGCAAGACTCCACTCACCGAGTTGATGAATGCCTGCAACTTCACCTGGCGGAAGATGCCGTAGAACCAGCGAAGTATCGTTGTCGTACTATACTTTTCTTCTTTCATTCTCTTGAATCGAGTCCCCAGGCCAATTTTGTGCGAAGAGTTCGGAAAAAGGAGAGCCCTGGCCGCTTCAGGACATTGACCTGATATGGTGCGCGACGCAGGGTCAGGACAACGTCCTCAGTACATTTCTCACTACGCCCGTCAATGGCAACGAGAAAATTATGGTTGCGCGCAGTGACATGGAGTGTGATTTCTGCATCGTCGGTGACAACGATGGGACGTATGCTGAGGCTGTGCGTTGCCACAGGAATAATGCCAAGTGTACGGTTTGTTGGATGCATTATTGGACCGCCGTTGCTGAGAGCATAGCCTGTGGAACCGGTAGGAGTATTAACTATAAGACCATCAGCCTGATACGTGGCCAAGTACTCGCCGTTGATATCAACACGAATGGAAATCATAGAAGAGTTGTCCCGTTTCAGCACAGCCACCTCATTCAGCGCATACGGAGAGCCCTGAGGCGAGCCGGTAGAATACGACAGCTCTATCACGCTGCGCGGTTCAGTATCTAAATTGCCTTCATAAATCTGATTTATGGCAGAATCGATATCGTCAGGCGACACATCAGCCAGGAAACCCATTCGCCCCATGTTAATCCCGAGGATAGGTATCTGCTTATCCCCCACCCTCCTTGCCGTCTCGAGGAAAGTGCCATCGCCGCCCATGGAAATGGCGACGTCAGCTTCAAAGTCATCTCCTTTGATTATGGCTGACGGTTTTACACTAATTTTCAAATCAGATGTCAGATAATGAAGGAAATCCTGATCTATCATCAGATGTGCTCCCCTCTCACCGAGCAGACTGAGCAGTTTTTGGACAGCGACGGATTTCCGCGCCTGATAGATATTACCGAACAGGGCAAACTTTAGTTTACGCATATCAAATTAGTCGATTTGTGGGCGCAAAGATAGGACAATCAATTAAAAAAAGGAAATTATCGCATAAAAAACGACAATAAGAATGCAATCCAAGTATTTATTTGTAATTTTGCAGCGCATAATAAACGAAGTTACATGACAAAACTAAGTGTAAACATAAACAAAGTGGCAACTCTGCGTAATGCACGAGGTGGGAATAACCCGGATGTGCTGCAAGTGGCAAAAGACTGCGAGCGCTTCGGAGCACAGGGCATAACCGTACACCCACGACCAGACGAGCGCCACATCCGCTACCAGGACGTCCGCGACCTGCGACCGATAGTAAACACAGAACTGAATATCGAGGGCAACCCCATATCAGAATTTATAGCATTAGTCTTAGAGACAAAGCCAACGCAAGTGACACTGGTGCCCGACGGGCATGACCAAATCACAAGCAATCACGGCTGGGACACCCGCACCCATATCGATTTCCTCTCTGACGTAACTTCCCGTTTCAAGGCTGCAGGCATCAGGGTAAGCATTTTCGTGGGAGCTGAGGAGATGATGGTGGAATATGCCGCCCGTGCCGGAGCCGACCGCGTAGAACTATATACTGAGCCCTATGCCAAAGCTTATGCCACCGACCGCGACGCTGCCATCGCACCTTTCATACGGGCAGCTAAAGTAGCACGTGATTTCGGCTTAGGCCTGAACGCCGGTCATGACCTGAGTTTAGAGAACTTGGCTTTCTACATAGAGCAAATACCTTGGACAGATGAGGTCAGCATCGGACATGCACTCATCTGCGACGCTCTCTATCTCGGACTTGAAGAGACCATTCGCCGTTATCGCGCTTGCCTCTGACATTGGGTCTCAACATGGCGCTGGAACCGGGTATGAACATGGCACTGAGATTGTGTATGAACGCGTCTCTTATATCTGGCATACGCACTAATGCGATATTCCTATAACGCAAAAAAGTGCCATTTCATCGGGATTTTCCGGTATTAAGAACAAAGGCAGCGAACATTATCTCAGATTATTCTATAATGTAATTAAGCTATTCTGTAACGACATTTAATTCAGCTATTCAGCTGCTAATTTAAGTTCAAATATTCCACAATATAATAATACATAATAATACATACTTATGATTTACCTGTTTTTTGCCACTGGAACGGAAGAGATTGAAGCTCTGGCAACCGTAGATATCATCCGCCGCGCCGGACTACCCTTAAGCATCGTCAGCATCACCGACGACTACGAAGTGACTGGTGCGCACGGTATAACCGTCGTGACTGATGCTCTGCTGAAAGAGACAGACTTTAGCGATGCAGACATGCTTATATTGCCTGGAGGTATGCCCGGAGCAGCCAATTTTGATTCTTGTCCGGAACTCTGCACGACAATTGTCATGCATGCAGAGGAGGGGAAACCCATAGCAGCCATCTGCGCCGCACCGATGGTGCTGGGACATCTGGGACTGCTCGAAGGGCGTAAGGCCACCTGCTACCCAGGTTTCGAGAGCGAGCTTTCTGGTGCCCAATATACAAGTTCTCTGGTGGAAGTCGACGGCCAGTTTATCACCGGCAAAGGCCCGGCTGCTGCTTTTGAATTTGGGTATAGAATAGTTGAAACCCTGAAGGACAAGGAAACCGCTGATGCTCTTCGAGCCGGCATGTTGTGGACAGAGGTGTGACAAAGTACGCGATTATAGTGGCAGGCGGCAAAGGCCTGCGTATGGGCAGCGAACTACCTAAACAGTTTATACCCGTTGGCGGCAAGCCGATTCTTATGCGCACATTAGCCAGATTTGCCGAAGCCGAATCTGATGTGCGACTAATTCTTGTCTTGCCCGCCAGCCAAAGAGAGTTCTGGCAGAATCTTTGTGCTGAATACAACTTCGAACTGCCTCACATTGTGGTTGACGGAGGCCAGACCAGGTTCCACTCTGTAAAAAACGGTCTGCAAAAAGTAATTGAACTGGAGGGTGAGGGCAACACAGAGAAAGACATGAATGCCACATCCCCAACCGGGAGCAATAGCACTATGGAAAAGCAGAGCCGCACATCCGCATTAGTGGCAGTCCACGATGGTGTCCGCCCGTTTGTATCAGCAGATGTTATCCGCCGCTGCTACGATACATCCGAACAGACTGGAGCAGCAGTTCCCGTAATCCCAGTGGTTGAGACGCTGCGCCAGCTGAGCAGCACTTCAGGAGAAACAACTTACGGAGAGAGCCGCACTGTACCGCGCGATGATTACCGCTTGGTACAAACTCCACAGACTTTCAGTATCGAATTGCTCAAGGCTGCTTTCCAACAGCCATATAAAGAAACGTTTACCGACGATGCCTCTGTTGTTGAGGCTTATGGGCATGCTGTGACGTTGGTTGAAGGTAACAGGGAGAATATCAAACTTACCACTCCCTTTGACCTGACAATTGCAGAGGCGCTGGTCAGCCAAATAGGATAAAAAGCATCTCTCACAAGGGATTTTATACGTAGATTTTGCTAAAAAACCTTTCCTCAATACACTTTTTTGAGGAAAAGGATAATTATTGGCTATTTTTCATTAACTTTGTGAGCCGAAATCATAAGATTCTATTAAAACGTCACGCATATAACCGACCTCAAAACTCCTCTGACCTATCTGCCAGGCATCGGCCCTAATCGGGCTGAACTGTTGGAAAAGGAACTGCGACTGAACACGTTCC
Organism: Bacteroidaceae bacterium; assembly: GCA_024699495.1. Lineage (GTDB taxonomy): Bacteria > Bacteroidota > Bacteroidia > Bacteroidales > Bacteroidaceae > Physcousia. The sequence continues at coordinate 18,066 of JAILPK010000032.1, read as the reverse complement.
AGGACTTGTTATACTATTTCCCATACAAGCATATTGACCGGACAAGACTCTTTTATATCCACGAACTGACGGCCGATATGCCCTTTGTGCAGATCAAGGGTGAGATACTGAGTTTTGAGGAAAAAGGTGTTGGGCGTAAACGTCACCTAATAGCCCATTTCACCGATGGAAAGCATGTCATGGACCTGGTCTGGTTTCAGTCTGCAGCCATAAAATGGGCAAGAAAACAATATCATACCGGAATAATTTATATTGTGTTTGGTCGTCCCACGGTATTCAACGGGCGAATAAACATCGCCCACCCAGACATCGACCCCGCCGACTCGCTCTCCCTTTCGTCAATGGGACTTCAACCTTACTACCACACAACTGAGAGGATGAAGAAGAGCGGCATGGAAAGCAGGAGCATAGAGCGTTTCACCAAGACTCTGCTGGAAAAGCTTAATGGCAGCACTGCCGTTGAAAGCCAAAAAGCCCCGATGATTACTGTCAATGAGACGCTGCCAGAATGGCTTATTCGGCGACACGCTCTTATGCCGCTGGGGCAAAGCCTACGCGCCATGCATTACCCTCTTTCGGCAGACGAATTGCGCAGAGCCACCTACCGCCAGAAATTTGAAGAACTCTTCTTCATCCAACTGAATATTGTTCGCTATACAAGAGCCAGGCAGCAACAGTCGCGCGGTCACATATTCCGAGTAGTGGGCAACTATTTCAACACTTTCTACAAGGAGTATCTGCCTTTTCAACTAACAGGAGCGCAGAAACGCGTTATCCGCGAGATACACAAGGATTTAGGCTGCGGCAGACAGATGAACCGTCTGCTGCAAGGAGATGTAGGCAGCGGCAAGACTCTCGTGGCGCTGATGACTATGCTCATCGCCCTCGACAACAACTACCAAGCCTGCCTCATGGCTCCGACTGAAATCTTAGCCGAACAGCATGCTGCCACATTCCGCGAATTCCTCAAAAATATGCCGGTGAGGGTGGAATTACTCACAGGTTCAGTCACCGGGAAGCGTAAGCGAGGCCCGATATTGGAGGGCGTAGCCGACGGAAGCGTTCAGATTCTTATCGGTACGCACGCGCTTATAGAGGATAATGTAATCTTTCACAACCTCGGTCTGGCTGTGATTGATGAGCAACACCGTTTTGGCGTAGCCCAGCGAGGAAAGCTGTGGAAGAAGAACTCTATCCCACCCCACATACTGGTAATGACAGCCACCCCCATTCCCCGGACGCTGGCCATGACTCTCTATGGTGATCTGGACGTCAGCGTCATTGATGAGCTGCCTCCGGGACGCAAGCCTATAGAAACCCTGCATTTCTGGGAGGAACGCAGCGAAAGTCTCTATCGCGGCATCCGCCAGCAGGTCAGCCTGGGCAGACAGATATATGTGGTTTACCCGCTTATTAAAGAGAGTGAGAAGATTGATTTGAAGAATCTTGAAGAAGGGTATGCACTTTTGTGTCAAACATTCCCCGACATGAAGATTTCAAAAGTCCACGGTAAGATGAAACCTGCAGACAAAGATGCCGAGATGGAGAAATTTGCCAGCGGAGAGACTCAGATTCTTGTGGCGACAACTGTGATTGAAGTTGGTGTGAATATCCCCAATGCGTCGGTCATGATAATTCAAAATGCTGAGCGGTTCGGTTTGGCACAGTTGCATCAGTTGCGCGGGCGTGTCGGTCGTGGAGCAGAACAGAGCTATTGTATTCTTGTCACAAAATACCAACTTTCAAAAGAAACAAAGAACAGGATTCAAACGATGTGTGAGACCAACGACGGATTCGAGATTGCGGAGGCCGACCTGCGGTTGCGTGGTCCTGGAGATTTGGAAGGTACCCAGCAAAGTGGCATCGCGTTCGACCTTCATGTGGCTAATCTTGCGAGAGACGGCCAGTTGGTGCAATTAGCCAGAGACACAGCCAATTATGTCTTGGACAACGACCCTAAACAGTCGCTGCCCGGGAATGCTCCGATGTGGCGCCGTCTCCACGAACTAACCAAAAACCAGATGGATTGGAGCAATATCTCCTAAACCACCACAATTAAGTTCTCAGAGATACAGCTTCTGTTTTTTTATCTCGGCCCAAGCCTCAGCCACAAGTCCTTCGCCATTATAATCAGGGTTATGGCGGATTGCATTTCGTATTTCTGTTGATGAAATGTCATTCTCAGGGGCGCCGACTACCATATTTACCTGAGCCGGAAAATCCTTTTCATTCAGTTCTACGCCCGGACGAGGGTAGATTATAACGCGGTGGTTCTCAAGTATTTTATCTGCTTGGTACCAATGAGGGAAAGTAAGCCAATTATCTGCTCCTATAACAAGGATAAACTCGCGTTTCGGATACCGTTCTCTGAGTAATGCGAGAGTATTTACCATATAACTGGGACGCGGCAGGCTGGACTCTATGTCCATCACTTTTACACTATGTTTCGGGAAATGAATGCGTGCATTAGGGTCTCGCTGATAACATTCCACTGAAAGCCTGGCCAACCCAAGACGTTTGTCATCATCCAATAATTCACACTCTCTCTTCATGGGATTTTGGGGAGAAACAAGAAACCACATCTCGTCGAGATAGTCGTTTTCCAACAACCATCCGCCCAACTCTATATGTCCGATGTGCATCGGATTAAAGCTACCGCCATAAATGCCAGTTCGCATAATTATATGAATAATTTTTGTGACAACAGACTACGGACAACAGTCAACAGACAACGGGCAACAGACTACAGACAACGGACAAACTATGCCTACCCTACTACGCTTCAAGAAAGGCTTTCACCATATCATAAGCCTCTGTCTTTGCCTTTTCCAGTTGGTCATTTACAATTATATGATCGTAATGCGGGGCCTGTGCCAGCTCGTACTCCGCACGGGCTATACGCTCCTCTATAACCTCAGGCGCATCGGTCGCCCTGGCTACCAGACGCTCTCTGAGAGCCTCAATCGAAGGAGGTTGGATAAAAAGGCTCATCGCACGGTCACCATAGATTTTTTTTACCCTCAGGCCACCATTCACATCCAAATCCAGCACTACATTCTGCCCGGCATCTAATTGCCGTTCCACCTGTTCGCGCAAGGTGCCGTAGAAGCGGTTGTGATAGACCTCTTCATACTCCAGAAAATCCCCGGCTTCAATACGTTTTCTGAACTCTTCCGGAGTCAGGAAGAAGTACTCAACCCCGTTCTTTTCTTCCCCACGCGGCGAGCGGGATGTAGCACTTACGGAAAAGGCCAGACGCAACTCCTGCCGCGGCATCAGGCTGTTGATAATCGTGCTTTTTCCAGAACCGCTGGGGGCTCCGAAAATGAGAAGTTTTCCTGCCATGAGATAAAATGTTTTTACATTACGTTAAGAACCTGTTCCTTAATCTGTTCCAACTCATCTTTCATCCGCACCACTATATTCTGCATTTCTGCCAGATTACTCTTGGAACCGGTTGTATTTATCTCGCGTCCCATCTCCTGTGCGATGAATCCGAGTTTTTTCCCCTGACCATGGCCGTCGGCCATCGTCTTGCGGAAATAGGCAAGATGATTGGCAAGACGTTGCTTTTCTTCGCTGATATCAAGTTTTTCGATGTAATAAATCATCTCCTGCTCAAGACGGTTACTGTCATATTGCACATTAGGGATAGCCGCCAGCCCCTCTGTAATGCGCGCCCGGATACGCTCCACGCGTTCCGTCTCAAATGGTTCTATCGACTTCAGCAGACTTTCGATATTGGCCAGTTTCTCTTCGAATTTGCGAGCCAGGGCAGCCCCCTCCTGCACTCGAAACTCCACGAGTCTGTCTATGGCCTCGGTCAGGACACCGCTTGCCACCTGCCACTCCTCGTCGGTCAGTTCTGCAGTTTCAGCTTTAGACATTACGTCCGGCAGCCGCAGCACCATCTGCATCAGATGGCCATCGGTGGGCATAACGATACCTTGCGACTCGCTCAGCTGGCGCAACTGTTCCACGTAGGCGGCAAACACACCTTGGTTAATGGGCTGTACTTTCACAGCCTCATCATTCTCTATCCAGAGGTTCACTTCCACCTTGCCGCGCTCCAGTCTGGCAGCAACAGTCTGACGCACTTCCATTTCTTTTTCGCGGTAAACTGGAGCAACCCGTGCAGAGAGGTCCAGCGCCTTGCTGTTTAGGCTTTTAATTTCGGCAATGATTTTTTTACCGCCGAACTCAGCGGAGGCTTTGCCATAGCCTGTCATTGACTGTATCATGTTTCTGATTACTAATTTCGCGTGCAAAGGTACATAAAAAAGAGCAAAGCACATGTCATCTGCTGATTTTTTCATTCATTCTTGCATTTCATCAGCCATTTTTTACTACCTTTGCCGCAAATTTAATAACATGTCCTGCATTCTGCATATTGAGACAAGCACAGAAGTATGTTCGGTGGCCGTCAGCCAAGACGGCGGAGTTATATTCGAGCAGACAGACAGACAAGGCCCTAACCACGCCACATTATGTGCGGTCTATGTTGAGGAAGCCCTCAGTTTTATAAACAGTCATGCCATCCCTCTCGATGCCGTAGCCGTAAGTCAGGGACCAGGCAGCTATACCGGTCTCCGCATCGGCGTTTCCATGGCCAAAGGTGTGGCCTACGGCTATGGCGTGCCCCTGCTGGCCGTTCCAACGCTAAAACTGCTCTGCGTTGCCCCCCTGCTTTATCATGAAGAGATTCCCGATGAAGCCCTCTTTGTGCCGATGATTGACGCGAGGCGGATGGAGGTCTATGCCGCAGTCTTTGACAGATCACTGCGCGAAGTGCGCCCCACCCAAGCCGATATCGTAACGTCTGAGACCTATGCAGAATATCTCGGCAGAGGGCCCGTATGCTTTTTCGGCAACGGCGCAAATAAATGCAAAGAGGTAATAGAACATCCCAATGCCATATTCCTCGATGACATCGTTCCTCTTGCTCGATATATGGGGCCTTTGGCTGCCCGCAACCTGGCTGAGGGGAATGTAGCCGACGTGGCTTATTTTGAGCCTTTTTACCTTAAGGAATTTGTACCCACACGTTCCAAAGACCTACTCCATCCAAAAGCAAACAATTAATCTGAAATATGAAATACAACACACAAAGAGAGAAGCTTATTCTGCCTGAATACGGCCGCGAGATTCAGCAGATGGTTGATACGTGCATGGCTATTCCCGAGCGCGAACAACGGCAAATGTGTGCTGAGACCATCATCGAAATCATGGCCATAATGAACCCTACCGTTCGTCAGCAGCCGGATTATAAGCACAAGCTATGGGACCAGCTTGATATTCTCTCCGACTACAATCTGGACATCGACTGGCCTTTTGAGCGGGTGGAACGCAGTGCGGCCAATGCACGTCCCCGGCCGCTCAAATACCCGATGCAACGCATCCGCTACCGCCACTATGGCCACCTCACAGAAGCATTCATCCGGAAATTAAAGGATATGCCTGAAGGAGAGGAGCGTGACGCGCTGACTCAGATGATGGCCAACTACATGAAACGCAGCCTCTGCAACTGGAATCCCGACGCTATGGACGAGCAGAAGATTGCCGAGGACATATTTCAATATACTGACGGGCAGGTGACATTGCCTGAGGATTTCAAGTTTGCACAAGTCTCCGCAGACCGTTCGCTTCAGGAATCCGGCAGAAAAAAAAGAAAAAAATCATAAAACATAAGCATGAGTTCGTTCCAGATTGAAGGTGGTCACCTGCTTAGAGGTGACATCCGTCCGCAAGGGTCCAAGAACGAGGCTCTTGAGGTTTTGTGTGCGCCGCTGCTCACCTCCGAGCCCGTTCGCATCACCAATGTCCCAGACATAGCTGACGTAAACCATCAGATACAGTTGCTCAGAGATATTGGAGTAGCCGTAACCCGCAACGGGCAGGGAGACTACACATTCCAGGCAGATAAGCTCAATACCGAATTTCTTGAGAGCCTGGATTTTCTCGACCGCTCCGCACGGCTGCGCGGCAGCATCATGCTTATCGGTCCACTGCTCGCACGCTTCGGCAAAGCCGTAATGAGCAAGCCAGGCGGCGACAAAATCGGGCGCCGCAGGGTTGATACCCATATCCTCGGTCTCCAGGCTCTCGGGGCCAAATTTGAATATGACGCCCGCAAAAGCACGTTCCATATCTCCGCAGACCATCTGCGCGGCACTTATATGCTGCTTGACGAGGCCAGTCTGACTGGCACCGCCAACATCATCCTCGCCGCCGTATTGGCCGAGGGGACCACCACCATTTACAATGCGGCCTGCGAACCATACATACAGCAGCTCTGCAAACTGCTCAACTGCATGGGAGCCCGAATCAGCGGCATAGCCTCCAACCTCCTGACTATCGAAGGCGTTACTTCCCTACATGGTGCCACTCACCACATCCAACCGGATATCATCGAAATCGGCTCGTTTATCGGCATGGCTGCCATGGTCGGTGACGGCATACGGATCAAAGACGTGAACCACGAGCAACTGGGTATCATACCCGATGCCTTCCGGCGCTTGGGCATCAGCATCGACCGTCAGGACAACGACCTCTACATACCTCGCCATGACCATTACGAGATAGAATCCTTCATTGACGGGTCGTTCATGACCTTTGCCGACGCTCCATGGCCGGGCCTCACGCCAGACCTGCTCAGCGTCCTGCTTGTAGTAAGCACCCAAGCCAAGGGCTCTGTGCTGATTCACCAGAAGATGTTCGAGAGCCGCCTCTTCTTCGTGGACAAACTCATTGACATGGGCGCACAGATTATACTCTGTGACCCGCACCGGGCTGTAGTTGTCGGGCACGACAACAAGATGCGTCTGCGCGCCGGACACCTCACCTCGCCCGATATTCGCGCCGGTATTGCTCTTCTCATCGCGGCGCTCGGAGCCGACGGCATTTCAACCATCAGCAACATAGGGCAGATAGACCGTGGCTACGAAGACATTGAAGGCCGCTTCAACGCCCTCGGCGCAAAGATAAAACGACTGGACTGAAACGACTATGATAACAGAGGACGAGGTATATCAGATTGGAGTCATCACACGCACCCACGGTGTTCGTGGCGAACTCTCCTTCATGTTTACCGACGATGTGTGGGACCGCGTGGATGCAGACTATCTCGTACTTCGCATCGACGGCATCCTCGTGCCATTCTTCCTTGAGGAATGGCGATTCCGTTCCGACAGCGCCGCCCTCGTCAAATTCGAGGACATCGACGACGCCAACGCAGCCGCCGTACTGGTCGGTAGCGAGGTGTACTTCCCAAAAGCGCTGACCCCGAAGGATATATATGACGATGAACTGACATGGCGTATGCTGGCAGGATTCACGGTCCTCGATGCCTCGGATGCCATCGTCGGCACAATCACCTCTGTTGACGAATCCACAATAAATGTTATCCTTTATATTACAAGGCCCGAAGGAGGCGAATTCATGCTCCCCGCTGTAGAGGAGTTCATCCGCGATGTGGACTACAAGGCACGCACCCTACATGCCGAAATCCCAGCCGACCTCCTTACGCTTAACCTTTGACATATTTTTATGCAAGAGACAAAAAAACGACAGATAGCAATCCTCGGCTCCACCGGCAGCATAGGCACCCAAGCTCTCGATGTGATTGCCGCCCATAGCGACCTATTCGAAGCTCGGGTTCTCACGGCCAACAACCGCGTTGAGGAGCTCATACAGCAGGCACGTCGCTTCGTGCCAGCCGCCGTGGTTATAGCCAACGATGCCCACTACGAGTACCTGCGCGATGCGCTGGCCGACTTGCCCATCCAAGTCTATGCTGGGCCCGATGCCCTCTGTGAGGTGGCTCAAGGCGGCGAGGTGGACATGGTCCTGACCGCCATGGTCGGTTTTGCAGGTCTTGCACCTACAATAGCAGCAATAAAAGCCCGCAAGCCCATCGCATTGGCAAACAAAGAAACGATGGTCGTTGCCGGAGAACTTGTGAATGCCCTTTGCCACGAATATCAGGTCCCTATCGTTCCTGTTGACAGTGAGCACAGCGCCATTTTCCAGTCGCTGATGGGCGAGAGCAGCCCTATAGAGAAAATCATCCTTACCGCCTCTGGAGGACCTTTCCGCACATTCACCCCAGCCCAACTGGCAGACGTCACGCCCCAGCAGGCACTGCATCACCCCAATTGGGACATGGGTGCAAAAATAACCATTGACTCCGCCACCATGATGAACAAAGGGTTCGAGGTGATTGAGGCCAAATGGCTTTTCGGGGTGTCGCCGGAGAAAATACAGGTGGTAGTCCATCCGCAGAGCGTAGTACATTCGGCCGTTCAGTTCGAAGACGGAGCCGTCAAAGCACAGCTCGGAGTGCCCGACATGCGCGTGCCCATCCAGCTGGCCTTCTCCTTCCCTACCCGCCTGTCCAGCAACTTCGAGCGGTTGGATTGGTGGCAGATGCCCCACCTCACCTTCGAAGCTCCCGACCCCGACCGTTTCAGATGCCTGGCTTTAGCCTACGAGTCACTGCGTTGCGGGGGTAACATGCCGTGCATCGTCAATGCAGCCAACGAGATTGTCAACCGCGCATTCCTCGAAGGGCGATGCCGTTTTCTGCAGATGGCTGAAGTCATCGGGCAGACCATGGAGAAAGCGCAGTTCATCAAAGAGCCGACATACGAGGACTATGTAGCCACCGATGCCGACGCACGCCGTATCGCTGCCGACATCCTTACACACACATCATAAACAAGAGACCACAGTCAAACCGAAACAACTGTTTAAAAACAAAAGACAATAAAAACCGAAATGAGTATATTCTTAATCAAAGCATTTCAGCTGATCTTGTGTTTCAGCCTTCTCATCGTCCTGCATGAGGGAGGCCATTTCTTCTTTGCCAAACTCTTCAAGACCAGAGTGGAGAAGTTCTATATGTTCTTCAACCCTTGGTTCCATCTCTTCTCCACAAAAGACAAGTGGTTCGCCCGCCTCTTCCCGAAGGTGGCAGCCGGCGAGACAGAATACGGCATCGGATGGATACCTCTTGGCGGATACGTGAAGATTTCCGGCATGATAGACGAGAGCATGGATACCGAACAGATGAAGCAGCCCGCACAGCCCTATGAGTTCCGCTCCAAGCCCGTGTGGCAACGCTTCCTCATCATGATTGGCGGCGTATTGGTCAACTTCATCATTGCCATCATCATCTACGCAATGATTCTCTTCACATGGGGCTCCGACTCCCTGCCGATGAGTTCCGTGACTAACGGATTCTCCTTCAATGAGATGGCCGAATCTGCAGGCTTCCGCGACGGCGACATACCCATCAAAGCCGACGGACAACTCATCGCCGAATGGAACGGGACAGTCTTCCGCACCATCTCAGAGGCAAAGGTAGTAACCGTGCTGCGCAACGGCCGTGAGATAGATCTGACCATGCCCGATGGAGGCCTCAACCTCCTCGAGATGATAAACCAGGAGCCCCGTTTCCTCTCGGCAAATGTTCCTGCGGTGATAGACTCCGTACTGCCAGGTACCCCTGCAGCCAAAGCCGGAATGGTCAGCGGCACACGCATCCTGGCCATCGACGGACAACCCGTGACATGGTGGGACGACTTCGACAATATCATGGGGCGCAAAAGTGACGTCCTGGCTGCCGACTGCTCTCATGAAGACAGCCTGCGCCTGCGCAACCTCACCGTGACATTCGCCAACCCGCAGTCGGCAATTGTCGCCACAGCCGCCACCGACTCCCTCGGCGTCACCACAACTGTCATCCGTCTCGACAATGACTACAAGATCGGATTCCTGAAGAAATCAGCATACACCATATACAAAATCGAGCACCAGGAATATGGCTTCCTCGCCAGCATTCCCGCTGGTATAACCTATGGATGGTCCACCCTGAAAGGCTATGTATCAGACCTGAAATACATATTCACCAAGCAGGGAGCGAAGAGCGTAGGTTCCTTCGGCACTATCGGCGACCTCTTCCCCGCTGCATGGAACTGGCAGGCATTCTGGAACATCACAGCCTTCATCTCCATCATCCTTGCCTTCATGAACATCATCCCCATCCCCGGACTCGACGGCGGCCATGTCTTCTTCCTCATCATCGAGGCTATCACTCGGCGCCCGCCCTCAGAGAAATTCATGGAACGCGCACAGATGGTCGGCATGCTCCTGCTCTTCGCCCTCATGGGACTGGCACTTTTCAATGATGCCGTGAAATTCCTCTTCTGACAATCAGTTAATACATTATAATATTATGTTTGAAAACCAACCCAAGGGTCTCTGGGCATTAGCCCTGGCCAACACCGGCGAGCGATTCGGCTACTACACCATGCTCGCAGTATTTGCACTCTTCCTGCAGGAGAACTTCGGTTTTGCCACAGGCACAGCCAGCACAATCTACTCCACATTCCTCATGCTCGTCTATTTTCTGCCCGTAATCGGAGGTATAGCCGCCGACCGCTGGGGCTTCGGACGAATGGTCACCACTGGCATCATAATCATGTTCGTAGGCTATCTGCTACTCTCCTTCCCACTGGGTGGTGGCACCACAGCCATCCTCGTCATGTCTGCTGCACTGCTCCTCGTAAGCCTCGGCACCGGACTGTTCAAAGGCAACCTGCAAGTCATGGTCGGCCGGCTCTATGACGAAGAACGCTATTCCAGCCGCCGCGATGCCGGATTCTCCCTCTTCTATATGGCCATCAACATCGGAGCTATGTTCGCCCCCACCGCTGCCATCGCCATCATGAACTGGGCACAGGACTCCCTTGGCATCAGCCCTGCCGACAGCTACCACTTCGCCTTCGGCGTGGCCTGCGCATCGCTCATCGTCAGCATCGCCATCTACTATGCTTTCCAAGGCTGGTTCTCACACGTTCTTGAGGGCGAAAGCAAGAAGACCGAGAAAGCTCAGGTGGTTGACAACCTCACTCCAGCCGAGACCAAGGAGCGCATCATATGCCTCTGCCTCGTCTTCGCCGTGGTTATATTCTTCTGGATGGCATTCCACCAGAACGGACTCACACTCACCTTCTTCGCACGCGACTATACCCAGACCAGTTCCACAGGTGTCCAAAGCATGATGTTCGACGTGACGAACCTGGTAGCTGCCATCTTCATCGTCTATGGACTTTTTGCATTATTCCAGAGCAAAACGGGCAAAGGCAAGTCCTTAGGAGCACTCATCGTGGCTGTTGCCGCCGGATATCTGGGATGGCAATATGCCAAGCTCAACGGCGAAGTGCAGGTATTTGCACCTATCTTCCAGCAGTTCAATCCCTGCTTCGTGGTAATGCTCACACCCGTCAGCGTAGGCATCTTCAGCTGGCTCGCAAAGAAGAACATGGAACCCAGCAGTCCCAAGAAAATCGGACTTGGCATGCTCGTGGCCGCCTGCGGATTCTTCATCATGATTGGAGCCAGCATCGGACTGCTTCAACCCGACGCGCAGGCCGCAGCCATAAATGCCGGTGAAGAAGTTCAGCGTGTATCAGCCAACTGGCTTGTAAGCACCTACCTCGTACTCACGTTCGCCGAGCTGCTTCTCTCCCCCATCGGCATCTCCTTCGTCTCCAAGGTCGCACCTCCGAAATATGCCGGACTGATGATGGGCCTCTGGTTTGCCAGCACCGCCGTCGGTAATTTCCTCGTTCAGATTCCCGGTCTGCTTTGGGGAGCTAACGTCCAACTGATTTACATCTGGGCCGTGCTCGCAGGCATCTGCCTTCTCAGCGCCCTCTTCATCTTCTCTATCCTCAAAAAACTGGAGAAGGTATCATAAGACATCAGTAACAATAAGCATACAACAATAACAGCCGCTTCCCCACCAAGGGAGCGGCTGTTTTTGAGTTTAATTTTTAGTTGACGAATAAAAGAATTGCCAGCTGAGAAGGCTAACAGCTAACGGCTAAAAGCCGATGGTTTCAACTCTTGAACATCCAACCTGACTAAGTCTGAAGCATAGTCATTGGCGGGAGTCCAAAGTCTTCGGACCTACGCCTTGGCATTCCTCCTGTTCAATTCGTTCATCGCCATCTGAATACCTGCGAGGCAGAAAGTTTTGATGGCAGAGGATGCTATCTTGGTTCGTTCAGGGATGAGTGCCTCCTGCTCCTCCGGGAAATGGCCTAATACATAATCCACCTGTTGGCCAGGGAAGAAGTCACTGCCCACTCCGAAGCGTAGGCGCGCATACTGCTGAGTGCCAAGAATCTGTGCTATGTGTTTCAGGCCGTTGTGACCGGCATCGCTACCTCCGGGTTTCATACGCATCTGTCCGAACGGAAGGGCGATGTCATCCACGCAGATGAGCAGATGCGGCAGTTCAATCTTCTCCTGCTGCATCCAATAGCGCACTGCATTGCCGCTGAGATTCATGAAGGTGCTGGGTTTGAGCAGTATGAGCTGTCGTCCTTTTACGCTGATGCGGGTGACGAAGCCATAGCGTTTATCCTCCCACACAGTGGGTTTCCCTTTGTCTTCATTTACCGAAGCAGCCAGAGCATCTACAATGCGGAATCCGATGTTGTGTCGTGTGGCTGCGTATTCAGGGCCTATATTCCCAAGGCCCACAATCAGAAATTTTTCCATAGGAGCAGTCTGCTCTTCCGTCTCCACAGCAGCTGTCGGGGCGGAGATTCCTCCGTCCGCCTGTTGAGGTGCAGTCCGGGAAAAGAGTTTTTTCAGGAAGTTGAACATATATTCCGGAAGAGGGTGTGTTGGCAGGGTTGTGGTTTATCTTATGAAATTAAGGCGTAAGCTTCTCTCCACTTACGCCTTAACCTATATTTCTATTGTTCGCCCCTTCTGTCTGCTCTCATGCCGAGGGCTTGCAGCTGGGCTCTGACGGGCTGATTAAGCCTCCTCCTCCTCAGCGGCAGCAGCGGCGCTGCGTGCATTACGTGTCATCATCACCTGACAAACGACAACGCTGGGGCTGGTGATCATCTCGAGACCTTCGAATGAGAGTTCGCCGGCCTTGATTGTCTTGCCGAGCTGAAGGTTGGTCACATCGATATCCAGACGCTCGGGGATGGCAGTGTGAACAGCCTTTACCTTGAGCTTACGGACATTGGCAGCCAGTTTACCACCAGCCTTGACACCCTCTGCGAGGCCGTTCAGGCGGATAGGCACTTCCATCACGATAGGCTTCTCATCGGTGATCTCGTAGAAATCGACATGCAGCACATTGTCCTTTACGGGGTGGAACTGAGCCTCCTTGAGGATAGCTTTGCACTCCTTGCCGTCGATGTTAAGGATTACGGTATAGATGTCGGGGGTATAGAGCAGCTTGCGCAGTTCGTCGTTGGTCACGGTGAATGAGGTAGCTACTGGGAGGCCGTCCTCACCGCGCTTTTCGCCGTAGATGTTGCAGGGAACGAGGCCCTGTTTGCGCAATTCTTTGGCGAGCTTCTTGCCGCCTGCGGTACGTGCAGTACCCTTGATTTCAATTGTCTTCATGTTTTTGTTTTTAAATGTGTTACTCTAATTAAGTTTTTTGTGCTTAATCGCCATCACACGAACCGCTCTCAGCGGGTATGTGCTTTGAAAAGCGGCGCAAAAGTAGTTACAAAATCCCAAATAACCAACATTTTACGCCATAAATTTGCGAGAACGGTCATTTCTGCCTATTTTTGCCCCATAAACATGTAGAACTTATTCCTTTTTTCACCCTATGACAAACGTGAAATACCTTTTTATGCTCCTTCTGCTTGCAGTCTATGCCTCACACGCAGAAGCACAGACTGATGTGACAAGTATGTATCTTTCCGACCCATCGTTTGAGAACGTTACCAAGGGGACCCAGGTCACAAAGCAATCCGACGGGCTGCGCGGATGGAATATATCCTCCATGCAGGGATGGACCACCACCATCCCCGAAACGCAGCTGCTCATCAGCGCCGACTGCTTCACCGACAACAATTTCGGGAAGACAGACATCGCCGACGGGCAATACGCGCTCTACCAACGCGTGGGGTGGAACCTCGCTTCGAGCACAGTTAGCCAGACTACATCCAGTGTCCCGGCAGGTAAATACCAGCTCACATTCTGCACCAAAGCCTTCTATGCCAACAATGCCACCTCCTCCGGCACCATCACCCTCTCGGCAGGAGCACAGACTGTCGGCATTCAGAGTTTCAGTTTCATCAGCGGCAGCGCCGGATGCATGACAGACAGCGAATGGACTACGCACAAGGTATCCTTCACCCTGGACCAAGAATCATCCATATCCATCGTCCTCGACCTGTCGTGGCAGAAAGGAGGCTCATGCATCGTCATCGACAACTTCCGCCTCATCAGCCTCCCCGACGACTATAACGAAGAGGAAGCCGGACAGACCGTCATCGGCGGCCGTGAGACAGACATCACATCTCCCACCGAGGGCGTCATAACCCACACGTTTGTTGACGAAGCCACCATGATGAACGACCTGCTGCAGATGCTGGCCACATCCATGACCTATGCCAAAAACATCTGGTATGACTGCGCCGCACCCAACAGCATCAACGAGAGCTGCGGATTCTTCAAGGCCAACAGTGCCGGCAACAGCAACGAGGACGGTGTGCGCACCAACGCCGACTTCTCCATGATCTGCGCTTTCCTATATAAATACGCGCGCACGAAAGTCACCCTGCCCACAGGCGTCTCATGGGACGATATCAAGTCGATGGCCTTGAAGAGCCTCATCTTCGGCTATTCCACCCATAAAGCCAACAAACTGAAAGTCACCTCCAACAACGCCTACTGGGGCAGCACCTCCACATCCGACTACGTGTGGGAGAGCTCACTCTGGGCCATGAGCCTCGCCTACTCCAGCTTCTTCCTTGCCGACGAGCTGTCCGACACTCAGAAGGACTACATCTACAAGATGCTCAAGGCCGAATGTAACTATGAACTCTACCGCTCCATACCCGCCGGCTACAACGGAGATACCAAAGCCGAGGAGAACGGGTGGGAGGCAGACATCCTCGCCGCCACACTCGGTCTCTATCCCGATGACGCCCTCGCTGACAAGTGGTTCCAGCGTCTCAGAGAGTTTGCCGTCAACTCCTACTCCCAGACCGACGATGCCGCCAACTCCTCCGTCATCGACCCCGACTACGACCAGAAGACAGTGGCTGACCTCTATCTTGGGCAGCCCAACCTCTATGAGGACTACACTCTGCAGAACCACAACTATTTCCACACCTCATACCAGAACGTTGTCATCCAGGAACTCGGAGAGGCTGCTCTGGCATTGCAGCTCTTCCAGGGGGATAAGATAAAATGGAAGACCAACGCGCTCATGCATGGCAATCAGGCTGTGATGGACAATGTGCTCGCATGGCTTGCGCTGGCCGACGGCGAACTGGCCATGCCCAACGGCAACGACTGGAGCATGTTTCTCTTCGACCAGATCACATCCTACTCCACCCTCGCCTGCTTCTTGCGCGACCCCGATGCCCTGATGCTCGAGAACATGGCATACAAATATATCAAAGCACGCCAGCAGACCACCTCCGACGGCTCATGGCTTCTGAACTCCGACATCGGCCCGCGGCGCATGGGTGTTGAAGGCCACCGCGTGATGATGACCTATCTGATGCATCTCGCCGCATCCACCTCCGACATGCAGCCGACATCATGGGACAACTTCCTCGCCGAACACATGGAAGCCCGCCGCCTGCTCACACAGAACATAGTGCGTGCTGCCTCTCCCTACCGCTTCGTGACCTTCTCTTGGTCCACCGGACTGAAGAGCTACACCGGCTATTTCGCCGACACCACACCCGACCGCAACAAAATCGTATGCCCCTACAAAGCCAACAACACCGGCAACCTGCTCGGATGGTACAATGTCAGCGGCAAGAGCACTAACGCCACTCCCGTCACCTCCGGCATCTATAGTCTGAAAGACAACTCCTTCACAATGAACGGCACCCTCAACACCAACGACGCCACTCTGCAGAACCGCTTCGTGCTCGCCGCAACAGCCGGGAATGCCGTCATCCTCATGAACCGCGTCACAGCTCTCGCTGACGCCACCGTAAGCGGGCGCAGAGGCGGACTCTTAGCTATATCCACAGACCCCTTCATGCGCACCCAACGCACCCTCTACCACGCTGCCGGACGCGTGCAGACCGACGGCTCACAGATGAGCGAACTGCCCTCAACATGGGTAAATATTGACAACTCCGTAGGAGTGGTCACCGCGGGCGGCACGGGCACTATAGGATTCGGCGACCGCGCCCTCTCCAACTCCATACAGATGAGCAAACTCTATCCCCTCTATTCCAACACCACCCAGAACGTGCAGAAGGGACAGACCGTGGACCGCTCCGCAGTAATCTACTACTCACGGATTGACAGCGCTGCCACCGCCGCCATGCAGCAGAACACCATCAGCCTCGCCGACCGCCTGCCCGACACCTGGAACGGCCTCATCGCCCCCGACACCGACGGCACCAGATATCTCCTGCTCGCCAACTTCCAGGGCGGGAGCACAGACAAAGTGAATCTGTCAGACATCTCATTCGCCGAGGGAGCGCCAGTATTCTCCTCCGAGACCACCATCATCGACGGCCGCTCATCAGCATCCTTCTCCATCGATGAGGAGCACTCCTCCCTGCAGCATCTCTGCATCTATATCCAGGGAGCCGACGTCTATGCCAAAGCCATCTCCCCCACCGACGAGGCCCTCATCTCCCTGCGCGCCATTGGCAGCCAAAAGCAGACAGCCACCATCACCTACATCAAGAACGGCAAGAAATATACCACAACCCAAAACGTGGAACCCGAAGGCACATACCTTGTCACCTTCGACGATGAGCAGCTGCAGGTAAACACAGAAATCGAAACAGAAGAAGAGCAATGGGTGGACGTCACATCGCAGCTTATCACAAACCCTAATTTCGAGGAGGACAACACTTGGGGAACAGTCGGAAACATAACATTAGGAAATGTCACATACAATCCTTGTTACACTCAGAGCATCACCCCGCTCAACGACAAATTCCCACAAGTGCTGCCTGTAGCAGGTTGGACGGCAGAAAACGGGCTGGCCCAAGCATCCAACTATGCCCTCCTCTATTCCATGCCCTACAGCTTCAGTCAGTATTGCGTCAGCCCCTCTGGCGTGGGAAACAGCGCTACCATCAGGGCCATTCCTGCGGCCTTCGCCGACAATTGCGGCTCACGATGCCTCTCCGTGCTCAACTCATGGACCACCGGCAAGAATGCCATCAGCCAGGAACTCAAGCTGCCATTCTCCGGGCGCTACCGCCTCACATTCGACATGCTCTACACCTGTGCCAACGAATCGCGGCGCACAGCTCCCAACGTCATCACAACCACCGGCAACAACACCAACACATCCCTCTGCGGAATAGTGGTGCAGGGAGAGGAGCTCTACGCCCCCTACCCCTCAACATCCGACTCATGGGAGGAAATGGTTCTGGATTTTGACTATTCCCCATCCGCACAAGGCGGAGAAGACACCACCGAACCCGTTACGCTGCGCCTCGGTCTGCAGACCACAGCCAGCATCGGGGCAGCACATAACACCCGCCTCTACATAGACAACCTCCAACTCAGCTACCTGCAGACCGATGCCAACGGTATCGGCAGCACACCTGCTGCTACTGAAGAGCCCCTCAACTCCCTCATGCCATCTGCCGACCAGAAAACCTACGACATAAGCGGTCGGCCCGTAAGCAGTTCTGCCAACGGCATTCTGATAAAATCCGGAAAGAAAACGATTAAAAGACCGTAGAGCGGCTACTTATCAGCCTTTAGGCTTGCGCCGGTCAAGAGTCAGGAGTCGGGAGTCAATGGCCAAGGGTCAAGAGTTGAGCGGCAAGCCGTTTTTGAGTCAACAGTCAACATTTGTTTTGTTAGCGTTAGGGTCGAGCCTAGGCGGAAACTGAGAGTTTCCGGTGCAGGCTCGAGGTCAAGGCAAAGCAGAAACTGAGTGTTTCTGGTGAAGACTTGAGGTGTAGTCATCGACTTGTGCAAGGGCAGATGCAAGTCTGACCGAAGCAGAAGGCGTTAATGACAAAGGGGGCAACAGTCATCGACTTGTGCAAGTCTCAGCGAGAGCTTGAGACG
>JAILPK010000025.1 GCA_024699495.1 Bacteroidaceae bacterium | reverse complement strand
TGGTTATCACTCAGAACCAAGACAAGTGGAAGATGACGCTATACGTCAAGATTGGTTAGAGCACCAAGGGTTCAAAGTGATAAGGTTCACCAATGAAGAAGTTGAATGTGATATTGATAATACAATAAACAAAATTAAAACGCCCTCCGAGGGACAGAGTTCCCTCCTTGCAAGGAGGGTTAGGGAGAATCTATATGCTTGATAAAAATAGTAAAATCTATGTGGCTGGGCACAACGGACTGGTTGGTTCTGCCATCTGGAATAACCTGAAATCCCGAGGATATAATAATCTTGTTGGGAGAAGTCACAAGGAACTGGACCTTACGGACCAGGTGGCTGTGAAGGCGTTCTTCGACGAGGAGAAGCCGGATGCCGTAGTTCTGGCTGCCGCATTCGTAGGGGGCATTATGGCAAATATGCTCTATCGCGCTGACTTCATCATGATGAATATGAAGATTCAGTGCAATGTGATCAGCGAAGCCTATGCTCACGGCGTTGATAAACTTCTGTTCCTGGGCAGCACCTGCATCTACCCTAAGAACGCGCCGCAACCCATGAAAGAGGACTGTCTGCTGACAAGTCCGCTGGAATATACCAACGAAGAATATGCCATCGCCAAAATCGCCGGTCTGAAGATGTGCGAGAGCTATAATCTGCAATATGGAACCAACTACATCGCTGTGATGCCTACCAATCTCTATGGTCCCAACGACAATTTCCACCTCGAGAACAGTCATGTGATGCCTGCCATGATGCGTAAGGTATATCTGGCAAAACTGATTCACGACGGGGCGTGGGATATGATAGCGGTTGACCTCGACAAACGGCCCGTGGAAGGCATTACAGGCGAAGGCCTCGTGGCGGGTGCAAAAGAAGACGTTGCGAATGTGACGGCAGCCCGCAGGCGAGTGCTGGACATTCTTGCCAAATACGGCATTTCAGACAATAAAGTGGTGCTGTGGGGAACAGGCACGCCGCTGCGCGAGTTCCTCTGGAGCGAGGACATGGCGGATGCTTCTGTGCATGTGCTTCTGAATGTTGACTTCAAGGATGTGATTGGAATAGAGAAATATTCATCTGTTCATTACGGGGCTTCGACCGACGGGGCTGTGGACAGAAATCACTCTGCCGGGCGCGGAGGATATATTCCGTCGCTTGGTGAAATCCGCAACTGCCATATCAACGTAGGCACAGGCAAGGAACTGACTATCCGCGAACTTTCCGAGCTCGTGGTTAAGGCAGTCGGTTTCGGGGGCGAGGTGGAATTTGATTCGTCCAAGCCCGACGGAACGATGCGCAAGCTGATAGATGTATCCAAGCTGCACTCGCTGGGGTGGACACACAAGGTTGAGATAGAGGATGGCGTAAGCCGTCTCTTCCAGTGGTATAAGGGAAGTCTGGAGAACTGATTCCATATCTTCAGCTATTAACGTTTTCACGGCTATTCATAAATAATCCGAGGACGTTATGACATAACCCAAGACATCTATAATAAACAAAGAAATTAAAATACAATATTCAAGGCATTTCATATTCTCTATCATATACATGAACCCAAAACATTCAAATAAGACACCACGAGTATTTGTGAGCGGATGCTATGATTTGCTGCATAGCGGGCATGTGGAATTCTTCCGTCAGGCGGCAGAATACGGCGACCTCTATGTCGGAATCGGGAGCGACAAGACTATAGAGGGGTACAAGCACCATAAGACTATTTATTCGGAGCAGGAGCGCCTGTTCATGGTGAAGAGCATACGCTACGTGAAAGATGCATATATAAATGCAGGAAGCGGCATTCTGGATTTCCTGCCCACCCTGGACATCGTAAGACCGGATATTCTGGTGGTGAACAGTGATGGAGGCAACGATGACAAACGTAAGGTTTGCGAAGAACGGGGGATTGAATATGTCGTTTTGGAACGAGTGCCACAAGCAGGATTAGAAGCCCGCTCCTCGACAGATCTGAAAAAGACAAAATCGCAGATTCCGACTCGACTGGATATCGCAGGCACTTGGATTGACCAGCCCTATGTCAGCTGTTTTGAGCCCGGATGGGCAATAACCATTTCCCTGGAGCCGACCTTCCAGGTACGCGAGCGCTGTGGACTTAGCACAAGCACGCGAAATATGATAAAGAAGATATGGCCTTACCAGTTGCCGAACATGGACCCAGAGACACTGGCAAAACTGGTATTCTGCTTCGAGAATGACCCCGAACGCTCCGATGGAATTATTGCTGGTGCTCAGGACTCTATCGGCATTTGCGTTCCCGGACTCTGCCGTCATTACTACAACAACCGCTTCTGGCCGGAAAAGATAGAGACATGCAGCGATGAGAAGGTGCTGAGCTGGCTGGAGGAGCATCTCGTGATGATACCAATGGAACCACGACGCCCAGGTTGCTCTGTGGTGGAAGGGAAAGACATCACCAAATCGAAGGTGATGGCGCTGGCCAAGGCTGCCGACGACTGCTGGCAGGCAATCCTCGCCCGCGACCTGAAGCGTTTTGCATCAGCCTACAAGGCATCCTTCGAGGCCCAGGTTGATATGTTCCCGGGGATGGTGAAGCCCGCTGTGATAAGTGACGCAGGGCATATCCAATACGAAGTGCAAAATGTGGACAAGGGTCAGGACGGGAATGAGAAGAGCATCCAGGATTATATTGACACATATTCAGCTATGACGGATGTGCTGGCATGGAAGATGCCCGGTGCCGGCGGCGGCGGTTATCTGGCCTGTGTTGTCAAAGACAGCGAGCTGTTTTGCAGAGAGCGCAGCGAGGCATTCAGACTGACAATACGCCGTCCGGGGATGTGACGGACAGAGAAGCATGGGCTCAAGCCCTCACTAAACAAACATAAACAACAGATGCAAGTAATATTATTATCGGGAGGATCAGGGAAGCGCTTGTGGCCTCTGTCAAACGAGATTCGCTCGAAACAATTTATAAAGATTTTCAAATGCGCCGACGGCTCTTATGAGTCTATGGTTCAGCGGATGTTCAGGCAAATCCGCTCTGTGGCTCCCGAGGCTTCCGTGACTATAGCCACATCCCGGAATCAGGTGTCCGCCATCCATAACCAGCTCGGCGACAGCGTAGGGATAAGTGTTGAGCCCTGCCGCAGGGATACATTCCCCGCCATAGCACTTACCACCGCCTATCTGCATTATGTGCAGGGAATCGGGCTGAATGAACCAGTCGTGGTTTGCCCGGTTGACCCGTTTGTTGAAGATGATTATTTTATGGCTCTCAAGCGGCTCTCGGAACTGGCAAAGACAGGTGCAGCCAACCTGACTCTGATGGGGATGGAACCGACCTGCCCCAGCGAGAAGTTCGGCTATATCATACCCCGCTCCAAGGAGGATATCAGCAGCGTGGAGACGTTCAAGGAGAAGCCGACGCAAGCTGTTGCGGCTCAATATATAGCAAAAGGAGCACTTTGGAACGGCGGCGTGTTCGCCTATAAACTGGGATATGTGCTAAACAGGGCACATGAGCTGATTGATTTCACTGACTATCAGGATTTGTTCAGCAAATACGAGACTCTGGAGAAAATCAGTTTCGACTATGCCGTGGTAGAGCATGAGCCGGAAATTTCGGTTATGCGCTTCTCTGGAGTCTGGAAGGATATAGGCACCTGGAATTCAATGACTGAAGCCATGTCAGAGCAGACCATGGGCAAGGTGATTCTTGGCGACGGATGCCAGAATGTCAATGTCATCAATGAGATAGACGTCCCGGTGTTGTGTATGGGCTTGCATGATGTGGTGGTAGCTGCATCGGCAGATGGGATTCTGGTATCCGACAAGCAGAGTTCAGAAGGCATCAAGCCATATGTTGACGGGCTGGACCAGCAGATTATGTTCGCCGAGAAGTCATGGGGCAGCTATCATGTGATTGACGAACAGCCAGGCAGCCTCACGATAAAAGTAAAGCTGAATGTCGGGCACGCGATGAATTACCACAGCCATGAATATCGTGATGAGGTGTGGACCGTGCTTTCTGGAGAGGGAGAGACTCTCATAGACGGCATGAAGCAGAAGGTGCAACCAGGAGATGTAATCACTATTCTGGCAGGCTGCAAACATACAATTCGCGCTCTTACAGAACTGACTCTCGTAGAGATTCAGCTTGGGAAGAACATTAGCGTCCACGATAAGAAAAAGTTTGAAATTTGACACCATTTCTATTAAAACCTTCAGGCAAGGATTATATCTGGGGCGGGACCCGGCTGCGAGAAGAGTTCCATAAGGATCTGCCACAAGAACCGCTGGCAGAGACATGGGAATGTTCTACCCATCCTGATGGTCCCTCGTATGTGGCATCCGGGGTGTTCCATGGTATTACGCTCACCGAGGTGCTTAAGAAAAATCCTGATTTTCTCGGGACTTCGCCATCTGTATCTTCCTCAGTTAATCTTCCGGTCCTGATTAAATTCATTGACGCGCGAAACAACCTCTCTGTTCAAGTTCATCCAGATGATGACTATGCACGCCGCGAGGAGAATGGGCAAGACGGCAAGACCGAGATGTGGTATGTAGTTGACGCTGAGCCCGGAGCACAGCTCGTGTTCGGACTGAACAGAGCCATCTCGGCAGATGAATTGCGGCAAAGTCTGGAATTGGGGACGATAGAACATTATCTGCGCCGGATTCCGGTTCACAAAGACGATGTGTTTTTCATCCCTTCAGGAACCATACATGCCATCGGGAGCGGGGCTCTGATAGCTGAAATCCAGCAGAACTCGAATCTGACATACCGGCTGTATGACTATGGACGGCTTGACAAAGACGGCAAGCCGCGTGAGCTGCATATAGAGAAAGCGCTTGACGTGGCCGATCTGAGCGGTTCACAGAATCCGAGACAACCATTGCGGGTGTTGCGCTACCGCCCCGGATTTGCCACAGAATCTCTTGCCCGCTGCCAGTATTTCGAGGTGTCACGCTGCCTACTCCACTCCACAGGTGTAGCAATCCCCCCGTTGCCCGAGTCTTTCCGCGTGCTGCTATGCATCGAGGGCGAGGGCGAGTTGAGAGAGGTTCAGAATCCGGATGCTGCGAATCCGAAGGCTCATGACGGGATGAAGAATAAGGATCACATCCTTTCCTTCAGAAAGGGAGATACGATATTTATTCCTGCAACAACTCCAGAACTGATGCTGTCGGGAAAAGCCGAATTCCTGCTCACCCGCTGTTAAGACAGGAAGAACTCCAAGAAGGCGTTACCAAGTGGGAATTACCGGGTTCTTAAGCCCACGAACTGATGGTTGGGATGAAAGAGGTAAATGTTTCCCGGATTCGCATTTATATAGCTCTCGAGGATTATTATTATTTCTTTTAAGCGGTTAGTTTTAGGCTTATAAGAAATAAAACATTTGTTTTTTGCATGCTTTTGATTTTTTTTAGTAATTTTGCCGCGATTATTAATAATGTATAGAATGACAATAGGAAAAGATATATTTGACAAACTGACTGAACAGGCAAAGAACTCCCCACGATTGAGGATGAATTTTGACCTGCGCAACTCAGCTGACGACCAGAGCCAGAGGATGCTCAACGCCATCGAGCCTGGCAGTCCTCTCCCTATCCATCGCCACATGCAATCAAGCGAGTCCGTCGTGTGCTTAAGAGGACATTTAAGGGAATTGTTCTATAATGACAATGGAGAAATAACCGAAGTTATCGACATGATGCCTGGCGGTGAATGCCCAGCTCTAAATATCCCCATTGGCCAGTGGCACACGGTGGAAGTTCTCGAATCTGGAACAATAATCATAGAAATGAAAGACGGAGCCTATGCCCCACTGGGGCCGGAGGATGTCATGGAAAAGAAATGACAAGATGCTTTCAATACAGATAAATCAAATATTAAACATTATAATCTTATGAGTGTATTTAAAGACAAGACGCTACTTATTACAGGTGGAACAGGCAGTTTTGGAAATGCAGTGCTAAACCGATTTCTGCGCACAGACATCGGAGAAATCAGAATATTCTCCCGCGACGAGAAAAAACAGGATGATATGCGCCACGACTTCCAGGCCAGAATGCCGGAAGTGGCCAGCAAAATCAAGTTCTATATCGGCGATGTGCGCAATAAGAGCACTCTTAAGTATGCGATGAAGGGTGTGGATTATGTGTTCCACGCCGCTGCTCTGAAGCAGGTGCCTTCATGCGAATTCTTCCCTATGGAGGCTGTCAAGACCAATGTGATTGGAACTGACAACACTTTGGATGCTGCCATTGAAGCCGGCGTGAAATGCGTGATTTGCCTCTCCACCGACAAGGCCGCATACCCAATCAACGCAATGGGTATCACAAAAGCCATCGAAGAAAAAATTGCCGTGGCCAAGAGCCGTCTTTCCGGTGAAACTAAGATTTGCTGCACTCGCTACGGAAACGTAATGTGCAGCCGCGGCTCTGTCATTCCTCTGTGGATAGACCAGATTCGTAAGGGTAACCCCATCACTCTTACAGAGCCTAAGATGACCCGCTTCATCATGAGTCTTGAAGAGGCTGTCGATCTCGTTTTGTTCGCCTTCGAGCATGGCAAGAATGGTGACATCCTCGTTCAGAAAGCTCCGGCGTGCACAATTCAGACTCAGGCCGAAGCTGTATGCGATCTCTTCGGCGGCAAGAAAGAGGAAATCAAGGTCATAGGCATCCGCCATGGAGAGAAGATGTATGAGACTCTTCTTACCAAAGAGGAGGCTGCTAAAGCCATAGATATGGGTAATTTCTATGCTGTCCCCGCTGACAACCGCGATCTGAATTACGATAAGTTCTTCAAAGAGGGTGACGTGAAACGTGCGACTATCGAAGAGTTCAACTCCGACAATACCCGACGTCTGAATCTCGAAGAGACGATAGCTAAGATTGCAAGTCTTGAGTATATCCAGAACGAGCTCAACGGCATCCCCAACTTAGTGTAATACAAGATTTATTCGCAAAGAATTCATAGGAAGTCATCAGGACATCTACGAAAATCAAGAATTATGAATATACTTGTAACGGGAGCTAAAGGATTTGTAGGCAGGAATTTCTGTGCTGCCTTAAAAAACATAAGCGAAGGCAAAGACAGAACGAGACCCGGACTCAAGATAGATGAGATCTATGAGTACGACCTGGATTCCACCTCTGAAGAACTCGACGCGTGGTGTAAAGAATGCCATTTCGTGTTCAATCTTGCTGGTGTCAACCGCCCCCAAAATCAAGAAGAGTTCATGCAAGGCAATTTCGGCTTCGCCTCTACCCTGCTTGATACACTTAAGAAATATGGCAACCGCTGTCCCGTAATGCTGTCTTCAAGTCAGCAAGCAAGCCTCACCGGACGATTCGGGAACTCGGAATATGGGCGAAGCAAGAAAGCCGGAGAGGACTTGTTCCTCGACTACAGCAAGGAAACTGGAGCAAAGGTATTCATCTATCGCTTCCCTAACCTCTTCGGCAAGTGGTGTCGTCCTAACTATAACTCTGCCGTTGCCACGTTCTGCAATAACATAGCCAACGACCTGCCAATCACAGTCAACGACCCGTCAGTTGAGCTCGAACTGCTTTATATTGACGACCTCGTGACTGAGATGCTGGATGCACTCGAAGGTAAGGAACATCATTGCGAATTCGACGGCCTTGATGTCTTGCCCAAGGAAGATGGCAAATACTGCTATGCACCTGTAACCCATAAGATTACTCTCGGCGAAATCGTTGACTTGCTGCATAAGTTCGCAGAGCAGCCACAGACTCTTATGATACCCGAGATACCAGCCAACAGCTTCGCAAAGAAGTTATATAGCACATATCTCAGCTATCTGCCAAAAGAGAAAGTGGCCTTCCCGCTGAAGATGAATGTGGATGACCGCGGCAGCTTCACTGAGCTCGTTCACACCCTCAATTGCGGACAGGTAAGCATTAACATCAGCAAACCAGGTATCACAAAAGGACAACACTGGCACAACACCAAGTGGGAGTTCTTTATCGTGGTTAGTGGGCATGGATTGATTCAGGAACGTAAACTCGGAACTGATGAAATTATAGAGTTCGAGGTGAGCGGGGATGACATCCAATGCATTCACATGTTGCCTGGCTACACCCACAATATCATTAATCTGAGTGATTCGGAAAACCTCGTGACAGTGATGTATTGCAACGAGATATTCAACCCGGAGAAACCCGACACATTCTTTGAACCTGTTTAATAAGGTCCGCAAATAATACAAACCACGAGTATGAGAGGCGCGATAATGCAAGGCATGACAATACTTTCGTGGAAACAAAACAATATTAAATTAGTAAGCGCGCACGCGTAATACGATAGGAATATGGCAAATTTTAAAAACAACGGGAAGCTGAAGCTTCTGATAATAGTTGGAACGAGGCCAGAGATTATCCGACTGGCCGCTGTGATTAACAAATGCCGTCAGTATTTCGACTGCCTTCTGGCTCACACAGGTCAGAATTACGACTACAATCTGAATGGCGTATTTTTCAAAGACCTGAAATTGGCTGATCCCGATATTTACATGGAGGCTGTAGGCAATGACCTCGGAGAGACAATGGGAAATATCATTGCCAAGAGCTACCAGCTGATGGTGGAGGTGAAGCCGGATGCTGTTCTTGTGCTTGGTGATACGAACTCCTGCCTCAGCGTCATCGGTGCTAAACGGCTACACATTCCTATATTCCACATGGAAGCTGGAAACCGTTGCAAAGACGAATGCCTCCCCGAGGAAACCAACCGCCGAATTGTTGATATCATCAGCGATGTGAATATGGCATATTCCGAACATGCACGTCGTTATCTTGCTGATACCGGTTTGCCAAAGGAACGTACTTATGTTACAGGCTCACCTATGGCAGAGGTGCTGCATAATAATCTGGCCGAGATTGAGGCCAGCGATATTCACAAGCGACTGGGACTGGAGAAGGGGAAATATATTCTTCTGAGCGCCCACCGCGAAGAAAATATTGATACGGAAAAGAATTTCCTCTCTCTCTTCAATGCTATAAATGCGATGGCAGAGAAGTATAATATGCCTATACTTTATAGCTGTCATCCACGCAGCCGCAAACGTCTTGAGACAACGAACTTCAAACTTGACAAGCGAGTCATTCAGCATGAACCTCTTGGATTCCACGACTACAACTGCCTTCAGATGAATGCTTTTGCTGTTGTGAGTGATAGTGGAACCCTGCCTGAGGAGAGCAGCTTCTTCACCAGTGTCGGACATCCCTTCCCTGCCGTTTGCATCCGCACAAGTACGGAGCGGCCTGAGGCTTTGGACAAAGGCTGTTTTGTATTGAGCGGAATTGACACCTTGGGCTTGCTGCAAAGCGTAGATGTGGCAGTTGAACTTATTCGAGACGGCAATCACGGCATCCCCGTGCCAGATTATGTGGATGAGAACGTAAGCACGAAAGTGGTCAGAATCATCCAGAGCTATGTTGGCGTGGTGAATAAGATGGTGTGGAGAAAATATTGATTTCCGAATTATAGATTTAAGGTTTCAGGTTGGCCCGATTAGGCAAGTTCCGTAATTTAAACGGAAGAACCTATCAGGCCAACCTGAATCTTCATTGATACATCGATTCGCAAGAACAGCAAACTGTAAACAGTAAACGGTAAACCCAAAATGTCCACGGCCAAAGAAATAATCAGCATTATGGAAACGCTGCGAGATGACAAGCAGCGGGATATCTTGATGCGTTTCTTCAAAACCGCCAAGGGTGAGTATGGCTATGGAGATGAGTTTCTTGGATTAAAGGTTCCACAAACAAGAGAAATAGTAAGAGTTGCGTGGAAGGATCTGCCGCTGAGTCAAGTTCCGGAATTGCTGATGGACCGCTGGCATGAAGTGCGACTCTGCGGTTTTCTTATTCTTGTAGCAAAGTTCGAAAAGCTGGCATCCAAACGCCTGGAGAATGACAAGGAAGCCATTCGCGGCAGGGATGAGATTGTTAAATTGTACTTAACATATGCAGAACGGGCAAACAATTGGGATCTTGTTGATTTGTCTGTTCATAAAATTATTGGCCACTGGCTGCTGTTGCCTACAGACTTGAATGCAGAGCAATTACCGGACTTCCTCACCCACACAATAAGTAATTGCAGGAGCGGGGAACGCTACGATGAATCAGACGACAGGAGCATCAAAACAGAAGTGCTGGATTCATTGGCTCAGAGCAACAATCTGTGGAAACAACGTATGAGCATGGTATGCACATGGAAGACATCGCAACAGGGGGACCCTTCGTGGTGCTTGCGCTATGCCGAGATACATCTGCATCACCCGCATGACCTCATGCACAAGGCCGTTGGGTGGATGTTACGTGAGATGGGGAAACGAGTAAGCATGGATTTACTGCGTGACTTCCTTTGCCAGCACGCTCACGAGATGTCCAGAACAACTCTCCGTTATGCTATTGAGAAAATGACGGATGAGGAGCGGCATTTCTGGATGAATTCAAAAGCATAACACTCTTTCGTAACAGATCTTACAGATTTGACTTCTTCCGAATCAGAATTATTCTACGAGTGTGCCTTCGAAAGAACCGTCAAGGGTTATTGTACTTGTTTCCGTTCGATTTAACACATCCGAATGCCACCCACCTTCTTCAACGCCATCCCACTTCAACGTGGCTGTGGTAGCGGAAGTGCGATGCAGGGTCATGATCTGTTCATAATTTCCGAAAACGTAACCATCAGAATCCTTTTCGTAATATGAGTGGGTTATTTTAAGAATCAGATTGCCTTCAGAATCTATGCTATAGCTTCGCTCACCTTCCATCTGTATATTTAAAGCCCAGTTACCGAGGTCTGTGAGGTCCAGAATAAAATCTGCAGCTTGTTCTTCGTCGCCCTCTATAGAATCGTGACTAATCATTTTACCACTGAAATGCCATTTGGTTCCTTCCCATTGGTTATCTTCCTTCTCGCCTGTAGTCTCAACAGTGGTGAACTCGCTGTAGAATATGCTGTTTGAAGCGAGGGTCTCGTAGTAGGCTGCAATGCGGTATGAGGTGTTGGGCTGAAGATTCTGGATGGTTGCAGGCTGGATGTTGAAGTTTGCGTCAACGCCTGTAGCAAGGCGATATTCCCTGTTGCCTACATAATAAACATATCCGGCTGAGAGAACATTGGCATACATGCTGTCGTCTATCCTTACTCGTCCAGAAACAGAAATCGTGGAATTGGTGACATGGTCCACAGTGAGGGTAACAGCCACCGGCGCATTCTGCTCACGCTCGTATGTAACATTTACTATCGGAGCTGCTTGAGCGCATTGCGAGGCGTAAGCCACCGAAGCCTGAACTCCCCTATCCTCATATGTATTGATGTCTATATTACGCTCTTCACCGGTCTTATCCGTAACTCGCTCGAGTAGGTCGTAAGCCCAAAGAGCCATATTCACATCCTCCTCATCAACACTTGTTATCTTACATAGGAATTTTACTGATTCGTCCTTCAGTTGTTCAGTCTGCTTACCCACTGCTTCCTCCACCACAGACATCACTTGTGAGGTGAAGAGTTCCTCAACAAAGTGACGCTGAGCAATTTCGTCATCGTTATAAAGCTGATATTTCATTATGGGGATGAGCACACCAGTCCAGGCATCACAGAGGATGGAAGCGGACCTGCCGGCAGCGCCGAAATCATCAATTACATCTTTTATTTTGCCTATGTCACCGCTAATCTGGTCAAGCATGTCGAAGAAGGGTTTCTTCAGGTTATCGTTTTCCCCTCTGGTTTGTTCTGGCAGATATTTCTTTGCTGAGGTTTCTGTTGACAGAGGAATTGTTTGCACGAACTCAATATCATTTGTGGACCAGTCAACTTTGCATGAAGAGACGGATGAGAAGTTGTCATAATCTCCAATCATCAGCACATCAGTAGGAAAACTGCGGTCTGTAAGCGGGTTGTAATGCATAAAGACTACATTGTGTTTAGAGACAAGAACGGCTGCATCATATTGCTCATGACTGTTGACATATTGAAACATCATTATGCTGTCGTTTGCCGGGTTGGTTACCTGGGCAACCATATTCTCCCCCCATTCTGCGATGAGACGTGGCACAGGATGTGCGGCTTCATCTGCACCTACCAGCGTAAAGATATTCATAAGAACACTATCACTCTCAGCAGGTGGCTCGGTGTGATTGTCGGTATTTCCAGGATCAATGTCGTCATTCCCTCCGCATGCAGAAAACAAAAATACCGCGAGTAGTGAAACGAGGAAAAGCTCTATCTTTTTCATAGCTGTATATTTATTATTAATAATAATGTAAAATATGAACGTAGTTTACGTGAACAACTAATGAACGAGAAATCCTACGCCGCAAAACTACACATCTTTTTCGACTCACACAATTTTTTTATTTATTTTTTCTCAAACTGGTTTTTTATAACAAAATTCTCTCCTTCTAACACAAAAATAGAAATCGAAAGATATGGAAATAATGCTCAAAAATATAAAACTTTCTGATGGCAACTCGATAAAAGAACATTCATTTCATACCCTTAGGAAAGCAAAACAAGGACGGACTATAGGTTAAGAGTGGATACAAAACAGCATGAAAGAAGTAATTTTATAATGTCACAAGGTCAAAAACGCTAAAATCATCATTTATTAGGATTGTAGAACACTGATTTTTGCCGTATCTTTACCGCCGAAATAAAAACCAAAATAAAAATTTATGAAACTAAAAATGATTGCAGGCATGATGCTCATCGTCTTGGGAGTGTTTTGCCTTAGCGCTTGCGGCGACAAGGAAGAAGAAGCTGAAAATCAGGATAACGCCAACACTTTGTGTGAAGGGACATGGACTGGATGGACATATCTGACAAGCAGCATTCTTGAAAAAGGATATGCCAATGACTCCATCATTATTACGGTAGCCGAGGACGGCTCCCTCACAGGAGTGTTCAAAAATGCCACCTGGGGCACAGCCACCATCGTAGGAATCAATGCCACACAGGCTGCTGACGGCTCATTCACACTTACCGGAGGCATAGGTAACTTTGTGATGAATAACAAGCGCACTGGTGGAACTCAGGAATTCTCATGCCGGTTAGAGAGCGCCACTCTGAGTGCTGACAAACAGAATTTAGAGGCGAATATATCTGCCAACATGCAAATCGGACACGGCAATATGCTTTTCGCTTTCCACACAGGAGAGAAGACCGAGATTGAATGTGTCGGAACATGGACCGGCTGGACTGCCCTGACCACCGCCATCTTCAGTAAGGATTATGAGGGAGACTCGCTCACCATCAGCCTCACCGCTGACGGGACACTCACCGGAGTCTTCAAAAATTCCACCTGGGGGAGAGCAACCATCACGGGCATCACAGCCACCAAGGGTGCTGATGGCTCCTACACACTGGCTCAAGGCGAGGGAACATTCCTTATGAACGACAGACATTCTAATCAGACTGTGGAGTTCGCATGCACAATGGAAGGTGCCACACTTAGCGCTGACAAGCAGGTTATGAAAGCCAACATTTCAGCATTTATGGAGACGGGCCACGGCAATATGCTCTTCGCTTTCCAAACAGGAGAAAAGCAAGCTGGACAAACAGGAGAAACTGAATAAAAACACTCAAATCAACACAACAAGATACTCTTTACATCACGCAAAGATAAATATAAAAACACTAAGATAAAACACGACAAAATGCTTTCTACTTCCCCTGCTGGGAAAAAGCAACAACATAAAAAGAGTATCCGTTTTCAGGAATTTATAATTTCAGTCAATCCCAAATCGGTCTGCAGAGAATACAACCGGTTTGGGATTTTTTTCTTGCCTCCCTCTTTATATCTGTCTAACGTTATTATCAGATTTACTCTTTCGTGGCATTCCTCTTTATCTGACAAACTTTACAAAATTAGGTTTATTCCCTATATTTGCAGTCCGGTAAAACTCTGTATGCAATAAAATCCTGCCCCTAAAGCCTGTGATTCTCACGACTCACAACTTCACGTCGAACGAGTCACAAATCTACTTCTCACGATTCACAACTCCACGTCGAACGACTCACAAATCTACTTCGAACGAATATCAATTCTTCATGAATCAGCATTAATTTAATCTGAGACGGCCGTCACCTGAATCTGAGACGGCCGTCACCTGAATCTGAGACAGCCGTCACCTGAATCTGAGACAGCCGTCTCAGATTGAATACACCTCGACTCACTGTCATTTCCCCCTCATTCAAAGAGGTCGTGGAAGCCGTTAGAAACAGAGTTATATAAGCTTTCATGTGTTTAACAAAATACTTAACTTAACGAACATGTGAACACGTGGTTTACCGGAAACCAATAATTCTTTATCGGCTTCCTCTTTTTTTAATGTATTTAGTCAGGTGGTAAAGTATTATTGTTATTGCAGCCGCCAAACTAATTATCCCCCATTCTGATAACCGGATTGTGGTTCTGGGAAGAATATAATACAGTTAGCTGCTTCTGCTGGATTTTATTGCGTGCCATCACCATCCATAAGGTAAAACTACATTCGGCAAAGAAGCTGCATCATGGAAGAGAGGCGATATTTCGCGATCTGTAAAACCGGCCATGCCGCATCCTAAGCGGGTTACGAGGAAAGTCAAATCCGGGTGTTCTCTGGCAAAAGAGATGAAATCCTCCACATAGGGGATAATAGTGTTTACACCTCCCTGCATTGTAGGGATAGCATAGCTCTGGCCTTGCAGTCCCACACCCTGCCCCATTATGGCACCGAATCTTCGGTATGCTGCATATGCAGCTCCGCCGCCATGCAAACCCTTCAGATTGCTGCCGAATACAAAAATCTCATTGGGCTCGAGATACGAGATATATTCGGAAGTAGTCCGCTTGATTTCCTTTTTGGGTTCGGAAATACTGAACTTACATGTGTTGTCGTCATCAGATAGCAAGAGGAAGTCGGTTTGAAGGCATTCTGCAATATCAGCAACAGAACTTTTCATCACTTCCGGCATATCCATATCCATTTCAATATCCATATCCATATCGAAATTCTTTCTGAAGAAGGGGACTATTATCTTATTCTTCAGTTTTTTATATCGTTGGGAGACTGCCGATGGTGTCATCCCGATTTGTGCTGCGATATCCTTGCCCTTGAAGCCCTGAATCAGCAGCATGTTGATGATAATGCGGTCATAGCGGTTAAGTGGCGCATTGTCACAAAGCTCCTCAACCGTCTTATTGAATTTGAGACGCAAATCATCAGACATGCTGAATGTCTGCAGATAGTCCTGGAAGGTAATGCTGCCATATTCCTTATGATGCCATTTAAGCGCATCAAGCACGATATATCTGAAACCGTTGATTAACCATGTCTTCAGGCTCATATTCGGCGAACGGTCCTCGAGGGGCTTCCAGTTATACTCCAACAGATAGATAACATATTGATGTGCCAGCGACATGAAATCCAGATTCTCTTTTGAACGCAACTGGTAGCGTTTGTCGAAGAGATTATATCCGTCACGGCAATAGCCGTAGAAATATTTGTGGATGACATACCCGTCACCTGTTCTGAATCCGTCCAATATTTCTTCGTCAGAAAGTTCCTGCCTAAACATATAGCTGTGATTTTTTTGCAAAAATACAAATAATTATCATTTCTGCTTAATTAATTTCCAAAATCATCTTTAAATAGATAAAAGAAGAACGAAAACTCATTTTTAAACCAATTTAAATTATCTATTATGAAAAAGAATGCATCAAAGACAAAGCGCGTGTTTAACCTTATTATTGTTGACGAAAGCGGCTCGATGTCCATTATCCGCAAACAAGCCTTCACAGGTATGAACGAAACCCTGGAAACAGTTAGGCAGATGCAGAAGAAATTTGAAAACACAGAGCAATATGTTACCCTTGTGACATTCGACAGCGATAAAATCAAATGGCAATATGACAACACTCCAGCAACAAAGACGCATAACCTGAAATGGAACGACTACGACCCCTGCGGAGGCACACCATTATACGACGCAATGGGTAGATCTATCTCAAAACTCAATGCCCAGGTTAATGAGGATGACAACGTTCTGGTCACAGTAATCACCGATGGAGAAGAAAACTGCAGCGAGGAATGGACGCTGAAAATGATTCGCACATTGATTGAGAAACTGAAGGAACACAACTGGACATTCACTCTCATCGGAACAAGCAACCTGGACGTAGAGACTATGGCATATAATTTTTCTATAGATGAGCACTTGGAATTTGAGCAAGACGACAAGGGAACAACTGAGATGTTCGCCCGCGAACGCCGCTCACGCGAGAACTACAATTGCTGTCTCGAAGATAATACAGAAATGAAAAAAGGTTCTTTCTTTGAAGAAAAATAATATATAAAACTAGTCCGTGGTCATTGAGGCAAGTATCAACAACCACGGACAACGGATAACAGACAGCGGTCAAGCTGGCGCAGAGACCGGAGGCTCGCAGGGCGAATTGCCCGAATGCCTTCGGTCTCGACCTGTAAGGCGCAAACTTGTTAGCAATAAACTTGTTAGCAATATGCTTGTTAGCAATAAACTTGTTAGCAATAAGCTTGTTAGCAATAAACTTGTTAACAATAAGCTTGTTAGCAATAAACTTGTTAGCAATAAGCTTGTTAGCAATAAGCTTGTTAGCAATAAGCTTGTTAGCAATAAGCCTTAAACGCTGCTTCGCGGTTCGCCTTAGACCTTAGATGCCGTTCCAGGGGTAGGGCTCCCGGGCTTTGTTATTGACAGGATATACAAACTATATTCTTCGACTCTGAAGCGGACTTCATAACCGGCAAACGTAAAAACATATATGCGTTGCGGGTCTTTATGATATTGCGGACGCGGATCTATCGTAAGAACTTCGACTAAAGCTTGCAGCTCTTCTTGGGTATAAGGAGAAGCGCCAAAGACTTCAAGGGAGAAGACAACATTCAAAGGATGCCATCCTGAGGGCTTAGCAAAGCCGCTTAGGGCATCGGGATGGCAGTCGGCAAACGGAATATAGGGTTTGATATCAAATATAGGAGTTCCATCCATAAGATCAGCCCCCACCACATTAATCACTGGTCCGTTTTCTGTTTTCAAATCAATTCCAATGATTCTCACAGATGAGAGGCCCAAATTGTTTGGTCTGAAGGACGAGCGCGTGGCCCACACCCCTACCCGCTCATTTCCGCCCAGGATTGGCGGACGTACTGTGGGGCGTTTGGGTGCTGAGGTATTCTCTGAGAATTCCCATATAAGCCATATATAGGTAAACCCCTCCAAGCCGCGCAAGGCAACAGGATTGCGGAACTCCGGTGTGAAAATAATATGCCCCGCAACAGATGTCATTCCGCTCTGTCGGGGAATACCGAACTTGCTGCTGAAAGGGCCGTGATAATGTGCTATCGGTTGCATTTTTATTCTGAATAAATGAACTACTCTACGGTTACGCTCTTGGCTAGATTGCGCGGACGGTCAACATCCTTGCCTTTGCATACTGCGATATGATATGCCAGCAGCTGCAGCGGGATTGACGCGATGAGCGGCTGGAACTGCTCACAGGTGTCAGGCAGTTCGATTACGTGGTCGGCAAACTTCTGTATCTGTTCGTCGCCCTTGGTAACCAGAGCCGTTACACGTCCGCCTCGTGCGCGTACCTCTTGAATATTACTGATAACTTTCTCATACAGTTTGTCGCGCGTCGCTATGACAAAGACAGGCATTTCAGAGTCGATTAGGGCGATAGGTCCGTGTTTCATCTCTGCTGCTGGATAGCCCTCTGCATGGATATAGCTGATTTCCTTGAGTTTCAGGGCTCCCTCGAGGGCTACGGGGTAGTTATATCCACGTCCCAGATAGAGACAATTCTTGGCATAGGTGAATATTGGGGCCAGACGCTCTATCTGCTCATTGGTCTTCAGAGCCTCCTCCATCTTCTCCGGAATACGTGTCAGCTCAGCCACCATCTCTTTATACTGTTCACCGGATATCGTGCGGCGCTCGTTGGCAATGGTAAGAGCGAGCATCGAAAGCACCGTCACCTGACCAGTAAACGCCTTTGTCGAGGCCACTCCGATTTCCGGACCGACATGTATATACACGCCCGTCTGCGTCTGACGCGGAATGCTTGCTCCAATAGCGTTACATACGCCTAAGACAAAAGCGCCTGCCTGACGCGCCTGCTCTATAGCGGCCAAAGTATCTGCAGTCTCTCCGCTTTGGGAAATGGCAATCACCACGTCATCAGGATAAATAACCGGCTCGCGATAGCGGAACTCGGATGCATACTCCACTTCTACAGGAATCCTGCAGAGACTTTCTATGAGTTGTTTCCCAATGAGGCCGGCATGCCATGATGTCCCGCAGGCCACGATGATGAAGCGGCGGGCGCCCGCTAATTTTTCCCTGTAGTCAATGACAGCAGAGAGGGTGATGCGGTCCGCCTCCACATTGATGCGCCCCCTCATGCAGTCTCGTAGACAATTAGGCTGCTCGAAGATCTCTTTCAGCATAAAATAAGGGTAGCCCCCTTTCTCCAACTGACCGAGAGTGATATCTATCTGCTTCACCTTCGGGTGCTGGGTCTCATTGTCTGCATTCACAACCTTGAGTTCACAGCCAATACGCATCACAGCTATGTCGCCGTCGTTGAGATAAACCACCTTGTCTGTATATTCAGCTATCGGACTGGCATCTGAAGCCAGATAGAAATCGCCGTCAGAGCCGATGCCGACAACCAAGGGCGAACTCTGACGTGCGCATACTATGGTGTCCGGATGCTCCCGGTCGAGAATGGCTATTGCATAAGCTCCTATCACCTGGTGCAAGGCCACCTGAACTGCTTCCAGCAGCTCCAGTTCATTGCTTTGCATGATATATTCGATGAGCTGCACCAGAACCTCAGAGTCTGTGACACTGCGAAAACTGATGCCACGCTCTGTCAGCTTCTCCTTGATGGTAATATAATTCTCAATTATGCCATTGTGAATCAGGGCAAGACGGCCGGATGCCGAGTAGTGGGGATGCGCGTTGGTACTGGACGGTTCGCCGTGAGTAGCCCACCGCGTATGCGCGATTCCGGCTGTCCCGCTGACATCCTTCTCCTCGCAGAATGTTTCCAAGTCGGCCACCTTGCCCTTGGCCTTATAGACATTCAGATCACCCTTGTCGCTAATCATTGCTACACCTGCGCTGTCGTAACCGCGATATTCAAGACGCTTCAATCCCTTTATCAAAATCGGATAAGCTTTTTTGCTGCCAATATAACCTACTATTCCGCACATAATTCCTTTTACCTTTTTCTATATTAATATAATGTTTACTTCACTTAATATTATTTTTACGTTTGTATGGTTGCATTTATCCAACCAAAAGCGGCGCAAATGTAACAAAAAGAAAGTAAACGCACACATAAAGCATGAAAAAATTCACTTTAAGTGTGCGTTTTTTTGATTTATGACAGATAAATGCTGTCTGTGAGCCTTAT
Source organism: Bacteroidaceae bacterium (assembly GCA_024699495.1). Lineage (GTDB taxonomy): Bacteria > Bacteroidota > Bacteroidia > Bacteroidales > Bacteroidaceae > Physcousia. The sequence goes on along the minus strand of JAILPK010000025.1, from coordinate 81,643 downwards.
ATCGGGGTTGCGGACGGCTTCCGCTCTGCTCACATTATTCCCAATAGAGAATCTGGCGGTTAATATCCCACTTGTGATCTTTCGGGAAATCGTCTCCTTCCCAAGCCTTTTTCGATGTCCATTTCTCGGGTGCATCTGTCCAGAACGGGTCGTTAGCAGGCAGACCGAGAGGCATAAATGCCAGGGATGTCATATAGAGGGAGCCGTTATTTGTGTACCAGTCAGCCACATTCGGATGCGAGCCCACAAAACCGATTGTGAGGTAGCCGTCTTCGGTGAAGTTCGTCTTGCCCTTGCCTTCGAACATGCGTTTCATCACAGCAGTTATTGCAGCGCGGACCTGGCCGTTATGCAGTTCGTTGGGCAGCTGCTTCATCCACGGCAGGAGAGCCAGAGGCTGAAGCGCAGCCAAGCGGTAGGGAATTGAGCGCCCTACTACAGGGAAAGTGCCCTCAGGCGAAATAAAGCGCTCCAGGATAACTGCATATTTCTGCATTCGCTTGGTGACGACACCGAGTCGGTTCTTTGCTCCGTTACGATTATCTCCATGAGAGCGCACAAGATAATTGTTGTTCGGGTGGCGGGCAGCAACCATCTGCAGAATCTCGGTGTACATCGGCTGAATGACATAGGCGTTGTAATAGTCGAACGCAAATGAAGGTCCGTCGCTGTAGAGGCCGTCGCCAATATACCACTCCTCGGCTTTGCTCACCGCCATTTTTATACGATAAGCATCATACTGTGCACCTACATACATGAGGAAAGCCTCCTCCATGCCCACGAAAAGAACCCAGTTGGTATAAGGCGGGTCATAGCGGCGCAAGCCCTGAATCTCTTTGATATAGCGGTCTTTGGTCACCTGGTCGAGAGGTTCCCACAAAGCGCTGTAGCCGCGGAACAAACTCTCAACGACATAGGCTGCATCCACCAGCGTCTGTCCGCCGCTGTTCCAGCCAAGATAGTCGGGGCTTTCGGGATCTACGGCATTGGCGTAGGCTTTCAGAGCCCACTCGCGCAACTGTTTACGTTTCTTACCCTCGGCTGTGTCGTCATCCGGAAGGGTGAGCCACGGCGCGATACCTGCCATCAGACGACCGAAGCACTCCATATAAGCAACCTTTTTATTTCGATTGTCCCAGGTTGGAGACAGCTCCAGTTTCATATTCTTCTGCAGAGTGCCGTTGGCCATATTCTCCAGCACCGGAGCAGCCATCGTATAGGCCAGTTCGGTCCAGTATGCACGGTCGGAAGCGCCGTCGCCCAATGGGTTAGCGGGTTCGGTAACTTTCTTTTTCTTGGCTGCAAACATGCACATCGGCACGAGCAGAACAAGGAGTAATATAGTAATCCTCTTCATATGTTAAATTTAACTAAATCAAATGATTATAAGCATGTATTTAGAGCAAAATTTCAAATACAGGCATTATTGTTCTGACGTGATCACTCCTCCATATTGCCCTCAATGGTGAGGCGGATAAGTTCGTTGTTTTTTGCGTTTGTGCGTACGCTGATGTTCTTTTTGAAGTGCCCGGGGAACTTGCCTTTACCGTTGTAAGTAACGTCAATCGTTCCGTCGCCGCCCGGCTGTATTGGGCTCTTAGTATAAGTGGGCACAGTGCATCCGCATGAGGCGATAGCCTGATGGATTACCAACGGCGCATCACCTACATTCTTGAAATGGAAAGAGCACTTTACCACAGGTGACTTCTCCGAGAAGGTTCCGAAATTGTAAGCTAAAGTGTCAAATTTGATTTCAGCAGCCTTGTCACTCTTCTGCATCAGTTGTTTTTCAACGTGTTTCTTTTTGCTTTGTGGTTCGCTGGCATTTGCCAATCCTGAGCAAAAGACAGCCAGCATGGAAAATAGAATTAGTCTTTTCATATTTATAAATATATGGTTTGCGTTGCAAATATATGAAGTTTTTCGCATTCTTGGTCTTCTTATCCAAAAAATATTTCAAGATAAGGCCTAATTCCTAAAACTTTTAACTACTTTTGCACTCACATTAACAAATATGACAACTATCTGCCAATGATTATCTACAACACAACATACCAGATGCCCACCGAAGACGCACGCAACTTTGTCATCTGGGTGCATCAGGTGCTGCTGCCTGAAACCAACGGGCAGGGAATGATGCGCAACGGACGGCTTGCGCGAATCCTGTCACACAAGGAGGACGACTCCGAGTGTTTCGCTGTGCAGTTCGAAACCGAAAGCACTGCCACCCTGCATGCCTGGTTTGTCAAACAGGGCAAACAGCTCAACGAAGAGATGCTGCGCCTGTTCGAGAATCGTGTCATCGGCTTCTCCACCATGATGGAGGTCATTGAGGGATGAGCCTTTGGCCGTAAAATGGGAGATGGAATATGGAAGTCTTCGGCTCCGCCAAATTAGGTTAGAGTTTAGAACGGAGAGTTTAGAGTAGGGTTAAGAAACGCTACCGCGTAATCAATAGTCTTCGCTTGCTTAAGCGGTGAACGCCGCTCTACGGCTTGCCTTAGACTTCAGACTTTGGACCTTAGACGCCGCTCCGCGGCTAATATTATCAAAAGTGGAAAACGAAAGAATAATATTGGGGATTGACCCCGGAACAACCATCATGGGATACGGAGTTCTGCGGGTGCAAGGCCGTAAGGCAGAGATGGTCACCATGGGCGTCATAGACCTACGGAAGTATGGTGACCACTATCTGAAACTGGGACATATCTTTGAGCGTATCAGCGATATTATAGGCGGTTTTCTGCCTGACGAAATGGCCATCGAGGCACCCTTCTTCGGCAAGAATGTGCAGTCGATGCTTAAGCTCGGACGTGCCCAGGGCGTGGCTATGGCAGCTGCCATCAGCCGGCAAGTCCCAATCACCGAATACGCTCCCCTGCGAATCAAGATGGCCATAACAGGCAACGGGCAGGCATCCAAGGAGCAGGTGGCTTATATGCTGCGCAAGATACTCAACATCCCCGAGGATTCCATGCTTCCGTGGCTCGATGCCACAGACGGACTCGCCGCTGCCTATTGCCACTACATCGAGAGCCAGCGCCCCACAGCCTCCGGCGGAGCCCGCTCATGGAAGGAGTTTGTAAAGAAAAATCAGAACCGCGTGAGTGGCAAACAGTAGAACAGCGCTCCTGAATTTCTTCTTCTCTCTACTCATAAAGGATTTTTCTGATACCAGACTACTGCGACCTCCGCCCGAATAAGACATATCATCTCCCATATCAACAAAGAAATGAGACTATTCGCTTCCAGAAGAGAAATTCTGCCAGAATAATATCTCGATATTTCACCTTCAGACAAAAACTAAAACTTCAGAACTCTCTATATACGCGCCGAATCACATCATGGCTAATCAACAAAATACTGCAGACCCGAAAGCAACACCACTCATCTCTATACGCAACGGCGTCACGCGTCACCCAGCACACCGCATGGCGGAAGCTGTCAACATGGACATCATGCCTGGCGAGCAGATCGCAATCGTGGGGCCCAACGGAGCCGGAAAAACACGTCTCGTAGAAATCATCACCGGACGTTGGCCGCTGCTCGGCGATGCCATAAAATACAATTTTGATAATGATGCCATGATCTCGGACAACATCAAATATCTCGCATTCCGCGACAGCTATGGCGACACCTCCACCACATATTATTATCAGCAGAGATGGAACCAGCATGATATTGATGATGACATGCCGCGGGTAGAGGGGAAGCCGATTATAAGTCTCTCAAGCGGCGAACTGCGCAAATATCAGCTGAACAAGGCCTTGATCACCAACCCGAGTCTTCTGATTCTCGACGCGCCGTTCATCGGACTCGATGTCCACGCACGGCAAGAACTCCACGACACACTATCCGAACTAATCAGACACCACGGGCTCCAAGTCATTCTCGTTCTCTCGCGGCTATCTGACATCCCTGACTTCATAACTCATATAATTCCAGTCGCACCCGGATGCCGTATGATGAAAAAGATGACCTATCCCCTGCCCCCTTCATGCAGCGAACTGGATATGCTCAAACCAGCTGAGAGAGGCTCTGTCTCCGCAAATCAAACGGCTCAGTTGCCTGACACGACACCCTCAGGGGCTGACGCAGCGGGAAGCGGAGGGACAACCGAACCGCATACATATCATACAAATGGGGAAAAAACCACAACCGAACCGCTGCCTGACACCAGGCCTCAGCAGACAAAGACACCACTGCTCCAATTCTCACACGTATGCATACGATACGGCTCAAGGACCATACTCAACGACCTCTCCTGGACCGTGAACCAGGGCGAACACTGGGCGCTTGGCGGAGACAACGGATCAGGGAAAAGCACCCTTCTGAGTCTGGTCTGTGCTGACAACCCCCAAGCATACGCCTGTGATATCAGACTGTTCGGTCACCAACGGGGAAGCGGGGAAAGCATATGGGAAATAAAACGACACATCGGATATGTTTCTCCGGAAATGCACCGCGCATATCAGAAAGACTTGCCAGCCATCGACATAGTTGCTAGCGGACTCCACGACAGCGTCGGCCTCTACGTACGTCCACGACCCGAACAGCGGCAGACATGTATCTTGTGGATGCGACGCTTCGGTATCGAAGATCTCGCCGAACGCACCTTCCTCAGCCTCTCATCCGGTGAACAGCGGATGTGCCTCCTTGCACGCGCCTTTGTAAAAACGCCGGAGCTCCTCATTCTTGACGAGCCCTTTCATGGGCTCGACGACCAAAGAAGAATTCTTGCCACTTCTATTATTGAAGACTTCTGTTCAGACCCTTCCAAGACCCTCATAATAGTTTCCCACTATGAGAACGAACTGCCCCAATGCATCACAAACAAAAAAATGCTGACCCGGTGCCTGGGCCGTTAGCCTGCGGCCAAGGCTGTTCGAGACTCGCAGCCGTAGGCCGCAGCAGCCGAACCCGTAAATTGTAAACTGTAAACGGCCGCAGGCCATGCAGCTTCGCAGCTTACTCCACCTCGCAATGCAGGAAGCCCATTTCTTTGGCCTTATCCTCTTTCATTAGGAAATAGATGGCCTCCCCCTCGTTGCAGAGTTCTCCCTTGCTGTTAATAATCTCCGCATTTATATACGCCAGGTTACGCACCTGCTTAGTGACTTTGGCGCGAATAGTAAGCTCCGGCTCGGTGGTCGGGATAGCCTTGCGGAACTTCACATTCAACTGCACAGTGTAGCCGCTGGTTTGCAGCTTGCGGGTAACAACCCATCCGCATACTTCGTCAATCAGAGTGCTCAGTATGCCACCGTGCATCGTATTCACCCACCCCTGATAGTTGTGTTCCGGGCGCCAGTTACTCACAATATAATCGTCCTCCTCAAAGAATTCAAGATGCAGACCGATGGGGTTGTCGGGGCAGCATCCGAAACAGTTGTACTCAGGCAGATTACGCCAGGGATTGATAATTCTTCTTCTCACATTCATATCAGGAAATATTAGGATTTCAGTTTTTTGCCTTCGGCGAACGCGCTGCCTACAGTCTTACCCAACTGTATGTAACCGTTATGTACGGGGTCGAAAGTGATAAGATTCATCCTCTCCACATCCGGTTTGCCATCTGCAGCCAGATACTTCTCGTCGCAAAGGATATTTACAATCTCAGCTATAAGATAATAACCGGAGTCACTTTCGTTGATTTTCTCTTTCACCCGACACTCCAAAGTCATCGGGAAGTTCTTGAACAGAGGTGCGTTCACGTCGGGAGCCTTGACGGTCTCCCAACCCGTCCGGGCTATTTTGTCCGATGTATTTCTACCGCTCACAAGACCTACATAATCCGCTGCCACCATAGTGTCGACGGTGGCAAAGGCAACAGTAAACTCAGGGTTCGCGGCCAGGTTGTCGGTGGTGCAATGCGAACCGAGCGAGATGATTATCTCATGCATATCCCACTGTCCGCCCCAAGCCGCATTCATAGCGTTTGGCTTACCTTCTTTGTCGTAGGTTCCGATGATCAGAACCGGTTGTGGCAGCAGCCACGCACTTGACTTGAATTGTTTCATAAATATATTCTTTATTATAAAAATTATTTTTTACGGAAGAGGAGCCACTCTCTCAAGCCTCATTTTACTCCGGCCACCAGCCGTCAGTTGTATGTGGTCGTGGTGGCAGCCTCTGCTTCATATATCACATAAATACAAAACTGTACAAAGTACGCTTTTATAAGCGAGATGGGCAAATAATTTAACTTATTTTGCAAATTAGCAGCGGCTCATTCTTCAAAGTGATAAAAAGCAGGATTGGCGAAGAAGCCCACTGCTCCCGTTCGGCTTCTTACATATAAACATCAACACACATCAAAATAAAAGAGCAATAAAGAAATCACTCAATAAAAATTATGCCTATATTTGTGCCCGATAAAGCGGAAGAATATTAATGACTGTCACATTAAGCTACATCGAACAGAAGTTTGACGAGTTCAACCAGCTGTGCTTCAACGGAGAACTGAGCCGACCCCGATTCGGACTTTTCAAGGCACGAAACGCCATGGGGCGGGTAAAATGCTATAAGGAGAAGAGGGCCGACGGCACCAGCTTCTACAAACAGTTTTCCATTGAGATGAACAGGGCTTATGACTTAAATGAACAGGTATTTGAAGACTGTATCATACACGAGATGATACATTATTATATAATAAGCCACCAGATACAGGACACCAGCCCCCACGGGAAAGTGTTCAGGAGTATGATGAATGACATCAACAGCCGCTTCGACCGCCATGTCAACATCAATTACAAAATGACTGCAGATGACCTGAAACACGAACGTGTCATCCACGAGCACTGCATCTGCGTGATGCACATGAAGGACGGAAGAATGACTTTGGCCATCTGCGCCAAGTCAAGAGTGCTCAGATGCGCAATAATAATACAGGACCTTCCCAATGTGGCTGACTCTCAGTGGTTTGTTTCCTTTAATCCCTTCTTCAATCGTTTTATGCATTCCACCAAATATTTACACATGTATGATATTTCATCCGAGGAACTGAATAGACATCTGGCAGATGCTGTAAAACTGATAAGAAAAGGCAATATTATGATTGCTGAGAAGGAGATTCGAAGACCTAAATAACTTTTTGAATCCCCCACCCTCATGGCTGCACGCCACTATAGTTAAATTCCTCCCTCCGCCAACTCTTTCTCAAGAGCCTGGGCCAACTGGTCCGGACATGAAGTACCCTTGTGCCCGCACTGGATACCACGCAGACGGCAGACAACCTCCTCAGCCTTCATTCCCTCCACCAGACGCGCGACGCCAGTAGTGTTTCCCTGACAACCTCCTACGAACTGCACGTTGTGTAAACAACCGTTGTCATCAATTTCGAAATTTATAAACTTAGAGCATGTCCCGCATGTAGCAAATGTCCTCTGACTCATATTTTTATTTCTTTTTTTTCGTGTTATTTGTCTTGTTATTATTCTTTTTTGAGATGTTTCTGTGGCGAAAGTCTCAAATCACGTGCAAAGATAGGCATAAATTCCGAAGAAAAATCCTCATTCATAATATATTTTTTACAGCAATGCAGACAAATGCAATTTGCTGACGTCTGAACAAAGCCGGAGACTGCTTCTCACATGCTGATTCCTACCGATTCTTGTGCAATAGATCGATTTTAACATTGTTTAAAACTCTTGGATTGTCCGTAATGAAAACTGTTATTAAATTTGCGCTGATTTGAACTGATTATAAACTAAAAACTGAAAGATGGAAACAGAAGAACTATCTCCCTCCAGAAAGGTCATCGTAGGCATTCAATTTCTCTTTGTAGCCTTTGGTTCCACTGTCATCGTGCCGCTGATGGTCGGGCTAGATCCCGCCACAGCCCTATTCACTGCGGGCATAGGCACGCTGCTCTTCCATCTGGTGACTAAACGGCGTGTACCCATCTTCCTAGGGTCCAGTTTTGCCTTCATTGCGCCTATCATATCCGCTTCGAAACAATGGGGCATGCCGGGGACGCTGGCAGGCATTTCCGGCGTGGCTCTCGTATATTTCTCAATGTCCCTCCTAATCAAATGGCGCGGACGCCAACTGCTCAGCAGACTCTTTCCCCCGGTGGTCGTCGGGCCGGTAATCATACTCATTGGTCTGTCGCTCTCCCCCGCCGCCATAGATATGGCCAAGCAAAACTGGCTGCTGGCATCAATATCCCTAGTCACAGCCATCCTCGTACTTACCTTCGGCCGCGGACTAATGAAACTCGTGCCCGTGGTATGCGGAATAACTGTGGGCTACGTGACAGCTCTGCTGATGGGGTTGGTTGATCTCTCTGCGCTCAGCGAAGCCTCCTGGTTCGCCCTGCCGCCGAGCATTACCAATTTCCATCTGCCCCAATTTGCATGGAAGCCGTTTGTGTTCATGATTCCCGTGGCAATAGCCCCCGTAATCGAACATATCGGAGACGTCTACGTCGTGGGAACCGTGGCAGGAAAGGATTTCGTCAAAGACCCCGGACTCCATCGCACTATGTTTGGGGACGGACTGGCATGCCTGTTCGCAGCCTTTTTCGGAGGCCCTCCAGTGACCACCTACAGCGAGGTTACCGGGGCCATGCAGATCACCCGAGTAACACACCCCCAAGTAATCCGCATCACTGCCATCACAGCCATCATATTCTCCATCGTGGACAAGATGTCGGCACTCCTGCACTCCATTCCCCAAGCCGTACTAGGAGGGATTATGCTGCTACTCTTCGGCACCATAGCCACCGTAGGCATTCAGAATCTCATACAGAACAAAGTAGACCTGCATCTCACACGTAACATAATAATCATATCCGTCACCCTCACCATGGGCATCGGGGGAGCAGTGCTCTCCGTAGGTAATTTCTCGATCAGCGGCATCGGACTGTCCGCCTTAGTCGGCGTGGCACTCAACCTACTCCTGCCCGCAAACAAACAAGCCCCAAACAAATAGGGGTATTTACTCGCTATACATAAAGGGCTGTGCAGGAGGGTGAAGCTGCTTCACCAAAAGGAACAGACGGCAGCAGCAGAACAACTCCAGGCCTCTCCTCAGGGAGCGGAGAATGGAAGGAAAGGAAGGATGGCGTAGCGGCCGATGGCCGATGGAAAATGGAAGATGGAAAATGTGGTCTGGCACGGTATGAGCCGAGGGTGATAGGTAGGCGAAAGCCGATGGAAAATGTGGGAGCCGGGCTATCGTGCAATAAGGATGGTTACATATTTATTATCTTCGTGATGTTGTCTCTTATCTGCTGGTACATGGGGGCATCCTTGAAATAAATATTACGACGCAGCACAAGTTCTATTGGCATTTGACTGTGCTGATAGGATGAGAGCTCGTTCTGGCGTTGAGTGGAGTGGCATGCAAGTCTCTGGATCTCGCGCTCGCGTTCTCTGCGCAGCATATTGCAGATTGGCGAGAGAAGTGGCATTACTACATTTTCGAAGAGAGTGTGCCCCTGAATAAACAGATAGGTTGTTTCCGGGGTGAGCCCCATGGAAAGTAAATCATCACGCACTGCCGAATAGCTCGTCGGGCCGTTTTTTGCCTCCGGGTGCTTACGCTGCATCCACGAAATCTTCTGGTTTACACGCCTACGCAACTGCTCTAAAGTCTGCTCGGGGTGATGGATATTCACATCACGGAATGAAACAAAACCACAGAAATCCGTCATGGTGAAGCCGGAATACCGGTCAGCACGGTATGCCCATATATTCCAAACGAAAAGCGGCCACACAATAATGCTGTATTGGCTCAGGAAGGATTCGAATTCGATAGTCGGACGGTCGTTGAGTGTTGCCTGCACCACAGCCTGATGCAATGAAGGGGCATAGCATTGGAAGTTTTCTATGGCATAGACACGTGTATGGAGAACGAACGGAGAACTGTTGATGAAACGTGACGTCTCTGTGGTGTCACGCAGAATCCAGTCATAATCAGCATCGACACAGGCAATCATACTGCTGCCCAGTTGAGTGGTGTGCAGAAGGTTCATCAAGGCAGCCTTCTTTCCTTTTTGTAGCGAACGGCGCGAAGGCAGTTGGATTTCAAAATACAGGCTCTCGTTCTCGAACTCGTCAAGGACTGTACGCCAGAAAAAAATGTCATCAAAACTCTCCACGTATGCAACAATACGCCGACGTCTGCGGGAAGGGCGGAGACGGTTAGCCGCCTCCACATACGCGTTGTTCAGATTATCATTCAGGCGTCTCATCCGATAATAATATCCTCAACATCTGTTACACAATCCATCCATCCATTCATTATCACAGCCGGAGAGTGGGTGGTGAGAATCACCTGGACAGAAGGGTTCAGCTCGGTAATCAGCTGCAGCAGCCTCTGTTGCCATTCCACATGAAGACTGATTTCCGGCTCATCCATCAACAACACATACGGCTCGCGGTTCTCAATGAGCACGGTAAGCAGGATTATAAGCATCTGTTTCTCGCCCGACGATAGGACATAAGGTGGGATACGCTCTCCGAGATGATTGAAGAACAGCTCGTTAGCTGTGCGGTCTATAGTCTTCTGGGTGGAAGCGAAGAGATCGTCAACCAGATCAAAGAAACGGGTCTTTTCGCCAGCTATGGCAGCTGCTTTCTCGTGGGCATCAGGGGAGGCAGCAGTGAAGAGGGCAACGATGCGGTTGCTTTGGTTCACCTGATAGTCGAGATATTTGCGCTGTAACTGATAGAGCTGGAAATCCAACTCTGTTGACATCCGCGTGTCGCTGATACGACTGAGCATGTCCGCGCTTACCAGCGGGCGGTCAATGCCTCTGATAACGTCATATCTCACGGTATCGGCCTCTTCCGGCTCGAAAGTGAGGTGAACGCCGAGCCGCGCAAGATCTCTTCCCAAATCCTCTTTGCGGCCCGCAAGAAACTTAATGGTCTTGCTGAGTATGGTGCTCTTACCCACACCGTTGATGCCCGAGAGGACATTTACACCGGGGCGCAACTCCCATCTGATATGGCGCGTTCCACGCCACAGAGAATCTATCTCAATGCTCTTGATATACTGACCTAACATCGATTTATTTGTGTTGAAAGAAGAATCCCACATATATGTTTATTGTTCCAAAAGTGTCTCTGAATATGCGGTCTCCACGGCGGAAATTATAGCTGTTGATTACGCCATAGATACCTGTAAACCAACGCTGGTTGTTATATACGATACCAGCACGGCCCTTGATATTTATATTTAGATTACCACGACGGCGGAAGACCTCGTCCAGTTTGTTCATGATGTTGTTCTCGTAACGGTCCTCTTCCATGTTGTCATCGACCATGATGGTTTTTGTCGTTATACGTTTGTAACCCAACTCTGGCAACACCTGTATTCCGAGACACCAGTTGCGGCGCGGAACCCAGTTGTAAGCATATCCGAAATTGACGCTGTAATCTATATAATTAACGCGCTCCAAGGCCCAGAAATTATTATTATCATCCTCATCTTGGGCATAAAGTTCTTCCGGCAGAGCGGCGACATCAAATTTTATATCGTGACCTGTAATATTGGCTCCGCACAACCACGAACCGGCAGAACGCTTCTGCATCTTTCCCTGGTTATATACTGCAGGCAGGGAGAATCTGCGGTGATTAAACACATAATAGACATCAAGCCCGCGGATACTGGTGCTGATATAGTCACTTTTCGTCCCGATTAGGTCTGCCGTGTCGTCTCCCCAACCGGCTATTTTTCGGATTTTAAAATCATTGCCTGTGCGCCGGTAGAAAAAATCTATTCCCACCATTGAGGTGTAGAGAGAGAGGTCAAAGCGTGAGTCTCTGGATGCGCCTTTGCCTATCCGCGACACATCGAATGTATAACCGAGGAAGATGAAGCTCCACCCTAAATAAGGGCCAAGGCGGAAGTCAGGATTTTGGGCGAACGACACCTGATACGGCTTTTGCTGCATGTAATAGAATTCATAGTTCTGTGTACCCTGCAACATCGCAGTAAAATTATATTCTATCGGTAACACATACGTAGAGTCGAAATCGTTGAAGGTCTTCAGGGCTTGCGAAAAAAAATTGCCTACCTTACTCAAAGCTCTTTTGAAAGGCTTGGGAGAAATCGTGACTGAATCTGCTGTTAGAGAAGCGCTTGCCGAAACAGAATCCCGCACGGCCAGCGAGTCGCCGCTTTCAGGTATTCCTGACTGTGGCTCAAAAGCAAAAGCATCTAATATGCTTAACGCCATGAACGAAACCAACGATATAATAAAAGAGACAATATGCATATTTTCTTGCTGATGCTTCTCTAATCTTACTTTTTAAAGTTTCTCCATAATATTGGCTTTATATGTTTCTCCCAAAACAATGTCATCTTTTGTTTTCCAAGAACCTTGAAATTCTTACAGTTTTCCAAGAATCTTATCCATCACCCAATTCACAGAGGTGGCGCTCACGCTATCCAAAGTGCATGTGCCGGTTTTCAGCAGATGTTCCACCACCTGCTGGATCAGCGGCTGCTGCACATGCTGAGGATTGGGGATGTTAAAGACCTTCTCTCCCTCGCTTGTGCATAACAGTATCGGCTCGTAAGTAAACACCGAGAAACGGACCTGCCCCTTGTCACCGATGATTGCAATCCGGTCTGTCCGGGCGCTGTCATGGGCACAGAAGCTCCACGTGCCGCTTCCTGGCAGGCCGTCGGCAAACTGGAAAGCCGCGCTGACGGTGTCCTCAGTATCATAAAGGCCACCGCGATTGGCACAGAAACCAGATGCGCGCGTTATTGGCCCGAATATCTCCTGCAGCAAATCCAACTGATGAGGAGCCAAATCATAAAAATAACCGCCGCCTGCTATATCACGCTGAACACGCCAAGGCAGGGCTGCATGATTATAATCCAGGTCTCTTGGCGGCACGGCAAAATGAATCTGAACTCCCATCACCCGGCCTATGGTTCCCTTGAGCACGAGGTCTTTCACAAACTGAAAATAAGGGAGGCATCGCCTGTAGTATGCCACAAAACAAGGCACGCCTGTCTCGCGGCTGACGCGATTCACCCGAAGACATTCCTCATAGCTTTGTGCCAAAGGTTTCTCGACATAAACAGGCTTGCCACTCTTCATAGCCATGATGGCGTATGTAGCATGTGAAGAGGGTGGCGTAGCAATATATATTGCATTCACTTGAGGGTCGTCGATAAGTTGCTGGGCATCTGAATAATAACTCGGAATATGATGACGTTCGGCATAGCTGCGCGCCTTATCCCGATTGCGGCTCATAACCGCCTGCACCATGGACCCTTCCACCTTGCCGAAGGCCGGTCCGCTCTTCTTCTCCGTGACCTCACCGCATCCGATAAAGCCCCATCTGACAATATCTTGTGCCATAGCCAAACCATATTTGTGTTAAAAAACTACGCAAAGGTATGGAAAAAGAGTTGTATTGCCAACTTTTTGCGTTATAATTCTTAAAATTCTTATGCTGTTACATAAAAATCATATACCTTTGCGTTGAAAAAAATCCAATTAAAGTTATGGAAAACGAAGAAAAGAAAGTTCAGCAGTTGCTCCGCGTGCGTACAGCATCCGGATGTGTGATTGAGGGGTGGAGAATGATGGCCGACAATCTGTGGTTCTTGATCCGCGCCTCCATGCCCATGCTCCTCTTGAGCAGCCTTTGGGGTGTGACCATACTGCTCTTTTTCAAATATTTCACAGGCTCCTCCATTGCGGTGCCCTTAGTCTTAACCTTATGTGGAATCGGTGTGGCAGTGTGCGGCATACTGCAGGTTGGCATTCTTGTGCGCAAATATCACATTCTGGGTTATTTCCCCGCCTTAAGAGCCCCGTGGCAAAGCAAGAACAAGAGCAACGCTCCAACCGCAATAAACCTGATTGCTGAAGGCCTGAAGCCGGCAAAAAAAACTACCTTGCAGCTTCTGGTTCTCATGATTAAGAGAGCCCGCCGCTGGGGGCAGCTGTTAGCAGTAATGCTCATAGGTTGTCTCAGTTGGTTTGTAATCACACTCATCGGTGCTTTGCCATTTGCCATACTGCTTTATGTGGAAATAGTTATGAAAACGGCCATCAGCCTTGGCGACACATTCACCATACCCGCATGGTTGCCCGTTGCCCAGTACGTATTTGCCGCCATTGGCGCATGCTTTGCATATATCGGGAGCCTTACGCTACTGCTACAGATGGCCTTCTTCGGCGGAAGTCTGAAACAGGAGAACATAGAACGACTTTCCGAACAGGAAAAGCAAACATACATCTGAACGAGTGAGAGTCCTGCGCAGCATCCTGTACATAATCTGCACAATGGTGCCTCTGATGGTATTCAGCCAGCCCTATAAGGATTGGCATCCGTTTGCATCTGCCTATCCCGACTCTCTGCTCAAGTCCTCCGAAGCTGCGAATGTGGTGAGGTCTGTAATCAAATTCCAGACTCCTGTGGGGGGATGGCCGAAGAACATATTCTTCCCCAAGCCGTCTGCCTCTGATGACAAAGCGCTGAGCCAAAGGAAACTCAAAGGCATCAGCGAGCAAAATTCGGTTGCAACCATAGACAACAGCGCCACAACGTTTGAGATTGGGTTTCTGATGCGCTATTATAAAGCCAACAGGCAATCTACAGTTGCCAACACAGAAGCACTTGCCAGACAATGCCGGAGGTCGGTGATGCAAGGCGTAGAATACCTCTTATGCATGCAATATTCAAATGGCGGTTTCCCGCAGTATTGGCCGCGCGACGACCACTATCACGCAGCCATCACCTTCAACGACAATGCCATGGTGAATGTATTGCGTCTGTTGCGCGACTTTGCAGCCCTGAGAGGTGTCTTTGCTCCTTTGGCCTCTGACTCAGCAGACCAGATTCTGCCCATCATGCGACAACGGGCACATGAAGCCTGCGAGAAGGGAGTCAGATGTATATTGAAATGCCAGTTGAAGGACGACGAAGGAAAACTAGCTATATGGTGCCAGCAGCATGACCCGATTACGATGGCTCCCGTACAGGCACGAGCATACGAACTACCCTCGTTCTGCACATCCGAAAGCGTCACCATACTGCGTTTTCTCCGTGAAACCCTGAGCGAAAAGAGCTGCCCGGACTCATTAGCAGTACGTCTGTCAATATCGTCTGCTGAGTCCTGGTTCGAAAAGCACCAGCTGAACGGCATGCGAAAAGAATTCTTCCATAATTCCAAACGCCAGCGCGACTATCGAATAGTCCCCTGTCTGCCTGACGAGAACTGTCCGCCACTATGGGCCAGATTCTATGACTTAAAGTACGGCCGCCCCCTGTTTTGCGGTCGTGACGGAATCCCCCGCCAAAGAGTTGAGGAGATTGACCATGAACGCCGCAACGGATATTCATGGTTCAACACTTCATTTGCGGCCTATCGCAGGGCCTTCCCCAAAGAGTAGTTCTGCCTTTTGTGGCCAATCAACTTCAGGGCATCTTCGTTTCCATCCTTATTACATATTTATAAGAAAGCCTAAAAAGCACACACCGCATAAATACTTAACCCGAAGAGTTGTAGCTTTAACATAAGAAGAACCCAAAACAGAAAAATGCATTCAGCCCGACATAATTATCTGCTTCTGTTAAACCTTTTAAATCGCCGGCGGTCAACATAATAATCAATCATACAGATTAATATACCAAACCTGCAGCATATTTTTTCGAACACTATTAAAACCACCCCCTTCCCATGGCTATTTTTCTTCTCTCGCTCCTGCTCCTGGCATGCTCTCTTGGAGCATCAGCCCAGACATCTTTCGGTAAGCCCGAACTGCTCAACTCCGGCTGGAGATTCATGCTCTCTGAGAGCATCACCCCATCAGACACAGTCCCACCGAACAGTTCAATGCCCCTACCCCGCTTTGCCCAAGCTTCTACCGACGATTCCAGATGGGCACATGTCACCATACCTCACGACTGGGGAGTGACTCGCCCCATGTCACCCGACTGCGGCTCATGCCAAGGTTATCTTCCCGGTGGCATCGGATGGTATCGCAACCACATCGACTTGGGAAACAAGCCTCTCGCTCAAGGAGAGCATCTTTTCATCTATTTCGAGGGCGCATACAACCGCTCGTCTGTATGGCTCAACGGCCATCTGCTCGGTTTCCGTCCGAGCGGTTTTGCCTCTTTCCTCTATGACCTAACTCCCTATCTGTCCCCGGATGGAAATAATGTGCTGGCCGTTCGAATAGACCATTCCCGACAAAACGATTCCCGATGGTACACCGGTTCCGGAATTTACCGTCCGGTATGGCTGATCAGAGCTCCTGAGATACATCTTGCGCTGTGGGGCAGCGCGTGGAGAATCAAGTCGCTAAACAAAAACAAAGCCTCTGTGGAGGTCGATGTCGAGACTACAAACGAGGGAACAGCAGAGGCGGCAAGCCGCAAGGCTATCGTTGAGATACTTGACGCCACAGGCAAAATCGTAGCCTCCACAAAGACAACAATCGGGGCCAGGGAGAAAAAAACTGTAAAACTGAATATCTCCACCCCCAAATACTGGAGTTTGGACAACCCCTATTTATATAATGTAAGAACCCGCCTTCTAAACGGCTCCCAGGAGACAGACCGCTCAGAAGTCACGATGGGCCTGCGCACACTCACGTTCTCTCCAGATAAAGGCTTTGCACTTAATGACAAATGGATGAAAGTGAAGGGCGTTTGTCTGCATGATGATGCCGGCGTGCTCGGGACGGCAGTCCCCTCGGATGTATGGCGGCGCAGACTCCAGAATCTGAAACTTGTGGGTGCAAACGCCATACGCATGAGCCACAACCCCCATGCCCCCGCGCTTTATGCCCTGTGTGACTCACTCGGCCTACTCGTAATGGATGAAGCCAGCGATGAGTGGGAGTTCCCCAAACGCAAATGGCTAAAGGGATGGAACCAGGGGCGACCCGGTTTCGAGGGTACCTTCGATTACTTCAACGAATGGATAGACCGCGACGTGGCAGATATGGTACGTCGCGACCGCTGCCATCCCAGCATTTTCCTCTGGAGCATTGGGAACGAGGTGGATTACCCGAATGACCCATATACACACCCTGTGCTCAACGGTGGAGGCAGCGACTTCACCCAACCGGCTTATGGAGGCTATAAACCCGAACAGCCCAATGCCGAACGGATAGGCATCATCGCCCAGCGCCTCGCAGGTATAGTTCGCAGCATAGACAACTCACGTGCCGTCACTGGAGCCTTGGCAGGAGTGGTGATGAGTAACGAGACTGCATATCCCGAAGCTGTGGATGTAGTTGGATACAACTATACAGAAAGCCGCTATCAAACTGACCACGAGCGCTATCCCAAGCGGGTAATATACGGCAGCGAAAACCGCCACGACCTGCCAGCATGGAAAGCCGTAAGAGACAATGAACATATCTTCGGACAGTTCCTGTGGACGGGCATTGATTACCTTGGTGAGAGCGGTCCGTGGCCAGCACGAGGCTCATCGGCCGGACTTCTGGACTTATCCGGAAACATCAAACCAAACGGACACTATCGCGCCGCACTCTGGTCTGAGAAGCCGGTTTGTTATATCGGCACCTACCCGAACGAACGGCGCGGACGCGACAATCGCAACAGGCTATCAACATACGCTCCCGCCCTGTGGAACTATCGTGAAGGGCAACAAATACGCGTCGTATGCTATACAAATGCAAAAACAGCACAGCTTTTCCTCAACGATAAACCCGTAGGGGGCCAGCCACAACGAGACGAGGCCACAGACATCCTCTTTTGGGACATAGACTATGCTCCTGGCACTCTCCGCTGCGAAGCTGCATTCCCTGGCTCACAACCATCGGCTGCGACCTGCCAGATCACAACTTGCGGACGTCCCTTTGCCCTGCGCGCCACATCTGACAAGGCAACACTCACTCGTCAGGACGAAGTGGCTCAGATAACAGTTGAAGTAATTGATGAGAACGGCATTGTAGTGCCTCTGGCTGACAATAACATCAGTTGCTACGTCTCCGGTCAGGCCCGTCTGCTCGGACTGGAGAACGGCGATATGAGCGATATCACCTCCAAGACAGACAACCGCTGCCGAGTGCAAAACGGACGTATCGTAGCTTATGTCACCCGTAGCGACAGAAACACACAGTTTGCTGGCCGTTGGCAGCAGCCAGGCGGTAATGCCCAATCACCAAAAGCCGTAGTTCACTTCTCATCACCATTGCTTGAGAGCACGTCTGTTCAGCTTGACATAAGCCAAATCGGTAATTAGACCTTATTAAATAGGGTGTAAATAAAGTCATAATCTCATTTCACAACCTTAGATACAAGCCTTTCTACTCGAGTTGGAAGGCTTTTTAGTAACTGAAACCATAAATTCAGGACAAAGAAGGCTGAAATAAGGATAGAAAATGTATTTTTGCAACAAATTTTACAACCATCTGCCACAAATTGGCGTACCTTGATAGTTTATTTGCACGCAAGAAACAATCAAAATAAGAAATCATAAACGAAAAATATCAGCCCGATTTTTCCGGGAAACGCATTTGGATGTATTGGCCGGATGCCAAGGGCAGCCAGTTCGGCGAAAATGTCGAGAAGGGATTCATGGCCTGCGGACTTCCCGAAGACAGGGAGGTGGGTGATCTGGATGAGATAATGAATGTCAGGGGCGGACTGGACGCAGCACTTGTATCTGTTTACGGGTCGGCAAGAAGTAGTACCCAGGGCAGAAAACTGCTGAGAGAATTTGCCAATGTGATGAACATCGGGGATTTCGTCCTTGCACGCAATGAATTTGACTACATAATTGGCGTCGGAATCGTCAGCGGCGATTATTACTACCAAGAGGCACGCCCACGCTTCAGGCATTGCCGCAAAGTAAAATGGATTGCCACCGGCAAATGGCCCTTTGTGGAAGAGCTGCAAGTAAGCGGCAAATGGCATAGAGTGACTCTGATAGACCAGCATTATCGCAAAATAGCAGAGCAAATCATCACGTGGATATGTGAAGGTGAAGATATAAAAGAAAAGGAATTTAACCTGCCTGCAGAGAAAAAGACAAGCGTCAGGGAGAGGATTTTAAATTCGGAGGTTGACTCACATGCGGTTTTTGTGCATGCAGCCAGACTTCACCAAGAGGCTCAAGTGAAGCTTTGGGCCAAGCAATTGGGAGATGTCAGTATATGGGATGAGCGCCCCAATCACGGAGCATGGCTGAAGGAGGAATACGCGCTTCAGGGGTTGGTTTTTTACGAAGGATTCCGTCAGGACATAATGAGACTGTATTGCGAAGGGAAGACAAAAATCGGTATGAACCTGCTCAATAACGCCCTGAGAAGTGAACATATCCCATATAACCTGTTCTTCCCGATGATGCAGGAATGCAACAAGGAAGCTACCAAAGAATGCTTCAATGAGATGCTGGGCCGGGATGACATCGCCGAGGTGCTGAGCGTAAGAATTGAATATGCCCCTCAGCCCAAAAATGACTACCTCAACGACGGCACCTCATTTGATACTTTTGTCATATATCGGCACAAGGACGGCAGTAAGGGGGCTATTGGCATCGAAGTGAAATACACAGAACGCGAATATACTATCGGGGAGACTGAATATAAGAACACCCACGATGATGCAGGTAACGTAAGACTGTCATACCACTACAGACGGGTCACCAGCGCTTCTGGCTACTATCTCCCAGAGAGTGATGCAGACCTCGTGTCGGACCCACTGCGGCAGATATGGCGCAACCATATCCTTGGAGCATCAATGCTTCTGAAAGGAGATATCCGGCATTTCACCTCGATGACTGTATTCCCTGATGCCAACCCGCATTTCCACATAGCTTCAGAAGACTATCGCAAACTGCTTACAGAGCGAGGCAAAGACTCATTCCTTACCTTCACCTACGAGCAGTTGTTTGAAATATTGTCTCACTATTTCTTGTCTGAAGAGCATCAGAAATGGATAGAATACCTTCACAAAAGATATCTGTTCAACAGCGACCGGTAAACGCCGCATACCAGCAAATTGTCATCATCAGCCAATACAAACAAGACAAAGAAAATTCCACAATAATGCTTAGCAAATGATCAAGCAAGGCAAATAAGATGTAAGGGCAGATTGCGCTGTTCCCATAGCAAAACAGTTGTCTGTTCCCGAGTTCAACGAATAGCGGCTCAAAACAACAATCTCTTGTTGATTGTTTTACTTCATCAGTAGCAATATCAGCTATGACACGCAAGATTCTTCTGAAAAGTATTCAACAATAAAGATATATGTGTAGAGTTGAATATACTATTTAGAGTTCTTACTATATCTTATTGGTTACCTGTGATTTATCGCTATTTGTAATAACGTGTAAAGATTCCAATTTGAGCTAGTAACGACTCTACTTCTCACGTCTCATAACTCCACTTCTCACGTCTCATAACTCTACGTCTCACGTCTCACAACTCTACTTCTCACGCCTCACAACTCTACGTCGAACGACTATCAATTCTTCATGTATCGGCATTAATTTAATCTGAGACAGCCGTCACCTGAATCTGAGACGGCCGTCACCTGAATCTGAGACAGCCGTCACCTGAATCTGAGACGGCCGTCTCAGATTAAACATGCCTCGACTCACTGTCATTTCACTCTCGTTCAATGAGGTCGTGGAAGCCGTTCGAAATAGAGTTATATAAGCATAAATATGTTTGACAAAATGCTGAACTTAACGAACATGTGAACATGTGGTTTACCGGGCAGCAATATTTAGAAAACAATTCTTGCGTAAGTAGTGATGCTTTAGAAATTTATTTTTGCCGGTTTTAATTGGTGAAACCGAATAAATTGACTACCTTTGCAGATGAAAAACAGTAACAGATATGAAGAGTGTAAAGACTTTGGATGAAATTGCAGCAACACGCCGCAGTATCCGCAAATATGACGCTTCACAGTCAGTGAGCAGAGCCGAACTTGAAACTGTAATCAAATTTGCCCAAGAAGCTCCGTCATGGAAAAATCAGCAGACCAGCCGATATCATGTTGTATGTTCTCCAGACCTTGTACTTAAATTGCGCGATTGTCTCGGAGGAACTAACCCACAGAAGACCGAAGGGGCAAAGGCCCTCATCGTGACCACTTTCCGGCATAATATCGTAGGGTTTAACCGAGAAGGCGTGGCTGACAACGAAGTCGGCAACGGCTGGGGGTTCTATGATTTGGGGCTGCAGAATGCCTACCTGCTTCTGAAAGCTGCCGAAATAGGGTTGGACACTCTGGTTATTGGCATCCGCAACGAACCATCGATTCGCGTCCTGCTGAATATCCCGGAGGATGAAACCATAGCTGCTGTTATAGCAGTTGGTCATCGGATTGAAGATGCTCAGCGTCCGCCCCGCAAAGAACTGGACTCTATAGTCTCATTCTATTGAGTTTTTGAGTTCTTAAGTTCTTGAGTTCGTAAGTCCTTGAGTTCGTAAGTCCTTAAGTTGTTGACGATTTGTTTCTTAGGTTAGTAAATTCTTGAGTTTTTGAGTTTTCGAGTTTTTGAGGTGAGAGGTAAATAATTGAAAAGTGAGAGCTGAAAGGTGAAAGATGAGAACTGAATGCCAAGATGCGAGAATTAAGAGCAGCTGGAACAAAGAAGGTTGAGATGAAAGTTAGGAAGTTTCTGATGAGTTTTTATGACTATATACCGATTGGATACTACCTCTTATCCCGATAATTTCGGAGCGATTCAAAATGCCGCCCCAAAACTCTTAACAAAACAATATTGGGAACAGAATCTACTTAGCTTCTTGGACTAAACAGCATTGAACAATAGAATCCACATAACCACCGGTAAAAATCGGTGTAGAGCAATAGCATCTGCTTAGCTGCAGATATATTCGCTGTTGAGCAAATATATTCCAAAGACCCTGCGTAAAACGTAATAAAAACGTTTCAACTTCAAAGTGAAACAATTTATAATCAGTAAATGAGAACTCCTCTAATTGATCTACATACACATACAATAGCTTCGGGGCATGCATATAGCACTATTCAGGAAATGGCTAAAGCTGCCGCGGAGAAAGGCATTCAGATTCTTGGCATTACAGAGCACGGCCCTACCCTACCTGGGAGTTGCGACAGCATTTATTTCCGCAACCTGCACATAGTGCCTAGAGAGATGTATGGGGTACGACTGCTGCTCGGAGCAGAACTAAATATACTGGACTGCACCGGCCAACTGGATTTGGACGAAAGGCACTACAAATGCATGGATATTATTATTGCAGGTATTCATATCCTATGCTGGAAGGGTGGAACTCGCGAGCAAAACACAGAGGGTATGGTGAACGCCATACGTAACCCATGGACAAATATTATAAGCCACCCTGGGGACGGAACGGCAGAACTGGATTTTGAGCCTATTGTGCTTGCCGCACGCGACACCCATACTTTGCTCGAAATAAACTCTTCAAGTCTCATCCCTCTGCGAAACAAGCAGCAGGCGAAGCCGAACAATATGGAAATCCTCCGACTGTGCAAACAATATGACGTTCCCGTGATTCTCGGCTCGGATGCACACATCTCCTTTTCCATTGCAGACTACCGCTATGCCCTACCCTTACTCGAAGAGGCAAAGTTCCCCGACGAACTGGTTCTAAACTGGCAACCCGAGGCTGCCATGAATTACATGGGAATTAAGGCACAGCCTTAATAATGCACACAAGACACATTCAGGTTAACTTCCCACAATCTTTCTTCAAGTCGGACTGGACGCTTATCCCTTCTATTCTTCTATTATTGCCACAAAAAAGCACGTATAGAAGAAAAGACCTTGTAATAAAAGTACAGGTATTAGTGTCTAACATTCAAAAATGCCTAAAATACATTCCGCCGTGAAAATTATGCATAATTGCAACGCTTCATAAAACGATCAAAGTGCACGCCAAACTAGTTGATTTCCAGCAAAAAAACAGATTCAAATAAAGAACAATAAAATTCTTGAAGCCATTTACTCCCAATAGTAGATTCTCTTGACACGGGGAGATACCGATGTCAGAATTTCGTAAGGGATGGTATCAATGGCATCGGCAAGAACAGACGGGGGCAGTTCGGGCCCGAAAATGAGAACGGCATCGCCCTCCTCACACGGGATGTCAGTTACGTCAATCATGCATACATCCATGCATATATTGCCGATATATGGTGCCTTCTTTCCTGCCACGAGGCAATAGCCTTTGCCGCGTCCGAGATGGCGGTTCAACCCATCGGCATAACCTATAGGTATGGCCGCGATGCGACTGTCACGGGTAAGATGGCCCTTGCGCGAATAGCCTACTGTGTCTTCCTTGGGCACCTGGCGAATCTGTAGGATTGTTGTCTTGAGGGTGGAAATGGGAGTCAGCTGCAGGTTGACAGACGAAGATGCGCTGTGTGGCGGAGTGATGGGATTGATTCCATATAGTCCGAGTCCGAGTCGCACCATATCCAGATGCCTCTCGGGGAAGTGCTCTATGCCGGCAGAGTTGCATATATGCCGCAATATATGATGTGGGAATGAAGCCTGCAGCTGTTCTGTGGCTTTGATGAAGCGCTCAAACTGGAGCGCAGAGAACTGGTCGAACTCCTCGCTGTCTGAACCTACAAAATGACTGAACACACTACGTGGGATGAGGGCTGTCTGTGATGTGAGCAGATGAATCACTTCGGAAAGGTCCTTCTCCGGATCGAAGCCCAGACGATGCATTCCCGTATCCAGTTTCAGGTGAATCGGATAATTGGTAATACCTGCGCGTTCGGCTGTATGTATGAGGGCTTTGAGCAGACGGAACGAATAGACCTCGGGCTCCAGACGGAATTCGAACAACGTGTGAAAGGAAGACATCTCCGGATTCATTACTATGATGTTGGCTGTGATGCCGGCACGACGTAGTTCTGCCCCTTCGTCAGCAACGGCTACTGCCAGATAGTCAACTCCTGCGGCCTGCAGTGTCTTTGCCACCTCTACGGCTCCAGCACCATAAGCCGATGCCTTCACCATGCATACCATCTTTGTTTCTGGACGCATGAAAGATCGGTAGTAGCGGAGGTTTTCGCTGAGAGCTGAGAGATTCACCTCGAGTATAGTCTCATGCACCCGTTTCTCAAGTGCCTCGGTGATATGCTCAAAGCGGAAGGAACGCGCACCCTTGATGAGGATTACGCGATCGCTCAACGACTCGAACAGCCCGGAAGAGAGAAAATCGGCCGTTGAGGGAAATAGGTTGTCAGGACTGAGACCGAGTGACTTCATGGCGGCGCTGATCTCCGGCCCAATACCAATGAGTTCCTCTATTCCATATTGTCCGGTCAGGTCCAGCACATGCCTGTAC
Organism: Bacteroidaceae bacterium; assembly: GCA_024699495.1. Taxonomy (GTDB): domain Bacteria; phylum Bacteroidota; class Bacteroidia; order Bacteroidales; family Bacteroidaceae; genus Physcousia. The sequence continues at coordinate 57,363 of JAILPK010000025.1, read as the reverse complement.
AAGTCCATAAGTCCGAGACCTGTCTGCTTTATGTCGGAGAGGATAAGAGTGCGGCGGCGCCCTTCGTGATCAGGACGGCGGCGCATGAAATCCAAAGCGATTTCGAGAGAGTTGAGATCGCTGTTGTATGAGTCTGTGATGAGGGTGCATCCGTGAAGACCCTCTTTCACCTCAAGGCGCATAGCCACAGGCTCGAGATGAGATATTCTCTGCGCTATACTGTCGGGTGCGAGACCAAGGCAAATACCGGCACAGAAGCAATGAATGGCATCCTCAATGCTGGCATCGTCTATGAACGGCAAGGTGAAACTGCCTGCCATCTGTCGCGGGAATATGTCGGAGGCTGCCACAGAGTATGCAACTTCGGTTGTAGTTGAACCTTTGACAATACCACTTATATATATAGGTGCCGAAGGATTCTCAGAACTCCAGCCAATCAGATTGGATCTGAAGTCAGAGTGGGAAATACACTCGTTGATGAGTTCGTCGTCGGCATGGTAGATGAGAGTCTTTGCGTCGCGGAAGAGGCATAGTTTGTTGAGACATTTTTCTCGTCGCGAGCCGAAATTCTCATCGTGGGCAGGTCCGATGCATGTCAGGATTCCGATGGTAGGCTGGATTATAGACTGCAGGGCCTCCATATATCCGGGGTCGGAAATGCCGGCCTCGAAGATGCCGAGCGTAGTTGTCTGCTCCAGGCGCCACACAGAAAGCGGAACGCCGAGTTGCGAGTTCCATGAACGCGGGGAGCGGGTCACGGTTTCGTTGTCGGCCATCAGCTGATACAGCCACTCCTTGACTATAGTCTTTCCGTTGCTGCCGGTGATGCCAACAATGGGTATGTCAAATTGTTCGCGATGACTGCGGGCAAGTGTCTGCAGGGCAGTCATAGTCGAGGGCACCCGCAAGTAATTGGCGTCAGGCATGAGCATTTCCGGCAGGTGCTCTACTACAAAATTGCGCACACCGCGACGATATAGCTCGCCTATGAAGCGGTGACCGTCGTTCTTACTGGTCCTTATGGCAAAAAAAAGGCTTTCTTCTGGAAATGTGAGCGAACGGCTGTCTGTGAGCAGCCAGTCAATTTGGGCATTGGAATCACCCACATGTTCTGCTCCGATGATATCAGAAATGGTCTGGATGGAATATGTCATGGTTCGATATTATATTTGGATATCAGCTCTGCAAATCGCTGATGTGTCTGCTTTAGGAATTCGGACGTCTGCGGCGACGTCTGGTCATTGGGACGATGAGACAAGGCCTTGCGTATAGGCTCAAAATCAACAAAATAGCGATGGCACTCATCGTCCATATATGATTGTACAAATCTCTCCCACACGTAGTCTATCGCCTGTGATGAGGGGTGAAGCATATCCTCGGCATAGAAGCGATAGTCGCGTAACTCGTCAAGCACGAGCTCATAGGCGGGGAAATAGCACACCTGTTCCGAACGGGCTTTCTGGACAGCATCGATAGCAAGGAGCAGAGTGCTCTTGGCCAGCTGGCTATCGTGGAATCCGTATTTGGAATATCTGAAGGGGGAGACGGTGAAAACGACCTGCGCCGAAGGGAAAAGCATACAGATGGAATTCAATATGGTAATGGTCTCTTCAAGAGTGAGCGTAACCTCCCGGAATGTGGCCGAGGGCTGTTTGTGGCAATTGCCTACGGCCAAGGGTGCGGGCTCCAGACGCTCATAGTAGCGATTGGTGCCAAGAGTGATGATTACCGTGTCCGGTCTCCACTCGAAGACCCGTCCGCGGGCTGTCAGTATACCCGCCTTGCAGGCCTCTATCGAAGAAGCGTTGAAGCTGCTGTCTGTCAGCCAGCAATGCCAGGTACCGGCATCATCGCAGAAATATAGCGTGTCAGATGTGGGATTCTGGGTCAGCGCCTGAAGGATAGACAGAGGGTTATAGAGAACTCCAAAGGGGTTGACCAGAGCCGGCAGGCCGCTCATTTTCATCCGAGCTCCGACATGCTCAGCAAAGCAAGAGCCGAAAAATGCTACATGACTGTTTACCGAGAGAGCTCTGGCAGGTGGTGGAACAGATACTTTAGTGGAAAATTGCATCATTATGAAGGCTAATGACAGGATTAGTTTTGTTTTGTCATCTGCAAAAGTAGTGAAAAGGTGTGAAAGGTGAACAAAATTTGCTCTTTTTTTTTGCTCTTAGACCGAAATGTCCTACATTTGTACCCAAAATCATATTCCCCTAATGAATAAAGACATGGAGGAAGCATCCCTCCTGACAAATATACACTATCCGTCTGACTTGCGCGAACTGCCTGTAGAGCAGCTGCCGCAAGTATGTGACGAACTTCGCACTTTCATAATTGACGAGCTCGCAAAAAACCCGGGGCATTTTGCATCCAGTCTGGGAGTGGTGGAGTTGACCGTTGCCCTGCACTATGTATTTAACACCCCCGAAGACCGCATCGTATGGGACGTAGGGCACCAGGCATACGCCCACAAAATCCTTACCGGGCGCAAGGAGCGCTTCAACACCAACCGGCATCTCCACGGGCTGAAGCCCTTCCCCTCGCCAGATGAGAGTGAATATGACTCTTTCACATGCGGTCACGCTTCAAACAGCATAAGTGCAGCACTGGGCATGGCTGTAGCCGCGGCAAAAGGCAACACGAAACGCCATGTCGTTGCCGTAATAGGCGACGGGGCCATGAGCGGCGGCCTTGCCTTCGAAGGGCTAAACAACGCTTCTGGAATGCCAAATGACCTGCTCATCATCCTCAATGACAACAATATGAGCATCGACCGCAGCGTAGGCGGCGTGAGAGAGCTGCTGCATCAGCTGCAGACAAACCCGACATATAATCTGATCCGATACAAAACGGCCCAGAAACTCTATTCATGGGGTTGGATTGGAGAAGAGGGGCGGAGAGCCATCATCCGTTTCAACAACTCGCTGAAATCACTGCTCACCCGTCAGCAGAACATATTCGAGGGTATGAACATCAGATATTTCGGCCCGAGTGACGGACACAACGTAGTGGAACTTGTAGAGACGCTACGGAAGATAAAGGAGATGAAAGGCCCGAAACTGCTACATATTCATACCGTTAAGGGAAAAGGCTTCGAACCGGCAGAAAAAGAAGCCACGTTGTGGCATGCGCCCGGCAAGTTCGATAAGACTACAGGTGAGATTATACACGTTGATACGTCCAACCTACCATCCCGCTTTCAGGACGTCTTCGGACATACGATTGTGGAGCTTGCTCAGAAGAACGAACGCATCGTAGGCGTGACACCGGCCATGCCCAGCGGATGCAGTCTGAATATAATGATGGAGAAAATGCCAACCCGCGCCTACGACGTTGGAATAGCCGAAGGGCACGCCGTAACATTCAGTTGTGGCATGGCCAAAGACGGGCTATTGCCCTTCTGCAACATCTACTCCTCATTCGCCCAACGCGCCTATGACAACATAATCCACGATATGGCTATCTCGCGGCTCAACGTGGTGCTGTGCCTGGACCGCGCCGGACTGGTAGGAGAAGACGGCCCTACACATCACGGGGCTTTTGACCTGGCCTATCTCCGCCCCATACCAAACATCACAGTAGCTTCGCCGATGGATGAACACGAGCTACGGCATCTGATGTTTACAGCCCAGCTACCCGACATGGGACCATTCGTAATCAGATACCCCCGCGGCCGAGGCTCGCTGGTTGACTGGCAATGCCCCATGAAGGAAATTAAGACCGGCACAGGCCGCAAACTTAAGGAAGGCCGCGACGTGGCTGTTCTGACGATAGGTCCGATCGGAAACACGGCTGCAGCAGCCATCAGAGAGGCGGAGGCTGAACACATAGGGCTGTCAGTTGCACACTACGACATTCGCTTCCTGAAACCCTTAGACGAGGACCTGTTGCTCGAGATATCCAAGGCCGGATACAGCCGCATAATCACAGTTGAGGACGGTGTGCGCACAGGCGGCATGGGTAGCGCTGTGCTGGAATGGATGAACGACAACGGCTACGAAACGAAGATGGTGAAACGCCTCGGGTTACCCGACGAGTTTGTAGAGCACGGCAAATGTGACGAGCTTTGGGCCATCTGCGGTATCGACAAAGAAAGTATTAAAAAAGCTATTACGCTATGAAGATAATTATTGCAGGCGCAGGAGCTGTAGGCACTCATCTGGCTGAATTGCTGTCGAAAGAGAGCCAGGATATCGTTCTGATCGACCCGGACGAAGACAAGCTGTCCCGCGCCAGCGAAGGCCTCGATCTGATGACTCTCACGGTGGAGCCGACCAGCATTAGCGGCCTGAAGGAAGCCGGCACCCCACAAGCTGATCTTTTCATAGCCGTCACCCCAAGCGAGACGCGCAATATAGCCTGCTGCATGCTGGCGCACAACCTGGGCGCAAAGAAGACCGTGGCTCGAATAGACAACTCCGAATATATGGAGCAACGCAACCGGGATTTCTTCGAGACCATGGGAATCGGGAGCCTCATCTATCCGGAGATGCTTGCGGCAAGCGAAATCATCGACGGAGTGAAACGCTCGTGGGTGAGACAATGGTGGGAAGTGCACGGGGGAGCGCTGATTATGCTTGGCATTAAACTGCGCGAGGAAGCGGCCCCACTTTATAACACCCCGCTCAAAGACCTCTGCAAGCCAGAGACTCCATGGCATATCGTGGCCATCAAACGCGATGAGACAACCATCATCCCAGGCGGTATGGACGAGCTGCAACTGGGTGACATAGCCTATTTCATGACCACAAAGAAATATGTCCCGCTGATTCGCCAGATTGTTGGCAAAGAGCAATATGCAGATGTCAGGAAGGTGATGATTATGGGAGGAGGACGAATCGCTGTCCACACATGCCACCAGTTGCCGGACTATATGGATGCCAAACTCATAGAACTCGACCCTGCCCGATGCAACAAACTCGCAGATCTTCTCGACAATGATAACGTAATGATAATCAACGGGGACGGACGGGACTCTCAACTACTTATTGAAGAAGGAATCCGGGATGCTCAAGCCTTCTGCGCACTGACGGATGAAGCCGAGACGAACATCCTAGCCTGTCTGACAGCTAAACGATTTGGAGTACGAAAGACAGTGGCCCTGATTGAGAACCTGGAATATGTGTCAATGGCTGAGAAGCTTGATATCGGAACGATAATAAACAAGAAGACTATCGCTGCAAGCCATATATATAAGATGATGTTGAATGCAGACGTGATGAATGTAAAGGGACTGACCATAGCAGATGCCGAAGTTGCCGAATTCATCGCTATCGAAGGCTCTTTGGTATGTGAAAAGAGGGTGATGGATCTGGGGCTGCCAAAAGGTATCACCATCGGTGGTCTCGTTCGCGACGGAGTCGGTCAGCTGGTGAGCGGCCGATCGCAGATTATGCCTGGTGACCGGGTCGTAGCATTTGCGCGTACAGCAATGATAAAGCAGTTGGAGCGCTTCTTCAAGAAACCGCAGGGCGGACTGTTTTCACTCTTAAAAGGCAAATTGTGATTCATATCCGGATACCTGAAACGACACCACGCCGTCTGAGTTTCTATCTCGCGGCAGAGGAGTATGTAGCCCGTTGTCTCAACGACGCTGATGATTGCTTTTTCATGTGGCAAGTGGAACCGACAGTTATCTTCGGACGGAACCAGGACATAGAGACAGAGGTAAATCTGGAATATTGCCGCAAGCACAACATACAGTTGTTTCGGCGCCGCAGCGGCGGCGGTTGTGTGTATGCCGACAGGAGCAACCTGATGATGAGTTACATTACGCGTGACGAGCAGGTATCTATGACATTCAGCAGATACATGACGATGGTCACATCCATGCTGGCAGAACTGGGACTGCAAGCCACATCCACGCAGCACAACGATGTGCTCATCGGCGGGCGTAAAGTCTCCGGCAACGCATTCTACCATATTCCCGGGCATAGCATAGTCCATGGCACTATGCTCTTCGACACGGACATGGAACACATGCTCAACGCGATAACTCCGACCAAAGAAAAATTGGATTCACACGGGGTGAAAAGTGTTAGACAGCGCATCACTCTGCTTCGGGAACACACCTCGCTGACAATAGATCAATTCAGACAACATGCCATTTCACGCCTCTGCAGGAGCGAACGGGTACTGACCGGGGAAAACCTGCAACGGATTGAACATATTGAACTAAGATATCTGAATCCGCAATTTATATTTGGCAAAGAATATAATGCCAATATCCCGGGATGCCCAAAGGATTAAGGACACATCGCCAAATGCAAAACTACACATCTGAACATACATTTTTATAAAGCTCATATTACATAAATTCAAAACTCAGTTTTTATGGAAGAGAAAAAAACATGTCTATATGACAAGCACGTAGCTCTGGGAGCGCTGATGTCACCCTTCGGAGGTTTCATCATGCCGATTCAGTATTCATCCATCTTTGAGGAACACTACGCCGTGCGAGTGCATTGCGGAGTGTTTGACGTTTCACACATGGGCGAAGTGAGAGTCTGCGGTGCTGACGCCGAGCGTTACGTAAACCACATTTTCACCAACGACGTCACCGATGCGCCGCAATTCAAAATCTTTTATGGTATGATGTGCTACCCGAACGGAGGAACTGTTGACGACCTTCTGGTTTACAAGATGGGAGAAAATGACTTCTTCATCGTGATAAATGCCGCCAATATCGACAAGGACGTGGAATGGATGATGCAGAATGCAGACGGTTTTGATGTCAAGGTGGAGCACCAAAGCGATTATTACGGCCAGCTGGCTGTTCAAGGCCCGGAGGCTGAAAGCGTTGTCCGGGATGTGCTTGGTTTAGAATGCGGCGAACTCGTTTTCTACACCGTAAAGACGATTGAAAAAGACGGAGAGACCCTGATTGTCTCACGCACAGGATATACAGGCGAAGACGGATTTGAGATCTATGGCTCACACGAGTACATCCGTTCCGCATGGGACAAACTGATAGCCAGCGGGGAATGCAAGCCTTGTGGTTTAGGCTGCCGCGACACCTTGCGCTTTGAGGTCGGCCTGCCCCTCTATGGCGATGAACTAAGCGCTGACATCACACCGATAATGGCCGGACTGGGTATGTTCGTGAAACTGGACAAGCCGGAGTTCATCGGCCGCGAGGCGCTAGCAAGACAGAAGAGCGAAGGTGTAGATAAAAAATTGGTAGGCATCGAACTGAAGGACAAGGCTATTCCACGACATGGATATGCAGTAATTGCCGACGGAGTAACCATCGGAGAGGTGACCACCGGCTACCATTGTCTCAGCGTAGATAAGAGTGTCTGCATGGCTCTGATTGATGCCAAGTATGCAAAACTCGGAACAGAAGTTGAAATTCAGATACGCAAAAAGACGTTCCCTGGCACAGTAGTGAAGAAAAAATTCTACGAGAAGCACTATAAGAAATAGTCACTTACCTTTAAACAACAAACATTTTTATATTCACTTAACTTATCTTTTTCATTATTATGGCAAAAATTGAACCTGGACTCTACTACAGCGAGTCACATGAGTATGTTCGCGTGGAAGGAAACATCGGTATTATCGGCATCAGCGACTATGCTCAGCACGCTTTGGGCAATGTGGTGTATGTAGACATGCCAGAAACAGACGACGAGATAACCGCCGGCGAAGACTTTGGTGCTGTGGAAAGCGTGAAAGCAGCCAGCGACCTTATCGCTCCGGTCAGTGGCACCGTGGTTGAAGTAAACGAAGCTCTCGAAGACCAACCCGAGCTGATTAACCAGGACGCTTACGGAGAGGGATGGATAATCAAGGTGGAACTCTCTGACAAGAGTGAGCTGGACGCCCTGATGGACGGAGCCGCCTATGAAGAGCATTGTAACAACGAGTAAAGACCAAGGATATGAAATACCTGCCTCACACCTCAGAAGAATTGGCTGAGATGCTGAGTGTGGCGGGAGTGAAGAGTCTGGACGACCTGTATTCCGATGTCCCTGAGGCTATCCGTTTCCGGCGTGAATACAATCTGCCGGAGGCTATGAGCGAGATAGAGATACGCAACTATTTCGACCGCCTGGCTTCACTCAACGACCCTCTCATCTGCTTTGCCGGAGCCGGATGCTATGACCACTATGCTCCAAGCATTGTACAAAGCATCATTCAACGTTCTGAATTCCTGACATGCTATACCCCATATCAGGCGGAAATATCACAAGGTACGCTGCACTATATCTTTGAGTTTCAAAGCATGATGGCGGAGATGACCGGTATGGACATCAGCAACGCTTCTATGTATGACGGAGCCACAGCCACAGCCGAAGCGGCTATCATGGCGATGGCAGCCGGAAAGAAATGCACTAAAGTGCTCGTCAGCTCCACTATTGACCCGAGGGTACGCGCCGTACTTGAGACCTACGCCCACTTCCATGGATTTGGTCTGGAAACAGTAGGTGAGACCAACGGGCAGACCGACCGCAATGACCTCCAGGCCCGCCTGAACGAGGGCGGAGTTGCAGGCGTAATCGTTCAGCAGCCAAACTATTATGGCGTGATCGAAGACTTCTCCGGAATGGCTGACATCTGCCATAACGCCAAGAGCCTGTTTATCATCAACAGCATAATTGCCGACCTGGCTGTGCTGAAGACTCCCGGAGAGTGGGGCGCCGACATAGCCGTCGGCGACGGCCAAAGCCTCGGTATCCCGATGAATTTCGGCGGCCCAGGCGTAGGCTATATGTGTTGCACAGAGAAACTCCTGCGCAAGATGCCCGGGCGCATCGTCGGACTGACAAAGGACAACCGCGAACAGAGGGCATTCGTGCTCACACTACAGGCACGCGAACAGCATATACGCCGTCAGAAGGCAACGTCGAACATCTGTTCAAATCAAAGCCTGATGGCGCTCTATGTTACTATCTACCTTTCCCTAATGGGTAAACAGGGGATAAAGGAAGCAGCCGAACTCTCGTACGCCGGAGCCCACTACCTCCATGACGAGCTCGTAGCTACTGGCTGGTTCAAGCCTAAGTTCGATGCGCCCTTCTTTAATGAGTTCTGCCTCACTTACGACGGAGACGTTGACGCTCTCATCGAAGAGTGTGCAGACAGGGGCTTTCTGGTTGGAGTGAAAACTGACGACAGCTCCATACTTATAGCTGTCACCGAACAGCGTACTAAACAAGATATAGACAATCTTGTCGAAACTATTAAATCTATTAGGGAGGACGCAGTATGAATAATAGACTTTATGGAAATCTGATATTCGAACTCTCCCATCCGGGCAGAAAAGGATACTCGTTGCCGGCAAACCAATTTGGCAGTTTTTCCACAAGCCAACTGCCAGAGACGCTGCTGAGAAAAAAGGATGCTGAATTGCCTGAGTGCGACGAACTGACCGTGGTGCGCCACTATACTAACCTCAGTCACAATAATTTCGGTGTTAATGACGGATTCTACCCTTTAGGTTCTTGCACAATGAAGTACAACCCTGTCATCAACGAGGAAATCGCCGCCCGACCGGAATTTACAGCCATTCATCCGCTACAGCCGGAATATACATGCGAGGGCTCATCAGCCGTAGCAGCAGAACTGAGACGCATGCTTTCGGAAATAACCGGATTGGCAGACTTCACCCTAAACCCAATGGCTGGTGCCCACGGAGAACTCACCGGACTTATGATTATACGCTCATACCACGAGAGCCGGGGTGACAATGCCCGCACAAAAGTCATTATTCCAGACTCTGCCCATGGGACGAATCCTGCTAGTGCAGCCGTATGTGGTCTGGAAGTAGTAGAAGTGAAAAGCCTGGCAGACGGGACTGTGGATGTAGATGACCTGCGGCGCCTCGTTGCTGAAAACCAAGGCACAATTGCCGCTATGATGATGACCAATCCGAACACACTGGGACTTTTTGAGCGAAGCATTCCTGAAATTGCCGAACTGATTCATGCAGAAGGTGGTCTGATGTATTATGACGGAGCTAACCTCAACCCCATGCTCGGAGCATGCAGACCCGGAGATATGGGATTCGACGTGATGCATATCAACCTGCACAAGACCTTCTCAACACCTCATGGCGGAGGCGGACCAGGCAGCGGACCCGTGGGCGTGCGCAGCGGGCTGGAGCAGTTCTTCCCCACCGTTGGTGCATTCAACGGCAACTTCGGCGTCTATATCAAAGCATTGGTTTATATTCTCACCATCGGACGCGAAAACATAAAAATGGTTGGCCCATTGGCTACTCTAAATGCCAACTATATCAAGGAACGTCTGAAAGATGTGTATGAACTTCCGATTGACAGCGTGTGCAAACATGAATTTGTGTTCAACGGTCTGAAGGACAAATCCACGGGCGTCACCACGATGGATGTGGCTAAACGTCTTCTTGACTATGGCTACCACGCCCCTACAATCTATTTCCCCCTGCTCTTCCATGAGTCGCTAATGATAGAACCCACCGAGAACGAGAGTAAAGAAACTATTGACGGCTTTATCGAGGTGATGCGCTGCATCGCTGAAGAGGCAAAAGAAGACCCGGAAATGGTTAAGAGCGCACCGCATACGACACCTATCGGACGCGTCGATGACGTTCTCGCAGCAAAGCATCCTGTTGTGACTTACAAACAACTGATATCCTGCGCTGACACAAACGCATAATGTTTATCTATTAAAGAAAGGGATGAACTATTCGGATCTTATAATCATTGGCGCCGGCCCAGGTGGCTATCGCGCCGCCGCCTATGCGTCAGAAAAAGGCCTGTCTGTCACAGTCATAGAGGCATCTGAAGTTGGCGGGACATGTCTCAACTGCGGTTGCATTCCTACAAAAAGCCTCTGCCACGATGCGGAAACGGGTAAACGGAACTTCGCCGATATAATGACCCGCAAAGACGAGGTCGTAGCATCTCTGCGTAGTGGAGTTGAAACGATTCTGTCCGCACCTGGCATTTCACTTGTGCGCGGGCGTGCCCGGTTTGTTAATGATAATTGTGTTTGCGTCGGTGAGGAATGCTTCTCAGCCAAAGACATAATCATCGCAACCGGCTCGAGAGCCAAGATGCCACCTATCAAAGGGATAGACAGCCCACGCATAGTCACCTCCACAGAGATGCTGGCTCTCAAAGAGCTTCCGGCTCGTCTGTGCATAATCGGAGCAGGCGTTATAGGGCTTGAATTTGCCTCCTGTTTCTCTGCTTTCGGGAGCGAAGTGACAGTAATAGAATTTATGAAAGAATGCTTGCCGACGATGGATTCCGAAATTGCCAAACGTCTGCGCAAGAGTCTTGAAAAGCGTGGAATCACGTTCCATATGCAGAGTGGAGTGGAAAGTATTGAGGAAAGAGAATGCGCAGTGGTGAACTTCACAAAGAAAGGGAAGGCTATGCAGGTCGAAGCCGATCTCATACTCGTAGCTACAGGCCGTCTTGCCAACACTGACGGACTGAATCTCGAAGCCACAAGCATCAATGTCGGGCGTGGAGGGATAACTGTTGACCCCGACACTTTTGAGGCAGCCCCTCATATCTACGCCATCGGAGATGTCAACGGACGGCAGATGCTCGCGCATGCAGCCACATACCAAGGGCTGAGAGCGGTGAACCATATTCTGGGCAAAAAGGACAATATCCGGCTTGATATTATGCCTGCAGCAGTTTTTTCTCAGCCCGAAGCAGCAAGCGTAGGCTTTACTGAAGAACAGCTCAAGGCTGAGGTTCAGGAGGATTCCGGAGAGAAGCAATACAGCTGCCACAAAGCCCTGTTCCGGGCAAACGGCAAAGCACTCGCTACGGAAGCTTCCGAAGGAATCGTGAAAATCATAACTGCTTCTGACGGCCGCATTATTGGTGCTCATATCTTGGGTTCCCATGCTGCTGATATGATTCAGGAAATAGCGGCATTAATGAATTGCGACGTGACTTTGTCCCAACTGCGGGATATTGTACACATCCACCCCACCCTTGCCGAGATGCTTACCGAAGTGTCCTGACGAAATTAAAGAACAACGACTCGAGAACAGCTTTCGCCCCAAAGGTTATGATGCCTCTGGGGCGAAACTTTTACATATATCTGACAAACTTTTACATATATCTGCCCCCATCCGCACCTTGACACATCGCTTGTACTTATGTCCACACTGCCATGCATTATGCATCACAATTCAACCCACTTCTATCCATATTGATGCACATTTAGGAACACATGCAAATACACCTCGATGTAATTGTAAATACACCTTGATGTATTAGTAAATAGACCTTGATGTATTTACTAATAGACCCCGATGTATTTTGGGGCCCGTCACAAACGAAATCCGAACTCTACTTAAGAAAAAAGATCGCCCCAAAGGTACTTGACCTCGGGGGCGAATCTGTTAAATATCTATAGAGTTAACTAAATCATGGAATCTTATTTCACAACGACCTTGCGGCCACCGATGATGTAGAGACCCTTCTTAGCCTTGCTGACACGTTGTCCAGCCAGGTTGTAGATGTCGTTCTTACCGGCTGCAAGCACATCAGCGGCTTCTACACTCTTGACTGCATCGGGTTCTTCCGTACCGATATAGTAGAGTTGGATGTTACCGAACGGAGCCCAGTCACCAGCGTTGAGGGTGTTCTGAAGCAGACCCAGTCGGATAGCGCCCTGACCATCTTCATACTTAAAGTTGAATGTGTTGAGGTAGCGGCCTTCAGCTGTGAAGGAAGCGAGTTGTGCGCGGGTGTTAGGAGCATAGAGGGTGTCATTGGAAGCAAGAATCTTCTCAGCATAAGTAACACCTTCGGGAACTGGAGAATTCAGGTAAGCTCCGTTTTCAGTGTCAGCCCAGCTCATGATAGGAGTCTTGCTGTCGCCAGCGAAGATATAGACATGTTGAGCAATAGCACTGCCGTTATTGAGGCTATCAACAACTGCATCCATGCCAACCGGACGATAGAGGCCCTCTACTACCAGGCTGTAGTAACCGGCCTTCAGAGTAGGCAGCTCCTGATAGATAGTCCACCCTGCATTTACATTCCAGAACTCGAGGAATCCATTCTCATAGGTACCGCGGTTGCCACTTGTAGCTTCGGTCTCGATAATCCAGCCATTAGTGTGGTTATCCTCGCTGAAATCAGGATTAACAAGAGCCTCAGTCACGTCAACGGGGTTATCAAGAGAAGCCTCGGAAAGATCCTGACCGAGAACGTAGATTACCCATCCTTCGCGCATCTGCTTAATCCAAGTGGTGATTTGCTCGTTGCTGTCGAAGTAGTCACCATTTTCACTTTGGTTTGCAATTTCCTCAAGCAATGCGTAGAAGGACTCGTCCTCAGACTCAATCATAGACAGGTCAAGACGGTCGTTGTAGCTCTGGAGGATCTCTGCGAACTCAGCAGCGAGGGTCACGCTCTCCTTGGCATAAGCAATAGCAGCATTCAGAGCATCGATAGCAGACAGTTTGCTGGCTTCGTCATCAGCTTCAATAGCAGCGTTACCAGTTTCAATAGCCTGCTGCAAGCCGTTCTCAGCTGCAAGAACACCACCGGTGTTGTCCAGTTGTGCTGTAGCAACTTCGATAAGGCCTTCGATTTCAGGATTCAGGTCAGAAGCATCAGCAGCATTATAGTAGAGGCGGAAATCAGCCCATACTACCCAAGAGTTAGCTTCCATCTGCTCACTCTTGATACCGAAGGTAAGAGTACCATTCTGGCCGAGGGCTGTGGAAACGGTGCTCAGGGTAACTTTATCCTCATCAGCTTCAAACACGTTGTGTGCAGCCAGCTGAGAGTTCGGAACGAAGAGAGAACCGGTCTCTGTAACAATCTTGGACACATCGGTGTATGCGGTTGAATCCTGAGAAGCAAATTCAACAATGTTCAGCAGAGGGCTCTTTGAATAGCCACCATAGACGAATGCCAGGTCGGTCTGCTCCAACTGGTAGTTGTCATAATTGGTCTGCTGATCTGCGGTGCGATAAAATGCCTTAACAGTAATGGTATATTTACCCTTAGGCATGTCGGTTAGCTCACGGTAGATATTGAAAGGAGAAGCATTCCATACTTCAGCAGTGCTGTAGTTAGTCTTGAAGTTGCCTGTGCCAGTCTCATTCTTCCAGATGCTGCCTGAGTAAGCTGCCTGAGAGGTGGTGTAAGGAATGGTCATCTCCTCATAGAGGCTGGTGATGTCAATCGGGTTGGCCAGCTTTTCACCAGAAGCGACAGCCTGGTCGAACACAGCCTTGACAGCATCCTTGATCGTGGTGTTGAGGCCGGAAATAGCCTCGTTGATCTGCTCTGTTGTATATGAGCCTTCCTCGTATGCTGTGTTGTATTCATCCTCGAGTTCTTCGAGTGAGCTTACAAGAGATTCGAAGTTGGGCTGGTCAAAATACTGCTCGATAGCCTCAGTTAATGCGCCATTGATGAAAGTGTAGAACTCTACATACTTAGCACGGCTGACACGGGCCTCGCTCACGATGTTGTTCAGGGCTGTAGTAGCTGCAACGTTTGCGTCGTCATCCTCGCTGCTTGCATTTACAAGATCTATAGCAGCAGCAAAAGCTTCTTCAACCTTAGTTTTCAGGGTTGCCTCATACTGTCCGTCGTCAAATGTGGTGTAGGACTCAGCGCTGCGTACTGCACTCTGCAAAGCGATAAGGCTGGGCTTAATCTCAGTAACGCCGCTGAACTTCAGCAGGAACTCATCAATCCAGAGGTGAGGCATTGAGCCGGAACCTGCGTTTGCAGCAGTGTAACCGATGCTGATCACACCTGCGGTCTCCTCATCAAGGGTGAAGCGGATAGTCTCTTCCTTCCATTCGCCAACGGGGAATGAAGTAGTTGTAGCGAGATACTCATCTCCATCAGCTGAAATAAAGCCGCAGAGGTTCTTTGCGATATTTCCTGTACCACCACCATTATATGTCGGGATAGTGATAGTATATGTTCCGGCAGGCAATGTTACGTTCTGAGTGTAACTGCTGGAGGCAGTCCAAACACTTACGAAACCGAAGATATTACCGGTAGAAGAACCGTTAGCCTTCTTCTCAGGAGTTGCGTAGCCAGGGCCACCGAGCCATATAGTCTCAGGAGAACCTACTGCAAAGACGCCGCTGGCGCGGGCATTCTCATTGGTGTTACTTGGAATCCATGAATCCACTTCCTGCATACCATAATAGAGAGCACCCTTGTCCTGATGGGTCTCGATGTCGTAGTCATATGTGCAGACACCACCATCAAGAGGAGTTCCGTTAGAGAAGTGGGCGTTGTTGATGAAGAAGTCTGTAAAGTCTGTCAGACCCTTCTCATTAATGTCTTTCTGAGAGAGGATGGCAGCTTCAACCTCCTGCAGAGTTGCAGCAGGATTGTCGTAAACTTCCTGAGCAGCGGAGGTGTTCACACCAATCTCTTCACCATCGGTAATAACAGCGAGCAGACGCTCCTTGGCAGCATCAATCTCAATCTGGATAAGAGCCTGGGCATCGCCTTCCTGGATAATCACCTGATTGTAGAAGAGGTGAGGCATTCCGGCAGAACCGGCATTGCCTGCTACATAACCGACAGAGATAACACCCTCGGCAGCCTCGGACAAGAGGAATTCGATTGTGTCATTCTCCCATTCACCCTCAGTCCAAGTGAGTTTCTTGGAGAAGTACTGAGTGCCGTCGGAAGTCTCGAAACCGCAAAGGTTTGATGAGATAGCGGTTGCGCCACCTGCATTATATGCAGGGATAATGATGCGATATGCACCAGCAGGCAGAGAGACAGCCTGAGTATATTGTGCACGGGCTCCCCAAACAGCTACGAAACCAAGAACCTGTCCTTCGACAGACTCGTCCGGAGCAAATGACGGAGCAAGATAAGCAGTTCCGCCGAGGTACGAATCTTCGCTAGCAATGGCAAACACGCCGGCTGCTTTAGCATTGGCGTTGTCTGTGCGACCGTCTAGAAGAGTGTTGTCAGACGGAGAACTTGCGACCCATTCTGTGACAGGCTGCATACCAAACATAGTGGCACTGTTCGTCTCCATGTCATAGTCATAAGTGCAGATAAACCCGGATACAGGCTGCCCCGCACTGAAATCGGCATTCTTAAGATACGTGGATGTCACATCGTCACCTACGGCAGCGAATGCGGCAGTTGAAATTCCTAAGAATGCGATTACAGAAAGTAGTTTCTGTTTCATAAATAGAACTTTTAAGTTAGAAAATAACGTGAAAAATCATTTAAACGCTGCAAATATAACGAATTTCTTTCAGACGGCCTAAAAAAATTCAACAAAATATGCCCTTTTTACAGTTTTTTGATGTACATTTGCACGAGTTTTTATATTCAACCTTATCTTACATTTTCGTTTATAAGACACAAAACGATTATTTTTACATTATAAATATATAATGACTATTGCTGTTGACTTCGACGGAACCATCGTCACCCATCGTTACCCGGATATTGGCGAGGAAATACCTTTTGCCTGCGAAACCCTACGTATGCTCATCGCGGATCGGCACAAACTGATTCTATGGTCGGTGCGTGAAGGAGAATTGTTGCAGGAGGCTGTTGACTGGTGTGCAGAGCGCGGAATAGAGTTTTATGCAGTCAACCGCGACTTTCCCGAAGAGGATGTGAATAAGAATATGCATTTTAGCCGTAAGCTGAAAGTTGATATGTGGATTGACGACCGCAATGTGGGCGGTCTTCCCGACTGGGGCACAATATATCAGATCATCTCAGAAGGCAAGACATACGAGCAGATTCTTCTTGAGCAGACCTATTCACAAGATTCTCTTCCACCAAGAAAAAAGAAATGGTGGCAATTCTGACTTCGTCCGCAGATTGCAAAACTTTTTCCACTCTCAGCACTTCTTTAAGCCATCAACCCAAAGACTTGAAGACTTGTTGGCTTGAAGACATGCTGACTAGAAAAGACTTGCTGACTAGAAAAGACTTGCTGACTAGAAAAGATATAAAAATCTTGGAAGTCAGAGGATTGTCAGCAGCTACGCCTCGGATTTATGCCTTCTGCATGTAATAGGTAATATATAAAAAAAATAGTTCCCCGCGGGAACTATTTCTTTTTGTTTTTTTGTAATTCTGCCGAACGTCTTCAGTAGTGCGATAATAAATCAAGACTCCATCAAATAGACAATTCGTTTTTCAGAACTCGGCCTGAAAATCATCTTCAACCTGAAATATATCTATGGGGCAGTTCTGAACTCAGAACTATATCCATAAGGTTATTCAGAATCAAAAATGACTTCGGATAAGAATTCTTACTTGAGGCAGAACATTGGCTCTTTCTCGTCGCCAGCAACGTTGAGTTTGTCCTCACGGAGCAACCAACCAAGGCCGAGATACAAATCCTTTTCAGTTTTCACTTTTGTAGCTTTCTTCAAATCCTTTGCGCTGAGTGCGCCGTTCTCGTTCAGGGCTGTCCAAATAGCACCTGCGATTTCACCTGCTTTCTCAAACATGATCTTTTTACTTAAATATCGTTTAATAATAGTGATATGCCTTTTTCTTTAGGCACTGCAAAGATAATACATTTTATCCCAAAATAATAATTGAAAAAGGCTAAAAATGTGTCTTTCAGCATAAAATCTTGACAAAAATCAATGAATATAAAGGAAATAACAAGAGAACTCCACAATTTAAACTGTGAAGTTCTCTCTTCAAAAGTACGCCCTCAGGGGTTCGAACCCTGGACCCATTGATTAAGAGTCAATTGCTCTACCAACTGAGCTAAGGACGCATATATGAGACTTTTTCGGCTGCCTCGCGCCTATAGGAGTACGCCCTCAGGGGCTCGAACCCTGGACCCATTGATTAAGAGTCAATTGCTCTACCAACTGAGCTAAGGACGCATCCATTTTCGTTTTGCGGGTGCAAAGGTAGGCTTTTTAATGCACTCTGCCAAACTTTTCGACGGAAATTTCTCAAAAATGAGATATTGTCACTTTATAAGTTCCAAATCACGGAATACTTTCGTCAGTGCCTCTACGGCTTCATCCACCTGCTCTTTTGTGTGGGTGGCCATAAGCGCAAACCGCACAAGAGTGTCTTGCGGCGCACAGGCTGGAGGTATCACGGGGTTAATGAAGACGCCAGCTTCAAATGCCTGCTTTGTCACAAGGAATGTTTTGTCAACATCACGCACATAAAGTGGGATAATTGGGCTTTCGGTGTCTCCAATCTCAAACCCGGCATCGCGGAAACGCTTCAAGGCATAGTTGGTAACATCCCACAATGCGCTGAGACGTTCGGGCTCATTCTGGATAATATGCAGGGCCTCACGGGCAGCGGCAGTGGCAGCCGGAGTGTCGGAAGCGGAGAAAATATATGTCCTTGTGTTGTGACGCAGATAGTTGATGGTAGTGCTGTCAGCAGCAATGAAACCGCCAATAGAAGCAAGACTCTTGGAGAAGGTTCCCATAATAAGATCTACCTCGTCGGTCAGTCCGAAATGGTCACAGACGCCACGTCCCTGACGGCCAAAGACGCCAATGCCGTGAGCTTCGTCAACCATTATAGCCGTGCCTGGATATTTGTGCTTCAGGGCGACTATCTCGGGCAGTTTGCAGAGATCTCCTTCCATAGAGAACACTCCATCCACCACTATCAGCTTCACAGCCTCGACTGGGCAGTTCTGGAGTTGCTTTTCCAAATCCTCCATGTCATTATGCTTATATTTCAAGCGGCGTGAGAAACTTGAGCGAGTTCCATCAACTATAGAAGCATGGTCGCGGTCGTCACAGATGATGAAATCGTGATGGTCAGTCAACACGGCCAAAACGCCGCTGTTCACGGTAAATCCCGTGCTGAAACACAAAGCTTCGTCCTTTCCTACAAACTCAGCCAACTCATGTTCCAACTGAACATGCAAGTCAAGCGTGCCATTGAGAAACCGACTGCCGGCACATCCGCTACCATACTTTTTCATAGCTTCAATACCAGCATTTATAACACGTTCGTCACCTGTCAAGCCCGTATAAGCATTTGAGCCAAACATCAAAACGCGGTGCCCATCCATTATCACCTCCGTGCCCTGTTTCCCTTCAATCTCCCGGAAATAGGGATAAATGCCCAAAGCCTTATACTTCTGCGGAAGGGTGTATTTGGACAGTTTTTCTTGTAATAATCCCATATAATATTAATGTATAATTAGGATATGTAATAATACTTACTTAGTAGATTGTTAAAAATCGGGGCAAAGTTAAACAATATTTTGTTAATGCAGTATTAAAATTGATAAAAAACTTATTTTTAATCTTCTTTTGCACCGCTTTTCATACTAAGGTCGTAAAAAAACGTATATTTGCACCCGAATATGAAACACAAACGACTTCTTTTCATCGCAAATCCTATCTCCGGCACCCGAGACAAGCGTCCTATAATTGAAGCTCTGCCAAGATTTCTTCCAGAAGACCAGTTCGAATGGAAGGTGGAATGGACTGACCACAGAGGTCACGCCGCAGAGTTGGCTAACAAGGCTGCCACAGATGGTTATGATGTTTGTGTCGCTATCGGTGGAGACGGAACTGTAAACGAGGTCGCACGCTCACTACGACACACGCAAACTGCATTGGGAATAGTTCCAATGGGTAGCGGGAATGGGTTAGCGCGTCATTTGCTGATTCCCATGAATCCCGAGGGCGCCCTGTCAGTTATCGCCGACTGCCAGATCAAACAACTCGACTATGGTCTCATCAACGACAACCCGTTTTTTTGCACTTGTGGGATGGGCTTCGACGCCTTCATAAGTGAGAAATTTGCCGACAGCAGCAAACGCGGCCTCATATCGTATGTAGATAATACAGTAAAAAGTTCACTTGCTTACAAGCCCGAGACCTATGAGATAGAAGTGGATGGCAAGAAGACACACTATCATGCATTTCTCATTGCTTGTGGAAATGCATCACAATATGGGAACAACTTCTACATAGCTCCTCATGCCTCGATGAGCGACGGTCTGATGGACGTGACCATCCTGGAGCCTTTCAACGTTCTTGAGGCTGCTCAGGTTGTGGTTCAAATGCTTGGTAAGAATATAGATGAGAATCCGCACACACGCTCTTTCCAATGTCAGTCGATGCGCGTGCATAGGGAAAAGCCCGGCGTCATCCACTATGACGGAGACCCCATAGAAGCCGGCACAGACATCGAGATTAAACTGATTCCACGCGGACTTAATGTTGTTGTTAACGAGCATGGGGACAAATCGGCTTCCCCAGTTGAACACATCTTCCAAGATCTGATAGACCAAATAAACACAAGCCTTAAAAATCGTCAACGCAAGTTGCAACGCTCCGGCAAAGAGTTGCTCGAACTTATATCTCCAAAGAAATAAGAAAGATGCTTCCTACCCTGCCCCTCCCTACTACACGCAAGGAGATGGAACAACGAGGCTGGGATAAAGCCGACGTTATTCTCTTTAGCGGTGATGCGTATGTTGATCACCCATCTTTTGGCGTGGCTGTCATAGGGCGCATTCTGGAAGCTGAAGGGTTGAGAGTTGCCATAGTGCCGCAGCCAGACTGGCACGGCGACCTGCGCGACTTCAAACGTCTCGGGCGGCCGCGTCTTTGGTTTGGCATATCGCCTGGAGCTATGGATTCCATGGTGAACAAATATACGGCGGCAAGGCGTCTGCGCTCAGAAGATGCCTACTCGCCCGACGGAAGACACGACCTGCGTCCGGAATATCCCACGATTGTCTATTCCCGAATCCTGCGTCAGCTATATCCCGATGTTCCAATTGTGGCGGGAGGCATCGAGGCATCCATGCGCCGGCTTGCCCACTACGACTATTGGCAGGAACGTTTTCGCCCAAGCATTCTTTGTGACAGCGAGGCAGACATGATTATTTACGGGATGGGCGAACAACCTACCATAGAGATGGCCCGCCTGCTTGTGGAAGCAATAGAAAACTACCATCCTATGCTGGACTATGACGAGGAGGGATTCGCCCAGATTAGCCGGAGCGCTTTCCGCGATGTCCTCGGAATTGACGGACACAAGCAGCCTCTCCTCCGCCAGATTGTTTATCTCACTTCAGATGCAAAGCCTGAGAGGGAGGACATCGTACTGCATTCGTTTGAGGAGGCCGTAAAACAACCGCGTCTGCATGCCGAGAACTTCAGACATATCGAAGAGCAGAGCAACAGATGGCAGGCAAAACGGATATTCCAACAGAGTGGAGACAAGTGGGTGATATGCGAACCGCCATACCCACCGATGACCACAGAGCAGTTAGACAACTCCTTCGACCTGCCTTACACACGCCTGCCCCACCCCAAATATGCCGGGAAAAGGATTCCAGCCTACGAGATGATTAAATTCAGCGTCTGCCTGCATAGGGGCTGTTTCGGAGGCTGTGCCTTCTGCACGATATCTGCCCATCAGGGTAAGTTCATCTCAAGCCGTTCCAAGGAAAGCATATTGCGCGAAGTCGAACAGATAAAGCAAATGCCTGGTTTCAAGGGTTACCTTTCAGATTTAGGCGGTCCGTCGGCAAATATGTATAATATGCATGGGCGCAACCTGCGCGCATGTCAGCAATGCAGCCGTCCGTCATGTATTCATCCGCAAATCTGCCCTAACCTAAACGGGGATCACAGCGCCCTCATTGACATCTACCGCTCTGTAGATGCCTTAAAGGGGATAAAGAAGAGTTTCATCGGCAGCGGAGTGCGCTATGACTTGCTTCTGCACGACTGGCGTGACGAGCGCCTCAACCGCGCAGCATCCAACTACACGCGGGAGCTCATTACCCGTCACGTTAGCGGTAGGCTCAAGGTGGCGCCGGAACACACATCTGACCATGTCCTCAACCTGATGCGCAAGCCGTCGTTCAAACTCTTCCATGACTTCAAACGATTGTTCGACCGAATCTGTGACCAAACAGGTCTGCGTCAGCAGCTGATTCCATATTTTATCAGCAGCCATCCCGGATGCACAGCCGAAGACATGGCGACTTTAGCAGTTGAAACAAAACGTATGGACTTCCGTCTGGAACAGGTGCAAGACTTCACCCCCACCCCTATGACTACAGCCACCACTGCCTGGGCCACCGGTTTCTACCCCGACACAATGAAACCAGTATTCTCAGCACACTCACCCGAAGAGAAGCAGAAGCAACGGATGTTCTTCTTCTGGTATCAGGCAGAGAAACGCTACGAGATTGAATCCGAACTGCGGCATATAGGACGAGAAGACCTTATCAAGTCTCTATTCAGATAGGGTGAGATATAGAAATAGTGTGAGATATAGAACATGAGACATCTAAAAATTCATAAAGCGAAAAAAGATGATTAAACTTCAACACTGTCAATCTGTCATACATAAAAATATCTGAGAACATACATATACAACCCAACTACAAACCCAAAAACAAAAGTAAATATGAAAAAGATTCTAACCATTATCGCTGCTTTCTTTCTTCTTGCAGCACAACCGTCACAAGCAGCTTCAAAACTGGAAAAGCGCTATGCCTACACACTGAAGCATCTTAAACTCGACAAGACCACCGAGGCCAAGTTCGGCCCAGTTTTGCACAAGTACTTAGAGGAACGTAAGGCTGCAAATGACATTTATGATGATGTCAAGGACAAATACAAAGCAGCCGAGAAGGCAGGCACACTGACTCCGGCGCAAGGACTTGCTCTCGTAGAGGCAAAACTTGAGTCTGATACAAAGATGATTGCTGTTCGCAAAAAATATCTTGCTGAATTCAAAAAAGTCCTCAAGGGCAACAAAATCTATTATGCCTTTGATTACAGTAATGATAAGATGAGCAAGATAGACGAGGAAAGAGGACGGGAATAAAACCCGCAGATTCTTCAACCAGTTCGCTTATTAGACATTTATACTGAGAATGTTTTGAGTAAATTGCCTGCCGTGGTCATCTGATATGTCGAGGACTGCGGTGGTAGATAACGGATAAGCAACGCAGCTGAAGAAATGACAGCCGGAGGCTGGGGTTAAATGGCCCTTCAGTCTTCGGCTTGTTTCATTAATTCTTGCTTGGCTAAATCACTAATCCGGCAAGAAGGTTAAGTAAACAAGAAACGGGAAAGCCGCTAACAACAATCTGTATTTATGTTTACCTATTGAATCGAGAATCTGTTGAAATGAAACCCCGCTTACACAAAGAATTATTGACCCATTGACTTGTTGACCCGTTGACTTGACAACTTGTTGACTTGTTGACTAGTTGACTTGACAACTCGTTGACTTGTTGAGTCCGAAATACACCAAACTTAACGTCCTAACTCTTTTTTAGGCTTAGCGGACCAATTTTTGACCTTTAATAATGTAGATGCCTTTCTTCAGTCCGGCTGCAGGTTGTTGATTGTTGTGAACTCTACGCCCGACAAGGTCAAAGACTTCTTCATGAGTTTCATCTGCCTCAAGTGTCCCGATTGCATTTTCTTTGTTTCGGAAATAGGCCAGATAAAAGTTATTGAAGATACACCAGCCATTCGTGATGAATGAAGGGCAATTTATCGAGATAGTGGCTTGCAAGTCCTCACCCACATAAGCATAAACGTTCGTGGTATATTTTCTTGCGAGCATTAGTGAAGAGGCCTGGTCAGTGGTGTTTGGATTAGAGGAATTGACACAATCTGAATACCAGTCAGGAATTTGAGCATAGTAAACGTCGTTAATCGTTACGTATGCATTGCTCAATTTATAGCCTTTGTTTCCGATTTCATAGCATCTGCTGTTCCGTCCCTGGCGATAGAAAGCTGTAAGAGTCAGTTTATACAGTCCCGGATACTTCACCGTAACCGTCTGACTCACTTGGCCGTGTTTCATAAAGAGTTCGCCGCCGTAAGCTCCCACATTATAAGCGTTTCCACTGGCGTTCTGCACATCTGTAGGTTCAGTAAGAGGCCAGAAAGTGGCATTCCCCAACTTCGAGCCTTTGATGGTGGCCACATTCTTTATTTCTGAATAT
Organism: Bacteroidaceae bacterium; assembly: GCA_024699495.1. Taxonomy (GTDB): domain Bacteria; phylum Bacteroidota; class Bacteroidia; order Bacteroidales; family Bacteroidaceae; genus Physcousia. The sequence continues at coordinate 33,441 of JAILPK010000025.1, read as the reverse complement.
TCATCCGAAAGGATTGCATCCAGCACACTCATGTCAGCAGCCTCGATACCTGCATCCTGCGCGGCCTGCAGAATATTCTCATCCTGTTGCTGCTGTACAATCTCTTTCTGTCTCTCAATTCCGACCAATTCCACTTGAGTAGCCTCTGCAGGAGAAGTAGCCTCCACACGCGCCCGTGTATTATCGACCAAATTCAAATAGAATCCGTTATTCGAGAGCATGACAAGCCTCTCGGGGTGTTCGGCATCAGTCTGTTTCAAAGTCCAGTAAACCGAGTTGTAGGAGAAATCCTTGTCTGTAAAACCATCAGAACCAAGATAGAGAAGATTATCCAGATATCGGAATGTTGAAATACCGCTAATATCTGTAGTCAGAGTCACCGGCACACCAAATCTGTCTGCTACAGCCCTGGTTCCGAAGTTCGCGCCGCGTCCTAAGAAGCGCTCCAAAGTAGGCATATAGAAATAATATTCGCCGTCTGACATGAGAGGGGTTTTAAATGCAATTTTCAAAGCCTCAGCATTGGCATTCCCGTCAGCATCCGACACAGCCCCTGCAGGAATAGTCAGAGAGTATGTCGAGGCAGGAGCCAGCCGGTAATGTCCGAAGCGGATAGCGATACCGTCCACCGACATCTCGATTTCGTTCTGAGAACCGCTGGCATCGGTAAGTATGGCGTGTGCTCCGTCGGCAATCGTAGCGCCTCGCGGGCAGACTGCAGACAGCGAATGGACATCCTGAATTATGAGTGTGTCGGCAGCAGACATCAGAGCCAGTTGTGATTTGGTGATACTGCTTTCGCCCTCCACCATCCGGTCAATCAGTTCGAGCAGGTCGTTTCCGGGCACCCCGGCCACATTATGCAGATAGTAGAAGAAACGTTGCTGCAAGGTGTTTCCCGGCAAAGTATTTATATATGCCAGTTTGCTGTCGAGCCCGCTCTTCAGTCGCGAATCTGCAATAGAGAAGGTCGTCAGTTCGTAGTCTTTGTACAACTGGTCAATCGGCAGGCCGAGCAGTCCCTCTATAAGGAAAGCCATGCATCCGGTGCGGTCGGCTCCCCAAATGCAATGGAACAAGACGCTCTTTCCGGCTCTCAGGTTATCGATGACGAATTTGAAAGACGTCCGCCAGCAGGCGGTGTCTATACGTAAGGCATCATCGCCAAAGCGGTGCTGATTCTGGTATAAATAAGGGAAGTCCTGGCCAAAAGAAGAGCTTTTGCTCAGCGGCACCTCATCAACAGCAAAATCTGCTATATCCACATCTTCTCGCAAATCCAGTTCTGCCCCGATACCAAGCCGCAGCATCTCTTGCTTGTCTGCCTCACTCATTGTGTGGCCGCCGTTTAGCTCACCACTGCGATAAAGCAATCCATGACGCAGACGCAAGCCTTCGGCCGTTTCCCATCCGCCCAAATCGCGGATGTTATTTCCGGTCTCTGCCATAATCATACGCAGATGTCCAGTAATGTTGAACCGTCCGCTGCTAATCACTTTCTCCGCTGCCTCCACCGTATATCTGTATTCTCTCTGCGGATAAAGGTTATATACCCTGAGCATATCTGAAGCTGGGAATCGCCACACACAGTCAATGCCCTCGATCTTCAGTGTCACACTGTCCTCCTGGCTTGGAAGCGGAATACAGATGGCAGAAGGCTGATCGCGCCGTTCAGGTGGTGAAACATTATACGAGTCAACCACCGAAGGCGAATCTTCTGTGTATGTATTATCATTAATAAAATGTCTGACCTGAATATTCTCGATGTCAACAGTAAAATGCACATCTGAATAATCAATATGGGTCAGAGTAATCGGCTGCTTATTGTTGCCAAGTGCTGCCGGGAGGCTTACTGTTGCCATGAATCCAGGCACATCGGTCTGTTCAGAGACGAATGTGAGTTCGCCGTTATCGCTCAAGACATACACATCCTTCAACGCAGTCTTTCCGAAATGGCCGGACACCAATGACTCGCCCCAGATAGAATATTCTTCTGCCGGAGCACCGGGCTGCAGATAGACGTTTGTGGCAGACAGCATCTTGTCTTCGCTCACCTCCACAAAATATCCTCTGCCGAAATCTATGCTGTCGGCATCTATCAGGATACCTTGAAGATTACCCTCGGCATCCCTCTCCACTCCTGCCAGAGTATAGACACGAGAGAATGCGGCAGCAGTCTGCGCTGCAGTCATGGAGAACGGCAGAGCAATGCTGTTGAGCTGTCCTGCCCGCAGCGGTATGTCAGAATCTACATCAGCCTGGACAATACTTCCTATTGAAAACGTCTCATCGCGTTTCAGAGTCACATGGCTGATTTGATTTCCTGCGCCGAGATATTTCAGACTTTTAACGTTGAAGAGCAGCCAGTTGCAGCCAACCGACTGATTCTGAATCCCGACACGCAGAGTGCCGTTCGTCACCTCTACATCGCTCAGGACATATTCATCCACTTTATCCACGGCGCTGCGGGTTACAGGCTCCATCACTTCGCGTTTTTGTCCTGCAACGACAAGCATAGGACTTGCCGACAGTGACCCTACGCCGTTAGCCTGCGAGGCATTAGCTTGGATTACGACCTGGTAAAATCCGTTTTCCAATCCCTTGAAGGTCTGGGAAACCAACATTCCCACTCCGAAATTGGCGGTAGAATATTTCTCGTGGATATAGCTGTCGGCTTTCTTATAGCAGCCGGTCAGGCCTGTATAATTTGCCATTGCGCGCGTCAGCGACGGAGTCACGTCTTTTGGATGGACGGGACTGATCTCATCCTGCACCTGATAGAGGGTAAAGCCACCGAAGGCGAACCATTGTCCGCCTCCTGTGAACCCACCTTCATACCCGATGGTTACTTCTGTCTCATCATCTGCCACAGTGAAAGCCAGGTCATTCAGATACATATTTGCATTGAAGGCCTTGGCTGCCTCATCCAGATTGTTTGGTGAAGAGTCAAACTGATCAGCCACGGAAGCTACCGCAACCGAATCCCTTGCATTTACCTGTCGTACGAACATAATCACCTTGTCAGCATCGCGTTGGAAGGCCCGTCCATACAGATGGTAGGCACCCCGGGGCAATGTGATTTTCTGCCATACTTCGTATGTTTTGTATTTCAGCTCGGAGCCGGCAAATATCTCGCTGACGTAGGAGCCTGAATAGGACTTCGACACAGCCGACCAGGTGAGAGTCTCCCCGCTCACGTTTACCCGTGAGTAAGTCCAACCCTCCTGCGACTGCAAATCCGGATTCTTTATATACCTTTGTGTGACATCTGTATAGCCCTGAGCCAACGTCACGACAGAGAATACGAAATACAGGCAGAACGTGATAAATATTCGGTTCATAAGGTAAAATGGTAAAGTGGATTATTCTTCCGGCTTCATATTTGTGAACACAGTCTGGACGTCGTCAAACTCTTCCAGACGCTCCACCATCTTGTCTATGGTCTCGCGCTGCTCAGCAGTGACATCCTTCAGGTCGTTGGGGATATAAGTGAACTCACCGCCGACATCCTCAAAGCCCTGTTCTTCCAAATGTTTCTGGATAGCGCCATAGCTCTTGGGGTCGCCATAGATGGTGAGTGTGCCTTCTTCCTCGTCCTCGTCGAACTCGTCATCCACGCCATAATCGATGAGGTCCAGAATCAGTTCGTCCATGTCTATGCCGTCCTTCTTCTTGAAGGTAAACACCGCCTTGTGGTCAAAGAGGAAAGCCAGACTGCCCATCGTTCCGAGATTGCCTCCGAACTTATTGAATACGCTGCGCACATCGGCTACAGTACGTGTCGGGTTGTCGGTGAGGGTATCAACGAAGATTGCAATACCGTGAGGTCCATATCCCTCGTAAGTCATGCCCTTATATTCGCTCTGGTCCTTGCCCATCGCGTTCTTTATGGCACGCTCGATATTGTCCTTCGGCATGTTCTCGCGCTTGCAGGTAGCGATGATACCACGCAAAGTGGGATTCATGTCTGGGTCTGGTCCGCCGGCCTTCACGGCAATGGCGATTTGCTTGCCAAGCTTTGTAAATGTCTTTGCCATATGCCCCCAACGCTTCAGTTTGGCGGCCTTGCGATATTCAAATGCTCTTCCCATAGATGTAATAAAATTGTCAGCCTTGAAACGTTACCTCCGTCAGAGACGGCTGCTGCATAAATTCCTTGAGGCTGGCGGGTTCATTTTGTTGATTGTTAATTATTTATTATTCTGTTTATTGTTTTTTCTTACGCTTCTTCCCTCTGGAATGGAAGAAGGCTAAGAGCAGAGTCCTGGTTTCTGTCAACGCAATTCTGCTCCGAGTTGCTTAGTGAGATTCTGGATCAGGCGCTGCATGATGGCATCTATAGCCTTGTCGTTAAGCGTGCGGTTCTCATCTTGCAGGATGAAGTTCACAGCATAACTCTTCTTGCCGGCAGGCAGGTTCTTGCCTTCATATACGTCAAAGAGAGTAACCTCTTTCAGCAGCTTGCGCTCTGTCTGATAAGCGATGGTTTCAATCTGCTCGAAGCGCACGCCCTTGTCAACCAACAGCGCCAGGTCTCTGCTTACTGCGGGGAATCTTGGGATTTCTGTGAATGACACTTTCTGCTTGCGAATCATGCGCATCACCTGCTGCCATGCTATATCTGCGAAATATACTTCCGACGGGATTTCCATCTCCACCTGCAGCCGTTTGCTTACCACACCCATCTGGGCCACCACCTTTCCGTTGCGGTCGGAGATGAGAATACTGTGGGAGAAGATATCGTTTTTGCCATCGCTGAACACGAGTGCTCCAAACGGAACTCCGAGGCGACGCAGGATATTCAGGACATGGGCTTTCAGCACGTAGAAGCTGTTCTGCTCGTCGGCATGTGCCCAGTTGGCTTCAGTCATCTTGCCGGTAAGCCACAATCCGAGATGATAATCCTCGCTATAAGCGTCCAGGACATGTTTTATCACCTCGGGATCACGACTGCTGCTGACTCCCGGGATGATTACGTCGCTACGTCGCTCTGCATGGAAGTAATAGCAGTTACCGAACTCAAAGAGAGCCAGGTTCGGATTGCGGTGGTTTACGTTGCGTGCTATGGACTCCAGTCCGCCGAAGAGAAGGGTCTGGCGCAGCACATTCAAGTCCTGTGAAAGCGGGTTGAGCAGACGCACAAGATTCTCCGAAGGATATTCCTGCAGATTGTCGTAGTATGCGGCGCGCTGCAGAGAGTTGTTCAGGATCTCGTTGAACCCTGCTCCCACCAGCTGTTCAGCCACCACATTCTGCAGTTTATGGCTCTTGTCGGCCTCTCCTTTTACAGAGAGACAGCTGTTGATAGACGTAGGAATTTCAACATTGTTATAGCCGTAGATGCGGAGGATATCCTCGACCACATCACACGGGCGCTGCACATCCACCCTATATGCGGGCACCTGCAGCTCTAGCCCTTCGGCACTTTCCTTCTCGATCTTCATCTCCAGCGAGGTGACGATGCTCTTCACAGTCTCCGCTGGTATATGTTTCCCGATGAGGCCATCGACATAGTCGTATTTCAGCGTCACGGGGAAGTCAGTCATGGGCTTGGGATAGACGTCCACGATATCCATGCTCACCTTGCCGCCGGCCAGTTCCTTGCATAGTATGGCAGCCTGCTTCAGGGCATAAATCTGTCCGGCCGGGTCTATGCCGCGCTCGAAGCGGAACGAGGCATCAGTCTGCAGGCCGTGGCGCCGCGCACTCTTACGAATCCATGTCGGATTAAAATAAGCGCTTTCCAGCAGCACGTTGGTAGTGGTTTCGTATGTTCCGCTCCCCCGTCCGCCGAAGACGCCGGCAATACACATAGGCTCCTCGGCATTGCAGATAGTCAGGTCTCGCTCTGACAACTTACGCTCCTCGCCGTCGAGAGTCACAAAGGGAGTGCCTTCTTTTTGTGTCTTGACTATTACCTTCTTGCCTGTGATCATGTCGGCATCGAAGCAATGCAGAGGCTGGCCATAAGCCATCATTATATAGTTTGTGATATCTACGATGTTGTTTATGGGGCGCAGTCCGATGGTAGCCAGACGGTCTTTGAGCCATTGCGGACTCTCTTTCACCTCGCAGCCGGTGACAGTCACGGCGGCATAACGCGGGCAGGCCTCGGCATTCTCTACAACCACAGGAATCTCCAGGTCGTGGTTATCCACGCAGAAGGCATCGACAGAGGGGCGATGAATTGCAGTCTTCACGCCATGCTGCACGAGATATGCATAAAGATCGCGGGCCACTCCGTAATGAGAACATGCATCTGCGCGGTTGGCTGTGATATCCACTTCTATGATGTAGTCGCTGTGGATATCATAGTAGTCGGCGGCTTTCATTCCCACCTTGGTATCAGCTGGCAGTACGATGATGCCGGAGTGGTCGTTACCTATTCCTATTTCATCTTCGGCGCAGATCATCCCGTTGCTCTCCACTCCGCGCAACTTGCTGCGTTTGATTACAAATTCCTTGTCGCCGTCATAGAGTTTTGTGCCCAGGGTGGCAACGATAACCTTCTGACCGGCAGCTACATTCGGAGCGCCGCAGACTATCTGCTGCATCTCCTCCGCACCTATATTCACCGAGCAGACGTGCATGTGATCGCTGTTGGGATGCGGCTCGCAAGAGACCACTTCGCCCACTACGAGACCTTCCAATCCGCCTTTGATAGTCTGAACTTCCTCCACTCCGTCAACCTCTAAGCCAATAGAAGTCAGCGCGTCTGCAATTTCCTGTGCAGTCAGAGTTGTATCTACATAATCTCTGAGCCAGTTATAACTTATATTCATTCCTTATTATATAAAATTTTAATTTTGTGCGCAAAGGTACGAAAAAGTGATGAAAAGTCAGCACTTAAACAAGTATTTTTTGCAACTCCCCCTTAAAATAGAGCAAAAGACAGTTCTTTAGTTGATAAGCAACTATATTCCATTCTGAACAATGCCTATCAAGTGGACAAGTTAACAAGTAAACAAGTGGACAAGTGGACAAGTAAAAAGCAATCCACGATAAGAATCAACCCGTCAAGTAGGAGTTAAGGAGTTATGCCGATAGCAATCCTCAAAAGATCAACTAGTCAACTAGTCAACTAGTTCCAACTCGTCAACTATTCTCAACTTGAAAACTCACATCCCTCAAAGCTATTCACGTCCCTCGCCCTTTGGAGGGGGGTTGGGGGTGAGGCCTTGCAACTACTCAAAACCTCAAGCTTTTCTCAAAATGGCACATCGTCCAATGGGGCAGTTGGGCCAAATGGGGTATTCTCATCTGGCACAGGCGGGGTGTCAATAGTCAGAGAAGAGGGCTGCGACGGCTGAGGTGAAGGCTGAGACACTGTCGGGTCGCTGTCGGCAGAAATCTTCGAACCATAGCTAATGGTTTCTCCCGGAGCTGGCACATAGTCTTCAGTATCCTGGAAACGGGCGAACTCATGGCGGAAATTGAGCAGCACGGTATCCACCGCGCCGTTTCTGTGCTTGGCAATGATAAACTCGGCCTTGTTGCGCAGGTCATGCCCATGCTCGTCAGAAAAAATCTTGTAATATTCCGGGCGATGGATAAAACAGACCATATCCGCATCCTGCTCTATGGCTCCGGACTCACGCAAATCGCTCAACTGCGGACGCTTTCCGTCGGCGCCCTCGCGGTTCTCCACGCCACGGTTCAACTGCGACAACGCAATTATCGGGATATTAAGTTCCTTTGCCAGTCCTTTCAGCGAACGGCTGATATTCGAGACCTCCTCCTGGCGGGAGCCGAACTGCATTCCGCTGGCATTCATCAGCTGCAGATAGTCTATCAGAATGCATTTCACTCCATGCTCACGGACCAGACGCCGCGCCTTCGTGCGCAGTTCGAATATCGACAGCGAGGCCGTGTCATCCACATAAAAGGGGGCGTCATTCAACTGTGTGATTCGGCTGTCGAGCTGTTGCCACTCATAGGGCAAGAGTTGTCCGCTTTTTATCTTGTCGCCGGAAATCTCGCATACGTTGACAATGAGGCGGTTGACCAACTGCACATTGCTCATCTCCAAAGAGAACATAGCTATTGGCACACGCATATCCACAGCCATTTTCTTGGCCATCGAAAGCACAAACGCCGTCTTGCCCATTGCCGGTCGGGCGGCGATGATAATGAGGTCTGAATTCTGCCATCCGGAAGTGATTTTGTCCAGTTTTGCGAATCCGCTGGCCAGCCCCGAGAGTCCGTCACGCCGTGCGGCGGCTTTCTGCAGCTGGTCGTATGCCTCCTTGATAACCGGGTTTATCTGCGTATAGTCTTTCTTCAGGTTCTGCTGTGATATGGCAAAGAGCTTGCCCTCAGCCTCCTGCATTAGGTCATCTACATCCTTGGTCGGGTCGAAAGCATCGGTGCTTACCTGGCTGGCGAAGGTGATCAGCTCGCGAGCCAGAGCTTTCTGGGCTATGATTCTCGCGTGGTATTCTATATGTGCCGATGATGTGACGCTGTCGGAGAGGTCAGCCAGATATGCCGGTCCGCCCACATCCTCGAGTTTTGTCTGGCTTTCGAGATAGTCAACCAGAGTGAGCAGGTCCACCGGCCTCTGCTGCGCATTCAGACTGCGTATGGCATCGAAGATAATCTGGTGGCGGTTGTCGTAAAAGCTCTCTGGGCGGAGCACCTCCCCCACCCTTGAGTACGCGTCCTGCTCTATGAGAAGCGCTCCTATCACCGCACGCTCAATTTCTATATTCTGCGGCTGAAGTCTCCCGAAGGTGTCTTCCTTCGGAGCCGTGGCCGTAGTGCGCTTCTGCTGGCGTTTTCTTTCGTATGCCATATTCTGTTAGCTTGCTTTTTCTGTTTCTGTCTGTTCTACTGTGACAAATGGTCTATACCCACATGCTGGCTCTCTTCCGACTCCTGCCCTTCCGACTCGTCTCCGTAGAGCGACGTGGCACAGGGATCGAATCCTGCGGGCATTTCGAAATCCTCGGTTGCGGAATAGCCCAGACTGCTGTCGCCATATACCTTCTGCAGGAATTTGGCACATATAGGCAGAGCCGACGAAGCTCCCTGCCCATAAGCCATGGAATTGAAGTGTATCTCTCGCTCGTCGCCGCCGACCCATGCGCCGAAGGCAAGCGACGGGGTATATCCTACGAACCACCCGTCAGAGTTGTTGTTGGTCGTACCGGTCTTACCGGCCATCGGGGCGCGGATGCCATATCTGAACCGCATGCGCGAACCGGTGCCTCCGTCCATCACGCCGCGCATCATCACTATCATCTTGCATGCGCTCGACTCGCTTATCACCTCATTCATGCGGGGCAGGAACACCGACTCGTCAGCCACCACATTTCCGTCGCCGTCTTCAATCCTTGTTACGAAGAGCGGAGCCGTACGTATGCCGTGGTTGGCAAAAGCGGTGTAGGCCGACACCATCTCTATGACAGAGATGTCGCAGGGGCCGAGACAGAGCGATATTGAGGGGTGTATGTCGCGGTTCAGTATTCCGAACTCGTGAATCAGCCTCACCAGCGATGCCGGCGACAGCTGGCTCATGAGATATGCGGATATCCAGTTGTTCGACTGTGCCAGCCCCCATTTCAGCGTCACCATCTCACCGTATCTCGAGCGGCTGCCGTTGCGGGGCGTCCAGGGGCCTGTGGGTGTGTTGTATGTCTCCTGCACATTGGGTGCCAGATCACATGGCGACCACCCGCTCTCCATAGCCAGTGAATAGAGGTATGGCTTGATGGTAGAGCCCACCTGTCGGCGTCCGCCTCCAGCCATGTCATATTGAAAATAGGTGTAGTTCAGACCGCCTACATAGGCCTTCACCTGCCCCGTGCGTGTGTCCATGCAAACGAATCCCGAGCGCAGGAATCCCTTGTAGTATTTTATTGAATCCATGGGGCTCATGATGGTGTCTATGTCCCCGGCCGGAGAATAGACCGTCATCTCTACGGGAGTCGCAAATGCCTTCTCGATGTCTTTCTCCGAACTGCCGGCATTCTTCATCGCTATATAGCGCTCCGTCTGCCGCATCGCCCTGTACAGATTGGTGCGGTATCTGGACATCGGCACGCCGGCGCTGTAGGGCGCGTTGGCCTTGCCTTTGCGCTCTGCCGAGAACAGAGGCTGCAGGAATCCCGACACATGCTCTTCCATAGCCTGCTCGGCGTAGTTCTGCATCCTGCTGTCTATGGTGGTGTATATCTTCAGGCCGTCGGTGTAGATATTATAGTTCGAGCCGTCTTTCTTCGTGTTTTTGTTACACCACCCATACAGCGGGTTGGTCTCCCATGCCAGACTGTCTTCGTAGAATTTCTGACCCTGCCACGAGGCGTAGTCGCTGCGGCGTGGCTTATTCGCCATCATCACCGTACGCAGATATTCTCGCAGGTATGTGCCCTCGCCCTGCTTGTGATCTACACGCCGGAAATTAAGCCCCAGCGGCAGAGCCTGCATACTGTCGGCCTCGCTCTCCGTGAGATAGCCGCTCTTCACCATCTGGCCCAGCACCACATTCCTGCGCTGCAGCGCCCGTTCCGGCTGTCTTACGGGGTTGAAGTACGAGGGGTTCTTGCAGAGCCCGATCAGCATGGCGCTCTCGTTGATGCTCAAGTCCTTCGGTTCTTTGTTGAAATAGGTCCTTGCCGCGGTCTTTATCCCCACCGCGTTGTGCAGGAAATCGAAGTAATTGAGATACATAGTGAGTATCTCCTCCTTGGTATAGAATCGCTCAAGTTTCACAGCTATGACCCATTCTATGGGCTTCTGCAGCAGACGCTCGCCTACGCTGTGTGCCTGCACAGAATATAGTTGTTTTGCCAGCTGCTGGGTGATGGTCGAACCGCCGCCGGCACTCTTCTGGTGCAGCAGACCGCGCTTCACTACGGCGCGCATCAGAGCTTTGAAGTCTATGCCGCTATGCTTGTAGAAGCGTTCGTCTTCTGTCGCCACCAGCGCCTCGACAGTAGAGGGGGCTATATCTCCGTAGCGCACGAAGATGCGGTTTGCCCTCTGGTAGCTCCAGGTGCCGAGCAGACGCCCGTCGGCCGAAATCACCTGCGAAGCATATTTGTTCACGGGATTTTCCAGCTGCTCCAAATCCGGCATATAGCCAATGACTCCCTCAGCTATAGCCCAGAAAGCCAGGGCTACCACTCCGAGGCTCAGCACCAGGAATATCCATAATCCTATTATTATTTTCTTTCTCATATATCTACATTACAGCGAATGAGGTTGCAAATATACGCAATATTTGATAAACTGGCGGCCCCTCGGAAGGAAAAATGATTATTTTTTCGCATTCTACACTTTCTTACATGCTTTTGCTTGCGTAAAAGAGTAATTTGACATACCTTTGACGCGCCAAATATAAAGACTATGGAAAAAAGGAGCTTAGTCACCATCGCTGACCACACGCGAGAAAAGATTATGTATCTCATCAACATGGGACAGCAGTTCGAGAGCCACCCCAACCGCCTCCTGCTGCAGGGAAAAGTCGTTGCCACGCTCTTCTTCGAGCCCTCCACACGCACCCGCCTCAGCTTCGAGACTGCGGCCAACCGCCTCGGGGCAAGAGTAATAGGGTTCGCCGACCCGAAAGTGACCAGCGGAACCAAGGGGGAGACGCTCAAGGACACCATAATGATGGTCTCCAACTATGCCGACGTCATCGTCATGCGCCACTATCTCGAGGGGGCCGCACGCTATGCCTCCGAAATAGCTCCCGTGCCTATCATCAACGCCGGCGACGGAGCCAACCAGCACCCCTCACAGACCATGCTGGACCTCTACACCATCTATCAGACCCAGGGCACACTCGACAACCTCAACATCTTCCTTGTCGGCGACCTGAAATACGGGCGCACAGTCCACTCGCTCCTCATGGCCATGCGCCACTTCAACCCCACATTCCACTTCATCGCACCCGACGAACTGGCCATGCCCGAATCCTACAAGGACTATTGTCAGCAGCATGGCATCCAGTTTGTGGAGCACAAGAACTTCGACGCCGACATAATCGCCGAAGCCGACATCCTCTATATGACACGCGTGCAGCGCGAGCGCTTCACCGACCTCATGGAATACGAGCGCGTCAAAGACCGTTACCTGCTCAAACTGCCCATGCTTGCCAAAGCACGCCAGAACATGAAAATCCTGCACCCCCTGCCGCGCGTCAACGAGATTGATTACGCCATCGACGACGACCCGCACGCATACTACTTCCAGCAGGCACGCAACGGGCTCTTCGCCCGCCAGGCCCTCATCTGCGACGCCCTCGGCATCACTCTCGAACAGATACAAAACGACACCACAATAATCTAAAACAATACGCCGTCAGTAAGCCTATGAAACGTCAACTTCTTGTAGCCGCACTCGAGAACGGCACCGTCATAGACCATATCCCCTGCGATAAGGTCTTCCAGGTAATCAGCCTGCTCAAACTCGACCAGAACGACCATGATGCCATCACCATCGGAATGAATCTCGAAAGCGAACGCATCGGACTGAAAGGCATCATCAAGGTGGCCAACCGCTTCTTCACCGACGAGGAACTCAACCAGCTCTCCGTCATCACTCCCAACGTCTCGCTCGCCATCATACGGGGCTACGAGGTAGTGGAGAAAAAGGACGTATGCATGCCGCCCACTCTCAGCGGCATCATCAGCTGCCCCAACCCCAAATGCATCTGCAACAACGAGCCCATGCGCACTCTCTTCCACGCCGTTCCGGGAACCGACCGCCTGCGTTGCCACTACTGCGGCACCACAGTCAAGCAGCGTGACGTCGCTCTCTGCTGACACATACATAAACACATGATACTCAGCGCATAAATGCGACTATGCTAAAGTATATCTCAAAGCACTGAATAAAAAACCCAATCAGCTAATTTTTTAACATCGTATCTTATTTTTATGCAACGCGACACTATTATTTTTGATCTGATTCAGAAAGAGCGCTCACGTCAGGAACGTGGCATCGAGCTCATCGCATCCGAGAATTTCGTTAGCCCCCAGGTGATGGAAGCTATGGGTTCCGTACTTACCAACAAGTATGCTGAGGGCTACCCCGGCAAACGCTACTATGGCGGCTGCCAGGTAGTGGACGAGGTGGAACAGCTCGCCATCGACCGCGTATGCCAACTCTTCGGAGCCGAATACGCCAACGTGCAACCGCACAGCGGAGCCCAGGCCAACGCTGCCGTATTCCTCGCATGCCTCAACCCGGGAGACACCTTCATGGGCCTCAACCTCGATCATGGCGGTCACCTCTCCCACGGCTCGCTCGTAAACACCTCCGGAATCATCTATCGCCCCGTAGGCTACAACCTCAACCGCGAGACCGGACGCGTGGATTACGACGAGATGGAAACACTCGCGCTCCAGCATAAACCCAAACTCATCGTCGGCGGTGGCTCTGCCTACAGCCGCGAATGGGACTACAAGCGCATGCGCGAGATTGCCGACAAAGTCGGAGCGCTGCTGATGATTGACATGGCACACCCTGCCGGACTCATCGCCGCCGGACTCCTCGACAACCCGCTGCGCTACGCTCATATCGTCACCTCCACCACCCACAAGACTCTGCGTGGCCCGCGCGGCGGCATAATCCTCATGGGCAAAGACTTCGATAATCCTTGGGGCAAGACCACTCCCAAGGGCGAGATAAAGAAGATGAGCGCCCTGCTCAACAGCGCCGTATTCCCGGGAATCCAGGGCGGACCGCTCGAACATGTCATCGCAGCAAAAGCAGTAGCCTTCGGCGAAGCCCTCACACCGGCATTCAAGGAGTGGGCTGCCCAGGTAAAGAAAAACGCTGCCACACTCGCACAGGCACTCATCGACCGCGGCTTCAATATCGTAAGCGGAGGCACCGACAACCACTCGATGCTCGTTGACCTGCGCTCCAAATACCCCGACCTCACCGGCAAGGTGGCTGAGAAAGCACTCGTCGCTGCCGACATCACGGTGAACAAAAACATGGTGCCCTTCGACTCCCGCTCCGCATTCCAGACTTCAGGCATACGCCTCGGCACTCCCGCCATCACCACACGCGGCGCCAAGGAAGACCTCATGCTGAAGATTGCAGAACTCATCGAACGCGTGCTTGATGCACCCGAGGACGAGAACGTAATCGCAGCCGTGCGCTCTGAAGTCAACAGCATAATGAAAGACTATCCCCTCTTCGCCTATTAAACCACAATGAAAGTACTGCTCATCAATGGTAGCCCGCGCGACAAAGGGAATACCTTCACAGCCCTGAGCGAGGTGGCTAAAGCCCTCAACGCCGAAGACATAGAGACCCAGATTATAAGTATCGGCAAACAGGCTGTGCAGGGGTGCATCGCCTGCGGATGGTGCGGGCGCACAGGCCGCTGCACATACCACGACGACCTCTATTATCAGGTGATGCGCACTATCAAGGATGGGATAGACGGACTGGTCATCGGCTCCCCCGTGTACTACGGCGGCCCCAACGGCTCCCTCTGCGCCCTGCTCGACCGCGTCTTCTACTCCCTCGGCAAAGACTTGGAATACAAGCCCGGAGCCAGCGTAGTCGTCTGCAGACGAGGCGGAGCCACCGCGGCCTTCGACCGTCTGAACAAGTACTTCACGATGATGAATATGCCGCTCGCCAGTTCCCAATATTGGAACCTCGCCTACGGACAGACTGCCGGTCAGGCCTCTCTGGACGAAGAAGGAATGCAGACAATGCGCACCCTCGGCCACAACTTAGCCTGGATGATTAAAAAACTGAACACACGCGAGCTCGGGCATCCCAAACCCGAGCCTCACGTGTGGACCAATTTTATAAAGTAAGTTTTTTGGCCTTTGGCTGTTGGCTGTTGGCTGTTGGCTCTTAGCTTTTGGCTTTTGGCTTTTGGCTTTTTCTAGCTCTGCTAGCTCTTTTAGCTTTTCTAGCTCTTCTAGCTCTTTTAGCTTTTCTAGATTTTCTAAATCTGCTAGCTCTTTTAGATTTTCTAGATCTACTGGCCTGCTAGATATGCTAGCTCTTCTAGATTTTCTAGATTTTCTAGATCTACTAGATTTTCTAGATCTACTAACTTTTCTAGCCTGCCAGTTCTTCTAGCTTTTTAGCTCATCTTCTTTACCACCCCCAGGGGCCGCCTCTCATGCCGCCGCCGGGGCCACCGCCCATGCTGCTGCCTCCGGAATATGATGAGAGAGACACCGAGGAGCCGCCGCTCACTGTGCCGTTGGCGATGCCTACGCCTCCGAAATACGAAGTGCCGCCGCTGACCGTAACCCCCGACTTCAGCGAAGGCTGCGAACTGCCGGAGACCACCAGCCCATTACCGCCGCTCGACGGAGTCTTGAAGGCGAAAGTATCTGAGCCCACGGTCATCGCATACCACGTGTTGCTGCTCCACGAAGAAGCCTGATAGCATGACTGCGACAGCTGCGAGCCGCTCTCCAGCCCGCCGATAGCTACCAGCGTTCCGCCGTTGACATACAATTTGTATCCGCTCTCGGTGTTGGCATCTACAGCCACCTCCGGCTGACTGGCCCCGATAGCATACACCGTACCGCCATTTATGTAGCAGTTGCCGTTAGAGTCGATGCCGTCGTTGTTTGTGGCATGAGCGAACACATAACCGCCGCTGATGGTCATCGTGCTCTTCGAGTTGATGGCATCGTCGTATGCATAACTGGCCACCTCGCCTCCGGAGATTGTGAGCACACTCTTCGTCTCGATACCCTCGCCGTTGGAGCCGCTGGTGCGAACCCACACCCGGCCGTCAGTGACGGATATGCTTCCGGTAACTTTGATTCCCTTGGGAGAAGCCGTGTCGTTGTTGCTGCGGTACTGGCCGCCCGACGTAATCACATATACACTTCCGCCGCAGAAATTGGCATCCATATCAACCTTCATACCTTTGCCTCCGGCGCCTGTGCTCTTCAGCCACAGCTCGCCGCCATTCACCGTCAGCGTCGAGTCTGTCTTGATGCCTGCAGCCCCCTTGGCCTCGTTCTCATCTGTGTCATAAGTGCCGGAGCCCGTGGTCAGCACTGTGGTGCGCCCGCCGTTCACTATGATATTACTCTCGCAGTTGATGCCCTTGGCTGCAGCCGCCGACACCTCCACATTCAGGATTCCTCCGTTTATGAATATTCCGTCGTTGGCCTTGATGCCATGATTAGCTGTTGATTTCACATATATATTATTACCCGTGCGGAACACGATATAATCCGCCGAGTGGATGCCGTTGTTGGTGTTGCCGGTCACCCTCAGCGCGCCGCTGCCATTGAACAGCATCTTGCCCTTGCAGTAGAATGCGCCCTTCTGGCTGCCACCGGTGCCGTCCGTCAGACTGTTGTATGTGCCCTCGGCAAGAAGGATATAAGCCCGCTTTCCGCTAAGCAGGTTCAGAGCTGCAGAGTCCGGGTTGGTGATATTCACGCCGTTCAGTTTCACAGCATATTTCTTCTCGCCTAAGATAGTCAGCGAACCGTCGGAAGTCGTTCCGCTAACCACATAACAGATGCTCTTCGTATCGCTGTGGTTTGCAGTCACATGGCCGCCGTTCACAGTGATTTCCACTCCGTTCTCTGTCTTCGCTACCGGGTTCGACATATCTATGCTCACCTCGATGTCAAAATCGTTGTTCTCCAGCGAATCCTCCGCTGCGGGGAAATACTCGTCGGCCACATCTGTCGGTTCTGCCGAGGTGGAATCAACAGCTATATCAAACGAGCTTAGTCCTCCGGAAATGGAAGACGAACTGCTGCTGCTGCTGCTGTTGCCGCTACTGCTGCCGCTGTTATTATTGCTGTATTCCTCTGCCCAGTCTTCAGTTGTGCAGCAGGTAATCAAAATTGCTGACAGCGCCAGCACAAAAATGGATTTGATTTTAATCATGTCTTTATATTACAGTTAAAAGTTTTTTTTAATACCACCTTTTCAATTTAACTGCAAAGTTATAGCATAAGTCAGAAACACCAAAATATATTCAACCAACTCCCCCTTTCTTTCAGCAAATTTGCCGTTTACTCATCAACTGCGAAACTATCAACTCTCAACTATCGCGGGCCTTGCCCGCTAACTACTCTAAACTCTAAACTAGACCCGCTGGTTCAAGAGTCAAGAGTCAACAAGTCAACGAGTCAACAAGTTTTGGTTAGCGTTAAGGTCGAGCCTAGGCGGAAACTGAGAGTTTCCGGTGCAGTCTCGAGGTCAAGGCAAAGCAGAAACTGAGTGTTTCTGGTGAAGACTTGAGGTGTAGTCATCGACTTGTGCAAGGGCAGATGCAAGTCTGACCGAAGCAGAAGGCGCTAATGACAAAGGGGGCAACAGTCATCGACTTGTGCAAGTCTCAGCGAGAGCTTGAGACGCAGCAGAAGGCGCTATGACAAAGGGGGATAACGGCAGAGCCGTTTTTGAGTTACGTTAAGGTTAGCCGTTAGTTTCTATAGCATCTATAGTATCTATAGCTCTGCGCCAGCCCAAACCCTTGAACCCCTCGAACCTTTTGAACCTTTCGAACCGCGGGCCTTGCCCGCTAACTACTCTAAACTCTAAACTCTAAACTCTAAACTAGAGCCTCCGGCTCCATCTTCCATCTTCCATCTTCCATCGGAATGCCTCGGCTCCATCTTCCATCATCCATCAAACATCATCCATCTTATACACATCTTCCATCTTCCATCTTACATCTTACATCGCGGGCCTTGCCCGCTAACCCCACTCCCTTAATGTTAGAATGTTAGAATGTTAGAATGTTAGATTTCTTTGTAAGTGCTTGATTTACAAGGGTTTGAAAAATCCATAAAAGAAAGCGTGGCCTTCTGAGTGCAAAAAACACCCGAAAAACCACGCTTTTTTGGTTCAAAAACGGAGCAAATCAAGAGAAAACTTCGTCTTAGCCCTCGCTAACCCGCGATTTTAGCCGTCAATCATTAGATTTTTGACTTTTAGTGAGAGCGGATAGAGCTTATAGGAAAGCTAGTCCATTCTTCATTTTCTCAAGTTCTTCATTTTCTCGGATTCTTCATTTTCTCGGATTCTTCACTTTCTCAAGTTCTTCACTTAATGAAGGTTTTCTTTCCGTTCTTGATGTACAAGCCTTTGCGGAGCTGCTTGCCGTCAGACTGCAGGGAGGTGGATATGCGCCGGCCGCTCAGGTCATAGAGTGCATTCTGGTCCCCGCCTACGGGTAGCGAGTTCTGTATAGACCTTATGCCTGTGGAAATCTCATCCAGCGGTATATACCCCTTCACGTTGCCGCCATTCGCTTCGTTGGCGTAGGTGTAGGCCTCAAACGGACGGGCAGCACGGCTGGAACGCACGAATACAGAACCGGCAGGCCATACCTCTCCTCCGAGAACAATCACTTCATCGTTCAGCACAAACACGCTGTCGGCAGCCTCCACACCCTGATAGGTGGGCACAAGGGCGAAGCTCGGACCGGCGTTCGAAATGGCGTTTGCTGTGGGCTGCACTTCCACATCTGTTCCGTGGAATGTGATTCCGCCCGAAATTCTGAACCTCTCGATGTAGTTTTCGCTGTTTGGCATCGATATGATGTAAGGGATGTTAGCGCGGATTTGCGAGGCGCTGCGGAAGCCTGCATTTTCGTCCATCTCAGCCAGCCAGAAGTGCAGGTCTGTGGCAGCCTCCGAGCCGAAGGGGGCAATCAGTTGTCCGTCTCCGGTAGTGATGCTGTCAACGTCAAACGGCACCACAATTGTTTCCCATCCGCTTGTCTGCCCGATTATCGTCTCCTTGGCGAATTCCTTGGTGATGCTGACATGCTTTGCTGTAAACGCCTGCGGATTTGTCATCGGCCGCGCGTCGTAAAGGGTAATCTCATCTGCTTCGTAGTATCTTCCCGTTTCCGGGGAAAGAATGCTTCTGATCACATTCCCCTGGTATGTCACCTGAGCTGAATCGGAAGCGACGAACACCAGAAGATTGCCATGCTCCTCAGGAGAAGCAAAGCAGGCAGCAGCTACGGGCGCCTGGTTCTCCCAAGTCAGCACCTGCAAATCAGTCTTGCCGGCGAACGCACCCTCATTAACCGATACCACCTGCATTCCGTTCACCTCTGTCGGAACCCTGGTTTCTACATATTTATTGTCGCTTGCTGCAGAGAATTCGTAACCTCCCTGCTCCTCATTATAAATATAAATAGCATATTCAGTATCATAAGTCTTAGTTTCCTCAACTATCGTCGAGAAATCCTGCCATACAGCTGCCTGTTCATACTGCGCTTTTGTGCCAGTCGGAACAATCAGAGTCATATAACTCAGATTGGAGAAGATGCCTTCAGAGACAGACAGAGGCGTTTTTGCCTTGCAGGTTACCGTTGTCAGTGCGTCGCAACCATTGAAGGCGTTGGCGCCAATCTGTTCTATATTGGCCGGGATCGTCACAGACGTCAGAACGGTATTATTGCGGAAGGCATTTTCAGCAATCACACTTACCGAAGACGGAATGACTGTTGAACCGGAGCCATAGAGCAGAGTGTTCGTGGCCGTTTCGATAATCGCATTACAGTCTTCACGGGCATCATAAACCTGATTTCCTGCGTCAACGGTTATCGTTTCCAGAGCCGAGCATCCGAGGAATGCATCCTTCCCTATCTGAACAGTTGCAGCCGGAATAGCTACAGAAAGCAGATGTTTGCAGCCGCTGAATGCGCTGTTTCCGATATATTGGGCTGAAATCGGGATATTTACCTTGGTCATGTTCTGACAGTGTGCGAATGCAGAATCGCCGATGAACATCATGTTTTCCGGCAAAGTGACTGAGGACAGCGTAAGGCTGCCGCTGAACACACCGGCCTCTATCCTCTCCACGGAGCAACTGCTGATATAGTCAGGTATGGTGATGCTGGATGGCATGGCATTCTGGTGGCCGGTCACAGCATAGACATATATATCCTCTACCTCATACGGGGTATAGTCTATACCCTGTGCGTCGCGATATTCGTCGGGAACGCCGATTTGGCCGATATAAGAGAAATCCTGCCATCCTGCAGAGTTTGCATAAAGTTCCTTGGTGCCCTTCACCACATACAGTTTTGCCGTACTTGAACTGGAGAACACATTCTCTGAGATTGTCGGAGGCCCAGGTGAACTGACGACCACGAGGGAGATATTGTCACATCCGTAGAAGGCCCAGTCGCCGATAATGGTTACTCCTTCGGGAATGGAGATTTGCTGCAGACTGCTCTGCCCGAAAAAGGCGTAAGGAGCTATGGCTATTATGTCATCGGGGAACTGCGAGCCCTTGCTTCCGGCTACCAGCGTGTTTGTCGCCGTATGAATAATTGCATTTGAGTTGTTGCGTGCATCATAGCTGCTGTTGGAGGCATCCACCGAGAAGGCCGTGATGCCCGTGCAGCCGGCAAACGGATTGATGCCGATGGAGCTTACTCCGGCAGGGATATTTACGGAGCTGGTCAGTCCGGTGCATCCCATGAACGCGTGATCGCCAATGCTATGTATGCTCGTGGGCAGAGTGAGCGTCCCGGTCAGTCCGGTGCAGCCGCTGAATGCCTCTGCGGCGATTGCCGTAACCGGATACCCGCCCACATCGGCCAGCAGTTTCAGGCTTCCGCTTATGCCGTCTTCATGTCCTGTTATAGTATAGGTATATACGTCGCCGTCTGCTATCGGCGTATAGATTACTCCGTCCGCCATCATCACCTCCGGGGCACCCAGGACATTTACATTTGTGAAATAGCTCCATGGCTCCACCGAAGTGTAGGCGGTGCTGCAGCCGAGGGGGACCTGAAGAGTCACATCCGACACATTGTCGAAAGCTGACATGGGAGCTGCCGGCGGGGTCGTGCTCAGCATTGTGAGCGTCGTCAGTGCGGAGCAGCCGACGAAGGCCCCGTCGCCGATGCTCTCTATTGACGATGGCAGAGTGACAGCCGTAAGTGCGGTTCGGTCAGCGAATGCCGTGTCGCCTACTGCCGTCACGGGATAGTCATTCATCGCCGACGGGATAACGATTTCTGCCAGATGTTCCATATTCAGCCTCTTTACGCTATACACGTATGAGCCGTCTGTATAGTGGGGCTGATAGCATACACCCTGTTCATCGGTGACCTCCTCCGGAGCGCCGATTTCATAGATGTTTTCTATGCTGTTCCATCCCTCTGTAGCCAGATATTTGGCTTTGCTGCCCAGCGGCACATATAGCTCCAGCGTTGCCGGATTCGGGAAGCAGTTGGCATTTACGGCAAACGGTTCTGTTGACAGGGATGTAATCGTTGTGAGGCTTTCGCATGCTGCAAACGCCCTTTCGCCGATGGCTGTTATATCTGCAGAGAGCACCACAGTCGAGATGCCGCTTCCCTCGAAGGCCGACGGGCCGATGGCAGTCACCGTAGGGTCTATTACGCTGCTCCGGCATCCTACCACAAGCGTATTTGTTGCCTTCTCCACCACAGCGTTGCAGTTGTTGCGCGAGTCGAACACAGAGTTTGTCGTGCTCACAACCAGAGTGTCCAGACTGGACATCCCTGCAAATGCTCGTTCGCCTATGGTAGCTACGTATGCAGGCACATTTATGGCCGTTACTCCCGAACAGCCTTTGAAGGCGCCGGGGGCAATTGCCACTACCTTCATCCCGCCTGCTGATGTCGGGATAATCACCTGCCCCTGCGTCACTGTGTCTATGGCGCACGCGCCGTCCCATGTTCCGGCCTGGATATTCATCTGTGTCGTGTCCACCAACTGGAATGTCATCGCCACTCCGTTCTGCGTTGCTGCGCTGAACGTAGCCCCCAGTTCCTGAGCCTGGATGCTTGTGGGCAGACTTAGCATGAGGCAAACAAATATATTGCCGATAAAGAATCTTGAGAATTTCATTTTATCTGTTGATTAAGAGCAGCTTTTTTCCGGCATTTATATAAATCGTTTTTTCTTTCCTGTTCTTGTTCTGTGACACAGGTCTCCCGGAAATGTCATATAGTGGTAGCGAATATCCGGAGCTCCCGCTCACATTTCCAATTCCATCATCCAAATGTATGGTCAGCACCCCTCCTACAAGAATCAGCTTGTAGTTGAGGGCGTCGCCTCCTGAGAGTGTTATCGGATAGGTGCCGGCCGGAGAATTTCCGTTGGCTTTGCATGAGACAGATGGCAGGGTGATGTCATCCTCCGTGTCTCCGTTGCGGAAGCCCTCGATGCTGAATGAGAGTTCTGGCATCTCGTCTCCCTGCGTAATGCTTATGTCGTCTGCACGCACTGTCAGAGGGGCCTGCGTAATAGTTAGAGTTCCATTGACAAAGGATGCATTGACATCCTTCACAGTGCCGCGCGAGATGATTATCGGGTATGTGCCGACGGGTGAGGTCTCTGATGCCTCGCATGTCAATACAGGGATACCGTCAGGCTGTTCACCATCACTGGAATAGCTGAGCGTAGGCATGGGGCTGCCGTAAGTGACAGTTATATTATTTGCCCTAAGCGTGAACGGGGTCGCTCCACCCCACTCTATAAAGGGGTCGTCCGGGGTGTCGGGGTCGAATGGCGGCGGAGCCTGATATTCAAACCTGGCCGTAAGCGTCACGTCGGCATCCGGCATCACATACGAGAAACTGGCATTTGTGCTCACCGTCTCTTCACCGATGAACCAGCCCTTGAACACATAATTCTGATTGCCCCATGTGTCTAAGGCCACTGCCGTGCCCTCGCGGACGATATCTCCGCTTACACGATTGAACGCGGCTATGTCTGCCGGCTCGCAGTTGAGCGTGAGCACATGTTTACGGTGGATTACGGCCGTCTGCGGGTCAACGGGCACTGTAGGCGTAAAATCATATACGGCAGTCAGGATCTGTGCCGTGTCCGAAGTGGTGAATATGAACGACGGCTCGCGGCTGACGGTCTTGCCGCTGGAAACCCAGCAACTGAAGGTGTAGCGGTTAGAGCGCGCCGATGTGCTGACGCGCACCGCCGTTCCCTGCTCATACTGCCCGGAGCCGGACACGTAAGCGGCCTGCGGGTTCTGGGCCACTACCGAGAGTGGATAGGTCACCGGGACCACGGGCTTCTCGGGAAACACCGGTGTCTGCGGGTCGTCCGGGGGAGTCGGGTCAAAGCCTTGCGCTGATGCCGCAATGCATAGCGGCACCACAAGCAGCGTTGTTAAAAACCTGTGTGTGTTCATACCGCAATTATTTAACAGCTACCTTGGCGCTGGCTTCGTCCACTTTGATTACATATACTCCATGCGGGAGACCGATGAATCCGTTGCCGGAATGGGTTCCCATCAGCTGGCCGTTGAGTGTATAGACCATGATGGTGCGGCCCTCTGCATTGCCCACACTTATGCCGCCGGTCTGAGTGCCGATGGCTACGCCCGTCTCACTCTCCAGCCGCGCGATGTCAGTCGGGACGGCAGGCATGTACAGGACAAAGCGGTTGGTGAACCTGCCGGCTTTGGTTGAGAACACATAGTCAGAGCCGGAGAGGTCGTGCGTCACGTTGGTCTCTCTGTCCAGAAGCATCATGCGGCGGTCCATACGCGGCGCTGAGATGGTCATCGTACCCTCTTCAGCTGCTATATATCCCAATGCGATGTCGCCTGCCGGACGTTCGTTGATTGCATATTGCGAGCCGTTAGAATCGAGCGAGAAGAGCTGCGACTTGGCGCCCTGGGACAGAAACTTCGGGGCGTCTGAACCTAAATCATAGCCTGCTGTGGCCTTCTCGTTCAGCACTACACGTGTGTGGTCGCTTACGGTATAGTCGCCGGAGAGCGTCAGGTTGATAATGCTGCGGCTGGGGTTGATGCCGCGCTGGCGGCGGGCCTTGACCTGGGCGGCGGCAGTCTGCTGGCTTTCGGTGTATGTCTCGCGGCGTGCGGTGTTGAAGGACACGGTCGAGGTCTCTGTCACTTTCTGCACGAAGAAGGCCTGGCCCGGCTGCAGGTGGCAGTCGTCGTCGCCCGGACGGAATGCCTCATAATTCTGGGCCTTCACGTTCCAGGTGATAATCGGAGCGTCGTAATCCTCGTCCACCATGTCATAGTAGCTGGTGAAGGGGTTACCCGTGAGATTCCAGTTGGCATCAGCCACATTCTCGCTGTCGAACGTCTTCAGCTCTACCTCCTTGTCCTCGCCGAATGTGGGCTTGGAGTAATGCAGGGTCACTGTCCCCGCCACGTCGCTCTGCAGGATATATCCGCGTCCGGCCTGAAGGACTCCGTCCGACGGCAGTTTGGCCCACCCCGTTCCTGACTGGGCGCGCTGCTCCCCGTCGTAGTCATACCATACATACTGGCCGGGGTAATCCGCGTCGGCAATAGGCACATCTTTGGCCGGGGTGTAGAATATCCACTTTCCGGCCTCCACATTCAGTTGCACGGTGAGGGTGTCTATTACTATGTTGTCAGCCTCGGCTATGATGGATGCGCTTGTCCCGTCCTCCATCTTTTGCATCACGATGGTACCGAGCGTCTGCACATCCTGTTTCGACTGCACTATGAGTCCGCTCTCGGAGTTCAGGTCCGCATCCGGATTGCCCTTGATTACACCCGTCTCGTCATCAATCAGATAGTCCCTGTCGAGATAGAAGTAGTCATAGGTGTCGCTGAACTGGGTCAGATGCTGAAACTGGCTCCATTCTGTATTGAAATAATAGGTATAGTAGCTGGTTTCCGGCACATAAAGAGTTGCATTCTGGAAACACTTCTGGCTGAATGTACTCGTTCCTATGCTTATAGGTTCCAGTGTATAGGTATATACTGACTCTATGCTGTCGCAACCAGCAAAAGCAGAATTGCCGATTGATTCCAAAGAACTAGGGAGCTTCACTTCTTTCAAACTTGTACAACCATCAAAAGCTCCATCTCCCAGTTTTGTTAGGAATGGCAGACGGATTTCCTTTAATGAACTACAGCCTGAGAACGCACTCTCCCCAATGTGGGTCAAAGTACTGGGGAATGTTATGGTCTGTAATTCGAAACAGTCAAGAAATGCGTTATTATCTATTGTCTGGAACCCTTCAGGCAGAGAGATTTTTTGTAATGATCTCTCATTTCTATAAGAAGAACCAAATTTATAACCGGCAAATGCACCTGAACCAATGCCAAAAAATCCTTTATTAAGAACAACCTCTTTAATAGAGCTGTCGTAGAAGGAATATGGTGGCAATAAAATGTTGGCATTTTTTGTTGGATGTATTTCTACATAATTGCTTTTCATTGAACGGCCTATCCCATATTTCTGGCTATAGTTATCTGGGTTTGTACCAAATGTTGAGACCTTCTCAATAATCAAGCTGTCAATCGTAGATGATCCAAATGCATCATATCCTATACTGTCAACGTCCCCAATTCTCAACATTGACATATTTGCAGAGTTAAATGCATTCATGCCTAAAGTATTGCATTTGCGGATAAAAAGATTATTAATGCTCGTGCTTTGGAACGCAGAAGCTCCGATTTCTTCCAAATCACTGTTTATCTCCAATTCACGCAATGAAGAGCATCCAGCAAAGGCACTTTCATCAATTTTGTTTATATTCTCTGGTAATTTCACTGATATTAGATAGAGATTGCTAAACATCTTGGGGCTAATAGTATTACTCGTAGTACTATAGTCCTCCAGATAATAGAAAGAACTGGGCACTATCACAGCGTCTGTCAGATCCAGATATTTCAGATTCTTCATCTTGTTCCGGATAACCAGAATATCGTAGCTGTTGATGGTCCCGCTTATTTTCAGACTCACTACATTTTGCATGTTCTCTTCTCCAATAGCCTGATGCAATCCTGATGAGTTCTCTTTAGCAACAGTATTAACATCGAAACTTGATTCAGAATCGCTTGCAACAAAATGGATTGAAAAGTCCGACCATACTGAGGCACTTTTATATGTATCCATCGCATCCGTCGGAATAAAATAAACCATATCATCTCTCAAGTTATTAGAGCCGATGGTTGGTGGGGTGTTTGGAAGAGTTAGTATATTTAGATGTGAACAACCATTGAAGGCATAATTGCCAATTGAAGTAAGTCCATCCGGTATCGTGAGAGCTGTAAGGTCCGAACAATTATTAAATGCATATTCTCCAATTGATTTTACGCTGTTTGGCAGGGTAATGGATGTTAGGTTAGAACAATTATTGTAGGCATAATTGGGAATAGATTTTAAGCCTTCAGGCACAACTAAATCTCTGATTTCCACTCCATTCTGAAATATGCGACATTTCAAGTCCTTATCTCCTTTTAAAGCATAACCAATACTAGAACAGGTTTCTTGGGGGTTAACAATAACTACATTAACATCTGAGATTGGACAACTATAAAAGGCATCTATGCCAATAGAGGGATTATTGGGAAGTGTAATTGATGTAAGTTTCGAACATTTCTCGAAAACACTTGTGCCAATTGAGGTTACGTTATTTGGAATAATGAATGACGTAAGGCTTGAACAACTATAAAAGGCATAGCCGCCAATTGATGTTACACCGTCAGGAAGAGTGATGGAAGCTAGGCTTGAGCACCCATAAAAAGCATAATAGCCGACAGATTTCAAGCCATCAGGAAGAGTGATAGAGGTAAGCTTAGAACAATTTTGAAAGGCATAACTGCTAATTGAGGATACTTTATTAGGAATAACAATTGAAGAAAGGCTCGAACAGCCATCAAAGGTATTATTACTTATGTTTGTAATGCTATCTGGCAAAGTAATGGATGTTAGGTTTGAACATTTATAGAAAGTATAACTCCCAAGAGAAGTGATGCCCTTAGGAAGGGTAACGGAAGTAAGTTTGGGACAGTCTTGGAACGCATAACTGCTAATAGAAGTAACACTATTAGGAAGTGTAACGGATGTTAGATGATAACATTTTTGAAAAGCATAACTGCTAATTGCTTTTATACCTTCAGGCAGAACCATATCCTTAACTTCCTTCCCATCCTTATAAATATAACGTGGCACTTCGGGAAGATTGCCAAATTGATTTGACCAAACTCTGGGATTTGTTATATTAATATAAATTACTGAGAGATCCGTACAATTATAGAAGGCTGACTGTCCGATTGATGTAATGCCATTTGGAATTGTGATGGAAGTAAGTTTCGAGCACCCCCAGAAGGCTGACTGTCCAATAGTGGAAACACTATCAGGTAGTGTTATGGTTGTAAGGGTCGAACAATTATAAAAGGTTTCATTACCAATTGAGGTCAAGTTATTTGGCAATGTGATGTCAGTAAGGACAGAACAGCCATAAAAGGCACCATTGCCAATTGTGGTAACTCTATAAGGAATTGTGATGGATGTAAGTTTTGCACAATTCTTGAAAGCATAAGCGCCAATAGAAGTAACACTTTCTGGAATTGTGATGGATGCAAGTTTAAAACAATACTTAAAGGCTTCCTGTCCAATTGTAGTAACACTTTCTGGAAGAGTGATGGAAGTGAGGTTCGAACAATATCGAAAGGCATAATTGCCAATTGTGTCTATTCCTTCAGGCAAGACTAATTCTTCAATCTCGTCTCCATCCTTAAAGATATGGCGTGGCACATCTGGGAGACTGCCCAATTGATTTGACCATACGCTGGGATTTGAAATGTTTATGTTGATTTTAGCAACCTTAGAACATTTATCGAAGGCACCAGACTCAATTGAAATACTATTTGGAATGGTGATGGAAGTAAGATTAGAACAATTGTAGAAGGCATTTTTGCCAATTGAAGTTATACCATTTGGCATGGTTATGGATGTAAGATTCGAGCAATACCAAAAGGCAGACTCTCCAATAGAGGTGACACCTTCGGGAATAGTGATGGAAGTAAGGCCAGAACAACAACTGAACGTAGAAGAACCAATAGAGGTGACTCCCTCTGGAATGTTGATGGAAGTAAGCTTCACACAATTAGTGAAAGCACCATCGCCAATTGATGTGACACCTTCGGGAAGTGTTATGGAAGTAAGGCTCGTACAATCAAAGAAAACTGAACTACCAATCGAGGTGACACCTTCGGGGAGTGTTATGGAAGTAAGGCTCGTACAATCATAAAAAGCACCATCGCCAATCGAGGTGACTCCTTCAGGAAGTGTTATGGAAGTAAGGCTTATACAAGAATTGAAAGCATAACCACCTATTGAGGTAACTTGATATCCTGCAATTATTTGTGGGCAAACCAGATTCCCTTTTGCTGGGTTCGCTTTAGTAATCGTGGCATTATCCCCAGAAACGGTATAAGTCCAGACAACACCATTATCATCAGTCCAGCTATCTGCTGATGCGTTAAGAGCAAAGCACACAAGTGCAAGTAAAAAGAAAAATCGTTTCATAAGTATATCTTTTATTTTGTTAGCATTATTAGTTTTTGTCCTTTGACGCCACAAAGATAATACTTTTATTTTAAATAATAAAAATTCTTGAACTAAATTATGCCCACGCTTTTATTTAATCGTTTAATCGTTGATCGGATTATCCTTAAAGGGCCGTTTTTAGCCCGTTAGCCATTAGCCGTTAGCGTTAGCCGTTAGCCTTTAGCTTTCTTCATCGCTCCTCGTCTTCATCGCGCCAGCCCAAACCCTTGAACCCCTCGAACCTTTTGAACCATTCGAACCGCGGCCCTTGGCCGCATGTCCTTCCATCTTCCATCTTCCATCGGCCGCCCCGCGCCAGCCAACCATTAACCATTAACCTTTAACCTTTAACCGCCGCTTTCATCGCGCCAGCCTCACATCTTCCATCTTCCATCATCCATCATACATCGGCTCTGCCGCCCCGCGCCAGCCAACCTTTAACCATTAACCTTTAACCGTCGCTCCGCGACTACCCCCACTCCCTTAATGTTAGAATGTTAGAATGTTAGTTTGTTAGATTTCTTTGTAAGTGCTTGATTTACAATGGTTTGAAAAATCCATAAAAACAAGCGTGGCCTTCTGAGTGCAAAAAAACACCCGAAAAACCACGCTTTTTAGTGCGAAAACCAAGCATTTTTGAGCAGTTTACAAGCAATTCATGGCCAAAACATGGATAATTCATTAAAAATAGCGTCCACGTCTCCGCCTTTGACTTCAGACATCGGCCAAACGCCAGCCGAAGAATAATTAGCAAAAAAGCATCAAAGAAAACTTTTTGAAGAATTGTTTTTTCGGCTGTAGTTATATTTTTCTTTAAAAATTCTTTCTGACTCACTACTTTTTTGCACCTTTGCCACTGATCTAAGAACGATCTATGACATTTTGGGAATGCAGAGAAATATTTGCGGCTTGAAATTCTTACTCTTTGCACTATCATAAACATCAACAGATTTTTGCAGCGTTTCGGGTATGAGTTGTGAATTGCTTGTAATTCTTACTCTTTGCACTATCATAAACATCAACAGTACGGTCAGCGTGAAAAGCTCGGAGTTGTGAATTGCTTGAAATTCTTACTCTTTGCACTATCATAAACATCACCAGCTCATCCAGTTGCTCAACCTCCGAGTTGTGAATTGCTTGAAATTCTTTCTCTTTGCACTATCATAAACATCGCCTCCTGGGTAGTGGCAACGAGTACAAGCGTTGTGAATTGCTTGAAATTCTTTCTCTTTGCACTATTGCGGCGGCAAAGGTACAGCGAAACTACAACTGCTACAACGGGTAGTTTATCGGATGCTTACGGAGGTATCGCCAAACACCTAACAATTCTCAACGAGTAAAAGCCCACGCCATCGGCGTGAGCATCCGTGCCTTTACTCTTGAATTGTTTCTTTGATTTTGGCGAAATTTCGGAAACAAGAATCTAAGCGGACGCTTCTTCTATATGTCTAATCTACTATCTGTTTCTTGAGTTCAATAGTTTAATGTTTTTTTGTATGTTGTTTAATATATTGTGGTTGATATTTATGTTGTAGAACAGGGGCTTGAGGTTGCTTATTTACTTAGCCAAAAGATTCTTTATCTCGTCAATGAAAGCCATTGCTTTTGGGGTAAATTCGTCTATCATTTCCTTATCGCAATAGACGAAGTCATCGTAGTCCCCGCTATGGCGAATTTCAAAAAGGCGACTGAATGTCTTACCATGCTCTATGTCAAGTAAGCCCTTGGAAATAAAATGAAGTCCAAGCATTGTCTTTACGCCGGAATGTGTTGATGTTGCAAGACCATTGGCAACAAGCAAAGCAATTTAGGCATAAAAGCAAGCATAATAAAGGCGATTAACAGCCGCATTGTAAAAACCCTCCTTGGCCAGCAGATTAGCCTCTTTCATTGTCTCGTATGCTCTGTCTAACCTATGCCAATCAATGACTGTCGGCTTTGCTCATCTAATGATTCTTTCATATTCTTACACCTTCGTTTATAACATTTATATAAAATGGAGTCTTGAAGGGACGATTATCCCATTGTAATCGAGGCATTATCATAGGACTTATAAGAACTCCAGTGGCCAACTCTATTTCATAAAGCTTGCCTGCAAGTTCATTCTCATGCTTTAAGTTGCGTTTTTCTTCGTCGAGAAGTATCAGGACATCAATATCACTATCACTTCGAGCATCGCCACGAGCCTCCGAACCATAAAGAATAGCTGTTGCTGTAGGAGCAACGCGTTTTATAGCTTGGCTGATTTGTTTTACAATTTCCGGTCGTCTCATAGCATGAGTTTCTTAGTATTACGCCGCAAAAGTACTATTTATATTTAAAAGAGAAGAAAAGAAAAGAGAAGAAAAGAAAAGAGAAAAATTAAAGAAAAAATGATCAGAGGGCAAAATTTAATTCATTTGCTCTAAAGAGGTTTAAAAGGTTTTAGATTAAATTATTGATTTGATTCTATGCGTTAATTAATTCCTCAATTGCTTGTATCAAGCTATGAGCTATATCAATACCCTCCGCAATATCTTGTTCTTTGACATCGAAGAAACAGTTATAGTCGCTCTTCTCTCTCAAGGTTTGCAAGTTGTTATATAGAGTTCCAAAGTCTGAAGGAAGAATACCTGTCTTAATGTAATGTTGGCTGAACAATATATGAGAACCATTATGCCGGCTCGCTTGGTAGCCATCTTTTATTAGCAATGCACTAACGGCATGGAAGACAGCATAATATAGTCTGTTTGCAGCTGCACTCAACCTGCCATCCTTTTGCAGATAAAGGATGTCGTCGTAGGCTTCTTTGGCTCTTGCCAACTCACGAGCTACAATAAGGTTTCTTTCTTCATTAGTTAAACTCATCCTATTACAACTTGTTTGTCATGTTCTACGTTTTTATAGAAAGGAGTAAAATGATATTCCATCCATTCTTTCTGAGAATAGACCTGAGGATTAATCTCCTCGTTGAGTTCCCAACCTAGTTTACGGAAAGGATATCCAACGCTGTAGTCACTAAAAGTGAGGGTGGGTTTATCCAACAGTATAAGCAGATCCCAATCAGACCCCTCATGAGCATCGCCTCGGGCTCGTGAGCCATAGAGATAAAGCTTGCTATGCTCAGGAAGGACTTCCTGGGCAACATGCTTAATCTTATCAATCATACTGGCTGAACTCATATTCTGTGACGCAATTATTGATTTATTACGCCGCAAAAATATGAATTAGTCGTAAAATGGCAAAGAAAAAACAAAGTTTTTTGTCTTTAAGGCACAAAAAAAGCCTCTCAACGATGAGGTTGAAAGGCTTTAAATTTTTGCAGAATTGGATGTTACAATCTGTGATGTCCAATTCTTATATTGCTCATTTTCGACTTTATTACACAAAAAATCATAATCTTTCCCTAAAAATCAGTTCCTTAACATGGCTAATCATGTTTTCTACTAACTGGAACCGTTCGTTGATAATGGATTCAGAGGCTGTGAAGGCTGCATCGTAATCAGCACGCTCCCGCATAGTTTCCATCTGAGACAATAGTTTTCCATCCGTATCAGATGCAAGTCCTGTAAGAACGTATTCTTGACCAAATCGAACCTTCAACCCATTATGTGAAGAAACTGAGAATCCATCACTTATAAAGAGGGCTGTGATTGCATTAAAAAGAGCGTAATAAAGTCTGTTTGCTGTTGTATTCCAACGCCCCTTGCTACAATTGAGGCGGGCATCTTCCAGCATTTCATCGCACTTTTTGAGATATAGGTTTATCAATGTTTGGCGGTCAGATTCATTAAGACTCATCGGATTCGTATTTTATCTTGTTCCACATTCTTGTAATAAGGGGTGAATGAGCGTTCTTTCCATTCATTAAAAGTGTACATCTGCGGGCTTACGGCCATACCGTTCTTCCAACCCTCAACGACAAAAGGATAAGCTATCTCGTCTTCATCTTGGCTGGTTATGGATGGCTTCTTTAGAAGAATCAACAGATCCCAATCAGAGTCTTGCCTCGCGTCACCACGGGCACGAGATCCATAGAGCCAAACCTGTCCTCCTTCCGGAACGACTTTGCGGCTTGTCTCTCTGAGCTTTCTTAATTGTATCGTTTCTTCTTTAGACATAACACTTCGTTTTATCGCCGCAAAAGTACTATTTATATTTAAAAGAGAAGAAAAGAAAAGAGAAAAATTAAAGAAAAAATGTTCAAGGGGCACAAAAACATAATGAAGGCTGCGCTTAAGCCTAATGTTTAATGGCTCAAGCGCAGCCCTACTCTTATACCTACTGGCCAGAAGATTATTACTTTACCAGAACCTTTTGGCCGTCGCTGATGTACAAGCCCTTGCGGAGCGCGGGCTTTCCATTGACCATTGAACATTGACCATTGAACATTTTTCTTCCGCTCAGGTCATAGATGGCGCCAGCGCCATTAGCAATTGACCATTGACTGTCTTGACCCTTTTGTCCCTTTACCTGGCGGTTGGTGCCTGAGGCGCAGGCAAAAGGGGACAGGAACTTTTTGCCCTATCGCGCCAGCCTCACATCTTCCATCTTCTTACATCTTACATCTTCCATCTTCCATCGGAATGCCTTTAACCGCCGCTCCGCGCCAGCCTCACATCTTCCATCTTCCATCGGCTCTGCCGCCCCATCGCGCCAGCCTCACATATTCCATATTCCATATTACATATTCCATCGGAATGCCTTTAACCTTTAACCGCCGCTTCGCGACTACACCACTCCCTTAATGTTAGAATGTTAGAATGTTAGTTTGTTAGATTTCTTTGTAAATACTTGATTTACAGGGGGTTGAAAAATCCATAAAAACAAGCGTGGCCTTCTGAGTACAAAAAGCGCCCGAAAAACCACGCTTTTTTGGCTCAAAAACGGAGCATTTTGAGCAGTTTACAAGCAATTCAAGGCCTAAACATGGATAATTCATTAAAAATAGCGTCCACGTCTCCGCCTTTGACTTCAGACATCGGCCAAGCGCCAGCCGAAGAATAATTAGCAAAAAAGCATCAAAGAAAATTTTTGAAGAATTGTTTTTTCGGCTGTAGTTATTTTTTTCTTTAAAAATTCTTTCTGACTCACTACTTTTTTGTACCTTTGCCACTGATCTAAGAACGATCTTTGACATTTTGGGAATGCAGAGAAATATTTGCGGCTTGAAATTCTTACTCTTT
>JAILPK010000080.1 GCA_024699495.1 Bacteroidaceae bacterium | reverse complement strand
GTATTTTATTACACTTTTCCAAGGTTGTAATAGTATAGAATATACATTTATCCAAGATTAGGATGGTTTTTCAGCCGTATGGCCTTCACATTGTGAGCTAAACTAAGACTTGAGTATAAAACTGCCTGTTTGCCGCCAAATCCTGCGTATCAGCCCTAATTTTTTTATTCGAAAAAGTTTTACCGGACAGCAATAGCATTTTATATAAAACAGAATTAATAATCCCTGATTTTTGGCAATATTTTCAGCTTTTTTATCATAACACTGACATTGCCTCTGCAATTATCCCAAGAGTCACTTCGAATGAAACTCTCTTCGAAGGGCTTAAAAATAATTATATCAAGAAGAGGGGCATCAATTAAAAATAAATCACTACTTTTGCCGGGCAAACAATGGTGGAGGCAGATGATATATGATAGAGTGTGCTGACGCCGAATAAGGATTATAGATTTTATCTAAGACATTGAAACTGAAAGGCAACCAGTAGAAAGAATGGACAGACTCTCAAAACAACAACGGTCGGCAAATATGGCGGCGATTCGGTCAAAAGATACGAATCCGGAGATTATTGTGCGGCGCGGGCTGTGGAAGAGAGGATTCCGCTACAGGCTGAACCATAAGCGGTTACCTGGTCATCCGGACATAGTCCTTCGCAAATACAGGACATGTATCTTCGTGAACGGCTGCTTCTGGCACGGGCACAACGTGAGCCTCATCCCTGAGCCTCACCCCCTGACCCACTCTCCGAGGGGCGAGGGGGAAGCCTGCAGCAGCGAGGAGAGCAAACAAATTGAGGACTCCGAGTGCTGCAAGATTCCGAAGACGAACCGGGAGTTCTGGGTAGCGAAGATCAAGCGGAATCAGGAGCGTGACCTGAAAGTTCAGCATGAGCTTGCGCTGATGGGCTGGCACTCCATAACCATCTGGGAATGTGAGCTGAAGGCGGGTGTGCGGGAAAAGACGTTGGAATCGCTGTCATATACTCTCAATAGGATTTTCCTGCAAGACCATAGCGTCAGGCAGTATGAGGTTTCCGAGGAAGAGCCTATGATTGCCGCAGAGGATTTTCCTGACGGATACAATAAGACGGAATAGCAGATGCCTGGTGATCTCTGCGCTTTGAAAGCCACTCGACAAGTTCGATATCCATGTCGGATTCTCCCTGCAGCAGATAGCTATCACGCTGTGATCTCAGCGCTTTGAGAGCCACTCGGCAAGTTCGATATCCATGTCTGCCTCTCCCTGCAGCAGATAGCTATTACGCTGTGATTTGAGCGTATGGAGCAATGTTTCAGCCTTAGCTTTGTCTTCTTCGAGCAGAAGGCTTATTGCATACAAAAGCCGCAGCTTGCCGCTTTGCATTTTGCCATAGTCTTTGATGTATTTCTTGATATCGTCGGTATATAGCTGGCGAGCCTCATCCTTTCTGCCTAAGACGAGGGAAACAAAAATCATCTCGCACGCACTCTCTTTGTAGAACAGATCGGGCACATCTTCCTTGTGTTGCAGAGCTTCAGACAGCAAAGTGTAAGCCTCGGTCCAGAGATGCATATTTTGCAGTCTTGCAATATTCAGCAGCTGCCAGTTTACCTGCATGCCATCAGTCCAGTCTATCTCTTCTGAGATTGTAAAGTAAGCCTCCGGCAAGTCTTTTGGCTGCATCCCCTCCTGCACGCAGGCATTTGCCCGGAGTACATTACAAAACAGGAGTTTTGAGAGAGATGATTTCTCAAGATTCTTAAGGTTATAGCCGTCGTTGGGCAGTCCGTTGATTTTCAGAGGCAGCCCATTGAGGAGAGCATATATAACGCCGATTATTATGAGCATCAGCATCAATGTCTCGGCCCACATGGGCAGGTCGGCAAGACACAAAACAGCAAGCGCGGCTGCCGCAACGATCAAGTTGGCCAACACTCCGCCGAGATTATACCATCGGGTGTTAATCTCCGATAGAGGCCTGTCGGGAGGAGACATCAGACATTGTCCGCCAGTGCCTCCGATAGAGAATCTGCGGAAGCGGAAGTGGCCGTCGATTTTAACCAGCGTAAGGCTGAACACGCGGAAAGACACAAAGCGGTAACCCGTAAGTAGTCCGGCCACCAAGTGGCCCCCCTCGTGAATAATTATATGCAGCACACTGGACACAATCATCCAAAGCACCATGAATCCCATCACCTGAAGACCTTCTCTCCAGTCGGAGGAAACCAGGCTTTCCATATAGTCAGACACACTGACCCCCTTGAAAATCACAACTATGGCCCCGGCACCAATAAGCCCGATGAGGCTGCCAATCAGAAATCCTGCCAGCAGCTTTAATATATTCTTGATCATTTCTCTCATTATTATTATTAATGTTCTACTCGTGAATAATGGCAGGCAAATCCCCTTTTGCAAACAAGCCCACGGCTCAACAAGTCTCCGAGTCAATTTGGATGAAAGCGCCTGCGTATAATTTAGTTAGATTGAGGATATATTGATATTGCATTTATTTTGCCACAAAGTTACAAATTCGGATTGAAAAAAGCAAGTAAAT
Source organism: Bacteroidaceae bacterium (assembly GCA_024699495.1). Taxonomy (GTDB): domain Bacteria; phylum Bacteroidota; class Bacteroidia; order Bacteroidales; family Bacteroidaceae; genus Physcousia. The sequence continues at coordinate 13,585 of JAILPK010000080.1, read as the reverse complement.
CGATAAAAATATATCGCCACGAGTCTAAAAATTCTAAAGCCACACTGAGAGCATTCCTGCTATTTGGATATATATATTGTAGCAGCCGGCTGAATGCAAAAAGGCCCCAGGCTCTGCATACGCATCACCGGAAAACGGCAAACAGAAACGCATGGCAAAATACATCGGGCATTACGAAGCAATACATCAAGGCCAAATGTACTTTACATCGAGGTATAAAGTACTTTGCACCAAGGTGTATTTGGATGTATGGAATAATGGGAAGAGATGCGGGCCGAAGTGAGTGGAATTATGCTGTTAGAGGCATGGCAATGGGGGCAGAGCGCAGGGGGGGCTGTTTACTGAAGTTGAGGTTTGCCTCAACGAATACAGACGTCCGACTGCAGCCAACAGACCGGACTGCGCGATGAAGTCTGAGGAATGAAATGCAAAGACCCTCCTAATACAAAATAATTTATGGCAAGCTGCCGAAAGCTGAAGGCAGAAGGAGAAGGACCCGGAATTCCATCCATTGCGCCTGATGGCAACTGCTGAAAATATGTGACATAAGGCTGTGGAAGAGGTCTGTGAAGAGCAGTTGGAGCAGATGATGCAGATGACCTCAAAATGAGTTTTTTAATGAGTTTTTGGGGGTAGAACCGGAAATGCTATCACCCTGATATACAGGTAAATATGGCGTTTGAAATGAGTTTTTACCCGATTTTTCTCAAAAAAAAATATTTTTTTAAAAGTAAGTAAATATAAAAGTTTTTCGGCAAAAACCGGGAAAAAACTCATTTTAAAGAGTGCAAGTGGCTGTCTATTAGGTATTTACCTATTTCGGAAGCACCCCCAAAAACTCATTGAAAAACTCATTTTTGGTCTCTTCGCATAAATTTTGGGCTTTCGGAATTCAGATATCTGTTATGCCCATGCGTCGCAGAAAAGTTTTGAAAGATATATATTATTTTTGCCTCTACTGCAACTTTCATCTCTTCTGTTGCGTCTAAAAGACAGAAAGAGATGAAAACAGTCCTGCGCAGGTCTAAATTCAAATCGAGTCAATCGAGTCACAAAAACTCTTCAATCATTAATTAAAAGGAACAAACACTATGAAACTGATAAGAACTCTATTTGCTGCGACCATGCTGATATGCATGAGTCTCTCCGCCAATGCAGCTGAGAATAGCTACAGCACAGAACACAGATATGAACATGACGCCCTCGGGCGGATTACGAGCCGCACCACCTACGTCTGGAACGGCGAAGAATGGCAGCCCGCTCTGCGATGGACCTATAGCTACAGCGAACAGGGATATGTCGTGGAATACTCGCGTTACGACAGCCGCAGACACCGCTTCCAGAAGCCAATGCAGCGGGTTGTATATTCGTTCACGCCTGACACAGCCTACGCCAATGTCTCAACTTATACGCTGAATGACTCCATGGCTGAATATGAGCTCACCGACCAGTTCACGGCAAAATACACACCCGTGAGGTATTATATAGCCAAGAACCGATAATGCACACCCAGTAAGCTTTTTCATTGAGTCGGACAGCTCATTATGAGCAACGACACCAAGCGTTTAGTCTAATATAAAACTCTCTACATTTTCCTGCTTCATCAATATGCTGATGAGCTGCCGGGCAACAATCCGCGAGGACAGTTGCCCGAATTCATTCATATACATATCTTAGAATATAGCCATCCCTCAGGACAAGGCACGTATGGCAGCTGAATATCCATGTCTGAGGGCGTGCGCACAAAACAAGGAATCTCAGCCCAGGGGCCGAGATTCCATTCTCTTTAAGCTACTTCTCCCGGGCTGGTTATGCCGGAGAAAAATCGTCCTTGCCAACGCCGCAAGTGGGGCATACCCAATCTTCGGGGAGATCTTCAAAAGCGGTGCCAGGAGCTATTCCGTTGTCAGGATCTCCAACTGCGGGATCATACTCGTAACCGCAAACGTCACATACATACTTTTCCATATCTGTTTGGATAATTAAAGGGTGAATAAATAAATAATAAATCTCGTTGTTGGGCGCGAAGATACAAATAAAATGTTTTTCCTGTCACGTTTTTACATTTATTTCGTATATTTGCCGCCAAATAAGAGTCCAAAACATAAAAAAGCATATTATTATGGGAAAGAAAATCACAGAACACGTTACCTGGGTCGGCAAAATCGACTGGGAATTAAACCACTTCCACGGAGACGAACTTTCAACAGAAAAAGGCTCCTCATATAACGCATATCTCGTGCGTGACACAAAGAAGACAGTTCTCTTAGACACCGTCTGGGGGCCCTACGACCGCGAGTTTGTAGCAAGACTGAAGGAGGAAATCGACCTGAAGAGCATAGATGCAGTCATCATGCAACACAACGAGGTTGACCACAGCGGCGCTCTGATGGAACTGATGCGCGAGATTCCGGAAACGCCCATCTACTGCACAAAAAAGGGTGAGGCAATTCTTCGCGGATATTACCATAAGGACTGGAACTATGTGAACGTGAAGACGGGTGACACCATGGAGCTCGGCACACAGACCCTGACATTCATCGAGGCTCCGATGCTCCACTGGCCAGACACCATGTTCACCTACATGTCGGGAGAGAACATCCTGTTTAGCAACGACGGCTTCGGCCAGCATTTCGCCACAGAAAACCTCTATGCAGACAAGGTGTGCATGGGAGAAATGATGTATGAGGCAGAGAAATACTTCGTGAACATCCTGAACCCGTTCTGCCCGATGGTGAGCCGCAAGGTAAAGGAGATCGTAGCGATGAATCTGCCCATCTCTATGATCTGCCCCTCGCACGGCGTAATCTGGCGTGAGAATCCCACACAGATAGTTGAAACCTATCTGCGTTGGGCTGACAGCTACCAGGAGAATCAGGTGACGCTCGTATATGACACCATGTGGAACAGCACCCGAACCATGGCTGAGGCCATAGCCAAAGGCATCCAAGATGCAGACCCCACCGTGACCGTAAAGCTGTTCAACGCGTCAAAGGAGGACAAGAATGACATCATGACCCAGATATTCCGCTCGAAAGCCATACTGGTAGGTTCGCCGACCATAAACAACGGCTTCAGTTTTGCTATTGCAGGCATTCTGGAGATGGCCAAGGGGCTTAAGTTCAAGAAGAAGAAGGCAGCAGCCTTCGGAAGCTACGGATGGAGCGGCGAAGCCACAAAGCAGCTCAACGAGCACCTCGCCGCTGCTGGTTTCGAGGTGGTCACCGACGGATGCCGTACTCTCTGGGCCCCCGACCAGGATGCCATAGATGCCTGCCGCGCTTACGGACGCGAGTTTGCAGCTGCAATCGGATAATAGAATTATATACATAAGAAAAAGATATGAATGTACGCGGAATAAAGCGGGGCATACTGCAAGTGTGCCTCCGCCATTTGCTCATTTTTGGTTTTTGCTCTCTCGCCGCTGACGCTGTGGCGCAGATGCTCGTGCCCCAGCATATAGACTCCTTGGTCAGGCGCATGAACAGCACAGCCAAGATAGCACAGATTTCCGCGCGCACGCTATATGACACCGCGGACAACGACTCGCTCGGAATCCCCGGAATGAAGATGCTGGACGGCCCGCACGGCATTCACGCAAAAGGCTGCACCTCATTTCCCACCGGAATAGCAGTCGCTGCCACATGGGACCGCCAGACAGCATGGGACGTAGGGCAGGCCATGGCAGAGGAATTCTGGAGCCACGGCGAGGACATCGGTCTTGCGCCATGTATAGACATCAGCCTGGACCCGCGTGGGGGCAGGACAGCAGAGAGCGCCGGCGAAGACCCCTATATCAGCGGACAGACGGGTGCCTGGTTCATAAGAGGGTTCCAGCAATTACCCGTAATGGCATGCCTGAAACACTTCGAGATTGAAGGCAAGCAGGCTTACAGGACCACCTGCAACGAAATTATCGCGGAGCGCGACCTGATGGAGCATTTCGGCTATAACTTCCGCACCGCAATACAAGAGGGACTGCCGCTGAGCCTCATGTCATCATATAATCTTGTCAATGGCATACAAGGCAACGAGAACCGCCACCTCCAGACCACCATACTGCGCTCACGCTGGGGCTACCCCTTCCTCGCTATGAGTGACTGGATTGCGGTAAAGGACGGCGACCGCGCACTGAAAGCAGGCACAGACCTCTGCATGGGCTCTATGCATTTCAAGAGCCAGCTGCCCAGAGACCTCAGCAACGGACTCATCACCGAAGCAGACCTGGATACAGCCGTCAGACGCGTTCTGCTGAGCAAATACGCATCCGGACTGATAAGCTACCGCCCCTCGCCCGCCATCTCTTATCTGGACACCAAGGAGCACCAGGACATCTGCCGCGAAGCCGCAAGGAAAAGCATCGTTCTGCTACGCAACCAGAGCGTTCAGGGACGCACTCTGCTGCCACTCGGCAGCAACGCCCGAATCGCGCTCATAGGCCCCAACGCAACCACATCCAACCTCAACTGCTATGGCTCCAGCGAGACCTTCCCATCATACGCCACAAGCATCAGGGACGGGCTCGAAACAAAGACATCTCAGCTCACTATATGCCAGGGCTGCAGCATTGACGCTGAGATATCCGGTGGCAGGGAGGAAGCGCTGAAAGCCGCCAAGGAGGCTGATTTCGTAGTCTTTGCCGGAGGTATAGACAAGACAATCGAAGGCGAACTGATTGCCAACATTAAGGTGAACGACCGCCAGACGACAGCACTCCCCAGCGCACAGCAGCAACTCATCAAGGATATCGCGGCCGTGAACCCTAACATCATCGTTGTGCTGCAAAGCGGAGGAATCCTCACTCTTGCCGACTGTATAGACAATATCCCGTCTCTCGTATATGCATTCTATGGGGGACAGGAAGCAGGAAACGCCATAGCCGACGTTCTCTTCGGAGACTATAACCCGGCAGGCCGACTGCCTGTAACCATGCCTGCAGACGACAGCCAGCTACCCGAATGGAACGACACATATTACAGTGACGACTTCGGCACAGGCTACCGCTGGTTTGACCGCAAGGGCATCAAGCCACAATTCGCGTTCGGCCACGGTCTTTCATACACCACCTTCAGCTACAGCAACCTGAAAATCATACCGTTGGCTTCTGTAAACGCAGCTGCACAGAGGGCCCCATACAAACAAATGCACGCCTCGAAGATGCAAGCGGCTATGCCTTCTGTCCCGACAAATGCGCCATACAGTTTCTACAGCGACTCCCGCCTGGCTGCATACGTGACACAGGAGATGTCTGAGGAGAACACTATGAGTGGGAACCTACAGGCTGAAGGTGCATCCGTAAGCCTACCCGCAGGAACACCGCTGCTGGTTACTGCCGACATCACAAACACAGGCAGCAAAGAAGGTGAAGAGGTGGCTCAACTATATCTTACAAACCACACAGAAGAACACTATGTACCCGTCAAGGAACTGCGCGGGTACGAGCGCATCAGTCTCCAGCCGGGCGAAACCTCATCGGTTTATTTCTTCCTTAATGCAGAAGACTTCTACTTCTGGAATACAGAAACACAAGCATACGAAGTGACTCCCGCCACATATTCCATAGCAGTAGGCGGCGCTTCGGACAATCTGCCGCTCACCTCCAGTTTCACTCTTACGGCTTCAGCCGGGCGACCGGACCTTAAGGCTACGGGCATATTCACCCATCCCAGATACCCGCGAACCGGCGACAAAGTAACGTTCTATACCTATGTTAAGAACCAAGGAAATGCGCCTCTGAAGGCCTCAGACTCGTGGAACGTAATCTGGACCATCGACGGCAAGAAAGTCGCTTCTGCGCAAATAAATTCAGCCTCAGAGCAACCCGTAAACGACTCTCTGCTGCCCGACGCCAATACGCTGGCTCCAGGTGAAGGCACAATGATATTCGCCACGGTGAACAACTGGCAGCCGCGTCTGGCTGACCAATATCTTCTCTCTGTGCAGGTTGACACCGGGAAAAAGCTCACTGAGTGGCGAACGGACAACAACGGCTGCTCGATGCTGCTGCAGGTGGATGAGAATCCCCTTTGGGACTCAGTAGAAACTCCAGCTGAAGCTATGCCAATGCAGACAAATACATTATACGACCTGACTGGCCGCCGCGTAAGCGGTAACCATAATCCTACAATAAACCGCCAATTCCCCAAAGGCATTTATATCCTCAACGGGAAAAAGATTATTATCAGATGAGCATCAGGAGAAATTATGACGTCATAGTAGTTGGAGCCGGACACGCCGGATGCGAGGCTGCGCATGCAGCCGCAATGATGGGTGCGCAAACGCTGCTCATCACTATGGATATGAACAAGATTGCACAGATGTCTTGTAATCCGGCCGTGGGAGGAATAGCTAAAGGACAGATAGTCAGGGAGATAGACGCTCTTGGAGGGGCTATGGGAATCGTTACTGACCAGACTACGATACAGTTTCGGATGCTCAACCGTTCCAAGGGACCGGCTATGTGGAGCCCGCGCGCACAATGCGACCGTGCCAAATTCATCTGGGCCTGGCGCAATGTGTTGGAGAATACTCCGAACCTGCATATATGGCAGGACCAGGTCAGGAAGCTGATCACCTCCCCACCCCACTCTTCCGGCATGGCCGCCGTGGCCACTGGCGTAGAGACATATCTTGGCATGACATTCAATGCCAAGAGCATTGTTATCACAGCTGGAACGTTCCTCAACGGACTGATGCATATCGGACGTGTTCAGCTGCCTGGAGGACGCTGTGCCGAACCGCCGTCGCTTGAGCTCTCAGAGAGCATCGCTGCCCACGGCATACGGGTGGCCCGAATGAAGACCGGAACACCGGTCCGCATCGACGCCCGCAGCGTGGACTTCTCGCAAATGACTGAACAGCCAGGAGATACTGAAGGACGGCAATTCTCATTCATCCCCTCAGAGCATGACAATACAGAAGCTGCAGAGAAGAGACTTCCGTCGCTCCCCTGCTGGATCACTTATACTAATGAAGCAGTACATGAGCGCTTGCGGGAAGGACTGCCAGACTCCCCTCTCTACAACGGCCAAATACAGAGCATCGGACCGAGATATTGCCCAAGCATTGAGACAAAACTCGTCACCTTCCCCGACAAGGAGCAACACCAGCTCTTCCTCGAACCGGAGGGAACTGACACTCAGGAATATTATCTCAACGGCTTCTCATCCTCGATGCCGATAAATGTGCAGATTGAGGCCCTGAAACTCATTCCGGCCTTCCGCAATCTTGAGATATTCAGGCCTGGATATGCCATAGAATACGACTTCTTCGACCCCACCCAACTGCACCACTCTCTCGAATCCAGAGTAATTGACGGGCTCTTTATGGCCGGACAGGTCAATGGCACCACAGGCTATGAGGAGGCTGCCGGACAGGGCCTGCTCGCAGGCATCAATGCAGTGCGCAAATGCGGCAATGAAACTCCTCTGACGCTGCAGCGGGATAACTCATATATCGGAGTTCTGGTTGACGACCTGGTGATAAAGGGAGTTGACGAACCCTATCGAATGTTCACCTCACGCGCCGAATACCGGATACTGCTGCGGCAGGACAATGCTGACGTGCGGCTCACCGAGACCGGCTACAAATATGGCGTAGCCACCAGCGAACGCATGAATCTCTTTAGGGAAAAAGCAGAGGATATACAACGCATAATAGAGTTTGCCAAAGTACAATCGGTAAAGCCCGAAGAGGTCAACGCAATGCTCGAACAGTCCGGCACGGCCCCGCTTGCCCGTGGCTGCAAGATCATAGAGTTGCTCGGCAGACCGCAAGTAAGCATAAAGAACCTCGCTGAAATCGTCCCCAGTCTTTACAGTCTGCTGGATTCCATCAAGAGCCGAAAGGATGAAATAATAGAAGAAGCTGAGATACAGATCAAGTATAGCGGATATATTGAACGCGAACTGGAACAGGCAGAGAAGATGCACAGGTTGGAGAACATCAAAATACGCGGACACTTCGACTATAACGACCTACAGTCAATATCCACTGAAGGCAGGCAAAAACTTATCCGCCATGACCCGGAAACGTTGGGACAAGCGTCACGCATTCCTGGCGTATCTCCCTCAGACATAAACGTTCTGCTTGTGCTTCTCGGACGATGACGGCCTACGTTTCACGTGAAACTAAAGAGTTGCACTCAGCACATTACAAACGGACAAATGACTTAAAATAAATATCATAAGATGAACAATCAAGTACTAATTGACAACCTGCGTTGTATTCCTGACTTCCCCAAGAAGGGGATCAATTTCCGTGATGTAACAACACTCTACAAGAGTGCAGAATGCATGAAAATCATGCTGGATGAAATGTACGAGCTCTACAAAGACAAGGGCATTACCAAGATTGTTGGAGTAGAAAGCAGGGGATTCGTGATGGCTTCTGCGCTGGCCGCAAGACTTGGATGCGGAGTGGTTCTGGCACGCAAACCGGGAAAACTGCCTGCAACCGTTATCAAAGAAAGCTTCTCCAAGGAGTATGGAGTTGATACCGTAGAGATGCATATCGACTCTATCGACTCTGACGATGTCGTTCTAATCCATGACGACCTCTTGGCTACGGGAGGCACTGCAATGGCAACGTATAAGCTGGTGAAGCACTTCCAGCCGAAGAAAATCTACATCAACTTTATTATTGAGATAACTGACGAAGGGCTACACGGACGCGACCAGTTTGAAGGAATAGAACTCACTACATTGGTTACTATCTGAAGTAAAATAGCTACGAGCAGAAGTCGCAATGACAAAAGAAGAGGACGAAAAGCGGATCAGCAGGCTCAAGGAAATCGTTAGCGCGATGCCAGAAAAGCCCGGCAGTTATCAATACTATGACATTCATGGTACGATAATTTATGTGGGTAAGGCCAAGAAACTGAAAAGCCGCTGTTCATCCTACTTCCATAGCGAAGTTGACAGATACAAGACTAAGATTCTTGTAAGCAAGATACACAACATAACCTACACTGTAGTCAAAACCGAGGCTGAAGCCCTGTTATTGGAGAACCAGCTGATAAAACAGTTCCAACCGCGATACAACGTTCTGCTGAAAGACGGAAAGACCTATCCGAGCATTGCTGTCACTAAGGAATATCTCCCCCGGATATTCAAAACAAGAAATATAGACCGACGCGGCGCAACATACTACGGGCCATACAGTAACATATCAGTTTTGAACGGATTGCTCGAGCTCTTCCGCAACCTATACCCTATCAGACGATGCCATCAGCCGATGAGCAAGGAAGGAGTTGAAGGGGGCAAATATAAGTTGTGCCTGGAGTATCACATGAAGAATTGCCTCGGCCCGTGCGTGGGATACCAAAGCCACGAAGAATACATGCAATTCATCGATGCAGCAACACGAATCCTGAAAGGAGATACTGCAGCGTTGCGACGCGATATGTTGAAACAGATGCAAACTCTCGCCGAAGAGATGCGATTCGAAGAGGCCCAGGTGGTGAAGAAGAGGTATGAACTGCTAACGAGCCACCAAGAGAAGAGTGTGGTTATCACAGGCACAAACCACAATATCGACGTATTCAACATAGAAGATGACGAGCGGGTGGCTTACATCAACTACCTACATGTAGTAGAGGGAGCAATAAACCAGGCATTCACATTTGAATATAAGAAAAAGCTGGATGAAACGAAGGAAGAACTGATAGTGCGCAGCATCATGGACATGCGTGACAGATGGAAGTCAGAAGCGCGGGAAATCGTTGTACCGTTCCCCGTGGAACTACCTCTTAACAACGTGGAAATCAGCATACCAACGCGTGGTGATAAGAGACATTTATTAGAGCTTTCTGCGATGAATGTGAAGCAATATAAGCTGGACAGGCTGAAGCAACAGGACAAGTTAAATCCCGAGCAGAAGAGCGTAAGACTAATGAAAGAGATTAAAGATCACCTCCATTTGCCGAGCTTACCGATGCATATAGAATGCTTTGATAATTCCAACATATCAGGTACAGACGCTGTGGCCGGATGCGTAGTGTTCAAGAAATGCAAACCGAGCAAATCAGACTACAGGAAATACAACATAAAAACAGTTGTAGGGCCCGACGATTACGCCTCGATGAAAGAGGTTGTGAGACGCCGTTATAGTCGCTTGAAAGAGGAGGGCTCTCCCCTACCCGACCTGATTATAACAGACGGAGGCGCAGGCCAAATGAGCGTCGTTCGCGAAGTGATTGAGGGTGAATTAGGGCTGAATATACCCATTGCAGGACTGGCTAAAGACGACCGCCACCGCACTCACGAGCTCCTCTACGGCAACCCTCCAATGACTATTGCGTTAAAGCAGGACAGCGCATTATTCCGCCTTTTGACACAGATTCAGGACGAGGTACACCGCTACGCCATTTCCTTCCACAGAGACAAGCGCAGCAAAAGTCAGCTGCACTCCGAATTGGACGCTGTTCCTGGCATAGGACCAAAGACAAAACAAGCGCTGTTGAAGGCCTTCAAGAGCGTTAAGAGAATACGCGAAGCCAGCGTTGAAGAGCTGATAAAAGTAGTTGGAGAAGCCAAAACGAAAGCAATTAAAGAGTATTTCAAATGACGATAATATTAGTTCTGATAAGCCTGATTATATGTCATTATCTGGCGGATTTCCAGTTAACGACACCAAGTATGATTGCAGCGAAGGCAAAAGGCAGCCCCGTAGTGCCTATAATATCTCACGCTGCTGTACATGCGTTACTGATATTCCTATGCCTGCTGATAGCAGGGACGGCTTGGGAGCTATCGTCTATCCTTGCAGGAATAGAATTTATAACTCACTTTATCATAGACAGCTTAAAGGGACGTCTGACAGCGCTCTACCCTACCCTGGCAGACATGCAAAAGAAACCATATTGGCAGCTATACGGACTGGACCAATTCCTTCATATATTGGTAATAATCATCATCTGGTATTCGGCAATAACAAGTTGATTATATGAGAATAGTTATACAGAGAGCAAAAGGAGCATCCGTAATGATTGAAGGTCGCAAACACGCTGATTTTCAAGGACTTGGTTATGTTATATTGCTCGGAATAGAGGCAACAGACACACCGGATGATGTTGAATGGCTTGTGAGAAAAGTGGCAAGTCTGAGAGTGTTTGATGACGAGAATGGAGTCATGAACCGCAGTATAACTGACATTGCAGGAGAACATGAAGGTGCGGATGGTAACATAATCGTAGTCAGTCAGTTTACACTGTTTGCCTCATATAAGAAAGGGAGTCGCCCCTCCTGGCTTCGAGCTGCAACACACGATATCTCAGTGCCTTTGTATGAGCTCTTTATACAAAGATTGAGTGATGCTATCGGGCGTCCTGTAGGCCACGGCGAATTTGGAGCGGACATGAAGGTAAGCCTCACCAACGACGGCCCTGTGACAATCCTGATGGATACTCATAATAAGGAATAGTAATCAAATCACAATCATTATATTACAACTAAAACATAAAGAAACTATGGAAGAAATCAGTAAGTACGAACAGGCTTTGGCAAAGTACGACTGCAACATCAGCGACGAGGCTGTTGCAAGTGCAGTAAAGAAAATCATCGAAGAGAAAGTGCCTGAGAATGACACTCTCGAAGTGAAGAAATTCCTTATGGGCAGTGTGGAACTAACCACACTGAAGACCACAGATTCAGAAGAGAGCGTGCTGGCATTCACAGAGAAAGTGAACAAGTTCGACGAGGCCTACCCTGCCCTACCCCACGTAGCAACGATTTGTGTCTATCCATGCTATGCAGAGATCGTATCACAAAGTCTGCAGGTTGACGGCGTTGAGATTGCTTGCGTAAGCGGTAGTTTTCCGAGCTCTCAGGCACGTCTGGAGGTCAAGGTAGCAGAGACAGCCCTGGCCATAAAAGACGGTGCCACAGAGATAGACATCGTGATGAGCGTAGGTAAATACCTGAGTGGCGATTACGAGACTTTATGCGATGAAATCGGTGAATTGAAGGCCGTATGTGGTGAACACAAGATGAAGGTTATACTTGAAAGCGGTCTCCTACCCTCTTGTGCAGACATCAAGCGTGCCAGCCTTCTTGCCATGTATGCAGGAGCTGACTATATCAAAACATCAACCGGCAAGGAGAAGCCAGCTGCCACCCCAGAGGCTGCCTACGTGATGTGCCAGGCAATAAAGGAATATTATGAGAATACGGGCATCCAAATCGGCTTCAAACCGGCAGGAGGTCTGAACACAGTGCATGATGCTCTTATCTACTACACGATAGTAAAAGAAGTGCTCGGCGAACAGTGGCTGACCAACCAGTGGCTTCGTCTCGGAACCTCACGCCTCGCCAACTTGCTTCTCTCTGAGGTCGAAGGCAAGGAAATAAAGTTCTTCTGATAATTTAGCATTATTGTTAAAAAGGATAAAAATTGGCGTTCTGAGAATCGAGTATTTACGAGCAGATGGCAGGAAGTTTCGTTTTACGCGATTCTCAGAAGGTCAAAAAAGGACTTAAGATGTTGTTTCACACCGTCTTAACCCATAAAATTCATGTACGGAAAAAGGAACAATCTAGCTAAAACCAGGAAACTACGCCTAATAAAACAAACAAATGAACAAAAAATTGGCATTATTTGTTATAAGTTGCGTTTTTACTTCTCAGTACACAGAAGTTTCGGCTCAACACTCAGCCTACGAGCGTCTGCGTGAAGCCGAGGGTCAATTGGAAGCCTACAAGCAGATAACGGCAAACGCAATAAAATGGAAAAAGCCTTGGGACGCTGACTGGGGAACTTTGAAATATACTCCGGCGGCCGACGGCGGTGGCACACTGTTCATTTGGAACGGTGGACTGCGTGTGCCTTACGATTACAACAAAATCAACTATACGGCGTGGGATGTGGAGGGCAATCGCAATCACCCCACAGGAAGTACTTCAATAACTTTGACTGCCACAGGCATAACCATAAAAACGTACAACGATGTACAATATTACACCGATTTTGACGATGAGACAGGACATCCGAAGGTGCCCGAGGATCCATATCGTGAATATTTGGAATGTCGCGGCGGCAAAGCACAACGAAATCTCATTTTCGTCATAGGACGGACAAAATATACGACTAAGGCCAGCGTTACGTGTAACCACCAGCACAATGCTATCAAGGTGCAGCGCGGCGGCTGGAACAGAGGACACACCTCATACTACGGCGGCGCTGGCGGCTACGGCAACGCAGGCAATTTCCTTTCGCCGCAGAAATTTATGCACAACCAGACCATAACAATAACCTATGCCTCACTTGCACAAGCAGCTGGACTTACCGAGAATGAGTTTTTCCAGAAAATTTTAGACGATGGGTTCTACGGTCTCATTTGCCAAGGCTTTAAGACAGAAGCCGTAAGCATCGAGACTACATACAAAATTCACGAGCGCATTAAGGACCACCTTGGCCCGATGCTCACGCGGATGGCAGCTCGCAAGTGCGGCATCACAGCCGACAATCTCCGTAACGATTTCCTGCGACAAGAGCCGTCAACGGCAATAGCCTCATTAGAAGAACGCGAGGCTGCCGCCACCGAACTTGCACAGTACGGCGCAGGTATGCGGGTAACAGACGATGCAAT
>JAILPK010000019.1 GCA_024699495.1 Bacteroidaceae bacterium | reverse complement strand
AATATCGCTAAGAGCATTCTATGAATTGATGCGATTTTAGAATCTGCAAACATCTGCAAATATGGGGTGTAAACAACCCTGAAAATGAGTCTCAGATATTTGCAGATTTTTGAATGTTTTTTCCATCACTTCTGACGAAATCTTATGCAGAATGTAATAATAAAACTTGATTAGCAAATGTGTTAATCTGCTGACCTATAGGTAATTACATTTAATCTTGATTAATTCTTATTTACTTGTTAAAATACCCTAACAAAACGATATAATAGCCTGTGTATCAATTAGTTGTAATCTACTTGCCCACGCAGAAGTGACTGAATATGTTAGAAAGCGTTTCTTGAGGTGTGATAGCGCCTCCTGTGATGTCGGCAAGATGTGTGAGGGTAAATCTGAGGTTTTCTGCGATGAGGTCGCCACTTAATTGTTGTTTTAGGCCGTCAATTACACGGGAGATGCTGGTGTGTGCCCGCAGTAATGCTTCATAATGACGAGCAGAAGTAACAATGATGTCTGAGTCGGTGAGTGTGGGAATATTAGCAGCAGAATAGATTGCAGACTCGAGGAGGTTAAGGTTGGAGTCGTATTTGGCCGAAAGATTTACTATTGGAAATACCTTGTTGTCAATCTGAATGGAATTGGCTATGGGGCTTTTGTTCAGGTCGATTTTGTTACGCGCGATAATCATAGATTTCCCATTGCATCGTTTTATCATTTCGGTTTTCTCTTCAGAGCTTGGCTCTTGGTCAGTAAGCCACAGTATGATGCTTGCTTTTTCTATGGCTGCGAAGGTGCGCTGGATACCGATTTGTTCAACAGAATCCGAGGTGTCGCGAATGCCTGCGGTGTCTATGAAGCGGAATGTTACGTCTCGGATGTCAATTGTGTCTTCTATTGTGTCGCGTGTGGTACCGTGAATATCTGAAACAATTGCCCTGTCATCCCGGAGGAGGCGGTTTAGCAACGTACTCTTACCGACATTGGTCTTTCCGACTATAGCAACGGGGATCCCATTTTTAAGGGCTTGCCCGGTTTCGAAAGACGATGCCAGGGTGCATATTCGTTCGTCAATCTGCTTGGCTAGAGAAAGGAGTTCTGAGCGGTCCGCAAACTCCAGGTCCTCATGATCAGAAAAATCCAGCTCTAATTCGAGGAGTGACGTGAGTCTGAGAAGTTTCTCGCGTAAAAGACTCAATTCAGAAGAAAAATGTCCCCGCAGCTGGCTGATTGCAATACGATGAGTTGCGCGATTGGCGGAGGCTATCAAATCAGCTACTGCTTCGGCCTGGCTGAGGTCCATTTTACCATTCAGAAATGCTCTTTGTGTGAATTCACCGGGGTTAGCCTGTCTGGCTCCATTTCTTATAAGTGTTTCAATAATTTTCGCAGTTATATATCTGCTGCCGTGAGATGAAATTTCTGCAGAGTCTTCACCAGTGTAACTATTCGGTGAACGAAAGACAGATACGAGAACTTCGTCTATTATCTCTTCCTCAGAGGATGTTGCATCTACGATGTGCCCGTAATGCAGCGAGCGGGTAGGGAGGTTTTCAATCTGCAGTGTTGAGAAAGAGCGACTCCGGAATATTTTTGCGAGGATATCCAGGGCTCGTCCTCCCGACAGTCTTATTACTGCAATAGCCCCGCCAACGGGTGTGGCCAAAGCGCAGATAGAATCTGTGTTCATAATCACAAACCTTATCAAATACTGATTTTATAAAACAAAATGGAGCATATCTGTCTCTGTCAGTTGGCGGGTTATCAATAATTATCAAAACTGGATATTACAGATATATGTATTATGGTTTTATTTCATGAAGACGAAATATACTGCACCTATGAGACAGGCGAAGGCGGCAATATGGTTCCAATGCAGGCTCTGATTCTGGAACATAAGGTTGGCTATAATTGCAAAAACGGTGAGCGAAACACATTCTTGAATTACCTTAAGTTGAACCAGATTGAACGGGCCGCCGTTTCCCTCGAATCCTATCCGGTTGGCTGGGACCTGACAGCAATATTCAAAGAATGCGATGCACCATGAGAATGCAATGACGCCAATCAGCGGCCAAGTGGATGATGTTCCTGTTTGCTGAAGTTTGAGATGTCCATACCAAGCGAAAGTCATGAAAATATTGCTCAGTATCAGCAGGAGTATAGAATATATGCCGTTCATCGCTTTTTATATGCGTTCAAGAACTATTTGTATAAGCCCGTCGATCGTCCCCTTGTATCCAGTGTTTGCTTCGCCTGCCAGACGGTTGGCAATGACCATGCAGCAGGTCATAGCCCGATGACCCAGCAGCCGTGCGAGACCGGCCAATGCACTCGACTCCATCTCGAAGTTAGTTATCTTCCAGCCCTGATATTCAAAGGCTTCTATCTTACTGTTTTGTTCCGGATCTGCTAACGGGATTCGAAGTTCTCTGCCTTGCGGACCAAAGAAGCCGCCGCATGATATGGTGACGCCGCGAACCATCTCGTCTCCGCAAATTCGTTCAACGAGTTCGCTGTTTGCATCGATTACGTAGGGCGCACAGAGTTGCGGATTCCATTTCATGTGTTTGGTGAATGCCTCCTCAAAGCTGAGGTCGCAGACTTCGTTTCGTCCGGCATAGAAATTCAGCAACCCGTCAAATCCGATGCTCTTGCATGAGGCTATATATGATCCAACGGGAGTGTTGGGCTGTAGTCCGCCACAAGTTCCGATTCGCACAAGATCGAGTGAGCGTAGTTCTTTCTTCTCCTGACGTGTGTTGAAGTCGATATTTGCGAGTGCGTCCAACTCGTTCATTACGATATCGATGTTGTCACACCCGATGCCGTGGGAAACAACAGTTATGCGTTTGCCCTTATAGTAACCTGTGATGGTGTGGAATTCCCGGCTTTGTATGTCACATTCCAGACGCTCGAAATGTTTAGCCACCGTAATTACTCTTCCCGGGTCGCCTACTAATATAACTTTGTCAGCCAGCTGTTCAGGGCGTACATGCAGATGGAAGACACTGTTGTCTTCGTTGATTATCAGTTCTGAAGGTGCGAAGATTTTGTTCATAGTTATATTTATTTGGAATTTGTAATTTCGATGTTGCGAATTTCTTTTGCAAGAGAGCGAGTCTGTTTGACATTGCGCGAATATGAATTCTCCAGTCGGAGTATTGACTGAGCCAGTTTTTCCCGTTGAACATCATTTGTCGTTTCTGCGAATCTTTCTCTGAGACGTTGCAGAATTACCTCATCCGATTTGTTCGTTTTCTCAAGATTTAGCCATCGTGTCATCTGTACTCTGGCTTTTTCGGACTTGAAATCGGCAATTCGGGTGTAAGTGCGATTATCATCTATTGGGAAACAGAAGTCTGGAACATTAGTCCGATGAATGGTTTTGCCTGTCCGTAAGTCAGAGAGTCTCTGCTGAGCAGCTTTTACTGCATCCATATCCTTCCATGTGTCACGTATTCTGCTGATGCGTGCTGCATTACGAAGTATCTGAGGATCTGTGGATTCGGTATAGTTATTACGTCTTTCATTGGGAATGAAAGTATAGACGCATACTTTGCCTTCCGGCTGGCGGCGGTCTGATATGAACCATCCCAGTTTTGCCTGTTCGTCGATTACCATCAGGTAGTCGTTGGCCGCTGAGTTGAACGGGAAGCCAAGGTTCTCCGGTGTGAGGTATGAATTATCATTAGAGTCGTCGGCGCGAGTGACGAAGATGTCATATCCCCCCATACTTTCAGGTCCTTTTGCAGCAAAGAAAAGAGTTACGCCATCTGAAAGCAGGAATGGGAAATTTTGCGCTATATCACTTGCATGCAACCCTTTAATAGGAGTCGGAGCAGTCCAGTCGTTACCAATCTTGTCTGAGACTGAGAGTATTGGCGATGTGTTGCCTTTCGACGGGACTGCCAGAAATCTCTTGTTGCCAAAGTCGTTTTCATAAAGTGTGGCTCCCTGAGTATCCTGTTGCATGTAAATGGACGCATAGGTGTGCAGGTGTCCGTTGCCATTACTGAGGCGTATGGCTTTCAAGGCCATATCCTTAGAGCACACTACACTATCTATGATTATTATTTTTTCTGTAGCAAGGAGCCGCGATGTCCCGTTCTGAGCTATAAACAGGAGAGAGTCAGCTTCTGCAGTAGAAAGTTTTTTACGTGTCAGGCTTTCAATTTCCTTTGAGAGTATATCTGCAGCAGACTCAAAGTCATAAACCTCCAAGGCTGTTCGAGCCTGCTCCAATGCCGTAGGAGCCTGCTTTTTTGTTTTGGCAGCTGATTTAGTCCTCCTCTTCTGAGCTTGCACAGGGAAGAGGAGGGCCGTTAGGAGGATTATGATTAGAGTTCTTTTCATGCTTTTTGTTGCAGATATTCGTGCATTGACTGGGCTGCGCGTCTTCCGTCACCCATGGCAAGGATGACTGTTGCCCCACCGCGAACGATATCACCACCGGCGAAAATGGTCGGAATATTTGTCTGCATTCCTTCATTTACTGCGATTGTGTTTTTGCGTCCCAGCTCAAGACCTTCAATACTTGTAGGCACTATCGGGTTGGGTGAAACTCCGACAGCTACTATAGCTTGATCTATATCTATGGTCTCAGTTGCTCCAGGAATGGGTTGCGGCGAACGACGGCCGCTGGCGTCGGGCTCGCCCAACTCCATTTTCTGGAGAACTACAGCACGTACGTTTCCCTTGTCGTCGGCAAGGTATTCGACGGGGTTGTGAAGTGTGAGGAATTCAATACCTTCTTCCTTGGCATGCTTAACCTCTTCAAGACGTGCTGGCATTTCAGCTTCAGAGCGGCGGTAAGCAATGAATACTCTGTCGGCCCCGAGGCGCTTGGCTGTCCGACAGGAGTCCATTGCGGTATTGCCGCCACCAACTACCATCACGTTTTTGGCGCGATGAATAGGGGTGTCGGAGTCTGCTGCAGAGGCATCCATAAGATTTACCCGAGTGAGATATTCATTGCTTGACATTATACCCTTAAGATTTTCTCCAGGTATATTCATGAAATTTGGCAGGCCGGCTCCGGAACCCACGAAGATGCCGGCGAATCCTTGTGCTTCAAGTTCTTCTACGGAGATGGTCTTGCCTATTATGCAGTCTTTTACGAATTTAACTCCCATCTTACCAAGATTCTGAATTTCTACATCCACAATAGCATTTGGAAGACGGAATTCAGGAATACCGTATTTCAGTACGCCTCCAATCTCATGAAGTGCTTCGAAAACGGTGACGTCATAGCCAAACTTGGCCATGTCGCCAGCAAATGAGAGTCCGGAAGGGCCGGAACCGACGACTGCTATTTTCTTTCCATTGGCCGGAGCACATTCCGGAATCGTTATGTTGCCGCTTTCGCGCTCATAGTCTGCAGCGAAACGCTCCAGATAACCGATGGCTACGGCAGGCTCATTCATCTTAAGATGGATACAGCGGCTTTCACATTGCTTTTCCTGCGGGCATACGCGACCACATACGGCAGGCAGGGCAGATGTCATCTTCAGAACTTTTGCGGCTCCGAGGAAGTTGCCCCGCTCAATATTCTTTATGAATGACGGAATCTGCACACCTACGGGGCATCCTTCCATACATGTAGGCTTTGCGCAATCGAGGCAACGCTGGGCCTCAGTGAGAGCCTGTTCTTTGGTGAGGCCCTGATTGACCTCTTCTGTGCGTGTGGTCGCGCGATAAACAGGGTCTAATTCGTTCATCTTTACACGTGGTATTGATGTGCGTTCTTTGGCTTTCATGCTCTTACGCAGTTCTTCTCGCCAAGGTGCATTACGGTCTGTAAGGAGCTCATCTTTAACTTCTTCACTCTGTTGTGCTGAAGTGGTGCTTTCTGTGTTTGTCTCAGATTTTGCAGACTGTTCTTCAATCTGTTGAGAGCAAGAGAGATACATTTGCATAGCCTGCTGTTCTTCTTCCCTGAAAGCAGTCATTCTGGACAACATCTCGTCGAAATCCACCTGATGGCCGTCAAATTCAGGGCCGTCAACACAGACAAAACGAGTTTTTCCGCCAACTGTAATACGGCAGGCGCCGCACATGCCAGAGCCGTCCACCATGATGGTATTGAGAGAGACATCGGTGGAGATGCCGTATTTTTTTGTAAGCAGACAGCAGAACTTCATCATGATGGCTGGACCGATGGCAAATACCTTGTCAACTTTTTCTCTCTGTATGACCTGCTCTATGCCTACTGTGACTACGCCCTTTTGTCCATAGGAGCCGTCGTCTGTCATGATTATAACTTCATCAGAATGCTTGCGCACTTCGTCTTCAAGGATAATTAAGTCCTTGCTGCGGCCGGCGAGCACACTAACCACACGATTTCCGGCTTCTTTCAAGGCCTTGATTATTGGCAGCATAGGTGCGACACCTACGCCACCTCCGGCGCAAACTACTGTTCCGAAATTTTCTATGTGTGTGGCCTTGCCAAGTGGGCCTACAATGTTCGTAATCTCATCGCCCACATTGAGGTTGCACAGTTTGGTGCTGCTGACCCCGACTTTTTGCACTACCAGAGTGATAGTTCCGGCCTTGGTGTCAGAATCGGCGATTGTGAGAGGCATGCGTTCCCCCTTTTCTCCAACTCGAACTATTACGAAATGGCCAGCACGTCTCGCTTTTGCAATAAGGGGGGCTTCAACCACCAACTTATATACTTTTTCAGAAAACTGTTCCTTTGCAACAATCTTGTTCATTTTCCCTTAATCTTTAATAATATGTGTTTTGTGTGTTGTTTAGTTGATAAAATCAAAACCTGTAAATGTCTGCAGAGCCTTGGGAATACGTATCCCGCCCTCTGTTTGGTTGTTCTCCAGCAGAGCAGCTACGATGCGCGGCAGTGCCAATGCAGAGCCGTTCAATGTGTGACAGAGTTCTGGCTTCTTTGAGTTTTCAGGGCGGTAACGGCAATGTAAGCGATTAGCCTGGTAGGTGTCAAAGTTGCTCACAGAACTTACTTCAAGCCATCTCTTTTGTGCCTCGCTGTATACCTCGAAATCATAGCAGATGGCAGAGGTGAAACTTTGGTCGCCGCCACAGAGACGCAGTATCCGATAGGGCAGTTCCAGTTTCTTCAGCAGGCCTTCTACGTGGGCAAGCATTTCCTTGTGGCTTTCCCTTGAGTGTTCTGGCGTATCAATACGTACAATCTCAACTTTCGAGAATTCATGCAAACGGTTGAGACCGCGCACGTCTTTACCATATGATCCGGCTTCCCGGCGGAAACACTGCGTATAGGCACAGTTCCTGATTGGCAGGTCGCGTTCGTCAAGAATGACATCGCGATAAATATTTGTCACTGGCACCTCGGCTGTTGGAATAAGATAGAAATCATCCACCTCGGCATGATACATCTGTCCTTCTTTGTCTGGCAACTGACCTGTGCCATATCCTGAGGCGGTATTGACTACTGTAGGCGGCATAATCTCAGTGTATCCTGCCTTGCGCGCTTCTTCAAGAAAGAAGTTAATAAGTGCACGTTGCAGCTGAGCCCCTTTGCCGATGTAAACAGGGAACCCTGCACCGGTAATCTTAACTCCAAGATCGAAGTCGATCAGATTGTATTTGTGGGCTAACTCCCAGTGGGGGAGCGGTGCCTCACCAGCAACACTTGGCAAAGCATCTCTATATGCTTCGTTGTACTCAGCGACAGTTATATTTAAGTCAAATTCTTCGCCTTTATCTTTTGCATTCTCTTCGGTTGAGAGACTTGTTTTTACTACAATATTATCTTCAGCTGTACGTCCCTCAGGCACTTCGTCGTATGGAATATTTGGTATTTGACAGAGCATTTCGTTGACCTGCTTCTGTGCTTCATCCATTTCAGTCTCCAGGGCCTTGGCTTGTTCTTTTATTGCTGCAACTGTGCTTTTGGCCTGCTCGGCTTCCTCACGTTTGCCTTGTTTCATCAGTGCTCCAATTTCTGATGCCTTTTTTTTGCTTTCAGAAAGTAGCTGATCCAACTGTGCCTGAGCCTCACGGCGGCGCTTGTCGGTGGCCTGAACAGCAGCGATGGCTTCAGCAGCGCCCTGAAAATGTTTCTTTTCCAGTCCTTGGATGACCTTTGCGGTCTCTTCGTTAATAAGTTTAAGTGTTAGCATTATGATGTTTTCTTTTTCTGTTTTATTATAATTGCGCGCCAAAGTTAGCTAAAAATTATGTATTATATAAGCTAAATGCTTATATTTTTGCTGTTTTTGGCAAAAAGTTGATATTTGCAATATTATCATAAGGGAAACCAAACGAAAGCAGCTGCATCCCATACAGCGTGGCTGATGATGATAGCCGGCAGTTGGCGTGGCCAAATGTAATATAGTCCGCCCCATACTATGCCGCATGTCAGGGCTGACATGATAAGCATAAAATTGCATGACGGCAGATGCACCAATGAGTAAATTGCAGTTGTGATGATGAATGCCTTTAGCGGAGAGAAGCGTGAGGCAAAAGAGCGCTGTATATAACCTCTCCAGAATATTTCTTCTGCCGGGCCTATCAAAAATAACAATAGAAGAGTGAGTAACAGTGGCGACTCGCCGCTTTTCATGTCATAGATGAGATTCACCTGTGAGCGTGCAAAGGGTAATATCAGTTGAGAACATTTGTCTCCTACCCAGAATACACACCAAAGAACAGCTGCAATAACAAGTCCCATGGCTATGCTTTTTGCAACTTCATTAAGACTCACTTGCGCACCATCTTTTGTTATTGTCCGCATACATTCTACACCTCCAAAGGAGAGCGCCACAGTCAGAAGTATAGCAGCAGATACAGCCATCGCTCCCCAAAATGGGAAGAATGATGATGTGTAGGGGGAGAACATTACAAACCACAATGTGGCTGCTATGATTATGGCAATAGTTACGCGGTGCATAGTCCAGATATAACTAGTCCTACAATCAGAGTCAGGCTAAACATAAGCTGCAGTTTGGCGGTAGCCTCGTCGAGAGTGGAAATAGATTGTATCCCTTGAGTGCTGTAAGAGCGCATTGCGCTGATGTTTTTCCATGCCACAGGCAAGGTGATAAATGCGACGAGTGTCCAAGGGCTAACGGCAAGCATGCCATTGTCGGCTACGCGAGGCAATATGTCAGCCAGGCCGAGCGATACCATCAGGGCGAGCCAAAGATATGGCAGGATAAGTTCGAATATGTACATCGAGGATGCGAACCTGCGTCCAGTGAGCATGGCAAATGTGTTAATGTTTGCACGCTTGTCTGTTTCAATATCGCGTGTGTTGTTACTGTGAAGTATAGCTACCGTGATACTGCCTACCGGAACAGCCAGCCACAATATTTCCGGCACAATCTTTTCGCCACATATAAGTGTCATTCCGAGCATTGGCAGCAAAGCGTAGCATGCCATAATAACCAGGTCACCCATTGCTGCATATTTCAGCGGTGGATACATAAATGAAAGACAAATTCCGGCAATTCCTATCCAAAGCAGGTTTATATCAGTAAGCCAGACAATAAACAAACCTAATGCTATAGCTGATATTTGTAGTCCAAGAGATAGGGAAAGCACTTCCTTTTCTGTAAATAGGCCATCAACCAAGGTCCTTACATTAGTACTGTCTTTTCTGTCCACTCCTCGGCGGTAGTCAAAATAATCGCTCCACACATTTCCGGCAGCATGAATCAATATTATGTTAATTAATGAAAGGAGACTGAGCCACCAATGTCGCATCAGCCCTTGGCTCCAGACCCAAGTTATGGTTACAAGAACGGGCATTGCTGATGCAGGGAAGGACCATGGACGTGTTACTACTATCCACTCTTTAAGAGAATGTCTCATGAAATCTGTCTATATATTAAACTGTCATCAGATAAGAAAAACGAACCCCTCACACCACAAGGCACGAGGGGTCCGATGAGATTCTGTTGTGTTTTGGTCTATTGTATCCCTTATGCCTCAGCGATGGGCTCTACTGAAACCGTTGAACGGTCCAGACGTCCCTTCTTGAAGCTAACAATACCATCAACGAGAGCATAAAGCGTGTGGTCACTGCCCATACCTACGTTTTTGCCGGGATAATGCTGAGTGCCGCGCTGACGAACGATAATGTTACCAGCTACACACTTCTGCCCACCAAAAATCTTCACTCCGAGTCGCTGTGCTGCGGACTCACGACCGTTCTTAGAACTGCCAACACCTTTTTTATGTGCCATTTCGTTTCTTGTTTTTAGTGGTTAAGCAATTACTTCCTTGATAGTTAACTCTGTGAACTGCTGGCGATGGCCATTCAGTTTGCGGTAGCCCTTACGGCGCTTCTTGTGAAAGACAAGAACCTTGTCACCTTTCACCAATGGTGAAACCACTTCGCAAACCACCTTCGCACCTTCCACAAGGGGGAGGCCTACGGTGACAGCACCGTCGTTGTCAACTAACAACACTCTCTCAAATTCAACAGTTTGCTGAGCCTCGGCGTTCTGAATGTGATGAACAAACAGCTTCTTGCCAGCTTCTGCTTTAAACTGTTGACCGTTAATCTCTACGATTGCGTACATGTTTGATTATATGTATTTTAACGGGTTTTACCGGGAGGCGGACTTCCTTCGTGGTGTCTCTTTACCGAGCCTCTTCGGTTTCAAATCGGCCGCAAAGATACTGTATTTCTGCGAAACAGCCAAAGGTTTGAGGAAAAATTTATATATGGTGATGCTACTATCTCTCTGCTATCACCTGTTTCACCAGGCGTATTCCGAGTTCGTATGCTTGTTGTAAGTCTTTTGGAAATTGCGTGTCTCGCATTTCGGCCTTGTGTTCCGGGCTGAATGATGCAGCATCAAAACGGCCGTAATCCGAGAATTGATATGTGTCGTATGACCGTAGGATTTCAGTAGGACCGAAGACTCCCAGTTGCATGGCGCTATTGTCCATCAAGTGGTCATAATTCATCATGCGATAGAGTTCTTCATTCGGACAATTCATGGTATAAATTGTTGCAGAATGGATTTTCTTTATTACAGTGGGTTTAGAATAGTCGGAGTAGTTTACTGTCGGGAATTCCATGCGCTCCATAAAGGCGCGCAGGCCTGCTGTGGGATAACCACAATAGCAGGGCGAGCCACAAACTAAGACATCGGCTTCAACTGCTTTTTGCAGAATGGGCAAAAGGTCATCCTTGAAAGAGCATACGCCTTTTTTCCCTCCTTTTAGTTTGCAGATAAAACAACTCATGCACCCCTTGATATTCAGGTTGCGGTCGTAAAGGTTGACCAATTCCACCTCGGCTCCGGCCTCACTGGCCCCATCCATGGCACGCAGTAACAGTTTTGCCGTGTTGCCATTTTTACGGGGACTTCCATTTATAAACAAAGCTTTTGTCATAATATTATTCTTTTAGGTTGTTGCTTTTGGAAACTTGGTAGCTACTTTTGATAACGAATGGTTTATTCTTGTCAATAGTGACAATGTCGTAATTTGATGCAGTAAATGCAGTTGGATTAATAAATCATCAGTGACATATTTCTCTTTTTGGAATTGATACCCTATAAAAGAAATTCCTTTATCCTTGAGCAGAATAAAAACGGAATCTTAAGGCAAAATCCTTAAATTGGTTTATTTGAATTCGATTATAGTGCTTACATCATTACCGATGGAGAGAGAAATTATATATGTTTTTCCGGAAATACTATAAATGGTTGGGGAGAGTATGTCGCCTAGTTTGGCAGCTATTCTGTATTCTACGCGCATATTTCTCACTTCGAAATCATAAGGCAGCAACTCCATTGCCATGCGGATATAATTGGCGTTGTTCACATGGTGGTTATAGTCAATGTCGGAACGCATCACCCTTATGTCTTCCAACACTTCGCCTTTTTCTTCCGGCAATTTTATGCGTCTGTCACCATAGTTCATTTCAAGTTTTGGCTCCAGTGTCATTGAAGCAATGGTTGCATCGTCAACCCGCTTTAATTTCCCAACTGATTTATCAACAAACGCGCCCATGCTCCAAGTCTTATAGCATGGTTTGCCAGAAGCATCATAAATGAATGTGTTGCGAAATCCGAACATGGGTTTCATCTCATAAACTGAAGTAGTAACTGTCAGTTCTTCTTTGAAATGAGGTATACGTACTACTTCTACTTGACGTGTAGCCAGAAGCTGTGTCATATTCTGCTCTTCAAAGAACTGTTTTACACCGGGTTCTTTGTCTATCCACATCTCAGAGCAGTCCTGCATCATTTGGAGAGCTGAAAACAGTTTCAGTTGTCCTTTAAAGTCACATGCACTTGTTGTAACTTTATATTTTAAACTAAACATGGAATTTATATAAATGAATACACCTGCAAAAACATCAAGAAAACAAATGGCCGCTTCCGATATTTATTGAAATGGTCTCCTTACGCACTCCTGTTTCCTCAATATCACTATGGCTATTAAAGCAGACAAGCCATTTCAAGACGAAAATATTTATATTGGCGCCAGAATCGTCAAACGAATGAGGTAGGTCTTAATATCGCAATTACCATCAGACTACTATTTTCGCATTGGAATGCCATATTAATATTTCTGTTTCAGAGTATCAATTAGAGAATCGAGCTGCATGGCCATTTGGGTATAGCCTTCCGCACTAAGTGGGCATTCGCTGAGCTGCTCTGTCATACATGATGGGATGGTATCATAGGCCTGTTGCTCCAAGTCCTTACCTTTCTTTGTAAGACTCACGATATGCTGGCGTTTATCATTTATACCTTGTTTCCTGCTAATGATTCCCAATTTCTCCATGCGATGGAGCAGGGGAGTGACAGTATTGGTCTCCAGCATTAATCTGCGGGCTATGTCATTTACAGGTTGTGAGTCTTGCTCCCATAGTACCATCAGCACAAGATACTGAGGATAGGTAATACCAAGTTTAGAGAGTATAGGAGTATAGGCCTGAATAATCAGTCGAGCTGCCGTATAGATGCGGAAACAGAGCTGGTTGCCAAGTTGTAATTCTGCATGCATAATTAATGTTTTTATGGACAACAAGTAGGGTGCAATTGCTGTAAGAATACAGAATCACCTTACTTGTTGTCCTATATATAATCTCTTGTTTGTCAGTGAATATATGCCCGACTATATCAAGCTTATATTTATTTTATTTACTGGCGGGCTCCCATTTGCAGCGTACTGGCGAGACAATTGCGCCTTCCTTCTTCAGTTCGGCAAACGCTTTATCCACTTCTTTCCGGTCAGCACCAAGAGCCTTGGTTATATCACCTGCAGAAACTGGCTTGCCAGCCTCGCGCATGGCTTGTAAAACTTGTTCTTTCATATCTTTTCAGTAGATTAGAATTTTACTATATCCGTAACTTCCATCATCTTGAAGAAGGTGGCGGTTGCGTCGGCAATGTAATACATAACACCATTCTCACCATTCTCGCCAAGAGCAGGTTTTAACACAGGCATCTTGTCCACAAGAGCCTTTCCTACCTCAGGCCGATTGTCTTCCACCAGACGGCATTCTATGCGAAGTGTCTGACCCTTGAAAGCACATATTTCAGCCTTGGGATTATTAGCTATCTGACGTGTGGCATTGGTCTTTCCAAATGCCATGATATAAATTTTCTCTTCAAAGAAAAGCATTGCGCCATAGGGGCGTACACGGGGCTGATCTCCCTCAACTGTAGCTAAATAAAAGGTTCCAGCCTTCTCTAAAAAATCATATACAGTCTTAATGTCTGCCATAATAGTAGTATATTTTTTTAGGGTTATACTTGAGTAAACAACCAGTTCTGCTTGCCAATCTTCTCGATCATATCTAAAGTACCTTGACTCCAATAGAGGTCTTCTTCCTCATCTTTGAGATACTCCTTCATGATTTCGTATGTCGTAGGATCTCCGGTGAGTGTCTCCATGCACTTATATAACAAATCAACACCGGCTTCCTGAATCTTCAGATCTTCCTTTATATAGTCAATTGGGTCGAAGACGAGAGCACGTTCTTTCATGCCTTCGAACTTTATCTCACCTCCAAGGTCGAGAATTCTTTCTACGAATTTTTCAACCCAGCCCATTTCTTCATTGAAGTGATTGATATATTTCTCGCCCAATTTGCTGAAGCCTTGTGACTTGAATATCTGACCTTGCATCTTATGCACATATGCGCCTTCTGATAGACCAGTGGCAAATAATTGTAACGCTTTTAATGAATTTTGTTTGTCCATAATGAAAAATGATTTAAGAATTAAATTTTTTGTTAGTTTGTTATTTCAACATCTTTTCAATATCCTGCTCAAAGTCTTTTGGCTCTGTAGTAGGTGCAAAACGCTTGATGGTAGTGCCGTCTTTTGATATGAGGAATTTGGTGAAATTCCATTGAATATCGTTAGGCTTCTCTACGCTGCTGCTAATTGTTTTGAAAAGGGCCTTTGCAGCTTTGGCCTTCAGCCCGTTATATTCCTCTTCTGGCGCCTGTTCTTTCAGATATACAAAAATAGGGTTGGCTTCAGCTCCATTAACGTCTGTCTTCTTCATGATTTGGAAGGTTACGCCATAATTCAACTGGCAGAATTCTTCTATTTGTGTGTCGGAACCCGGGTCCTGCTCTTTGAACTGGTTGCATGGGAAGCCGATGATTACAAGTCCCAGGTCTTTGTATCTTTGATTAAGTTCCTCCAGACCGGCAAATTGAGGAGTGAAGCCACACTTGCTGGCGGTATTTACGATCAATAACACCTTGCCTTCGAACTGTGCAAAATCCAGTTCCTTGCCTTTACTCGTCAGAGCTTTAAAGTCATAAATCTTTTGCATTTCTTAATTTTGTTAAGTGGTTTATATCGTTTGCGATGCAAATGTATGCAGAATAAATTATATCGCAAGCGATTTATCTTAAATATTAAGGAAGATTAACAAAATATCTCATGCAATATATTACTATACATTAATTAAATAATAAAGCAGATAAAATTTCAAATGGCAGCACCAAGCAATGGAGCTAACTGAAAATATGCAGTTAATGACATGTTAAAAACGATATCAATAATTGCATGATAGTAGGAAGAGGATAAAACTAAATTTGATCAAACCGTAACAATACATTAAATAATAACAGCTTGTATAAGATATATCAATAGTGTTGTGGAATTTAAAACAGAAGGAAAGGGGTAGGGGTTACTCCTTTCCAACTATAACTTTGATTTTAACTATGCGTCGCTCGTCCATTTCCATAACCTCAAACACAAAACGTCCGTGTTGTATGCGTTCGTGAAGTTGTGGAAACTCGCCTTTTATTTCCAATAAAAGTCCAGCCAGTGTGTCTGCGTCGCCTGCAATGTCATCAAATGTGTCCTCCGTAAGCTGCATAACTTTGCGGAAATCTGAGAGTAGTGTTTTGGCCTCAAAGACATAAGTGTTTTGATTGAGGCGGGTATATGAACTTTCGTCTTCGTCATACTCATCGTTGATTTCACCAACAATTTCTTCAATAATGTCTTCCATAGTGATAAGACCACTTGTGCCACCAAATTCATCGACCACAATAGCAATATGCACTTTTTGAGCTTGGAAGTCGCGTAGCAGGTCGTCAATCATCTTTGTCTCGGGAACAAAGGTGGCTGGGCGAACCAGAGTCTGCCAACGGAAAGAGGCAGGCTTTGACAGATGTGGAAGCAGATCTTTGATATAAAGTATGCCGGTTATATTATCAATAGTTCCTGAATACACAGGCATGCGTGAATAGTTGTTTTCCAGGATGCACTGTATCACTTTTTGGAAGGACATTTTGACGTCCAAATCCACAATATCAACACGGGGAGTCATCACCTCACGCGCCGTTTCTCCACCAAAACGTATAATACCCTTGAGCATTTGGCTCTCTTCCTTAATATCCTCTTTATCAGTGAGTTCAAGGGCTTGCTCTAAATCATTTACCGAAAGTTGGTGCTCATTGCTTTGGATATGACTCGCCAATCTGGTGCCTTGCATAAGTAGTGAGGTCAGCGGCCACCAGAATTTCTCCAGCAATTTATAAGCAGGAGCACAAGTTCTTGCCATCCATAACTGATGTTGGGCTGCCGAAATCTTAGGCATAATTTCTCCAAATAGAAGGAGAAGGAAGGTAAGTATTACAGTTGAAAACAGAAATTCAACCGTTGTGTTTAAACCGAAATCTATAGTTTTGATGATAAAAAAATCGAGTAGGGTTACAATAGCCACATTTACGAGGTTGTTGCAGCACAGAATGGTGGCAAGAAGACGTTCGCTATTGTCAAGCAGAGCCAGCAGCGTCTCGTCGTTCTGATGTTTGCGCTCGTTGATTTCATTCATGTCAGACGGCGTCAGAGAAAAAAATGCGATTTCGCTACCGCTGACAAACGCAGAACAAACAAGTAATAGAAGTGCTATGACTAAAGCAATAGCCGCACTCATTGTGAGCGCGTTTATAGTGATTCCAGAAAAAAAGGTAATTAGAGCAGAATAATAATCATCCATTGCTTTGTGTTGTGTTCCTGATCAATTCCACCTGCTCAGCCCAAATTTCAGTGATGTAGCGCTTTACGCCCTGCTTATCATCATAAGAGCGGGTGTGAATCTTACCTTCAATGTACAGCTGGTCTCCCTTGTGAACAAACTTCTCTACAAATTCGGCCTGTTTCCGCCAAACTACAATATTGTGCCATTCGGTACGCTCAGGCACTTCTGTCCCGTTTTGCAGGGTGTAGCTACGTTCTGATGTAGCCAGAGGGAATTGGGCTACAGCCACACCGGAATCTACATATCGTACGTCGGGGTCTTTACCGACATTGCCCAACAGGATTACTTTGTTCACGCTTGCCATACTTTACGGTCTATAAGTTGTGTGTAATTAGTTACAGTCGGCAAAGGTACGAAAATAAGTTGAAAAACCAGTCTTTTTACCTTCTTTTTTTTAAAAATCTGTTTTTATGTTGATTTTATATAGTTTTGAACGTATAAAATTGGCCACTTCTTTCTAACTTTGCCGACTGTAATCAAATTGAAAAAATATCTCATGTCATTTTGGATTATCTTTAAACTTCTAGGTTCTCTTGCATTGCTCATGTTCGGTATGAAATCAATGAGCGAATCCCTGCAAAAGATGGCCGGACCGCAACTGCGTCATGTGTTAGGCGCAATGACTACAAACCGATTTACTGGCATGTTGACTGGTATGCTGGTTACAGCCTCTGTCCAGTCGTCAACGGCAACGACTGTTATGACAGTTTCTTTTGTAAATGCCGGTCTGCTGACGTTGGCTCAGGCCATCTCAGTTATCATGGGAGCAAACATCGGAACGACGCTAACGGCATGGATTATGTCGGCAGGTATGTCTTTTGATATAACCAATGCAGTATATCCCACCTTTTTCTTGGGCATAATATTGATTTATCAGAAGAAATACCGCTATATAGGTGACTTCCTCTTTGGTATGTCTTTCCTCCTTTTAGGACTGGGAACCCTGCGTGGAACGGGGGCTGAGATGCACCTTGGTGAGAACCAGGCATTGCTTGACTTCTTTACTTCATTTGACCCTAATTCATTCACTACAACACTCATATTCCTTGTCCTTGGTGGCATTCTCACTTTTTGCGTCCAATCCTCAGCCGCTGTTATGGCAATCACCATGATTCTATGTTCGAGCGGCGCTCTGCCTATATATCAGGGTATTGCGTTGGTGATGGGTGAGAATATCGGAACTACAATTACATCAAATCTTGCAGCCCTTTCTGCAAACACACAGGCCAGGCGTGCTGCTTTCGCACACATGTTCTTCAACGTGTTTGGCGTGCTGTGGATTTTATTTGTCTTCCATCCTTTCGTGGACATGGTATGCGGTTGGGTTGGCTACGATGTTAACATGACAAAGGAAACGGCCGGCACAGATGCCTTCCTTGCCAATGCTGCTAAATTGAACTTCGTACTTGCAGCCTTCCACACCACATTCAACGTTATAAATACATTCATACTTATTTGGTTTATCCCTCAGATTGAGAAATTGGTCTGCTGGGTTATCAAACCCAAGAAGACGGACGAAGACGAGGATTTACGACTGCATTTTATTACTGCAGGTATCATGAAAACTCCGGAACTCTCAGTGCTTGAAGCGCAGAAGGAGATCCAGTCTTTCTCCGAGCGTATGCAGCGTATGTTCTCGATGGTTCGTGAACTGCTGATACTGTCTGCTTCCTCCAATAACAAAAAGAAAAGCGAACAGGAAACGGAATTCAACAAGCTATTCTCCCGCATAGAGAAATATGAGAGTATATCTGACAGCATGGAACTGGAGATTGCCAACTATCTGGACCAGGTCAGCGATGCCCACCTCTCAGATGACTCGAAGGCTAAGATTCGTGCGATGCTACGTGAGATTTCAGAGTTGGAGAGTATAGGTGACTCTTGTTACAACATGGCCCGCACAATCAGCCGTAAGTATCAGGGTAAGGAAGATCATTTCACCGAGTCACAGTATGGTCATTTGCATCAAATGATGGAACTCACCAATAATACTCTGAATCTGATGAATGAGCTTATGGCAGGACGCAAAGAAGCGTTTGACATCAACCGCACATTCAACACTGAACATGAGATAAATAACTATCGCAACCAGTTGAAACAGCAGAATATTGTTGATGTCAATAATCACGAATACACCTATGCCGTCGGGACAATCTACATGGATCTGGTCAACGAGTGTGAGAAACTTGGTGACTATGTGGTGAATGTCGTAGAGGCACGTATGGGAACACGTTTACGTGATTGAGTAGATAACAGAGAACAGATACACACGTGAAAAATATAAGGAACTTCTGCATAATTGCACACATCGACCACGGGAAAAGCACATTGGCCGACCGCTTGCTTGAACGCACTAATACAATCCAGGTGACCGAGGGGCAGATGCTTGACGACATGGATCTGGAACGTGAGCGCGGCATTACAATAAAGAGCCATGCCATACAGATGCTTTACACTATCGACGGTCAGGAATACACGCTCAATCTTATTGATACCCCGGGGCATGTTGACTTCTCATATGAGGTAAGCCGTTCTATTGCGGCCTGTGAAGGAGCGCTACTCGTGGTTGATGCCACTCAGGGCGTTCAGGCGCAGACTATCTCCAACCTCTATATGGCAATTGACCATGACCTGGAGATTATCCCAGTCGTGAACAAGTGTGATATGCCGAATGCCATGCCTGATGAAGTGGAAGATGAGATTATCGACCTGCTTGGATGCAAGCGAGAAGAAATCATCAGAGCCAGCGGACGAACCGGTCAGGGCGTGGATGATATCCTGCAGGCGATAGTGGATAGAATACCATCTCCAGCTGGCGATGACAATGCTCCTCTGCAAGCGCTTATATTCGACTCCGTATTCAATTCCTTTCGTGGTATCATAGCATATTTCAAGATAGTTAATGGACATATACACACGGGGGATGAAGTGCAGTTTATCAACACCGGCAAACAATATCGTGCTGATGAGATAGGTGTTCTGAAAATGGACATGTTGCCATGTGATGAACTGCATCAAGGTGATGTGGGTTATATTGTCAGCGGCATCAAGACAGCAACCGAGGTAAAAGTCGGCGATACTATCACTCATGTGGCAACAGCAGCTCAGACCGAGGCTATTTCCGGATTTGAGGAAGTGAAACCGATGGTCTTTGCCGGAGTTTACCCTATAGAGACAGAGGATTTCGAAAACCTTAGAGCTTCTCTTGAGAAACTTCAGCTTAACGATGCGTCGCTCACTTTTCAGCCTGAGTCGTCAGTAGCACTTGGTTTCGGTTTCCGTTGTGGCTTTCTCGGACTTCTTCACATGGAGATCGTTCAGGAACGTCTTGACCGCGAGTTCAATATGGATGTGATAACAACAGTTCCCAACGTCTCATACATGGTCTATGACAAACAGGGTGAGGTGAAGGAAGTCCATAACCCGGCCGGAATGCCCGAGCAGACCCTCATTGATCATATAGAAGAGCCATACATACAAGCCTCCGTGATTACCACTGCCAATTACATTGGGCCTATAATGACCCTTTGTCTTGGCAAACGCGGTGAACTTGTCAAGCAGGATTTCATCAGTGGTAACCGGGTGGAAATTCAGTTTCTCATGCCTCTGGGTGAAATCGTGATAGATTTCTATGATAAACTGAAGAGCATTTCCAAAGGCTACGCATCATTTGATTATCACCATGCTGGCTTTCGCCCGTCAAAACTGGTGAAACTGGACATCCTTCTCAATGGCGAACCAGTAGATGCTCTATCTACCCTTACACATGTGGACAACTCCGTGGATTTCGGCCGTCGCATGTGTGAGAAGCTGAAGGAACTGCTCCCTCGGCAGCAGTTTGATATAGCTATACAGGCAGCTATCGGAGCCAAGATAGTGGCTCGCGAGACGGTGAAGCAGGTTCGCAAAGACGTAACGGCTAAATGCTATGGCGGAGATATAAGCCGCAAACGCAAACTGCTGGAAAAGCAGAAACGTGGTAAAAAACGTATGAAACAAATCGGCAACGTTCAGGTTCCTCAGAAAGCCTTCCTTGCCGTATTGAAACTTGATTAAGATTAAAAAGAATGGATAAATGTCGTGACATCGCACGTGAAATAGCACGTCGTTATTGTACACTAACCCCACAGGGTATAGAGACCCTCGGCAATATACTTGTTCCTATCAAGGTATCCAAGGGAAGTGATATCATGGTCGAGGGAGAGGTCTGCAAATATATGTACTATGTTGAGAAAGGATTGGTGAGACAGTATTACTATAAGGGAGGACGCGATGTGACTGAACATTTCTCTTATGAAGGACGCATCGTTATCTGTATAGAGAGTTTCTTGAAACAAGAACCTTCCCGACTCATCGTAGAGGCTTTGGAGAATTCCATGCTCTATGGTATTCCATATGACCTCTTGCGCAGTTTGATAGAGACTGACAAAGAGATTGAACGTCTTTATCGTAAGGTTTTGGAACATGCCCTTATCTCCTCTCAGGAACATGCTGACAGTCAGCGCTTTGAGAATGCCAGTGAAAGATATCTGCGCCTCTTGAAGACAAAGCCTGAGATTATACTACGTGCCCCTATGGTGCATGTCGCTTCTTTCCTGCAGATGACTCCAGAGACCCTAAGCCGCGTTCGCGCCGCTCATGTTGACTAAAGCTCGTATCCAACAAATCCGTTCCCTCGCCACGTCCAAAGGCAGACGCAGCGAGGGCTTGTTTGTAGCCGAGGGGCCTAAGTTGGTCGGAGATCTGTTGTCCGCTTTCACTTTGGTGTATATGGCTGCAACAGATGAGTGGAATGGGGTAGAGCCAGACGACCGCATCAGCCAGAGAGAATTGGAGCGTGCCAGTCTCCAGCAACATCCCCAGCAGGTTATAGCCCTCTTTAAACTCCCCACATACGACATTGCTCTCGAACATGCCTGCGTTGATGCTCTGTGTTTAGGTCTTGACGACGTCCAGGACCCCGGAAATATGGGAACGATAGTCCGCGTAGCTGATTGGTTCGGTATTAGCGACATCTTCTGCTCGATTCATACAGTTGATATTTGGAACCCAAAAGCAGTGCAAGCTACTATGGGGGCAATCTCGCGCGTGCGCGTACATTATATTAATAATATGCCTAAGGCTATTTCAGAACTTCCGTCAGATATTCCCGTTTATGCCACAGCGCTCGACGGCGAGAACATTTGGGAGTCTCCGCTATCATCCCGTGGCTTGATTATTATGGGCAACGAGGGCAATGGTATTTCAGATCTTGTGATGCAGGCATGTGGGACTCGTCTTCTTATACCCAGCTATCCACAGGGCCGCATTACCAGTGAGAGCTTGAATGTGGCTATGGCTACCGGAATTATCCTCAACGAATTCAGACGCCGAACATCTTGCCGATGACTCCTCGAAAATTTATTCTGATACTTATTGCAACAACTCTGTTTTTTACAGGTTGCTCGCCTATCCGTTTTCTCAAAGAAGACGAGACTATGTTGCATAAAGTACGGATTTCGGGTGACGATAAAGAATTGGATAAGAGTAAGTTGGGCGGATATGTGCGTCAGCATCCTAATTCACGATGGTTCAGTCTGTTGAAGGTTCCTCTTGGTGTCTATTGCTTGAGTGGAACTGACAGCACTCGTCGTTTCAACCGCTTCATGCATCGTATGGGGGAAGCCCCTGTCGTTTACGACTCTCTTTCGACAATCCGCGCAGCTGCAGACATGGAAGCAGCAGTGCGTGGACTTGGCTATCTGCAGGCAGAAGTGAATTTAGATAACAAGGTGCATAAACGTCGCACTAATGTAAACTATAATATTGTAACTGGTCCGCATTACAAAGTCAGGCATATCTACCGCCGCATTGAGGACTCGCGCCTGGACAGCATAATAAATGCCAATTGGAACGAAACAGTGTTGCAAGAGGGGATGCCTTTTAACATCAATATGCTTGACGAGGAACGCAACCGTATTACTTCGCTGATGCAGAATATGGGCTTCTACTATTTCAATAAGACGATGATTCGTTTTGATGCGGATACCACCGTCGGCGATCACTTGGTAGATATAGCTCTAAATATTTCGCGTTACAAGCCTTCCGGACAGATCGAGCCATCCAACCATCCGAGTTTTAGCATGCGAAATGTGAATTTCTTGGTTGGTATAGATCAAAAGGAGATGACCGAAGCGCGTAGCGGACTGGATTCAACAAAGCTTGCTCCTGGCATTTGGGCCTATCATCATGGTAAAATGATGTTGCGTCCAAAATTCCTGCTCAGACGTATTGATATTCATCCTGGAGACATCTATTCCGAGCAGGCCGTTCAGAACACTTACAGCAGCTTGGCCTCACTCTCAGCAGTCATGAATGCCAATGTCTCTCTCGAACCCGCAGGCACCAGACCTGATTCCCTCGATGCATTTGTGGCAGTCCATACAGGAAAACGCCACGGGCTGTCGGCTGAACTCGAAGGCACAAACTCAGCTGGCGACCTTGGCGCAGCCCTTAGTCTCGGTTATTATAACCGAAATCTCTTCCGCCGCAGCGAACAGCTTAGTTTTAAGGTTCGTGGTGCTTTTGAAGCCATCAAGGGTCTTAAGGGCTATGATGACCAGAACTATATAGAATATAGTGCAGAGATGGAACTCAATTTCCCCGAGTTCAAGCTCCCTTTTCTCAGCCATCGCTTCCATCATGAGACCAAAGCCCAGAGTATAGCTTCGCTCATGTTCGACTCGCAGGACCGCCCCGAATTCCATCGCCGTGTGCTAACTGCAGCGTGGCGTTACCGATGGCATAGGCTTAACCGCAAACGCCAGCACCGCATAGATCTCATAGACTTGAATTATGTCTTCATGCCTTGGATAAGCGAGACTTTCCGCGAGGAATACCTGTCAGACAATAGCAGCCGTAATGCCGTGCTCCGCTATAACTACGAAAACCTCTTCATTATGAAGTGGGGCTATTCTTTTCAATATACCAGTGTTCCTACAACCTCACAGAACGACTCCTACGGCACTAATGCATATTCGGTGCGCATGGGAATTGAAACCGCAGGAAACCTGCTTCAGGCTGCTTCTCTTCTGTTAGGCAAAGAGAAAAACGAGGAGAAAGATGCCTATACTCTTTTCAATAATGCCTATGCTCAGTATGTGAAGTTTGATTTCGACTTCACCAAGAGCTTCCGCTTTGATGACAGGAACTCTCTTGCCGTGCATTTGGCTTTGGGAATCGCATATCCCTATGCGAACTCCAAGGTCCTACCTTATGAGAAGCGCTATTTCAGCGGCGGAGCCAACAGCGTGCGAGGCTGGAGTGTGCGAGGTCTTGGTCCGGGAAGCTTCAAGGGAACCGACGGCAGGGTGGATTTTATCCATCAGACCGGTGACATGAAACTGGATATGAGCATGGAATATCGCACGCATCTGTTTTGGAAAATGGATGCTGCCGCGTTTGTTGATGCAGGTAATATATGGACATTGCGCAACTATGAGGAACAGCCTGGGGGCAAGTTCCGCTTCCAGACCTTCTGGAAACAAATAGCAGCCTCCTATGGCCTTGGCATTCGTCTTAATTTCAGCTATTTCATACTTCGTCTGGATATGGGTATGAAGGCCGTAAACCCAGCCTACGAAACGCATCGCGAGCATTTTCCAATACTATATCCCAATTTCAAACGCGATGCCGCCTTACATTTTTCCGTAGGTTTACCTTTCTGAATATCCCTGCAAATTATGGTAAAAAGTATAAAAAAAGATACTTCTTTGTGTCATTTTTGCCATATTTTATCTAACTTTGCCGCCAAATATTAACCCCATGCTAAGATTTATTAGTTTCGGTAGCGGGAGTAGCGGCAATTGTTACTACTTCCAAGCCGGCCAGACAAGAATTCTGATAGATGCGGGAGTAAGCTACACTCAGCTGAGAAAGTTCTTCCAGTCATTTGGCCTCCAGATGCGTACTCTTAACGCGGTGCTGGTTACTCATGACCATGCTGACCATATTAAGTCTGTAGGCAAGTTGGCTGCTGAATGCGGACTCAACATCTATGCTACGGAGTTGGTGCACGAAGGCATTTCACGCAACTATTGTGTGACTCCAAAGTTAACTTCAGAGAAAAGGGTTTTCATTTCCAAGGATGAAAGCTTCAACATTGGTGATTTCAAGATCACGTCCTTCCATGTTCCTCACGACAGCACCGACTGTGTCGGCTATCGTATAGAAGTGGACGACATCCGTTTCTGTCTTATCACGGACATCGGCCATGTCACAGAGCGGGTGCAGGAAGAAGTGAGAGAAGCCAACTATCTCATATTGGAGAGCAACCACGACCGTGAGATGCTGATGAAAGGACCCTATCCAGCTTTCCTTAAAGGTCGAATCGCAGGTGAGAACGGACACCTAAGCAATACAGAGGCAGGCGAACTACTGGCGAACTATGCCAGCCCCAACTTGCACCATGTATGGCTTTGTCATCTCAGCGAAGAGAACAACCACCCTGTGCTTGCTCAGAAGACTATAGATGGAATCCTGCGCAGCTACGGCATTATTCCTGGTAAGGACTTTAAGATTGAAGTGCTTAAACGCCGGAATCCCAGCCGGGTTTATGACCTTCGTGCTGATGGCGTCGTTGATCCCACCTTGCCATTTGAAGACTAATCTTATCTTTTCACCCTTTTAGCCGTGGCAGTAAAATCAGTCTTCATCAGAGTAATGGTCGAAATGCTTAATGTCCAGTTTGCGCGGCCCAGCATCTCTGAAAAGGTCGCAACTATGTTCACTTTCT
Organism: Bacteroidaceae bacterium; assembly: GCA_024699495.1. Taxonomy (GTDB): domain Bacteria; phylum Bacteroidota; class Bacteroidia; order Bacteroidales; family Bacteroidaceae; genus Physcousia. Next base: position 8,110 of record JAILPK010000019.1, on the reverse strand, counting down.
GCAACCATCCTATCCTTGCGTATATTACATTGGGCGATAACCGGATTCTCAAACCATTGCAATAAAGAGGCATGCGTGCAGTTTATACATTTAATCTTATGAACCTTGCTGTTTGTCTTAGCCATGATGATTTTAAATTTCGGCAGCGAAGATACAGCTAAAATTTGAAACTGCAAACCAAATAGGAAAAAACATCTTTTACTATGTTGTTAAATATTATATTTATTATTGTAGGAGCCGTGTTTGTACTTGTTGGTGCGGACAAACTTACCGATGGTGCAGTCGGTCTTGCACGCCGTTTTGATGTGCCCGAGTTTGTTATCGGTCTTACTATAGTCGCCTTCGGCACATCGCTCCCTGAGCTTGTCGTAAGTCTTTTCGCTTCTATATCCGGTTCTCCCGACCTCAGCGTGGGTAACGTGGTGGGAAGTAATATCTTCAACACTCTGGTTATAGTCGGCGGAACGGCTATTGCAGCCCCCATCATGGTTCCAGAGGTGACATATCGCAAGGATATTCCCCTCACCATTCTTGCCTCTATAGCACTTATCGCTTTGGCACAGGATATCTGGTTCGGTGACGATATGGAAAACGAACTCACTCGTGGAGACGGAATAGTCCTTTTGTGTTTCTTCATTATATTTATGGCATACACTTTGTCAATGGCAAAACATAAGGATGCTTCATCCTCAGACGATGTGAAGCCAATGAGCATACTCCGCATCACACTTTACATCGTGTTTGGATTGGTGGGACTGATAGGCGGCGGTCAGGCATTCGTCAACGGAGCAACAGGAATCGCTCGTGAGGCAGGAGTCAGCGAGGCCGTAATCGGTCTTACCATTGTGGCATGCGGCACTTCACTTCCCGAACTGGCAACGAGCATAATGGCTGCCCGCAAAGGCTCAAGCGGCATTTCCTTGGGAAATGTCATTGGCAGCAACCTCTTTAATATATTCTTTGTGCTTGGCACATGCAGCGTGATCCGCCAAATGCCTGTCAAGGGCGTGACAAATGTGGATTACATTGTAATGTTGGCCAGTGCCATTTTCTTCTGGTTCTACAGCCGATGGGACAAGCGCATCAATCGTGTCGAAGGCTTCTTCTTCCTGTTATGTTTCTTCGCATATCTCGGATGGCTGCTCTACTCGATATAAGCTAAGGCTGCTCTACTTCCGGCCCGGAAATTTCGTCTCTTTCAGACAGTATTTATATTTAGGATAGCTAACGCAAAACAAATAGATTCCCTGTCATTGTCTGGCAGGGAATCCGTCGTTATTTATTTCTTATCGCTTTTAGAAGGGATGTTGATTGGCCTCAGCTCGATTTTGGTTGGAATGGGCTTCAATTTCCGTCCCACCACTTTCTTCATTACGTTACCGTCAACTTGCTTGAAGACGAGTGTGGAGTCGTTCTCGTAAGTCAGTTCCACAGCCTGCGCTTCCGAACCTAAGTCGTTGGAAATCCGCATTGTAGCATGTTGGTCGTCGATAATCTTGAATTTGGTTATATACCAGACGTTGTACACACCCCGGCCTGCAACATATCCATTCATGGGGCCAAACATATCCAATCCAGGCACATTGATGTTCTCCTCATATAGGTTAATGACGAGCCTAATCTGTTGCTCCTTGTTCATGAAAGTACCCTTCCATGGTTCACCTCCGATAAGAGGGTAGGAGAGCAGGGTTAAAATGAAAGTAAAAATAGTTTTTTCCATGGTTCATGACCTTAAAATTCCTTATCACGATGCAAAAGTATCAATTAAGTTCGTCTTTACAATCGTTTTTTACTTTTTTTGTTGCTAAAATGACTAATTTTATCTACTTTTGCGCCCAATTTCAGAGACATACTACGTTTTATTATAAAGAATGACAGAAAAAACACTCATCCCAGACTATATTTTTGAGTCAAGCTGGGAAGTCTGTAACAAAGTTGGTGGCATATACACAGTTTTGTCCACACGAGCAAAAACGCTGCAGGATGCTATGCCAGACCATCTGATTTTTATTGGGCCTGACGTGTGGCAGGGAAAACAGAATCCGCTTTTTGAACAAGATGACAAACTCTTTGCGCCCTGGCGTAAGCAGGCTGCTAAAGAAGGTTTGAATGTCCGCTTAGGACGATGGGCTATTCCCGGGCACCCAATTGTTGTGCTTGTTGATTTCACCCCTTTCTACGCTCAGAAGAATGACATATACGGAAGTCTCTGGACTGACTTTCAGGTAGATTCCCTTCATGCATACGGTGACTACGATGAAGCATCTATGTTCAGCTATGCAGCCGGACGTGTGGTTGAGTCTTTCTACAATAAATACCTTAACGAAAGCAAGAAGGTCGTTTATCAGGCTCACGAGTGGATGACCGGTCTCGGAGCCCTCTTTGTGCAAAAGCACCTGCCGGCTGTCGCCACTATATTCACTACTCACGCCACAAGCATCGGCCGAAGCATAGCCGGCAACGGCAAACCACTTTATGACTATCTCTTTGCCTACAACGGTAATCAGATGGCCGACGAGCTGAATATGCAAAGCAAACACAGCATTGAGCGCCAGACTGCCCACAACGTAGATTGCTTCACTACCGTTTCTGATGTCACAGCACGCGAGTGCGTCGAACTGTTGGATAAGTCATGTGATGTGGTTCTGCCTAACGGCTTTGAACTGGATTTTGTGCCTAAAGGCGCCACATTCGTCAATCGCCGTCGCAAAGCTCGCCAGCGCATACTCACTGTGGCAAATGCTCTTATGGGAACTCAACTCGCCGACGACACTATGATTGTGGCAACAGGCGGACGCTACGAATGGAAAAATAAAGGCATCGATGTCTATCTTGACGCCATGCGCCGCACTATGCACGATGAACGTCTGAAGAAGCCGGTCCTAGCCATCGTTGCTGTGCCTGGATGGCAGGATGGCCCGAGAGAAGACCTTCGGGAAAAACTTAATAATCCTCTCTCTGCAGCTAACGACATGCCTCTGCATGATCCGATATGCACCCACAAGCTCCACGAGCCGGGATGTGATCATGTGACAGAGACTCTCCATTATTACGGCATCAACAACCGTCGCGAGAGTCGTCTGCATGTAATCTTCGCTCCCTGCTATCTCGACGGAGCCGACGGGATATTCAATCTCCATTATTATGATTTTCTTATCGGAACAGACCTTACTGTATTCCCTTCATACTATGAGCCTTGGGGCTATACTCCGTTGGAGAGCATCGCCTTCAAAGTGCCTTGCGTAACAACATCGATCAGCGGTTTTGGTGCGTGGGCAAATGAAGAGAAAAGCAAAAGTGTCGGCAACCTGTTCCAGAACTCCACGCTTCATGACGGAGTTGAAGTCATCGACCGCACAGACTATAACTATGATGAGGTCGTAGAGGGTATTCGCGAAGCTATATTACAATATTCCGCGATGTCTCCAGAAGAGGTCAAGGCATCCCGCAAGGCCGCTTCAACCCTGGCACAGAAAGCACAATGGAAGTATTTCATCAGCTATTACTATCAGGCATACGACATCGCTCTCCGCAAGGCCGAAAGCCGTAAGGAGAAGTAGTTTGCCGAATGCTGTAAGCGGTGTCAGCCAATAATATAACGAATTTAAGAACACTACATTTTATTTTATATAATTATGAAAATCAAGTCAAGTAACTCCAACGACGCATCCTGGAAAGCAGTGACCGTCAAGAGTAACATCCCCGGTGAATTGAGCAAGCTCGAGGAGATTGCCCACAATATGTGGTGGGCTTGGAACCACAGTGCCCGCTCTCTCTTCACCAAATTAGACCCCGAACTCTACGAAGAGTGTGGCCAGAATCCGGTGCTGCTGCTCGAACGCCTTAGCTTCGAACGTCTCGAGGAACTCTCCAAGGACAAGACCATCATCAAGAAGATGGACGATGTCTATAAGGAATTCCGCGCATATATGGACGTTGAACCAGACAAGAAGCGTGCCAGCGTTGCATACCTCTGCATGGAATACGGCCTGAACCAAGTGCTGAAAATCTACTCCGGTGGTCTCGGCATTCTGGCTGGTGATTACATCAAGGAAGCTTCCGACTCCAACGTAGATATGGTTGCTGTCGGTTTCCTTTATCGCTATGGATATTTCACTCAGACCCTCTCCATGGATGGTCAGCAGATTGCCAACTATGAGGCTCAGAACTTCGGCAGCCTGCCTATCGAGCAGGTATTCGAGGGTGACAAGCCTATGGTAATCGATGTCCCATACATGAACTTCCAGGTTCACGCTTATGTGTGGCGCGTTAATGTCGGACGTGTTAAGCTCTATCTGCTCGACACCGATAATGAGCTCAACAGCGAATATGATCGCCGCATCACCCACGCCCTTTATGGCGGTGACTGGGAGAACCGTCTGAAGCAGGAGATTCTGCTCGGTATTGGTGGCGTCCTGCTGCTCAAGAAACTCGGCATCAAGCGCGACATCTATCATTGCAACGAAGGCCACGCCGCTCTCTGCAATGTGCAGCGTCTTGTTGACTATGTTCAGAGTGGACTCACCTTCAACGAAGCCATTGAACTTGTTCGTGCCAGCTCCCTCTACACAGTGCACACTCCTGTTCCTGCAGGTCATGACTATTTCGATGAAAGCCTCTTCGGCAAATACATGGGTGGCTATCCTCAACTCCTCGGCATCTCATGGGATGAGTTCATCGGCATGGGGCGTCAGAACCCCGATGACCACAACGAGCGTTTCTGCATGAGCACTTTCGCCTGCAACACCTGTCAGGAGGTCAACGGCGTAAGCTGGCTGCATGGCGAAGTATCCAAGAAGATGTTTGCAAACATCTGGAAGGGCTATTTCCCCGAAGAGAGCCACGTGGGCTACGTCACCAACGGCGTTCATTTCCCGACATGGTGTGCTACAGAGTGGCGCAAGCTTTATGCTAAATACTTCAATGAGAATCACCTCTCTGATCAGAGTAACGAAGATATCTGGCACGGTATTTATGATGTGCCTGACACAGAAATCTGGAAGACTCGTATGGCGCTTAAGACCAAACTGGTTGACTATATCCGTCAGCAGTTCCGTGACTCTTGGCTGAAGAACCAGGGCGATCCTTCACGCGTCGTTTCTCTTATGGAGAAAATCAACCCCAATGCTCTGCTCATCGGTTTCGGCCGCCGCTTTGCCACATACAAGCGCGCTCACCTTCTCTTCACCGACCTGGAGCGTCTGGACAAGATCGTCAACAACCCCAACTACCCAGTTCAGTTCCTATATACCGGTAAGGCTCACCCCGCAGACGGCGCAGGCCAGGGTCTGATTAAGAAGATCTACGAGATCAGCCAGCGTCCTGAGTTCCTCGGTAAGATTATCTTCCTGGAGAACTACGATATGCAGCTTGCCCGCCGTCTTATCTCCGGCGTAGATATCTGGATGAATACCCCGACCCGCCCACTTGAGGCCAGCGGCACAAGCGGCGAGAAAGCTCTTATGAACGGCGTAGTAAACCTCTCCGTACTCGACGGATGGTGGCTCGAAGGTTACCGCGAGGGTGCCGGATGGGCTCTCACAGAGAAGCGTACGTACGAGAATCAGGCATACCAGGATCAACTCGATGCTGCCACAATCTACAGCCTTCTCGAGAATGAGATTATGCCTACCTACTATGCGCGCAACTCCAAGGGCTACAGTCCTTCATGGATTCAGGTCATCAAGAACAGCATCGCCCGCATCGCTCCTCATTATACTATGAAGCGTCAGCTCGATGACTATTATTCGAAGTTCTACAACCCGATGGCAGCCCGCTTCCGCAAGATTTCAGCAGATGACAACCGTATTGCCCGCGACATCGCTCTCTGGAAGGAGAATGTAGCGGAGCGTTGGGACAGCATCCGCGTAATCAGCAAGGAAACATGCGACGCTCTTAAGATCGGTCAGATTGAAGCCGGTAAGAAATATGACATCAATATTGTCATTGACGAAGCCGGTCTGGATAATGCCATCGGTGTTGAACTGGTCACCATCCATGTTGACAAGGACAATGTTGAGCATATCTACCGTTGCGAACCTCTCGAGGTAGTGAAGCGCGAAGGCAATCTCTACACCTTCCACGTCACTCATACCCTCAACAATGCAGGCTCCTTCAGAATTGCATACCGCATATTCCCGAAGAATGACAAACTGCCTCATCGTCAGGACTTCTGCTATGTTAAGTGGTTCGTATAATGTTATAGATTAAATCCGGCGCTTTATGCGTCAAATATAAATTCGGGGATGTTTGCAATTGCAGGCATCCCCGATTGCTTGTTTATCATTTCCTCTTCGGAATCTTATGATGCAGACATCCCAGATAGCTTTTACATAGGACCTCGTTGATTTCTTCTTCAATTCTCTCAGTGGATTCTTATATATAGTAAGATATGCTATAAAGAGAATGTGTTGTAGCGAGATGTGCTATAGCGAGATGTGCTATAAAGAGAATGTGTTGTAGCGAGTTGTGCTATAGCGAGTTGTGCTATAGCGAGATGTGCTATAGCGAGATGTGCTATAATAAGATGTGTTGTACAAGGGGGAGGGGGTGTAAGTAGGTTGTGTAAGCAGGTGCGGTATAAGTTTTTTTTCAAGTGGTGTTTGCAAGGAGTAGTAAGGGATAGGCAAGGAGAAGTAAGGAGTAGTAAGAGATGGCAGGGAGAAGTAAGGAGTAGTAAAAAAATGGTAAGAAGTAGTAAAAAATGGCAAGAAGTAGTAAGAGATAGGCAAGGAGAAGTAAGGAGTAGTAAGAAGTGATAAGAAGTAGTAAGGAGTTGTAAGGAGAAGTAAGGAGTGGCAAAAGTGGCAATTATGGTATATTGAAGATAATGTTTTGCATGGATAGAAGACAGAACAAAGTGAGCCGCCTGACAAATAGTCAAGCGGCTCTGGAAATTATTACAACCTATGACACTAGGTTAATGAGACTGAATTACTTCAGCTCAGCGAGGTATTTGATAGTGCGAACCATCTGGCTGGTGTAGCTGTTCTCATTGTCATACCAGCTAACAACCTGTACCTGATAGGTGTCGTCATCAATTTTGCTAACCATGGTCTGGGTAGCATCGAAGAGAGAACCGTACTTCATGCCAATGATGTCGCTGGAGACGATCTGATCCTCGGTGTAACCGAAGCTCTCGGTGCCAGCAGCCTTCATAGCTGCGTTGATGCCTTCCTTGGTGATGTCCTTACCCTTAACAACGGCAATCAGGATAGTGGTTGAACCGGTTGGGGTGGGAACGCGCTGAGCGGAGCCGAGGAGCTTGCCGTTCAGTTCGGGGATAACGAGACCGATAGCCTTAGCAGCACCCGTGCTGTTGGGAACGATGTTGCAGGCACCGGCGCGGCTGCGACGGAGGTCACCCTTGCGCTGAGGACCGTCGAGAATCATCTGGTCGCCGGTGTAGGCGTGGATGGTGCTCATGATACCGCTGCAGATGGGAGCATAGCCGTTGAGGGCAGCTGCCATGGGAGCCAAGCAGTTGGTGGTGCAAGAAGCGGCGCTGATAACGGTGTCGGCGGGTGTCAGGGTCTTGTGGTTCACGTTGTAAACGATGGTGGGCAGGTCATTGCCGGCGGGAGCGGAGATGACGACCTTGCGGGCGCCCGCGTCGATGTGAGCCTGGCTCTTGGCCTTGGAGGTGTAGAAGCCGGTGCACTCCAGCACGACGTCCACCTTCAGCGCGCCCCAGGGGCAATCGGCGGCGTTCTTCTCAGCGTAGATGCGGATCTCATGGCCGTCCACGATGATGGAGTTTTCAGTGGCCTCGACCGTGTGATCGTTGGCGTAATTGCCCTGAGTGGAGTCGTACTTCAGCAGATGGGCCAGCATCTTGGGGGTGGTCAGGTCGTTGATCGCGACGATCTCGTAGCCCTCAGCGCCGAACATCTGACGGAAAGCGAGGCGGCCGATGCGGCCAAAACCATTGATAGCAACCTTAACAGCCATGGGAAAACCTCCTAAATATGTTCTTGTGGGGTGAAATCAGCTTTCACCGATAACATCTATCATTTTACCCTAACCGATGCCGAATGAAAAGCCCTTTTTTGTAAAAATTGCAACATTTGCCGGACAAAGCATGGGAAAACCGAACCAAATTATACATCCA
>JAILPK010000092.1 GCA_024699495.1 Bacteroidaceae bacterium | reverse complement strand
TGGCCATTTACTATGTAAACGCCTTTGGGAAGGGTGCTGATATCATCGGCTACGCGGCGTCCCTGCAAATCATAGACGCCATGCCATTCTTCAGTATCCTCCTCGTAGTTGCCTGCAGCGATAATCGGGCGAATATCCGAGGGGATAGTGTTAGCATATCCTATCAGATTTGTCTTGTAGAAGCCCACCTTATATGGCCACTGCTCTTTGACTGATGTGTTGCTGGTCCAAGGGCGCGACCAATAACGGGTGGGAGCTCCCGAAACAACGAAGAACAAATCAGAGCAGCCAGCTGGAACAGTGAACTCCAGCAAGCCTCCGGGCTCTTTGTAGTTAGCTTCACGCATCTCAGAATAAACGCGAGTGCCGTCTTTTTTCAATGCTACGAAGCCATAGCGCCATCCAGCAGCAGTCTTGTTATAAGAGCAATAGCCTGTGGTGTCAGCCATTCCGAGGAATGAGGCAGCGATATCCACATCTTTTGTCTGCGATGTAATCTTCAGACGAATGGCGTTGTTTCCATAGTTCTCAATGCAATTGTCGGCGTCAGGCATCCAATAGTTACCTGAAATCTTGTGCATCTTACACTGAGCACGCGAAGAGATATAGTTGGCCCCAAGCGAACGCAGGGCATCGATGTCGAAGGTGGTCATTCGGGCGCCATATTCCCACATCTCATCACCCAACTGCGCAGCCTTCTTTGTGGCTGTTCCCCACATGAATATCCGCATATATCCCTGCAGAGGGTCGTCGGGTTTGACACTGCGGTTCCACACTTCTCCCACAGCGCCCATATCCTGCTGTTTGAAGCACCAGAAATCCTGCAGGAAATAGTTGTTATATCGTAAATCAGCCTCACATGGCTCGCGGTGCATCCCGTTGAGGGTGTTTGAGAACCACTCATTTCCGAACTGCATCTTAGGATAGAATTTATAAGCCTGCCACTGTGCGCACATCTCCCAGAATACACTTCCGTCTCCATTGGCATACATAAATCCATTACTGTTGTTGTTGTCACAATGGACCTGATACTGGAAGCAGTGGCCTATCTCATGCGCCATGGTCTGCCCGTCACGTGACGTATAAGCCCATCTGGACAACGTAAGCAGACCTATGACATCATCTATCCCACTGCCGGAAGCTTCCCATTCGGTGGACGAGCGCAGCCGGATAATCATCTTGTAGGTGTCAGTCTTTGACTTACCCTGATTGATGGTGATGAATTTGAGCGAGTCTGCATAGAACTCAAATATCTTGTCGGCCGTCTCCAATATGTTATCCAGTCCCGAGGGCTTGGTGTCACCATAGCCGTTATCCCAAAATACTATCCAGTGTTTAGACTGCTGACTGCGCTGATAACACCACTGGCTGTTCTCGTTATACAACGCACTGCCTGTGCCCACTGCGTTTCCGCTCTCATAGATTTTCTTATCCAGGGCGCGAACGCGATTATTAAGGATTCTGAGAGCCGAATTCAGCTCCTCTTCTGTCAGAGTGTAGTTATATGCCTGCTCCTCGGCAGTATGAACAGCACTTTGCAGATTGGCCCACGCGGTGGCTTTGCGCTGCACTCCTTCCCACCATCCGAGCACCTTATGTGCATATACGAGAGCCTCTCTGATAGTGACATAATATTCGTTTGAGGCGGCTGCGCTGGCAATAGCCTCTTTCATCTCTGCGATAGACGCTCTCAGAGCCGCTTCGGAGGGAGAAGAGGCGTCAAGCGCCTGTTGAGCAGTGGCCATAACAGTCTCGACTACGGTCCGCACAGAATCTTGTATGCCCGAGTTCAGATAGGCGTTTACAGCAGATATCTGAGTACGCAGATATGCGGCAAGGGCGTTGGCATCCACAGCTCCAGTGTAATACAGCTGGAAGTTATCAATACAGAACCAGTTGCCGGTGGCGTTTTCAGCATAAGCCCCAATGGGTACATCTTCCTCGTCATCAACCACCGCGAAGTTTACAGTGTAGGTGTTGATGTTGTTTATTGCGGTCTCATATTGCCCTGCATACAGGGCCACGCCCGTCTGAGGCGTGTTATTTACATTCACGACGCTGCCGGAGGTCTTCTGCTGAATGTTCAGCCCCGTGGCAGTGAGGCGGTATTTGCCGCAAGGCAGTCCCTTAAGAATCTGTTCCACGTAGGCGTCACCGATCTTCTTGCCTCTATCCACCCACGTTTCCATATAATATGTGGAATGCTTTTTGGTGAAATGAGAGTTGCTCTGCTGCGACATATTGCTCACAGACCAACCGCTGGTGGTGTTCTCAAAATCGCCGTTGGTAATATACTGATCTGTAATATCACGAGGATTTGCCTCTGAAACGCTGGCATTCAGGAATGTTTCAATCGCTGCGGACAGCGTCTTACGCTGCTGGTTCAGAGCGGCGTAGGTGCTTGAGTTGGAAATCAATGCTGCCTGGGCTGCGTCGATAGCAGTCTTCAGGTCTGCAGCTCCGTCGGCGCTGCCATCGCCATAAGTGGAATTGGCTGCATCGATAATCTCCGAGAGCTTGAGTCTGATGAGGGCCAGCGCCTGAGTGTCATCCATCATCAGTTTGACATAATCAAGCACCACCTTGGCAGAGTTCCCGGAGCCGCCGGCCACGGCCTGCAGGCCGATTTGGATCTGTCCCTTGGTTTCTTTAGAGAGAGTAAATTCCTGCTCGTCTATAGTCCATTGGTTCAGAGGGAAGGTCTCAAGCGAAGAGTATTTTGATGCTCCGTAGGTAGCCATTTTTATGCCAACCAGACTTTTGGCGGCTGTCTGGTTGCTGCTATTCCACCAAGCGGAGCGCAGAGTGTAGCTGCCCGCCGGCAAAGTGACATCCTGAGTATAAAGGAGCTGCTGCTCCCACCCTGTGCTGAGAGCCAGGCATCCGGCAGAGCCGTCATGCCCCTGGGCAGGGATGCGTCCATAAGTGTTGAATGTAGCCGAAGTGCCAAAGGCATAGGTGCCAACAATGGTATAATCCACCGAATGCCCTTTAGTCCATCCTGGGATATCCAGAATCTCCTGCGCCACATTCCCCGAGGCTGTCTTTTCATAGTTCAGATCTGTGTCGAAGCCCCAATTGTCCATAAACAGCTCACTCACATCGGTCTGGGCCCTTAACATGCCAAGCGGCAAAGTGGTGATGACAAGGGCAAACAATTGTCTCAAGTAAAAATTCCTCATGGTCGAAAAACCGTTTTTTTATGTTATTATGTCCTATATTAGAGTTCTTGGGATTATCTGATTACGGCCGTGCCCAAGGCAAAATTCTTCTCCAGATTTCCGGTCCCGTTGGCTGCATCTGTCTTCGCGCTGAGGTCATCAAGCATATTCACGAGTATAGCCTCCTGCGTGGCCGGAACGACCGGCGAACCAAATTCCAGTTTCCCATGATGTGCAAGAATACAATGCACGATACGCTTGGTCTCTGCGTTGTCAATGCCGCGTTTTTCCAACTCCTGATGCAGTTTGTGTGCCCCTATATAAATATGCCCGAGGAGAAACATATCTTCCCGCGGCTCGCCCGTCTTCTGGTATTCATACACCTTGCCGTAATCGTGGAAGAGGATTGCCAGGATGCAGCGCTCTATCTTAATCTGGTAGGGTAAATTCGGGTATATGCCAGCCAACATGTCAAGCAGTTGGTGTGTGTGGTTGAGCAGGCCTCCGGGAAAAGCATGATGAACAACGGTTGCGGCGGGGTATTCGGAATAAGGCTTATAGAGGATGTCAGCATATTCCCGGATAATCTGCACAAGCGTCTCGTCTTTGCAGTAGCCCACAAGCGTATTGATTGTGGCATCCCATATTTCGCGTTTATACGGGCGCGGCAGTTTGTTGTATAAGGGGTGGTTCTCGTCGGGAGTGCCAATCACCTTGAAATCACTGCTGTTGCAGGACTTCTTCCCTGCGTTGTCTTTCAGCACATAGAAACTGACTAACTGCCCGACGGCCGGGGGTTGCTGCGGGTTTAGTTCCCAGACAGCAACGTTTATGACCTCATCAACACTTGCCACCTTCAGATTGGCGAAATAGGAGCCGTTCCTTGTAGTTGCATTGGACCGGCTCAATACAATATATTCTTTCATATTATTTTGTTGGTTATGTTATCTGATATCACAATTGCCATATTTCAGCAATCTTAAAAGTTCTGGTTTTGTGTCTGACTGGATGTCTGCTGTCACTCGTATTTGCGGCAATAGCTAAATCCCATCAGATCATAGATTTTCAACATCTGCGGCAGACGCGACTTAAAGCCCTCAAAATCTTTTTGGCCGGGGTAGCACCACTGCACTTCACTGATAGCATCCAGACGCGGCAGCAACATATAAAACAGATGCTGCGGGTATGCAATATACTCTGTCCAGAGATTCACCTGAGGGCCGAGGATGTATTTCTGCTCCTCTTCGCTGAGGACATCTGCTGCCAACGGCTCGAAGGAATAGACTTGCGACAGAGGCAGATAGCCTCCGATGGCATCAGGCTGGAGGCCTCTGTCACGCAGCTGGTAATAATCGATGTAGCAGAAGGTTGTCGGGGACATAATCACACGATGGTGCTGTCTGGCGGCTTCGATTCCGCCCTTCACCCCGCGCCATGACATCACAATGCCATCATCGGTCAATCCGCCTTCAAGCACTTCGTCCCACCCTATGATGTTGCGGCCACGAGCCTGCAAGAAGCTCTCCATCTCGTGGTTAATCCACGACTGCAACTGATTCTCCACGCTATGCTTGCCGTCGTCCTTCAGACCAAGCGCCTTGGCCTTGGCCTGGCATTTCGGGCACTGCTTCCATCTTGTCTTCGGACATTCGTCACCCCCGATGTGTATGTATTTCGAAGGAAAGACGTCACAGAGTTCGCCTAATACTGTCTTCAAGAAGGTAATCGTTTCCGGATTACCAGCACAGAGCACCTCGTTCATCACGCCCCATCTTGTGCACACAGGATAAGGGCCGCCAGTGCAGCCGAGATTAGGGAAGACATGGAGCGCTCCCATCATGTGGCCGGGCAAATCTATTTCGGGTATTATATTAATGTATCTGGCAGCAGCATAATTCACCAGTTCGCGGCATTCGGCCTGAGAATAATAGCCGCCATAGCGTTGCCCGTCATAGACTCCGGTGTTGTGTCCAATCACGGTCTGCTCACGTACGCTGCCTTTCTTTGCCAGCTCCGGCAGAGCCTGTACCTCGAAGCGCCATCCCTGGTCTTCGGTCAGATGCCAATGGAACTGGTTGCATCCATGCAAAGCAAGAATATCAATATAGTTTTTTATTGTCTCTACGGAGAAATAATGACGTGCGCAGTCGAGCATGGCGCCTCTATATGCGAAGCGGGGCTCGTCGGAGATTCTTGTATATGGCAGTTCCACGCTGTCAGCCTCCTGCGTTACAGGAAGGCTCTTGCGCAATGTCTGGGCTGCACGAAACAGACCTATCGGCATGCGGGCATTAATCTCTATGCCACTGCCGTCAACCGTAATCACATAAGCTTCCTGCTGCTGCGCGGTGAGCGCGGCGGGCGCTTTCCTCTTCTCTTTTTTGTTTTTTGCTTTCCTCCCCTTGACATTCTTGTCGGCCGCAAGACCGGTATTCAGGCGAATGGCCGCGTGCTTGTCATCGGGAGTCAGGGTAAGACTTACGCCGGTGATTTCCCTCACCCAGGTGCGCAGGAACTGAGCATTGCGGGCGATTTCGGGATTCCCAGCATCGTAAGAAATACCTTGTCCGGAATGCAGGAAAAAGGTCTTTGTATCATCCGTAGTCAGGCTCTTGGGCAGGGGTATGACGCAGTAATCTGCTCTCTCGGCCATCAGGTTTACCGGGAATGTCAGCAGGAGAAGTGCAATAAGAGCCGCGAGAGTCTGTCTTTTCATTGTTGGTTTTTTTGCGGTAGAAATGTTAGTCAAAGGTTTAATTTGCCGTTTTGAAATGCATTTACGGGGACAAAGGTAGTATATTTTTTATAATAATATGACTTAGCCTCAACATTTTATATTATTTTATTTATCAGCTGCGTGGCCATAATGGTTTTACCCAATCAGGCCATCAGGTTTCATGAAGAGAATCTTAATATAAGAAGAAAGGGGCAGCGTTGTCCCAAAATTCCGGTGTGGAGAAGTTCTGATGCGCTTCCCCTTCACTTCGGGATTACCGATTTAACAAACAGAATTCAGGGCTGGGAGTGTCTTTGCCCCAGCCCTGAATCACGTCGGAAATGTATGTTTATGCTATCTGCAAATCAGTGGAGATCAGCCACAGGTGTTGTATGTCGGAATGTTGTCCTTCAGCTCCAAATAAGCAAGCATCAAGGCGAAGCTTGCGATAACGCTTGTGAATAAAACACCAACACAGCAGAACAACAAACCAGAGAGCTCTATGAAGATCGATACAATGCCAAGGAGGAAGAGCATCCAGAAATTGCCCTTTGTGGCCTGCCACGAACGGCTGAATGCTTCCACAAAACCGACCTTCTCTGTTGCAGCGATGTAAGGAGCGAAGAGCCAGCGGACTGCAAAGAATATACCGGGAATAAGGCAAAGGCAGAGTCCGAAGCCTACAATCAGGCCAAAGCACACATCCACAGCAAAATAGATTGCAAAGTGGTTGAGGTCTATCTTGAAGGCGTCAACCATATTCTCGTAGGGCTTGCCGGTCTCGATAGCGCTGCGCAGCATCCGGGCCATCACGTAACCCAGATATAAAGAAATGAGAACAGACACGATGAGCAGCGGACTCACTGTGACGGACTCCATAAGAGCCTCTGCCATAACCTGAGGATCAGGATTCTGCCCAATGCCTGTGAGAATACTTGAGTCATAATTGACACCAAAGCTGCTAAAACATTCCTCAATCAGCACAATGAGTACAAAGATTGGCCAATGTTTTACAGAAAGGTCCCAAGCGCGGGAGACGATGCTCCCAATTTCAAAACTTTTCATGATTGATTGTTTGTTTTGATGAATAATATGTTTTTTTTGACGTTTTTACTTGTATCTGTTTGACGTTTTCTGAGGGCCTAAAGTTGCAACAGATTGCGAATTATTCCCCAAATGATTGATATTATCAGAATTACCAAGGCCGCCTGCGAACTGATATCCCGCTTCCAGAGACACCACAGCCCTAAAATCGGCGCTCCGATCATCAGAGCCGGATTCAGCCAGAAGGCCTCTGCTATCTGTCCTTGGAGCAGTGCCAAAACCATTCGCTGAGCGCCGCAGAAAGGACAATTATAACCAGTTAGCAGATGAAAGGGGCAGATGAACATTTTGGTTTAAAATCCTTTATATGTGGCCCGATGCTGTGCCCAATTGTTTTGCAAAGTTAAAGCAGAGTAATGTAAAATACAAGCAATAGACTCTAAAAAAATGCTAAAATTCATCAGAAGCCTTAGTTTCAGCTACAATAACTCCCGTCAACGCAATCAGCGATATCAGATTGGGGATTGCCATCAGGGCATTGAGCAGGTCTGCCAGATTCCAAACAAGAGACAGCTGCATAACGGAGCCGAAGAAGATGGCTGCGATGAAGATTATGCGATAAGCTATCAGCAAGCGCCTGCCGCTGAGATACTCCACTGCCCGCTCACCATAATAGCTCCACCCAAGTATTGTGCTGAAAGCGAATGTGATGATGCCAAATGTAAGCAGAGGCGCGCCCACGGCAGGAATCTTCTCGAATGCGGCCTTGGTGAGCGCTCCGCCATCAGAATATGAGATATCGGGGTAGGCAAGAATGCTGCTTACAAGCACCAGACCCGTAAGAGCACAGATAACCACGGTGTCCCAGAATGTGCCTGTTGACGATACCAGAGCCTGACGCACCGGATTGCTGGTCTTTGCGGCGGCCGCAACTATAGGAGCCGAGCCCATCCCGCTCTCGTTGGAAAAGAGGCCACGCGCTATGCCATAGCGGGCAGTCATTATGATTGTGGTTCCCGCAAAACCGCCCCCGGCGGCCGACGGAGTGAATGCACTGCGGCAGATGAGGCAGAGAGCATCCCACACATACGCGCCGTTTATAAAGAGGATATATATGCAACCGCCCACATACAGCAGAGACATCAGAGGGACAAAAGCTGTGCAGAAGCGCGCTATTCCCTTCACTCCGAAAAGAATGACTAGAGCGGCAAGAAGGGTGATGACCGCTCCGGACCACACTGCAGGTATGCCGTAAGTCTCCTTGCAAAGCAGGGCGATGGCGTTGCTCTGCACTGTGTTGCCGATTCCGAGGGCCGCAATCGCCGTGAACACACAAAACAACACAGCGGCCCATTTCCATCCCAAGCCACGCTCCAACGCATACATCGGGCCGCCCAGCATCTTGCCACGACTGGTGCGAACCCGATATTTCACAGCCAACAAGCCCTCAGCATATTTCGTTGCCATGCCAAAGACTCCTGTAAGCCAACACCAAAGCACTGCCCCGGGACCGCCTAACGCCACTGCTGTGGCTACCCCGATGATATTTCCGGTACCGATAGTTGCTGCCAAAGAGGTGGCCAAAGCACCAAACTGACTGACATCACCCTCGGAATCTGCATCACGGGTCACGGAGAGGCGGATTGCGCGAAAGATACGGCGCTGCGGGAAACGCAGACGTAGGGTAAGATAGATGTGGGTGCCCAAAAGAAGAATTATCATGGGCCACCCCCATAGGAATGATGCTATTGCTGCAATAATAGAATTCATGATACCTGTCTGTTGGCTGCAGTTATCTCATCCTACCGGATAAACAAGATTGGCTTCCGTGGCCACCTCAAGGACTTCTTCGAGATAGCGGCGGGCCTCCAACCGGGCCATTGGCAAATCATGCAAAAGCCAATTGCCACAATCACGAGGAGCCGCCCCGGGGATTTCCCCCTCGAAATCAGCAATAAAACGGAATGTGTCACACATCAGCGGGAGGATATCACGGCTCTCCAAATCGCCACGCATGAGCAGATAATTGCCCGTCAGACAGCCCATCGGCCCCCAATAGACTATCTTGTCGCGCCATTGCGGGTGATTTCGCAGATATGTGGCTGCCAGATGTTCTATCGTGTGCAGGGCTCCGGGATGAAGGGCCGGTTCGCGATTGGGCTCCTTCATTCTGACGTCGAATGTGGTTACAGTCTCCTCTCCCACCCTGTCTTTGCGGGAGACATATATGCCTCGCAGCAGAATGTCGTGATTGATTGTGAAACTCGGTATCTTGTCCATACTTGTCAAAAAGCGAATGGTAAAGTAGAAAGGCGCTCCGGCAAGGCAGCCAGGAAGCGCTGTGTGGTCTTGAATGACTGCCCCGCCATCTCATCCCAGAAGGTATGATACTGCTGCAGATGATGGTCTGCACCGGGAGTGTCGCTGAGGATTCGGAAACTGATAAATGGCACTTGCATCAGAAAGCACGTCTGCGCTATTGCTGCGCTCTCCATATCAACTGCCACAGCATCGGGGAAGGCGGTCTTGATGTCTGAGAGCTGTTTGGCATCAGAAATGAACTGATCTCCGCTGACTATCAGACCGCAATGGGTCTTCTGTGAGTTCTGCACCGCGATTTCAACCAATTGCTCGTCGGACTTGAAGAGAGCCGGCAGGCCTTGCACCTGCCCACGGTCACAGCCTGGTATGCTCACATCATGATAGGCTACTTGGGTGCTGATAACCACATCCATGACATTCATACCCTCCTTTATCCCTCCTGCACACCCAGTGGAAATAATGACATCTGGCGCATAGCGTTTGATAAGCATCGCAGCACCGACGGCGGCATTCACCTTGCCTATGCCACACTGCATCATAATTAATGTGTTTGAGCCTGACATCCCTACTGTAAACGTCATTCGCCCATCGGTCTCCTGACGGGCATCTGCGAGCATGTGAACCAGTTGGTCATGCTCTTTTGTCATTGCGGAAAGAACGCCGATTTTCATCAGTTTTTATCTTCATTTTGTGTTTATTGGCGCAAAAGTAGTCAATTAAGTGCACATAAGCAAATCTTTGACTAAATAAAAAAAGTATGGCTCACTAAAGGTGGAGGTTATAAGAGCGGCCTTCTGCCGTTGGAGGTTCGAAAGTGAGTAAGTAATGAGTAATGGGGAGTTCTGAGTTGGTAGGGCCGTGGTCGCTTAATCGCTTAGCTGTTCGGCATGCTGTCTGCGCTGCTTAGTGAAGGAGCTTCAACCCTGCGCCGCATTGCGAGTCTCGAACAGCCTTAGTCGCGGGCTAAAGGCAAAGGACCTCGGACGCCAGGCCGCGACCCCAACGGCGTGCGCTGCCTGAATGCCATTGGCCTCCCCGCCGCGACAAAACAAAAAAAGCTGCGCTCCCAAAACGGAAACGCAGCAACGTAGAACGTGAAATATTTAGTTTATACCTATGCCTTTATTTTAGAAAGAGAAGTACATACCGAAGTCAATGGCAGTGTCGTCAACACCAAGACCGAACTGGTCGTGGTTGCTGGAGTGCTGGTAGCCGAGGTAGCCGAGGTGGCTCACAAGACTAACCTTGTCGCTGATATGCAGAGCAAGACCAGGACGCAGACCTACACCCCAAGTGGTGGTAGCATCAGAACCGGAACGCTTTACAGCACCTACCTTTACGCCGCCGTCAACGAAGAATGACACCATGTCAGCCTTTGCGAAGGTGTAACGGGCATAAGGATTGATAGAGAATCTGTTCACAGTAGTTACGTCGCCGAAAGAAACACCATAGTTAAGACCAACGGCGATGTCCCACTTGTCACTCAGAGTGTAACCGATTTCAGGAGCTACAGCAATCGTGTTGGTTGTAGTACCACCGTTCTTGTCATAGTCATAACAAAGCTTGCCGCCCATCCATACTTGAGCGTTTGCGGTCATTGTTGCGACTGCCATAGCAGCCATAAGAATCATCTTTTTCATAATCGTGTCTTTTTTTAGAGAAGTTAATCACGTTCTTCTATATTCCTACTCTTTTCTGGGTTTTCGGATTCTCCCGTTATGGTTCCTTTTGGAAACCGCGGCAAAGTTATGGCAGATATATGAAACAGCCAAATTTTATGCTAAAAAACATCAATTATTCCTACTTATTGACCATTTTTAGCGATAAATATAGCCTTATGAGTGATTAATTAGCGATTTTTTCCTTTTTAGATTGCACTCGGATAATACTACTATTTAAGACATCTGAATACTATCAATACGCAATTTCTGAGTGCCTGCAGGAACCTGCACTTCCACAACATCGCCGACCTTCTTGTTCAGAAGAGCCTGCCCAATGGGAGATTTGATGGAAATCTTACCTTCGCGCAGATTTGCCTCATGGGGACTCACCAAGGTATAGACCATCTTCATATTGTTGACCAGATTTGTCATCTCGACCCTCGAAAGCAAACAGACGCCGTCACCGCCCAACTTCGATTTGTCTATCACGCGGGCAAATTCAAGCACTCTCTGCTTAAAGCGGATGCGCCCCAACAGACGGGCCTGTTCACGCTTAGCGGCGTGGTATTCAAAATTCTCACTCAGATCGCCCTTGTCGCGGGCCTCGGCTATAGCCTCCTTTACCCGGGGCAATTCTACTCGTTCTAACTGGTGGAGTTCGGCTACAAGTTTGTCGTAGCCCTCCTGGGACATATATTCCATAACTGTGAGTTATTAAAATTCCGGTTCAAAGGTAGCAATTAAATTCCAAACAAAGCAAAAAAACAGAAACTAACGTCTTTTCACGGCCAAGGAAGCCTGTTTTCCTACGGTTATGTCCACACAAGTCCCGTAAAAACCGAGTCAAATCAGGTCTGCCCAAGCAGCTTCGGCCTCCTCTAATCTCTAAACTCACCATTATATATACATTAATATATATATATGGCAGATGAAAGCTTCATAAATAGGAATGACAGGTGCCCTACTGCCCCGCGGCCTGCTCACCAGCCTCCGAAGAGAAGAACTTAGCAGCCAGGGCACCGCTAATATTGTGCCAAACGCTGAAGACGGCACCAGGAACAGTGGCCAAAGGATAGGCTGCGAAATGCATCACGGCAAGAGAAGAGGCCAGGCCTGAATTCTGCATACCGACTTCGATGCTCAGAGAAATACATTTGGGTCGGGGCAGCCGCAGCAAGAAACCAATCAGGAACCCCAAAACAAGACCAAGCAGATTGTGGGCTACAACCACGAGCAACACTATCATACCTCCCATCAGCAGCCTGTCAGCATTGTGTGAGACTATCACCCCGACAACCAACGCTATTGCCATAGAGGAGAAAGCAGGCAGATAAGGTGTCACAGCGGCCGTAAGTTTCGGTATGAACCGCTGACAGAGCAAACCAATGAGAATAGGCGCAATCACCACATACACAATGCTCTTCAACATACCTATCGTGTCAACATCAACCATAGTTCCAGCCATCAGCCACACCAGAAGCGGGGTGAGAACAGGAGCCAACAGAGTTGACACGGCCGTCATTCCTACAGAGAGAGCCAAATCCCCCTTCGCCAGATAGGCTATTACGTTGGAGGCAGTTCCCCCTGGGCAACAGCCCACAAGTATGACACCCAAAGCCAAATCTTTCGGCAGGGCGAATACAGACGCCAACAGCCAGGCCAGCAAGGGCATAACAGTGAACTGCGCAAGACAGCCTATAAGAATGTCTGTCGGGCGACTGAGTACAATACGTAAGTCATGCGACGAAAGCGTAAGTCCCATTCCGAACATTATCACGCCCAAAAGGGGATTTATCATCTTGGTGTCAATCCATACAAAGGAAGCGGGCCAAAACAAGGACAAGGCAGCGACAAGCAACACCAACAATCCCATCCATTTAGCTATAAAATCTGATATTTTTCTCATCTGTTTCCTATATGCCGTGTTTTCGAATGCAAAATTATAAATTTATTTTCGTTTTGAGGCAAGAACGAGCACTTATCACACAAAAACAATAAATTATTGTTGGTGTCCGGTAAACAATATGTTCACATGCCCGTTAAGTTCGGCATTTTGATAAACACATGAATGCTTATACAACTCTGTTTCAAACGGCTCCCACAACACCATTGGACGAGAGTGAAGTGACAGCGAATGGAGGCATATTCAATCTGAGACGGATGTCAATGATTCTGGTAACGGATGTTTCTGATCAGGTAACGGATGTCTCTGATTCTGGTGACGGATGTCTCTGATTCTGGTAACGGATGTTTCTGATTCAGGTGACGGATGTCTCTGATTCAGGTAACGGATGTTTCAGACCTCAAAATGACCAATAGACCATAAATCAAGTGTCCGCAACGCCGAGATAATGGCATTGCGGACTTATTTTAATCAGGTAAGCCTTCTCACAAAGATATTTGTCTTTAGCAGAAGAATCAAGACTAAGGGCCACTAAGGGCCGCCTATGGCTGCTACTTCAGCTGGCCTCAATCTTGCAGAAACCAACTGTCTCTGGGCACTTATCTTGCAGAAGCCAACTGCCTTGGGCTCTATTCTTGCAGAAGCCAACTGCCTTGGCCCTAATCTTGCAGAAACCAACTGCCTTGGGCACTAATCTTGCAGAAACCAACTGCCTTGGGCACTTATCTTGCAGAAACCAACTGCCTTGGGAGTTGATGAGATTACTCCTATTCTTCTATACTGCACCGGAAAGTGCTGGCGGGAAGGCCCTGGGCATTGCGCAGGTCAGCATCGGTGAAACCGCTCCAACCATAGCGAACTGCCTCAGGCTTGCTGACTTCGGCGCTGCTCAGGCGGATGACATCGCCTTCGACAACGATGGTTGCAGGATGGAAAATGCCGTCGGGACCAGCCAGTTCGAAGCCTTTGGTGGCGGTTAAGCCATCGGCATTTTTGAAGCGGATAGTAACGGTGGACTGAGCTGGTGGCTCAGCGAAGCGACAACTCACTGCTGCTGGCACTGGGCCCTCGCTGACCAGATTGTGACCGTAAGTGTGGTTTAAGG
Organism: Bacteroidaceae bacterium; assembly: GCA_024699495.1. GTDB lineage: Bacteria > Bacteroidota > Bacteroidia > Bacteroidales > Bacteroidaceae > Physcousia. Next base: position 25,897 of record JAILPK010000092.1, on the reverse strand, counting down.
CCTGCAAGGCCAAGCGCTCGCCCACAGGACGTTTTGTTCGATAATGCACATCGTTGGCCTCACCCAAGTCGGTAGTCACGGCCATCCACGTCTGTGGCAACGACGCGAACAGGCGGCGCTGGCTATCGCGGAAGGCTGGCCATGACGGGCGCGGCAGACTGCTGAGCTGAACTGCATAGAAAGGGAGTTCGGATGTAGCCCCAGCGGCAGGCCCGCCGGCGAACTCCTGTCTAAATGACTGCTGAAGCAGGCCGAAGAGCCTTTCATGTAATTCGATGTTGTTGGCATTGCTCTCCCCTTGATACCATATAACTCCCTTCAGCGGGAAGTGGGCCAGGGGCTGTATGGCAGCCTCGAAGAGATAGCAAGGTTCGTAGGGGTGACGCTGCAGAGGGTTGTAAACCGGCGACTGCTTGTCCAAAGCGCGGGCAATATTCTTAGTCATACGTCCACGAGCCCAAGCCTGGCCGAAATCGGCATTGCGCCAGTTGCTGATAATATCGGGGAACTCACGTTCCAGAGTGGTGCGGCTAACCCACGACTCTGTGGTGGAACCGCCTACGGCATTGCAAATTATGCCTATCGGCACGTCTGAAAGGCTGTCACAGAGCACTCGCCCGAAATTGAATCCGACAGCAGAGAAGCGCAACACAGCCTGATCTGTGGCGGTGCTCCAGCCCTGAATGTCCATGTGTTCCAGTCTGTTGGTAAAGGTGAGCACAGAGTCGGGCCACTCGATGGCATCTGTCCGGGCACGGGCAGGCATATTGAAGAGATGAAGACGCTGACGGACGCGGCGGGCATCGGCCAAGTCTGCCTCGATAGTGTTGCATTGGTCCACGCGAAGTTCCATATTCGACTGTCCGCTGGCCAACCACACATCGCCGAAGAACAAGCTGTCAATAGTGATTGTCTCAGTGGCATGACCAGTCAGGCTTTTTAAAGCCACCGGATATTGTGGAGGGTAGTTCTGCAGTTCGTCCTTGGCGCGCAGCGGCTTGGCGGTTACGGTCATTGTGTATGGCCCTCCGGCCTTCCAACTGCCCATTTCTGCCTTCCAACTGCCGTCGGCCCGACTGAATGTCCCGGTCTCCTTAACGACATGTCCATTCTGCTTCAGGCTCACCACAATCTGCTGACGGGCATCAGCCTTGCCGTTTAGAACCAGCGGCTTCTCCCGCTGACACACCATCCCGTTGCCAAAAACTACAGGCAACTGCAGACCGCCATGAGAACCAGTCAACGCGCCAAAGACAGTAGTGGCTAATATCTGCGCGCCTTCGGGATTGGGATGAAGGGCATCGGGGAACAGGTCAGGGCGCGAATGAAGGGGAGAATAGAGATCCACCAACTGAACCTGTGCTCCAGAAGCCACCTGACGAATGGCCTCCTGAATCTGGGCATGCCAGTCGCGAGTGCCACTTTGGAAACGTGGATGGCGGTCGAAGATAGGTGTCATCAGACATACCAGAACTCGTGCCTTAGGATTAGCTACCAGGAAGGAGTCTATGAGAGCACGATAGTTTGGGATAAACTCCTCTTTCCAATCGGGCCAATTGCGTGGGTCGGTGTCGTTGAGTCCAAGATGGATTACGACCCAGTCTGCCTGAAAGTCCATAGCCTGCCGGAATTCCGGCAGCCCCACATACGGGCGATGCCCTTTGTAAAGGAGAGTGGAGCCAGAATGCCCGAAATTGCGCACTTCATATTTGCCGCTGCCGGCAGATGCATCCAGCATCTCCTGCAGACGCACAGGATAGGCATCCCGGTCGCGGTTGCGAAGTCCATAGCCGTAAGTGACGCTGTTGCCCACACATGCAATGCGGGTGGGGCGTTCGGGTTGTTTCTTCTTGCGGGCAGTGGCTGGTGTTGCTGTGAACAGGGTCAACAGCAGAAGCAGAAAGAGATGGTTTAGTCTGATGTTCATAATGGTAAATAAGTGGGTTTGCTTGTCGAAGCTGGTTCTCTGAAAATTGACTCCGCAAAGATACTTACAAAGAATAATATGAGCAAATATTTTGCAAAAATAGTGTTTTACCCACTACGCCATAGAGAGGAATGGCAAGCAATGCACTAAAAAACATACGCCTTTCTGACATAAATCCTAATGACCGATTTGGGCTTAACCGAAGCCCCCCCACTCTACTCATTAGCAGAATGGGGGGCAAATGTTACTGATATTATCTTTCTGTCAGTGGCGTCAGTGGCTTTTCTTGTAGCTTTATTCCAGGGAGCAAGAAGCGGAGGCAAGTGTGATTACTTAACCACCACCTTATTGCCGGAGATTATATACACGCCCTTAGGCAACTTGCCGTTGGACATCTGACTGCCGGAAACTCTGCGGCCCGAGATGTCTGTCACCTGACTGTTGCCGCTATTCAGTAGTCCGTTGATAAGGCGGTCTTGGGTTACAGACATGATGGCGTTGGCTTCGGCTATAGATATGAACTGGCCTTTAACGTCATGACCTTCAGACGAGAGGTAAGCCTCGAACGGGTTGGCATTCCGGCTGGAACGTACGAAGATGGCACCAGGGAGAAATGTATTATAGGTGTCTTCATTCAGCACAAACACATCCTGGGCTGCCTCCTGCCCCTCGTATGCAGGCACGAAGGAGGCAACAGCTCCCTCAATGCCCTGGGCTTCTGTGGTAGGATGCACACTGGCCTGCGCAGCAGAGAACGTTATGTCACCATAGATATTGAATGTGGGTGTGTAACTCTCGCTGTTTGGCATGGAGATAATGAACGGCACGTTGGCGAGGATGCTGTCAGCGCTTACAAATCCGACAGTGGGATCCATCTCTGCAAGCCAGAAATAGAGGTAAGGCCCGGCTTCACCGCCAAAAGGCATGAGCTGGGTGTGGTCTTCGGCGCGCTCTATGCGCTTCACGTCAAACGGCAGGACGATGGTCTCCCATCCTCCGGCCTCGCCGGGATTTGTAGCTTTGGCAAACGACTTGGTGAATGAGATATTCTCAGCTGTGAAAGCTCGCGGATTGCGGAACGGGGCGCCGTCAGCAAGTGTAATCTTTTGCGCTATATTGCCACGAATGACATTGCCTTCGAATGTGACTTCTGCATTTTCGGGGGCAAACACAAGCAGGTTGCCATAAGACTGAGCATCATCGAACGCTTCGGCACTCACCGGTGCAGAGCTGTTCCAAATGAGGACAAGCAGACTTGAGTTGCCGGAGAATGCCCCTCCGGCGACAGCGGTGACGGTGGATGGCAATGACAATTCCTCAAGTTTTGGCAGGCCGGAGAACATTTCTGTGGTGATTATATTCACTATTGTATCTCCATCAACGACTGTAGATATGTCGCAGTTGGAGAGGTCAATCTGAGTCAACGGGAGCGAACGCAGATAGTCTATATCCTCTTTGTTTATCTGACCGCGAACAGTCAGTTCCCCGTTGCTGACAGAGCCAGCTGCTATCGAGTCGGCAATTAAAGTTTCCAGATTTCCGGCAGTAGTGAACACGCCTTCAGCCTCGGGAGTCGGGTCGAGAGTCTTGAACACGGCGTTGAGGGTAAGGTCCTGTGCAGGCATAGTAGCAGGTAATTCCGGCTCCCATCCGGCAAGGTAATCTGTAAGTCCGGGAGTTACTGAAGGAGCAACTATCTGAGTGGCGTATGCAACGCTATCTTCTTTGACAACCTCACCACGGACTACAAATACGAGCTTGTAATAGTTGATGGTGAAGGTGCCATTGACATTGACGTTCTCGTCAACAATGATCTGAGGCACAGAAGACCAGCCGCTGAAGGTATAGCCCTCACGTATTGGGTCCGGTTCAACAGCAATGGAGTCTCCGCTCTCGTAACCGACCACTTTATACAATTCGCCATCAACATAATAGTTCACGGTGTAAGCTCCTTTGATAAATGAAGCGTTGACCACCACATCTTTAGCGGGCATCGTCTCTGTGGTAGGCAGGCCAATCCAACCGGAGAATGTATGTCCGGCGGGAACCGTGACTTCAGGAACTGAATATACAGTGCCGTAGTCGTAAATCTTGCTGTCGATTGTATCTCCCTCCAGCAAAAAGGTCAACCTATATTGGTTAACTGTATAAATACCGCGGATGTCGAGGTCGTAGGGAGGCATTGTGGACGGAATATCGGAATCCCACTCAACAAATGTATATCCCTCCACCTCAGGCGCATCGGGAACAGTGATGGCATCGCCCTCATTCAGTGCTGCAGTGCTTACGACACTCAGGCTGTCCTGGCCCCAGAATGTGACATTATAGCGGAAGTCGGGGTTTTCTGTGCCAAGATAGAACAGACGGAAGCGGTCGGCCGCTATCCAACTGGCATCCGTAGCGGAAGCACGCACACCGATTTCGGGAGCGAAATTGCGCTCTTGGAAGAAATAGACATTGAAGTTCTCAGGCTCCTGAGCAGTGGTCAGGTTGCGGAGCGCACTGGCTGTGACATTTGCCACGCGCGATGCATAGTTGGCATACATTTCCACACCGCTTACGCCTTTACCGTTATTTGTTGCCACTGCATTGACACGTAGCTGGTAGAGACCCGGCGGTAACATCGGAAGACGCTGTTTGACACTCATGTCTGACATATGATTAGCCTCAACGAAATAATTCAAGCTGGCAGGCGCGCCACTCTCATCCGTAGCCGAACCTAAGCGTGTCAGAGTAGAGCCTGTGTTGGTATAGACTGTAGTTGAGCTCTGATATGATGCTCCGTCAGCAAGCGTCCATCCTTCTGAAGAGACATCGAAATCCGGATTCGTAATGAAGACGCCGGTGATGTCAAGCGGGTTATCCACGGAGGCTGTGGACCAGTCATCAGAATAGTTATTAAGATTGATATACATCTGCAACTCGGCTGAAGCGGCGTTGAGCTCACTGACTGTGGAAGCACTATTCTGATACACCGCTCCTGCGTCATCTGTGGAAACGCCAACGGAGTCAGCAATGAGAAGCAGGTCATAAAGTTCTTTCTGCGCATCATAGAGGGCGACGCTGGAAGAGCTGGTGTTCTCCGACTCAATAAGAGCCCAGTCAATATAGCTGCTGCTCCCGGTCAGATTCATGCTGAGGGCTGTGTTCTGGTACATTCCGTTCCAGCCTACATACTGGCTGCTATAGTCAGCATCGTAGCCGCTGTGACTCTGCAGACGATAGTATTCCCCAACACGAGTCAACGTCCACAAGGTCTGCTCCTGGCTTACCCAATCCACATAGCCGATTTCCCCTTCGCGAAAGAGATAAGTATTGGAGACCTGACTCGAAGAGCCGCTCCCATAGGTCACTGAGTAGGTGCCGTTGACACGAAGCACCTGCCCCTCGAACAAGGCAGTGGGAGTAGCGAGAGTAGAGTCTGAAATCTGAATGAGCAGAGGCGGATTGTCTGTGTCTGTGAATCCGTCCTTGGTAATACTCATCTGCGTTCCGTAATTGTTTCCGGCAGTCAGGAACTGACCTGAATAGACATTGAACAGATAGTATGAATTCCCGGAGACATAATCTGCTGTGGAGGAGCCGTCAAGTGTGAGTGTTGGCGGGTCCCACTGACGATAATGATATGTGAACTCACTTACTTCGCTGACGTCAACGCCGCTTACGGCTATGGCCTTGATCAGCGTGCCATCAGTCACAGAGAAGGGATTGACAAATACATCGCCATTTTCCACACTTGGCTCACTGCCATCGAAGGTGTAGCGGATGACGGTGGTTGTATCAGTGCAGGATATGGTGATAAAATTGTCTTTTTGGGTGAATGTAGGAGCCGGGATATAACGTGATTCTGCGTAGATGCGCACGTAATCGGCAAAGAGGTGGGGCTGGTTCTGCAGACTGGTTGTTCCTGCATTTGAGGTATATCCCAAGCGTATGTGTCCGGAGGTGGTCTGAGTGATGGTGAATGTGACTTCCTCGTAAGTCCAGCTGCCTACAGCATATTCCTTGGTTGACTGAAAATATTCATGCCCGTCATCTGCAATAAAGCCGATCTGATTCTTGGAAATGGCAGCTGTTCCAGCAGCGTTATAAATAGGTATTTCGAGACGATAGTTACCAGGAGAGAGGGTGATCTGCTGCTGGTAATAGACCTCAGAGCCGTAGCCGCAGAGGAAGCCAAGCACCTGGCCGCCTGTTGTGCCCTCGGCATTGGTTGACGGGGCCTGGGCATTATTATGTGCCAGATAGGTGGTTGCCGGGCCTCCCACCTCGAAAACGCCACCTACATGATATGTTGTAGCAGTAGGGTCGTCTTCGTTGGAGTCCCAAGCAGTAACATAGCCCATATCGCTGACAGTTCCTGTGGCTTCTTCCAGCGGATAGTCTTCCTCGAAGGATGAGTTCGTCAGCAGAGATTGGGCAAGATCGGTATCTGTGCTTTCCTGGGCGTATGCCCCGCTGCCCGCAAGGAGCAGCAGGGACGTAAGCCACAAATTAAGAGACTTATGCAGGATTTTCATAATTATAGGAGATATTATTTCATGATAACTTTTTCACCCTCACGAACGTAGATGCCGTTGTGGATGGGTTTGGAAGTGCGGGTACCGTCAAGACGGTTCCACACCGGTGTCTCTCCGTCGGCTGCCAATCCGCTGATAGCATCTGAATACTGCAGCGGGAGACTTGAAGCGTTGGAACGGACTGGCAGATAAGCCTTGCCGGAAGGTATTACAGATGTCCTCATTGGAACGAACACGTCACCCTCCATATAGTAATGGTTGACGCCATCGTCGGTAGTCCCGACTACGTAAGTGGGAGCAAGGGTTCCTATTAGACCATTTTCCTCGTATTTCTGGTCTGTGGATACCACCGGAATCTGGTAGGTAGCACCGGGCGTTCCCTTTATGATGAGACCAGTGCCACCGCATGCTTCCATGACTTTCTCACACTTCAACCTGCTGTCGTTGGTGATGTCGGTTACGATGAATGCGGAGAAGGTCTGCCCCATATTGCTGAAATCTACAGGCCACTGCGTGCAGAAGGTCACGTAGTTGCATCCGTCGGGGATAGTTACTGTGACATATTCCTCGGTACCAGCCTCCTTGTAGCCCTCGGGCTGCAGGATATTCAGGGAGTAAGTGCCAGGGATATCGGCACCGGCCAATTCAGATTTCAGGGTCGCTGTAATATTGGCATTTCCGACAGCCTTCATTGTAACGGCCCCGCTGAGTGAATCTACCACTGCCACGAGCGGGTTGCTGCTCTTGTAGGTTGGTTGTGAGGTCAGCGATGTGACAAGCTGCGGCTTTTCGAAGTCCTTGCCATAGATGGTCTCCACCTCTGATTTGTCAAAGGCGACCGAAGGCAGCTGCGGCTCCTGGGTCCAACTTACAACCATGTCATTGGTGCCATAGCGAAGGTCTGTATCTTTCATCTTAGAGGTGAATACCGTGAGCATGAATAAGCCATTGCTCTTTGAAGCCTCGCCCAAAACTACTTCCACAGCAGCCGGACCGACCTCTTTCACTGTATAGTTCTCCACGGGATAACCCTGAAGAGTAAGGCGGAAGCAGGACTCGTCAAGACGATAGAGATCCTTGTTGAAGCGAACTATAACCTTTTCTACCGGTGTGGTGGTCGGAGTCTCAGGGACATTCTCGAACTTGGACACCGTGAGCAGGTCATGAGGCTTGGGCTCGAAGGTGAGTTCGTAGGTCTCTTCGGATGCCACGAGCGAGTCTGCGAAATGAATCAGCGGGTCGCGCACCCAGTCCTGTCCATCCTTTATGGTGCGGTCGGTCTGCCAGAAATTACGCAGGTCAATCTCAGCACCGTCTCTGGTTCGGCGTATGCTGGTGATGGTCGAATTGCCGCGTGTCGGGTCGAACAGAGAGCCATAGGCCCACCCCGTTGCTGATGAAGTTACGGTGAGCAAGTATTTGTTTTCGCCCTTCGACTCTGAGGCGGCAGTAGCAATAGACAGTGTGTTTACAGAGCCGTCTGTGAGGTAGATATGGTCAGGCATGTCATTCTCATCCTCGTCGTCGTTGACCACGAAGCCTACACGTTCGCCACCGTCCAGTTTGATGCTGTGAATAAGCTCGTGGATGGAGAGTTTATCCATGTCTATCAGACTGCTGTAATCCTTCTGGATATGTTCTGCCGTAACCTCATATTTGTCAAGCTTGACAAGTTTATTGCTCTTCAACCACCACTGGGCATAGGCCGTAGAACGTGGAGCGATAGTGCCGAAATCGCTACTCAGAGCTCCATTCTCCAGTGTGGGTGATTTAGCCTTGCCGTTGACAGCGCCGCTCTCGAAGGTGAGGACTATGGGCACTTCGCGCTCGTTCTCAACAATCTCCGGCTGCTGGGTGAGCATGAGCATACGCTTTGCTTCGCCGTAGCCCACATTATTGACGAGCAGGGCAAATTCGGCAGGCTCGCTCTCTTCTACCACAGTCGCAGTCAACGGGTCGTCAGCATAGACATCGCGCTGCAGGAAGTAGGTGAGTTCGAGTTTTGCTGTCGGGAGAACGCTCAGGATTACAGGAGTCAGCTGACGTGTGACTTCGGAGTCAGAGAATGGGTCATGGTATGACAGTGTTCCTCCGAATGCATATTTCGTTGCTGTGGTCGGGGCTGCGAGGTCTGATGGCACAAAGATAGCTGTTGCGCGACCGGTGGCTCCGGCAGCGAGAGTCCATCCGCTGGTGAAATTGTCTTCACCTCCGAAGGTATCCTTAGCGTCAAACAAGACAGACATCATATCTGATGTGGCAATATCACCGGTCTCTGTGTTGCGAACCTCAAGGTTGAGCTTGACGTCGGACATGGGATTTGTCTGGTGACCATTGACCACTTTCAGGGTCCCGCGGAAGGCCTGACGTGTCATCACCAGTTGCTGGGTGAACTCCAGACTGATGGTAGCACATACGTTCTTGGTGGCTTTCTCAAGGCCCTCCATCACTTCCTTCTCAGCCTCCTCATAGTAGTCGCTGATGCGAGGAATCTGCACCTCGTCGGCCTCTTCCTGTGCTTTGACGATATACTGCTCCATCTCCTTCACGACATTGATGTCAATGACATTTTCAGAATCGCTGCCGTTGATGGTGTTGAGGATACGCTCGGAAAGGTTTACATAGAGGTTAAGGTCAACACTGTCAGGACGTGCCTTCAAGAACTGCTCCTCATCGATTTCTCCGTCGAGGAGGCCCTTGATATTCAAGGCTACATCTGTCATGATGTCTGTGTTATATTTATGCCATAAGGTGTCACCAAGCACTTCGTCGGCCTGCCTCATGGCAGCTGCGATAGCGTTGGTAGCAGTCACCGTCTTGTCCTGATACCTGATGATGTATGAAGGCATGTCACTGTCCTCATCGCCAGATGTGCGCTTGGAGAAGAGGCCGTCGCTCTCGGGCATTACACCGCCGCAAGTCATGAAGAGAGGTGAGATGCACTCTTTATAGAAGTCGCGGTATTCCACGAAAGTGCTCACGATGGGCAGACGCTCCACCCAGCACCAGCTGCCGGAGCTGATGACATCGTATGCACACTGGACATTATCAATGAAGCCAAGAACCTCCTTGACGAGAGGCAGGCGCTTCACCACGCACTTGGTCATCTTCTGCATGAATGCAGCCTGACAGGGCTCACAGCCTGTTTCCTCGGTAACGCTGACGATGTTCGCAGTCTTTGTGGCTGAATATGTCGAGGTGCTGCTGCCTGAAGACGGAGTACCTACATAGCCGCTGTAGCCGCTGTAACCGCCGTAGCCGCCGTAGCTGGTGGTGCTTCCGGTGGTTCCAGTGGAAGTTGTCGGAATCCATGAGGCCGGGAGTTCCTGGGTTGTGGAAATCTTGCAGGCTCCAATGCGTAGTGTGCTTTCATACTGGGCATACTTTGTATCTGTTCCACAGAGCCAATGGTATATCAGATTGAGTTTGGTGATGCAAGGGTCGCCGTCGATATCAGCTGCACGACGCGGGCCTGCCGCCTTCACTTCACCGCCGTCAGATGCGTTGCGCGTCACCTTGATAGGAATGGTGACTGATGACTGGGCAGGAATCGTCAGGCCGGTGTTGGGCTCCTGAGGCTCGAAGGTGAAGTTCTTCAGTCCCTCAGGCATGCTCAGCGTTGTATTTATTGCCTTTGCCAAACCATAGTTACTGAGGGTCGCGTTGAAGTAGAGCGACTGCCCCGGCTGCAGGTTCTCAGCATCGATATCGGGGAGTGAGAGAACAACAGTAGGAACGGGCAGATTAGCTGTATATGAGACATTAGTCTTTATTATATACTCGTCTTCTACTTCGATATTCTTTACGGACCAGGAAACCTTAATACCGTTTACAGAAAGATTTACCTTGACGTTGTTTATAGTGTCAGGACTTACCAGAATATTAAGCGGCTCTGCAGTCTCGTGGGTTGATTCATATACATTGATTGTATAATAGCCCTCGTTCAGATCCACAGTATAAATACCGTTTCTGTTTGTATTGCCCTGGACTATCGTGGCCTTGGTCACTGGATTGAGGACTTCTACAGTGGCATTTACCACGTGCTTGCCATCCTCTGACTGATATGTGTATTCATCCATGACATCAACAACCAGTTTGCCCTTGGCTTCGGAAACGGGAGTCATCTCGTATTTGATGATGCCACCGTTGCCGTTGTCGCAGTTGAAGGCTATCTGGCCTTTCTGCGGTGAGTTGAGTTGCATGTCGTCTGTCGGGGTGAAACGCAGCACAATGCTTACGGACTCGTTCTGTTTCAGAGATGTGACAGAAGTTCCTGTTGGACTTGTGACGAAGTCAGGAAGAGACAAACTGATGTTCCCGGTTTCGCCCTGTCCCCTGTTGGTGAGCGTCACGCTGTAGTCGAAATAACCTCCACGAAGCATCGTGCTCTTGATAAGCGAAGTTGACGCCCGGAGGTCCGGACTCGGATTCAGCACATGGAAATAAATGGGGAATTCAAGCGTTGCACCCTGATCAGTAGTGAGGTTTATCATTGCAATCTCCCAGTCGCCTGTGGGTGAAGCCTGCTCAGGAGTGAACTTATAGGTCATTCGGGTATAGCTGCCTCCGGCGAGGGTTTCGCTGATGTTGACGCTGAATGCCACATTGTCAGGTTTGGAGACGACAGTTGCCTTGGCTCCGGTGAGGTCTAATGAACTCGGGTTGTAGAAACTCACCCAGCCGCTTACTTCGTTGCCTGCGACAATTTCGTCGTGCTTGATGGGCTGTGAGTAGCTGGCCTGGGATGCGCTTGCGCGGCGGAGACCATAGATCTCGAAGCTGGCTTGTTCCTCCTCGTTGCTGTCATTCGGGTAGCGGGCGCCGACCTTGAAGTGTCCCATTTGCGCTGTGTAAGGTGTAAACGAGGCGGTGAAGTTTCCGTCATTGTCACTCTTGGTGTTTATAATCTGGCGTCCGCCGTCGTTTATGACATAGACTTCCACATCGGCATTTGAAATCATCTGGCCACTCAGCTTACCGCTGATCTGAACGTTCTCTCCTGTCTCATATATAGACTTGTCAAGCTTTACGGTGGCAGTAAACGGCGGAGTGGTGCTTACTCTAACGGATGCCGTATTGTTATATGTATTCAGTTCGGTGACCTTGTTGTCGCGGTTCACTGCCGCATAGCAAGTGGCTGAGCCCAATTCTGAAGGAGCCTTCACAGTGACTTTGATCACCTCTGTGCCACCTACGGCTATCGGAGCCGTAGTGACGAGACTCTTGGTCACGTTGAATGCGCTGAAGCTTACGGCCGTTCCTGCGGGAAGGGTGGCAACACCCTCATTGCCCACTTTGATAGTGAAATTGAAATCGCCCTCAATCATCACCTCGGAGGGTTCGACGCTTAGAGTCACTGTGGCATCCGGCAAAGTCTGGTCGGTGATATTGATGAATGCGTTCGCTGTGCTGTAGCCTTCAGCGCTTGCCATGATGCTTACGCCTCTGCTGTCGTTCTGAACATCGTTCTTCAGAGTTGTCAACCTCAGTGTCGCGGTCATGCTTCCAGCTGGAATTACCAGGCTGTGATTGTATGAGGCAAAGGCATCATCATCATCAGTAGATATAGTTATGTTCAGAGGATTGCTGGACGTGGTCTCGTCGTTACGTGATATGGTAATCCCGAAGGTCTGGCCTTCCTTGACGCTTGTGTCGGTGCTGCTTATTCCCAAAGCGGGAGCATCGTTGTCCAGGATGGCAAGTTTGGCAGACTTGTAACCGGCGCTTTCGCCCGATGCATTACAAGAGCAGGATGAGATCCACACGGCGGCGGTGATGTTCACAGTGCGGTCGCCATTGACAATGTCGTCGTCATTAACGCCCATATAGAAATCAATCATTTCTGCTCCCTTGGGCATCTCATACCATGTCCTGTCATAGTGAATCTGCCCGTCGGAATCGTCAGAGAGACGAATAGTAATCACGTTGGACAGCTTGCCGATGCGGCGTACGTAAGCATGCACACACACAGTGCCGTCGTCCTCGCTGACAGAAGTGGGCTCGAGCGTGAATTCCAGCTCGGGCATGTCATCGTCTTTGAGTGTCACCAGCACCGACCCCGTGTTGTGGCCCGAGGCAGTACCCTTGAACTCATATATAGTTTCCAGTTGGGGGTCTGAGTCATTGACTGCGCTGACATCAAGCGTTGCTGAAGTCTTACCGGCAGGGATGGTCAGGGTGGTTGCATAGCTGAAGCGCCCGCGGCTGTCATCGCTTACTGTGATGATAAGGTTCTCTTTCGGAGCTCTATCTACAGTGAATGTGAGGGTGAAGGCGTCACCCTCAGTCAGTTGGTTGTTTGATGTGGCTACTGTGATGGTCGGATGCTCATTGTCATTGATGACCAGTTCGGACTGAATGGCGTCGTAGTCGTTTCCGCTGACTGAAACCGTAACCGCAGACTCGCTGTCAAGCACATTGTTGTCGGTAAGTCCGATGTAGAATGTTGTGGAAGACTGGCCGGCAGGAATTGTCACAGTGGCGGGGATATTCAGGCGGCTGTCGGAACGCGAGGGAGTGATGGTGAATGTCTGAGCTTCGCTCCAGTTGCCTGTGCGGGTGATTTTCACCGGCAGATTCTTGCCGGAAATGTCGCTGAAAGGCTCCGAGATGGTCGATGCCATCTCCATCTTGAGATATTTGGTAAGAGTAATACCCTGCTCGGACGTAGCCTTGTTGTTGGCGCGGTCAGCCTCGCTCTCGCCGGTTGTGGAGAGAGGTATTACTTCCACCTGAATGTTGGCAGCTCCGTCCATGCCGAGAATCTCGGGCAAAGACACGGTGGTCTGTCTGGACAGAGCCTGACCTACGGCCAGAGACTCAGCATAAGAGGCTGTAGCCACTTTGGTCACTGAACCCTGTGCATTCACAATAGAAACTTCTTCGGTCCATCCAGCCTGAGTGGGCTGCATGCCGTTGTTCACCACATTCCATTTTACGGTCATTTCGCCGTTGGGGCGATAGGTGGTGGCATCCGTAGTGATGCCTGTGACCTGAAGATCCGGACCCTTGATTATGGTGAGTTTGGATGCCTCAGCCTCGCTGGCCACATTAGAGCCGTCGCGCATAGAGAGGACCACATTACTCGGAGTGATGATGTATTGCTCTCCTGCTGAATATGACTGTGACACACTCATCGTCACCGTCAGCAAACTGCCGGCGCTGCCCTTGAGGGCTGAGTTGGTAGGCGAATATACCAATGCCTTATAGGTATTGTTGCCCATGGAGCGGAAGGTCACGGCGTGGTCGGCAGTGCGCAGGTTTGCGAGTTTTGCCGACGACGTAATAAGCGAGGAATTTTCCGGGACGGCGATGTCAAACTGCACAGCGACCAATTCGTCTGTGTTATCGACATATATCGGCACTGTAATCTCGGTTCCCGGCAGAGCTGTCAACTCAGGGATATATAGTTTGTTGACATTCTGGGCATGCGACAGACCGATGCTCATGAGCATGGCCAACGCAAAAAGTATATAATGTTTTGTTTTCATAGTGTGAAGCAGCTGAGGTTATTTTATTGTGACTTTCTGTGTTTGATTATTTGCGTTGCTCAGTATATAAACTCCGGAAGCAAGACGACGACGTGCTGAACGCCACGCATCTACACCCTCGCCTTTGGCAATGATGCTACCGTTGGTTGCCACCAGCGTCCATCCGCCTTCGGCTGCAGCCAGCTCCTCGATGCCTGTGGGCAACGGGGTCTGAATGTCGGTGAGTATGCGTCTGGCCTTGCTGTCTGACAACGTGGCTGCAACCACCTCGGACGAGCCTCCGCGTTTGGTGGCGATGACTGATTCTCCGGCAGGAATCTCAACTCCTGAGAGCGAATAGGCAACGGCGCGACTGCGGGCTGCGCTCTGTTTCTGGCTTACGGTGAAGCCCATCTGAGTCAGACCCCATTGAATATCGGTTGCGTTGCTTACGCAGATGTCGGCTGCGCTGACTGCGGTGCGGCTCTGCAGCACCAGTTCGTTCTCACGCCAGAAGATGTATGCCTCGGGCTCTGTTTCGGGCTCCTCATCATTATTAATTAATGCGCGTGAACGGAACTGACGGAACTCCTTCACATCGCTTGTGTTGTCGTTCTGAGCCAGGATAACATCCACATGCTTCACAATGTCCTGAACGTTGATCTGCTCGTCTGCATACATGTTGGCTGCGGTGAAGTTAAACATCTTCTCGCTATCCCACTGGCTGAAAATATAATTGATGGAACCTTGCAGGTCAACGACATCTATGCCTGCGCTGAAGTCCACATCGCCCGGGAGGAAGTTGAAGATGGCCTTACTGCTGGAGCCCTTGGCTACGCCTTCAGTGGTCGTGGCTGTAATCTCGCAGCCATTCTCTTTCTTGAAGATGTTGCCCTCGATTCCGTAGTCGATGTAAACATTTGCGTCTCCATAAGTCTGGATGGCAGGTATATCGCTATACATTTTGCCCTTCTCATTCAGCTCCAGAGTCCATACTTCTGCGATGGCCTGGTTCTGCAGATCCAACGTGGTCACAGTCGCAGGCATGGCGGGTGTGCAGTCGGAAAGCTGGTTGCTGGCCGCGTTGAGGCTGGTGAGCGACGGGCAGATTTTGCCGATGAGGCCGATGTTGCCCTGCAGCTTGTTGCCGGTGATATTGAGCGACTGCAGCGGGCTGGTCTGCTTAGCCTCTACCAAAGCTGTCAGCGGCTCTGTCAGCGAGCCCTGCAGAGCGTTGCCGGCCAGATTCAGTTTGGTCAGCTTGCTCAGTTTGAGCAGAGCGGAGGGGAAGGAGCCGTCAAGACCGTAACCGGAGAGATCTATCTCTGACACATGTCCTTCGGTATAAGTTACGCCAACGAGGCCTGTCGGGTTGGTGTCTGGATTCCATCCGAGCACATTGCCCTGAGAGCCGCCCATCTGCTCAAAGGCTTCTTTGATGATTGCGATGTCGGTGGCATCAGGAGCAGTGGAAACAGTCAGCTTCCAGTTGTCCATACCCACCCACGTTGCATTGGTGTTCTCAAAACATATCCCGAATGTCAGCTTGCCGCCGCTGTGGTTGAATATCATTTGGCTGTGTCCGGGCTGGCCGCCGTTGACGCGCAATGTCTGTTTTACCATTTCCTTTTGGCCGCTTTGCCCGTTGACAATCTCGATAAACATAAACACGTTCTCAACGAGACCTTCGGCTGTACTTGTAATGATATCTGCATCGAGAGCATAAGTGCCTGCAGGTATTTCCATGCGAGTAGTCTGACGGATTGAAGCATCTGCTACTACATTGCCGCCGTTCCAGCTCTCTGCGAAAGTAGAGAGGGTCACGCCGTCACTCTCGTGTGTGGTGGTGATGACACATCCCATGGTTGCGGAGCCCATCTGATGCATATTGTCGGCTACCCAACCTACCTCGCCAAGAGTATATGACGGGTTCATCAGCAGAGCTGTCAGGTCCTTGCCCACAGGAAGTTCGGTCAGCAGGGACTCAAGTGTGGCCTGATAGGCAACTACCACATTGGAGACGCTGTCGAGCTTGGCTATGTAACCCACCAACTCTTCGTCTGTGCTTTCAGAAAGATCTGCAGGGATGTAAGCTATTTCATCATTGATGCCCAAGTATATTTCGTCGCTGAGGACCTGCTCGTCCTGACTCTGACGCAAGGAGGCAATCAGGGTCTGTATCTGTGCGGGGTCGAACTCGCCGGCCACGAATGCTTCGTAAGCATCATCAAGCTGAGCGCATAAAGTCTTTATTTCGGTAGAGTCTGCAAACACAGCCTGCTTGTTAATATATTTGTTCGCAAGCGTAATCACCGAGTTTATGGTGCGGTCAGAACTATGCTTTCCGGCAATGCTCTGGCTGATGGAGCTTGTCTTTGCGCTTAAGGTCGTTGCCCACTCTTCGGTGCGGATGACATCGGTGATGGCTGTATCCAAATCAGCTATAATCTGCTGGCAGGGAGCTTCCTGACCGGTGGCTACCGCATTGTCAGCCTTTTCGCTCATCGCATTATAGAGCAGCTGGCCGGTGGCCGTTGTGGGCATCTGGCAAGCAGCAATCTCGTCCTTCAGAGAATCCAGCTTCTCATAGATGGTCTCTGTGTAGAGGCTTGCAGGATTGCCGAGATACTTCAGCTGGAAGTTATCCCATATGACCCAGTCGGTGTTGATGTTACAGTGGAGACCGATGGTGAAGTTGCCATTCTGAGCCAGAACGACCTTCAGGTGGTTCGTGTAGTAGCAGTCACCTTCCTGACCGCCCTGTTCTGTGGCATTAGGATTCACGGTCTGGAACCAATAGTAGGAGCCTGTCATACCGTTATCCACCCAGTGAGAAGGACCTTCCTCCTGCTGATGTTCCACGTCGTAGTGGTCATCACCCAACATTTCGACTCCCTCATAGTAGATAGGCTCTGTTCTCCACTGGTCAGTACACTGCATAATAGCGCGTGTTGAAACGCCAGCATAAAGATAAGTCTGGTCTGTAATCTGTACGTCGTCGTGACGGACAAAGCCCTGCAGTGTCAGGTCATAGACACCGGCCGGCATGTTCGGAAGGGTCTGGCTGAGGTCAAATGCCTGATGCCATGCCTCGATGTTATGGGTGGCCGGACGCAGTTCCTTGATAGCTCCGCTGTTCAATGTCCATCCTGGAGTTGATTCCTCATTTCCGTAATACGACTGACCATCGTAGGGACCGTATTGTCCGAACTTGAAGTGCGGGTTCTGAATCAGGAAGGATATGTCTGTGCCTTCATCTACCTTAGTCCAGTCCATATTCTCGCGGGCGAGGGCCGTGGTCTTACCCATCCAAGTTTCAACCAGCTCGGCAGTTGCTGTGCCATTGTTGTAGGCTGTGGTCATATCGTTCAAGTGGGCTGCGACAGCCTCCTTGGCAGCGGCAAATTTATCGAGCTTAGCAACGATTTCCTCTGCCTCTGTGATATATGGCACGAGTGTTTTATAATATGAAATGCTATTGTTAGCATTCTGGATGCCTGCAAGCAGAGCCTTCTTGAATGCAACAAGTACGTTATATGATTCGTTAGCAAGGTCTCCTGCATCGGTAATCAATCCCTCGAGGGCTGTCTTAACCTCTGCGTCCATCTTCTGCTCTAAGAGTCCGGATGCATCGGTTGCTTTCTGAGTGATTTCAGCAAGAAGAGCCGGACAGAGCGTCTGGTCGAATGCGTCATAGCCTTCTGTGCCTACATAACGCAGGGTGAAACTGCGCCAAACCAGCCAGTAGTCGCCGGTGGTGTTGTCGGCCGTCAGCTTAATTGTAGCCTCGCCGCTGGTGGGAACCTGAAAGCGCACTTCGTTGATTCCATTTCCTTCATTGAACCAAGTGTTAGCCTGAGCGCGGTTGTCAACGACAGCTTTTGCCACAGTTGCCAGCTCCACCTTATTCTCCTCTTCGCCAACAGTCATTGAGAGGTAAGCCGTCATATTTGTGCGGGTAAAGGCTTGAGCCGTCAGAATGTAATAACCGGCGGGCAGATAAGGAATAGTCTGAGAGAAAGCGGCTCCGCTACTCATCCAATATTCTGCATTGTTGTTGCCCTCGTCAAAGGTAGGAGTATCAGACCAGTCCCAACCTTCATAGCTTGATGTCGGAGTCGGGTTGACTATCCATTGTGTCACATCCAGACCACCTTCTGCTCCGGTGATTCCGGCAACAGTTTCATCGCGGTCAATGTACTCGTTCTCGCCATCCTTCTCCAGATGCCAGACGTATGCTGCGTCGAGAGAATAACCGGCTTCGGGCAAAGCGCCTGTATCTATAATCGTCCAGTAGGTGCTTGCACCCCAGTTTGCACTGTTGGCATTTGTGGCGCGAACTGCGAAGGCCTCATCGTTATAGAAGAAGACCTGACGCTCCCAATCGTTGCGGTTGTTATCAATATTTGTATTGAGATTGCCATTGTTGACGATGTCTCCATTTGAGCCATTAGTCAAGGTCGGATTCGTAAATGCGCAACCAAGATCCCATCCAATCCTGTACAAAGTTCCGTTAGCTTCCACTGAGGTAAAGGTGAAGAGAGATGCATCTTCCTTATTATCAGTCAGGATTCCGTTTGTTGTCAGATAATACTTGCTATTGCTATCAGATAAAGTTGCATAGATGCGATAGCTTTCACTATTCTTTATATAAGCCAACGCCTTCGCATAGTCCTTTTCAACGATGTTGATGTTGACATTCACGCGATAGCCCTTTGTCAATTCGCTGTTGGTGAGGAAGAACGCCACCTGATATGTCTGGCCTACCTCTACAAGATTCTCATAGTTACCGGAAGCGAAAACAGAATAGTCATTTGCAGTGGGGTTCTCAACATAGACGGGGGCACTCTCAAAAGCTCCAAGAGTTCCGTCGGCATTCAGCCAAGCGCCATCGTTCTTGGCAGAACGGTTTGTAGTTAACAGCGTGTACTCTGAATCTTTCCAGTACTGAACTTTCAGCTCACTAACATCACAATCTAACAGACTTGCGATAGCATCTACATCCAGATGGAATTCGCCAGTCTCGTAGCCAGGACCCTGATCCATCGTAACGGATGTATTGCCGACTATTTCAAGTTCGTTGAAATTGGTTGTAGAGGGATCTGTGATATTCAGAGTGTATTTCACAGCGTAAGCCTTGTTGCCAAAGATAATGTATGCTGTGTGATAGTAGTTCTGCCCAACAGTTAGGGCGTTAGGATATTGGCCTATGTTGCAGGAGAGGTAATAGTGCTTCTGGGTCGTGCCATCGGGCTGCTGTTCATCCTTCTCAATGATTGAATAGGCTTCTGCAAAATACTTGCAGGCATCACCATATTGTGCTATCACGACCTCTCCGGTCTCCTCGTTGAGCTCGTTCTGACAGCTGCCTAACCACCAGCCTAGCTGACTTGCTGTCTGGGTATTTGAGAGGACATCGCCCTTAATCTGGCTTTCAGATGAAACGAAAGTTCCGCAGAAGAGAGAAGCGGCGAGGTTGTTCTTGACATAGTCTATTGGGTAACCAACCATTGCCTCATAGTCTGTGATGTCAACCAGCACCGTGTTACTGCTATAATCGGTACGAGGATGCTGTTTTACAGTAATCTCCTTCGTTGCTACTATATTAATATTAGACAAGGAGGTCTCCGGAGTGACATTCTCAGGTGAGTCTGTGCCGGCTGCATAGATGCGGAAGTCGCTCCAAACCACCCAAGCATTGTCTAACAGCTCCTCACCTTTAATACCGAATCGCAATGTCTCTCCCTCGGCAACGTTTACAGTCAGCCTCAGCTGAGTGGCTTGCTTCGTCTCGGGTTTATATTCACCGTTGAAGAGCAGGTTTGCCGCGGACTGGCTATTTATAACATAGACAGTATTGCCCTCGTTGTTAATTGCGACATTTGCCCATCCGCTATTAGCGTCAGTAGCTGCAAAAGAGGCGAGATTAGCTAAATTAGCCTTTTGGTCATTAGCATAGAAGAAGGCCTGACCACTAATGTCGCCGTTTAAAAAGTTATTATAGTTATACACGTTTGCGGTCTCGCGATAGACACCCTGTACCGTGATAACATATTTTCCAGCTGGCATATTGGAAATCTCGCGGAAGATGTTGAACCTAGGCTGATTCCAGACTTCGGCCGTCGTGTAGGCTGTACAGTAGGCTGTGGTTTCTGTCTCGTTCTGCCACTCGGCGGAAGTGTTGGGATAGCGCTCCTGATCTATGGAGTTTGCGAACGACATATTGGACAGATAGTCTGTGAGGTCGCTCTGGAAGACGGTGTTTTCACGAGCAGCAAGTGCGGCATGAAGTATTATGCCCTCAAAATCATTGATGCTTTGTTGAATCTGCTCCGTAGAATAGGAGCGTGCACTATAGGCACTCTCGTAAGTGGCTACTTGCGTGCTTACAGCATTATTGATGGCATCCGAATCAAAATAAAGATTCTTCTTTTCATCGATAAATTGGCGGAATGTAACATAGGCTGCAACTGAAGAGCGGTAGGCGGCTGCTGCGGCTTCCAACTCTTGTGCGGCTTGGGTATATGTGTCTTTGAGGGTGGGGTCGGAGCCTGCATCCACCAATTTCCTTGCGTCCGAAATTGCAGTGCTGAAGCGGGTGACGTCATCTGTATATGCAATCTCGTCCAAACTCATGCTCTCATAAGCGGGTAGGGCATTTTGCAAGGCGGTATAAGAAGGTGGTACCAACATGGGGCCGATGGCATAAAGCTTGAAGTTGTCGGCTGCCAACCAGTTGGCATTGGTGCTGGAGGTCATCAGACCTATCTTCATTTCCGAAGCGCCGTCGTAGTCGAATTCGAAGGTCAAATGCTCTGGGGCCCCGTTGCCTGTATTGAGGCTCGACGGACTTTTGTAGATGATAGAGCCATTGTCGTAGAATAGATAGACACCCGTGACCTCAAGGGATTCATCATTCTGACAAACCGCGATGCCATCGCATTCCAGACGGTAGTGTCCTTCAGGAAGCCCGGAGTAGGTCTGGGCGATGACTCCGTCTTTCAAGGTTGCAGGTGTAGGAATCCAAGCCTCGATGAATTTGCTTATTGTTACGTTGCCGTTGACATAGCTTGCCAACTGGTAGCCCAGATTCTGACCCATGGTTTGGGTAACTTCCCATCCATTGGTGTTCCCTTCATCGAAATTAGCATTCTTGAGCACAAAATCTGTGATGTCAAGAGGGTTCTCCAATGTGGAGTTTGGGATTTCTGCCAACATCATGGCATAATTCACGGAACTCTTCAACGCGTCAGCTGCAGCGTTGATGGTCGTAACATCGTTACTCGACTGATAAACAGACAAAGCATCGCTTGTGTCAATTTCATAAGTATTTGCCTTTTGTATCCACTGATATAGATTTGTCCTGGCCTCCAACAACTTGGTAGCTTCACTAATCTCGCTGACATCACTGCTACTCTCATAGACCCCGCTGGCCACCTGGTAATCTACGCCAGCCTCGTATGCCACCAACAATGCGTCATACAAGAATATGCGAGCAGCATAGAGAGCGATATCTTCTTGGGAAACATCTGTGGAAATAAACTCCCACTCCAAATAGGCCAAGTTGTCACTTCCCGCCGAGGCTTCCGTCATATTGAAAACAACAGCCTGGCCTGCGTCCTTGGCATAGGCATACTGGGTTGCTGCATTGGGAAACTCGCCATTCTCAGTAGTGCTCTGAATACGGTAGTAGCCGTTGTCATCTTTGGTTAATACCCATATGGCATTTCGACTTTGACCACCTAAATCTACAAAACCGCTGGCTTCGCTGTCACGGAACAGGTAGGTGTTGGATACGGCAAAGTTCACACGGTTATGGTCGCCAGTGAAATAGAAGGTGCCATACAACTTAAGTTTGTAGCCAAGCAGTTGCTGTTGATTTTCGGCAGTAGCCTTCTCCAGCTTTACACCTCCGATCCAAAGGTGGGGCATCGAACCGGAACCGGCATTGGCAGCATCATAGCCGAGACTAATCACGCCAGATGTCTCATTCTCAAGAGTGAATGTGACTTTTTCTTCCATCCACTCACCTATGGAAAATGACAGGGTCTTTCCGAGATATTCCTGCCCGCCGTTTGCAATAAAGCCGAACTTGTTTTTGGATACAGCGCCAGAGCCGCCACTATTGTAGATGGGAATGGTCATACTGTAGGTGCCAGCCGGCAAGGTCACTTCTTTTGTATAGTTAGCTTGGGATCCCCAAGTACTGACAATGCCCATCAAATTACCAGAGACGGAGCCATCGGCTTTTTCCGAAGGAACGGTATATTTCGGAGATCCAAGCCATATTTTGGAGGCGCTTCCAACGGCAAACAAACCGCTGGCTGCGCCATCAACACCCGGAATGCTGCTTGTCCAACCGCTTATATTCTGCATGCCTGAATACTTGGCACCATTGTCCTGATTTATTTCGATGTCATTGGCATAGGTGCAAACACCGCTGTCAAGTGGCGTTAAATTGGCAAAATCAGCATCGCTGATGTAAGTGCTGGTTACGTCTGTGTATTCCGAGCTTGATTCTCCATAGACAGCCTCTGCCGCGACACCGAGATAAGGCGTTTTGTCGGTAGTTACTGAAATCTGTGTGGCCCATGAGTTGGCACCTGTGATGAACTGCCCGCAACCCACATTCCGAATGTAGTAAGTTCCACCATCTGTTGGGTCAACCCCCGAGGAGGAATAGGGATATACAGGTGCTGTCCAATTTTGTGCCCACGCGGCGAGAGTTGCCGCAAGCATCAACGATGCTGTAAGTAAGCGATGTTTCATGTCAGTTTTAATTTATTTGATTTTTCGATTTTATCAGGTAATTGTGCCATAATTTGCACTTCTGGTTTGCAAAGGTAATAATATATTTTTACATGAAAGAAAAAATCAGAAAATATTTTTAATATATTGTTACGCGCGCATGAGAATGGAGCACATAACTGCCTGAAAAATTGATAGATAACTCGTTTCGATGAGATGGAGAAAAAAAACACGCTGCAGTCCGGTCGAGTTCGCCCGCGCCTCATCTTTATATTTTACTGGGCAGCTCACACCTGAACCCATAATTCTTTTACTGTATTTGCTCGCATCCTTACCATCATGCTTTATTGTGGCTGATTACACCCTCCCCCATCATTCTTTACCCCGACTGATCATTCCTTGCCCATCATTCTTTATCATGTTTGCCCGCATCCCCGGACATAAATTACTTGGCCAGTAGGTCTAATAGCAGGATTGTTTAGCGGCATTTTAAGTCTATGGAGCGAATCGCAGGACGTTAACGGAACTTCGAGACAACAGGTCGAATTGCCCCCGTTGCCACTTCCGACTGATCGGAGATTTCATACGGAAGCTGCTCCACTTTTTTCATTGTTTTCTTTGAAACGGCACGCCCTTATGTGCATATATGAATACAGCTCGCCTCCAAAAGCCTTTTCCTTAGGGGTAAAATAGAATAGGGAGTTGGAAAAAGCAGGTAAAAAAAGAGATGAAATCAGGTTGATTTGGGCAAAAAATGAGCCTGTAAGAAAAGTAATCCATCAATTTATCAGCCCTTACAACTAAAAACATCAAGGTGCAAAGACCAATTCACCTTGATGTAATTGTCAATACACCTTGATGTATTGCCATGTGCAGAAAAAATTATACAATAAAACTCCTCAAATAACAGGTCTTCGGTCCAAAATGAATCCGTTTTCATGCCTCGACAAACTATTTGAGCAATAAACACAGACGCAAATTTCACACTTAACAAACTGCAGCACAGTCTGTTGTGCAGAAATACACGCCCTGAGATTCCGTTATTCGCGAGTGCGGTCAAGCCGGCGTCAATATAACCAAATCTCACGAATTAATTTAACATTTTCCGACTCAAATGTTAAACCCGATTCCGTCGTTAGATTTTATAGAATTTCCCAATTTACAATAACCCAAGCATAAACCCTCAAAGAGACTTCGAAACTGGCACGCCGCACAGCCCTGCCACCTCTCTCAGACATAGAGATACTGAGCCCTCGCTTTCCAATAGACTTCAACCACAAAAGTTATCATATTGAGGGCAATAGATTGTGATGGATTTGCAGAGAAATACTTCTAAAGCCAGTCGGTGCAGCCCTTTCATTACCATAATCTGCCGCTATTGACAACTTTTGGTAATCGACATCTATGCAGCCCATATCAAATTTCTGCCAATAGTGGCACTTTTTTGTGGTCAAGCACACAAAAAAATGATAAACATAGCGAATAAAAGTGAAGAAAAAGGTATAAAATTAGCTGTATTCTACAGAAAAATAGATTTCTTTTCTTTATTTCGAGGAAAACTAATTAATTTTGTACGCGGATTATTATACAATAAGGTACAACTTATCTGAATAAGAGTGGAAAATAGAATCAAAGTGGCTCTCGCAGACAAGAAGAGAACAAACAAATGGCTATCTGAGCAGCTGGAGTGCGCACCGACTACTGTAAGTAAATGGTGTACAAATTCCAGTCAGCCACCCAAAGCAGTTGACCACAAAAGGCTTTATTCAACGAGCGGAGAAGGATGGCACATGGCGACTAATCATCACACCATCAGTCTAAAATGTCTAATTAAAGAAAAAGTGAATATGGACAAAAATGACAAAAACATTACCGGGCAATCCATCTATCTTCACGATAACTATCCGTATGTTTGGGGCACACTTGTCAAAAGGGATGCAAGATAAGACTGAATCTTATAATTACGTCACTAAGGAATTCTATTTACAAAAAATTAAAAGACAGATTTAAAATTTACAGGTATGATTGATAAGGAAAAACTTGTCACCGCCAAGGTGTGGATTGAAAAACTTGCTAATGGTATCAATCCATTGAATGACAAAGTAGTTAATGAGGACGATATTATCAACAATGTCCACATATCTCGTTGTCTATTCTATGTTTCTGAGTTACTAGACGAGATAAAAGCAGGAAGGAAAGCCGAAAGAAGACGCAGAAAAGCATTTTTTCTTCCTTCTAAAGATGCTGCAAATATTCAAATTTCAGCACCTAACGGGATTGCCAACTTTATTAAATTAGTAAATGGAAATATTCCTTCAGATATGAGACCGCTAACAGCCTCTCAGATTTTAAGGTGGCTCAGAAAAGAAGGGATATTGCAAGAAGTTTCCAAAGAAGATGGTCATAAAACAAATCTACCAACAGAGAAGGGCAATAGCCTGGGCATAAACATAGAAGTTCAACAGAATTCTGATGGATTAGAGTACCAAAGAGTCGTGTATAGTGTTGACGCACAAAGATTCTTGTTGAATAATATTGAATCAATAGCACTAAATTGACCTATCATCAATGATAAGTTGCTGACCTATCATAACACTGTACCATGGATACATAATAATCTGTGGTACAATGTCGGTTTTAAGTCTGTGACAACTCCGAAATGAAAAAACTGCTGCCAAGATCCCTTGTTGGTAGCAGTTTTACCTTCTTCTAAATCGTACCAATGCTAACGTGGTGCTAGATCTTATGTTTTGATTCCAGAACTTAAAAAGGAAACCATGCTCTAAACGATATTTAGCCATGGTTTAAGTATAATTTTTGCTACCTTCTCGCAAAAGTCACACTTAAATCGAATTTTTATAGGTTTTTCGCTTGTTCTCTGTTGTTTGGTTGTTCCCGAACTTTTCTCCGAACCAAACACATCCATTTCCTAATTTTCATTGCAAAGAAAGCCTTAGAAAAGTCAAAATGGCATCAATCGTTACATGAAATTGCTCAAAATAGATGTTCAATCTTGTCATATCAGCATCAAAAGATTGGTCTTTTAATCAAATTATGGCACATTTATGGAGTTTTTTGAGCATATCAGCATTTGTCTCGATTATTTTTTGTAACTTTGCCGTCAAACAACAGAAATCTATCATGGCAAAGTTAAATCGTATAAGAGTCGTTCTTGCAGAACGTGACCTGAATAATAAGTGGCTGTCCGACAAACTCGGCAAGGATCCTGCTAC
>JAILPK010000091.1 GCA_024699495.1 Bacteroidaceae bacterium | reverse complement strand
ACTCTATCTGCCAAACAAACTGTTCATCTTACGTTAGTAACCACCTTTGGACTTGTTCACGGAAAGCATAGCGGAAAGGTCCAGAAGATAATCACAATTGATGACTTTTTTACATAAGACCATTTTTTTTGCAATGAGGGGGTATTTGATTTGGCTGTCTGAGGGTCTTATATACGATTAAAGACCAAAATTCATTTATGAATTACAGTAAACAAGAGTTTGAACGCCTGTTCAAGGACAACTATCCGCACATGTATCGCCTGGCTTTCTCGATGGTGGAGAATGCTGACGATGCCAAGGATGCCGTCCATCAGGTGTTCGCACAAATCTGGCAAGGCAAGCCCCAGATTGGCGAGGACAGCTTCAGAGGCTATCTCTTAGCTGCCACTCGCAACCAATGCCTGCACATGCTGCGCTCCAGACAGCTTCAGCGCAAGATGGAGGAGGAACTGCAGCGTGAGACAGAAGAAACCCGCAACGAGGAGCGTGAAGAGTTGCTGCAACAACTCAGGCAAGTCATCAACGACAACCTGACGGAGCAGGACCGGCGCGTCTTGCAACTGCATTACGATGACGAGATGACCTACGAAGAAACAGCCTCTGTGCTTGGCATCAGCGCTTCGGCAGTCAACAAGCACATCACGCGTTCGCTGTTCAAAATCCGTAAAAACCCTTAAAATTGCTAAGTAAGATGAAAACAGAAGATATTGATAAAAGAATAGGCATGCCCGACGTTGATGCAGAATGGGCACGCTTCGAGCAGAAAGTCATTGGCAAGGAACCAAAGACCAACAAGCGCTCTGTATATTCATGGATGGGTGGCTTGGGCATTGCTGCCTGCCTCCTGCTGTTCTTCCTTATTAATATGGGGGATGAACCTAAGCCTGCAATACCTGTTGTAGCTGAGCAAACAGAACCACAGCCCCTTGAGCAACCCGCAACAGAAGAGGATAAAGAAGAACCCATCGCTCACATCGTTAATACACCCCAACCCAAGAAGGCTTCACGCAAAGAGTTGGCTGCAGCGAATGTTGATGCTCCAGCTACTATGGGGCTTAAGATTTCCCATCGGGAATATTCAGGTAAAGTTCAGAAACAAGTGACAGACGACCTTAAAAACCTCGCCTTCGAGTCCGTTGACCAGGAACTGCAAGGCCAAATTGCGGGATTTGACAATCTTCCTCCACAGGTGATAAAATTAGGGTCAGGTTATGTCATTAGAAATCTGGGATACAAGTATCGTATCCCTGAAGGTGAGCCACTATTGCTATTCAATGGGGAACTTTTACCAGACAGCGTTAAACAAACATTGAATAATAGGGAAATCGGGCACCTTGATAGATTCTTTCTTGATTTCTTCGAACAACGCCACCAGAGATTAGAAAAAATAAATGTGCTGAAAGATGAGGAAACACGTCGTCCATATACGGAGAAATTCGGAGATTTGGCGCAAGATGGTGTTATAAATATCACAACTTCGCCAGACACGCTTTGTGACTACTATATGAACCGGCACGAAGAGCTGAAAGCAAGCCGTTACCGTATCTCTGGCATTGTTCTTGATGAAAACAAAAAGCCGCTTCCACATACAATGATTGCCGTAGTGAAAGAAGGAAATAAGATTTGGGGCTGCGAGACAGCAGACTCCACGGGCCATTTCGCCTTTTGGGCTCCACGCACAGGCGTCAAGATTAGCTTCTCGTACGTTGGCTTTTATAAGGCTGTCGAAGTTGAGCCAACGGACAAACCCCTCACTATTCGTATGAAGCTAACCAAAGACGCAAAGAAATTAAAAAAAGAATTATCGTTTGAATAATAACTCAACAATGAGAAATACATTGAAACAGCTGATGGCGGAGGCAATCTTAAGCCTCCCAATGATGATGAACGCCCAGACGGTGAGAAGCATCACCTTTGCTGTGGATGGAAAGCTCAAACCCGTTGAAGACCGTTATAAATTAACGTTTAGCGGTCAGGATGTTGCAATAAGCATTCTTGCGGAAGATAATCTGCCAAAAGACAAACTTGTGGCCAGCAGTTTTTCTGACTTTCAGGATTTGAAGGCCTGAGACAAGGATAACTTCTACCAATGCGTTGTTTACGCATACGCTTGCCATAAGTCCCTCGCCCTTTCGCCGGATATGATATGGCTGTTAATCAGTCAAGGCTTTGCCCGCTATGTAAATGCCCATGCAGAGGAACTGCGTCCTAAACTTGTTGACCATACTGGCAAGATGAATTTGGTTGCCCGTTCTGAAACATAGAAAGACGACTGGCCCAAGCTGATAGACAAATTCGCCTCGCAAATTGACCAACATACCAAAGGCGATATAGCCAAGACTGTTACAGCCGATTTTACCACAACCAGCCCTGTGGAGCGCGTAGCTTCCCAGATTACGTTAATGGAAAGTGTTAAGAAGTACTTCAACTAAACCGTTATGAGACTTTCTTGCGGCATTCCCAGTATCACAGTAAAGGGTACTCCAGATGATTGGAAATCCGTGCTCGAAAAGACCAAACAGTTGGAGGCATACGGCCTTGGTAAATGGACAAAGAGTTTGGAGCCGATACTCCAGGAATTCATTCGCGCCTCAGAAGGAAAACCCAACCAGCAATTCTGGAAGTATATGGTCAAGCAGCAGCCAACAAAGAAACTGAAGGGCGGCGGTTGCAGCATGGACAAACCAACCGAGCTGGACGGATGGTTCCTGAAACTCTTCCCTGACGAGAACGGAGAGACACTGGACAGTACGCCTCATACCAAAAATATGCCGTCAGATATAGTAGTCGTAGGCTTCAAATATCAAATAGTTGACTATGTTACTGGCGCTGTTCTCAGCGATGCGCCCATGGAACTCCGCGCAGGTTTCATTGGAGCGGAAGAGGATCCTAAGACCAATACGCAAACGCCCAAGATTGGCTGGTTGGTAAATGAGGCACTAAGTGAAGAGGAGATTAAAGAAAAACAGAAAAAAGAAAAACAGCGCTGGATTCCCATGCCAGACGACTGGAACCCATCTCCAGAATAATAAATCAATTATGAGAAAACCGATTATTACATTAGTGATGCTGATGACGATAGCCATTAGCGCACAGGCTTAGAGCAGTCTGGAACCTATAACTTTACTGGATTTGTGGGGAGGAGAGTCTAAGGGGATATGGTCTTTTGTTAATTGGGTCTCTAAAGGGGCAAGCCAACAGATGATCAAGCTCCCTACGCCTGTGGAAAACTTCCCCTCTGCCCTGTGTGTGTATCGCGGTTATGGGGAAATCGAACGCTTACAGGTAAAGTGGTGTATGGTGAACAAGGAAGCCGAGCCGAATGAACCGAAACTAAAGTTGGACTCTATAGAGATCAAAACAGACGGCAAAACGGCATTGGCGTTTTCCAGCTTAATTAACGTGAGTTCGACGAAATTGATTCAGAACAGAGTAAGCTGATTATCAAACACTTTGACCACTTGTATCGATGGCTTCTTGGGGAAGTAGCAGTAGGCAGCAACTGCTCCCAACAGGTTGGCAGCGAAGTTGCAGACTGACCTGTGTCTTGAGTGTTCAATCTGTGCGATGTTCTTGAGCTCGTCGTTGACACTTTCAATAATCGCTCTC
>JAILPK010000071.1 GCA_024699495.1 Bacteroidaceae bacterium | reverse complement strand
GGTTGTTATTACAGCGCATCTGCGCTGCCGAAAGGTTGAGGAACCGCCGTATGCGGAACCGCTTGTACGGTGGTGTGAGAGGACAAGTGAACACGAAAAGAGGTGAACACCTCTGATTAGTGTTCACCTCCTACTCGATTGTTATAGCAAGGTTGATGAAATCTGCGACATAACTCATGCGCCAGCGGAAACAATCATCGGCTTGCCCCTGGTCACGGTGAGAGCAGGAGTCGTAGCAGAAGATGCCCAAGCAAAGGTGGATATTAGTTTGTTGAACTCTTCAGCCTGGCCGGAGACCTCCTCGCTTATTGATGTTGTTCGCGAAGCAGGTCGTTGACGGTCTTGACGGGGTTGAATGTCTCAAGGGGGACTTCCACAAAGATTGTTGACCAGTCGCTCATGGCTCCGTTCCATAATCCGGGTAGTTCCAATGCCTTCAGTTCTTTGCCGTCTTTGCTCTTGAAGGATATGAAACCGGTGGCAGGGTCAACGAATTGTGGCAGGTCGAATCGATCGCCCTTGTAGTCGCGGATGGCGCATACCAAATCCACCGGGTTGAAGTGAGTGCCTTCGGTGAACATCTTCATGTATGCGGGGTTGTGGGTGTCAATCTGCGATGATTCAAGAATCTGCAGGCTCACCGAGCCGTCGGGGTTATAGGCCAGGAACGGACCTCCGCCCGGTTCCCCTACGTTTCTCACCACGCCGCATACGCGCATCGGACGGTTGAGTTTCCGTCGCAGGATATTAACCTTGGTTTGTGTGTCCGCATCTGCAAGACCAGGAATGTCGCATTTGAGGTCGTTGAGGACAAAACGGCACATCTCGTCCAGTTCTGCCTGTCCGTAACGTTCTTCGTCAAGTATATTGAGGTAGGTGAAGGCTGTGCGCTGCAGACTTACAAGGATGCCTGCGATGACCTGTTTCCACAGGGTCGTTGCCGGTTTCAGGCGGTCGGGCACTACGTTGTCGATATTCTTGATGAACACCACTTCGCTTTCCAGGTCGGAGAGATTCCGGATTAAAGCTCCGTGTCCACCGGGACGGAACAGCAGACTGCCGTCGGCCGTGCGGAATGGCTCGTTGTCCATTGTGGCGGCGAGGGTGTCTGTGGATGGTTTCTGTTCGGAGAAGGACACATTGTATTTGATGCTGAATTTCTTCTCATATATGGGAAGTACTGCATTGACGAGAGCTTCGAAGAGTTTGCGGTGCTCTGAAGAAACGGTGAAATGAACGTCAGCCTGTCCGTCAGAAGATGCATACAGAGCGGCTTCAACAAGATGCTCCTCGAGCGGAGTGCGCGGGCCTTCGGGATAAGAGTGGAATTGCAAGAGGCCTTTGGGGAGTTGCCCGTAGTTAAGCCCCTCGGGGTTCAGCATAGCTGCAGCTATCTGTTTGTAGCCCCCCTCTTCCATCAGTGCATCCACCCCTTTGGAGTACAGACGGTTACAGGCCTCGTCCAGTGCGGGGAAGAAGGCGAACTTGTGAATGTTGGCAAAATATGTCTTTTCAAAGTCCGTCTGTGGAGCGTCATGGTCTCCGTCGCGGAATTCAAACATATTCTTGAACATGCGGCTGGCGGCTCCGCTGGCCGGGACAAATTTGGTTATATGGTGCCCGTCAGCTTTGTATGCGTCCCAGGCTTCCACGAATCCCTGGCATTCTGCGTCGGACGGGGCAAGGATGCCGTTTCCCACGGCTGCTGCGCCACGTAATTTCAAGAAGGGGAAACCCTCTCGGAATTGTTCTAACTGGTGTTCGGCCTGCTGTTCGCTGATGCCTTTACGGGCCAATAATTTTTTGTCTTCGGAGGTAAATGTACGATTCATATCTGTCTTTTATTGATTATTGATTGCTTTTCGAGGCCAAAAGTACTAAAAAACTTGAAACTCCAACTATATTTCGCAAAATTTGTGTACCTTCGCAAGGATTTATTAACAAAAGCGACATGGAAAAGCGTGTTTTATTGAATGAGGAGGAGCGTTTGCTGTTGGCTGACCTGACTCGGCAACTGAGCGAATATGCCAAAGACGAACTGCATGCGGACGACTATCAGAAGGTGAGGGATATCCTCACTCGCGAAGTGACTTCTGGCGCCATGAGACGCAATGCTTTTGGCATGAATCCGATAATCCTGAACATGCAGACGGCTATGGTTGTCGCCACGGAGATCGGGATGACCCGCGGTGCTATCCTCGGTGTGATGCTTTCCGGAAGTGTCGCCGAAGAGGTCGTCACCGAAGCGGAAATCCGCAATGAATTCGGTGATGATGTGGCGTTGATTGTTCACGGCCTCAACCGCATCCGTCAGCTTTATGATAAGAATCCCAGTGTGCAGAGTGAGAACTTCCGCGGTCTGCTCCTCTCGTTTGCCTCGGACATGCGCGTGATACTGATAATGATTGCGAATCGCGTGTGTCTTATGCGTCAGATTAAGGACAGCGAGAATGAGGAGGCGCGTCAGAAGGTATCTATGGAAGCGGCTTATCTCTATGCCCCACTGGCTCACAAGCTGGGCCTTTACCGGTTGAAAAGCGAATTGGAAGACCTCTCACTGAAATATCTGGAGCACGATGCGTATTATCATATCAAAGATGAGCTGAGTGCGACCAAACGCAGCCGCGATGCTTATATAGAGCGCTTCATAGGTCCTGTCAGGGAGAAGTTGGAGGCCGCCGGCCTGCGTTTCCACATGAAGGGACGCACGAAAAGTATTCACAGTATATGGCAGAAGATGAAGCGGCAGCACACTGACGTCAGCGGCATCTATGACCTTTTTGCCATACGTATTATTTTGGATTCGCCACCGGAAAAAGAAAAGCTTCACTGTTGGCAGGCATTCAGCATCGTTACCGATATGTATCAGAGCAATCCTAAACGTATGCGTGACTGGCTCAGTGTGCCGAAGAGCAACGGCTACGAGAGCCTGCATATTACCGTCCTTGGACCTGAAAACAAATGGGTTGAAGTGCAGATACGCACAGAGCGGATGGATGAGGTGGCCGAGCGCGGTCTGGCTGCCCATTGGCGCTATAAGGGAGTCAAAGGCGGCGAGGCAGGTGTGGAGGACTGGCTCAAGAATATCCGCGAGGCCCTGGAGTCTGGCGACGACATGCAGCTGATGGACCAGTTCCGAATGGACTTGTATGAAGACGAGGTGTTTGTGTTCACGCCCCGCGGCGACCTCTTCAAACTGCCTAAGGGAGCTACGCTGCTCGATTTCGCCTATGCTATACATACGAATGTCGGTA
Organism: Bacteroidaceae bacterium; assembly: GCA_024699495.1. GTDB lineage: Bacteria > Bacteroidota > Bacteroidia > Bacteroidales > Bacteroidaceae > Physcousia. The sequence continues at coordinate 15,033 of JAILPK010000071.1, read as the reverse complement.
ATCACTGCACCGGAGGACATATAGGTGGAAAGATGGTTACTATACGCCACGAACTGCAAAGTGGTGAGCAGGTGGAGATTATGACTCACCAGAACCAACAGCCCAAGCAGGACTGGCTCAACTTTGCAAAGACTTCACGCGCCCGCAGCAAAATACGGCAGAGTCTGAAGGAACAGGCTACTCGTCAGGCTGCTTATGCACGCGAAGAGCTGGAGCGGAAGATGAAGAACCGCAAACTGGAATATGACGAGGCCACTCTTATGCACACGATGAACCGATTAGGCTATAAGATAGTGACCGACTTCTACGTGGCGCTGGCAGATGGCACCCTGGATATGGCGCGTGTGTTGGATGCCTATGTCACCCAACAGAAATACGACAGAGGTGATTTGCAGCCGCAGCAGACTCAAAGTGCCGGCTCGTTTGTGATGCCCTCTGAGACTGAACAACTGACAAAGAAAGGGGATGTTCTGGTTATAGACCAAGATCTGAGCGGGTTGGATTTCACCCTGGCCCATTGCTGCCATCCTGTTTACGGAGACAAGGTGTTCGGATTCGTAACCACTGGCGGAGGGATAAAGATACACAGATGCGACTGCCCGAATGCTCCGGCTATGCGTGAGCGTTTCGGATATCGCATTCTGCAGGCCAGATGGGCTGGCAAGGGTGGTTCGCAATATGCCATCACCTTGCGTGTCGTAGGGCAGGACGACCTCGGTATTGTCAACAACATAACAAGCATCATCTCCAAGGATGAGAAAATCCTGCTGCGTTCGATATCTATCGACAGCAATGACGGCCTGTTCAGTGGCACGCTCACGGTAATGCTCGATGACACGAGCCGTCTGCGTCAGCTGATAACAAAGATTCAGGGCGTAAAAGGGGTGAAGGAGGTGAGCAGAATATAAATGTCAAAACATAAGGCTTTATTCCGTCAGTAATCTGATTATCCCCTGCTCCCTTAAACTCTTAAACTCTTAAACTCTTAAACCCCTTAAACCCCTTAAACCCCTTAAACCCCTTAAACTCTTAAACCCCTTAAACTCTTAAACCCCTTAAACTCTTAAACCCCTTGAACTCGTAAGAGGACTTGGGGTGAGGCTTATAGACAATATGAAACCGGAATATATATTCCCAAAAGCAAAAAACAAAATTAAATGAAAGAAAGCAAAATCAGGAAGAGCCGGAAAGCCACTTTCTCCCACTTCAGCAGAAAGGGATATGCCGTCTTTGCCTCATTTCACCGCGAGGTGCGAATCGCAGTGCTCAGCGTCTCCACGCTCGGCAGCGTCTGCATTCAGAAGGTTGATGCACACAGCATTCCTATGCATGTGGGTGAATCTGATGAATCAGTCAGCGAGGCCGTTGATGAGCATACGATGAATGAGGTCACAGTGGCTGGGTCTATGGCTCCGCTGACTCTGTTGCAGTCAGCAAGAATGGTGAGCGTCATCACACGCTCTGACATTGAACGTGCGGCGGCGCAATCCGTCAATGATCTTCTGAAGTTAGCCACAGGCGTGGATGTCCGTCAGCGCGGTGGCTTTGGTATACAGACGGACATCTCCATAAACGGAGGCACTTTTGACCAGATTACGATTCTGCTCAACGGTGTAAATATCAGCAATCCGCATACCGGTCACCTCGCGGCCGACTTCCCAGTAAGTATGGCTGACATAGAGCGTATTGAAGTCCTTGAAGGAGCTGCAAGCCGCGTTTATGGCGCCAGCGCTTTCGGAGGGGCCATAAATATAGTGACCAAGAAGGCCGCAGAGGACAAATTCCCCACTTCGGGAACGGAAGGCAGCGTAGAAACTGCAGCTGACAGTATGAGGACGCATAGTCCTTTCTCTTTGGAGGCGGGGATGCATGGCGGTTCCTATGGCACTGCAGGTGCTGATATGAGGCTCGCCCTTTCTTCGGGGAGACGACAGCCCTCGCATCTCTTCTCTTCTCTCTCAGGCTCGTATCTCCGTTCGGACGGAGCAAATGCAAACTCTGATTTCTATCGCAGCAATCTGTTTTATTACGGAGGATGGGAGAGTAAGGCTGTTGATTTGCATGCTCAGGCAGGCTGGAGCCATAAGAGATATGGCGCAAATACCTTTTATTCAGCCGCTTACCCGAATCAGTGGGAGGGCAACGACCGTATAATTGTCAGTGCTGGAGCTTCCACCAAAGGGCGGGTACATTTCACTCCGGAAGTTTATTGGCATCGGACGTATGACCATTTCCAACTCATAAGAAATACGGCTACGGGTGAGAATTTTCATCGAACGGATGTGTTCGGAGTTCGTCTGGGTATGGATTTCCAATGGGTGGCCGGGCGCACGGCGTTCGCGGCAGAGCTGAGGCCGGAGAATATATACAGCACAAATCTCGGTCAGCCTATAGACAGTTTGTCTTCCCACCCGAAGATACCTGGGCAGGACGGAGCGGTTTACACCAAAAATGACAGCAGGACGAATGTGTCGGTAAGTGTGGAGCATAATGTGCTGCTTGGGGCATTCACGGCAAGCGTAGGTCTGTTGGCAAACTACAACTCTTATCTTGGAGACGGTCTTCATCTTTATCCGGGAGTGGATTTGAGCTTCCGCCCTGCCAGAGGTTGGAAATTGTTTGCCTCATACAATAAAGGATTCCGACTGCCCACTTTCACAGATCTCTATTATAAAAGTCCGACAATTATGGGCAACCGCAACCTTAAGGCAGAGGAGTCCCACAGTTTCCAGATAGGCGCTTCGTCAGTTTTTAACTTTGAGCCCTTTGTCTTCCGCAGTTCAGTGAAAGGCTTTTACAATCGCGGTTACAGGATGATAGACTGGGTGATGTATGATGCTTCGGATGTATATCACAGCGTCAATTTTGATTTGGATAATATGGGAATCTCGGCAGATGTGCGTCTTGACATGAATGAAGGCATAGGACTCGGAAAAGTGTTGAAAACGCTATCCGTCGGTTATGCATATATGTATCAGAAGCGCCACGACGATGTGTCGGTTTATAAATCGAACTACGCTATGGAGTATCTTCGTCATCAGTTGAATGCCTCATTAGAACATCATATATGGAGCCGTCTGTCGGCCAACTGGACTCTGCGCTGGCGGGAACGCGAGGGCTCATATCTGAAATATCAGGATGCAGTATCAACCGGAGAACTGGTGGCCTATAGTCCCTATACGACCCTTGACCTTAAGGTGCAATGGGTTGATGCGCGCTATCAGCTCTGGATTGAAGGAACCAATCTCTTCAATCGCGAATACTATGATCTTGGAAATATCCCTCAGCCGGGGTTGATGGTCCTGGCCGGTTTCCGCGTCAAGTTCTAAGAGTGCCTTTTACGCGTTACTGTTTACCGCTTACTGTTTATATATTGACTGGCAGCTTAGGCATCTTGAAACCATCGCGCATGCCTAATTATCAAATTGTAGAAGAGCGATGGCCCAAAGCGGCAGAGGTTGATATAATGCTATAAGTAAATACACTTAATGTACTGGTAAATAATTTATTATAAATATCAATTTAGGAATATAAATCGGTTTCTATCCGGCCATTCTGTCTGAATTGCAGTGCTCTGCTTCAAGATGGAGTGGCCGGATTTGTCTGTCAATGCGACTGATAGTTTAGCAATTGGCTTTTAGCAATTGGCTTTTAGCTTTTGGCTTTTAGCTTTTGGCCTTTTGCCTTTGGCTTTTGGCCTTTAGCCTTTAGCTTTGCCAATCTTGGCAGTTTAGCTTTACCAATATTTGGCAGTTTAGCTTTTCGAAAATATGGCAGTGCAAAGTTCAAAAGACCTCATCAGAAACTTGTTTCTGCTTTACCTTAATCTTCAACCATTGCCAAGAACCAAAAAACTATTGTTCTCAAATGAACTATTTTTCTTATTTTTTCTTCTTTATCAACCTTTTTTCGTATTTTAGTTTTCCAAGTTTAATAAAATCATTACCTTTGCCGCACAAATGAAAGGTCCCAAAATAATTACTTTGATGATGGTTGTCTTAGCCTTTTGTGCAGGCAATCCTCTAAGCGCTCAGAATCCCAAGACATCTGGGGTGTTTACTATTGTTCTTGATGCCGGTCACGGAGGCAAAGACCCCGGTTGTATAGGAAAAAAAGGCGGCCGGGAGAAGAATATAAACCTCGCCGTGGTAAAGGCTGTAGGAAAGTTGTTGGAGAAGAATGAGAAAGACATAAAGGTTGTTTACACCCGCCAGACAGATGTATTTGTGGAACTGAACGAGCGCGCCGCTATAGCCAATCGCGTAAAGGCCGATTTGTTTGTAAGTGTTCATACCAATGCACTGCCCGGGGGCAAGGTGAATTATGGAGCAGAGACCTACACGTTAGGAATGCACCGAGCAGCGGACAATCTTGCAGTTGCTACCCGTGAAAACTCTGTTATCACACTTGAGAAGGACTATCAGAGTCACTACGAAGGCTTCGACCCGAACAGCGCAGAGAGTTATATCATATTCGAGTTTATGCAGGACAAGAATATGGAAAAGAGTGTGAACATGGCACGTTTGGTCCAGAAGCAGTTTCGGGCAGCAGGCCGTCCCGACAAGGGCGTCCATCAGGCCGGGTTCCTTGTGCTTCGGGCCACTTCGATGCCATCCTGCCTTATAGAGTTGGGATATATCACAGGTGAGGAGAATTATCTTTGCTCAGAGTCAGGCACAACCCAGATGAGCAACTGCATCTATAAGGCAATAGTCAATTATAAGAATCAGCATAAGTAGAAAAAATATGAAGATCTCACGTGAAGTAAAGATTGGTACTACGGCAGTCATAGCCTTGGTCTTGTTGTTTTTTACAATAAAGTTTTTGCAGGGCGTCAATGTGTTTACTGCCAATGACACATATTATATAAAGTTTGCCAATGCAAAGGGCCTTGCCAAGAGCAGTCCGGTATATGCAGACGGCTATAATGTGGGTATTGTGTCGGATATAAATTACGATTACGACAACCCCGAAAATGGAATCATCGTTGCTATTTCTGTAGAGCAGGGCATGCGCATCCCCCATGGCACTGTTGCTACGTTGGATGAGGCCATGCTTGGCGGTTGCACTCTGAATCTGCTTATGGGAAACAACCCCAAAGCCAGATATTCGGAGAACGACACTATCCCCAGCAGTGACAACAACGGGCTGATGGCAAAAGCGGGAGAGATGATTCCGAAGGTAGAGCAGACTCTTGCCAAGTTGGACACCCTGCTGGCTACGCTCAACACCTTGGCTTCAGATCCTAATATCCAGGCTCTTCTGGTGAATGCCAACAAGGTGAGCGAGAATCTGAAAACCAGTTCAGAAAAACTTAACACCATTCTGGAGAGGGATATGCCGAAGATGACTTCGACCTTCACCGCTGCCGGAGAAAATGTCGTTGCTCTCACTGACAAGATTAATCAGTTGGATTTCGAGAACACACTCTCGCGTGTGGATGCCACGGTAAGCAATCTGGAACAGACTACAGTGCGCTTGAACAGTAAGGACAACAGTCTGGGCCTCCTTCTGAATGACACGTCGGCTTATCACAATCTGAATCGCACCACGATTGCTGCAGCTTCGCTTCTTGAAGATCTGCAGGCAAATCCGAAGCGTTATGTTCAGTTCTCTGTGTTCGGAAAGAAGAAATAATACGTCTCTTTAGGAATATATATCCGCAGGCTGACAGAGGAATACATTCCTGTGTTATAAGATGCACTTCTTCTTTGGGATATTTGCTTGTGGATTGCAGGATGATGATGATTGTTGTTGTTGTTGTTGCGCTCATCCCGGTTTGATGTCAATTAATTGCTGATTTATTACCATAACAGTTTAAACCATATATAGGGGAAAGTGTCAGATAAATGACACAATTTTAAATTTTACTCTTTTTAATCTTTAATTTATCCAACGTAATATGAATATACGTTTTGCCTCTAAAATTGGCTTTTTCACCCTCGCGTGCTGTGTATTTATGAGTTTCTGTCCGGCTGATGATGTGATTTCCAAGGAGAAGGGAACAACAATTATCAACACCACATCTCTGACAGAGGATGTCGAAGGATATGCCGGTCCGACCCCTCTGAAGATTTATATCAAGAAGGATAAGATTGAGAAGATTGAAGCCCTCGAAAATATCGAGACTCCCAAATATTTTGCCATTATCAAGCGCGACCTGCTTGTGAAATGGAACGGTCTGACCGTGAAGAAGGCTGCCGAACAGAAGGTGGACTGCATCACGGGGGCCACATACAGTTCTGAGTCTGTGATTGAGAATGTGCGTAGAGGATTGGATTATTATAATAAGAAAGGTAAGAAATGAAAGACAAGTCCCCTGAAATCAACCGTAGGGAGTTCCTGCGCCGTCTGGGGCTGAGCACTGCCTCAGCCCTCTCTCTTATGGCAATGGGGCCACTGGAGAGCGTAGCCAAACCATTATGGGGCAAGTCATCGCCCTCCCTCTCCGGCGATGAAGCAAGTGCGACCCCTCCAATGACATACCGTCGTCAGAACGGCTCGGGGGAGAATATCTCCCTGCTGGGCTTCGGCATGATGCGTCTGCCTCGTGAGCAGGAGGAGGTCAACCGTCTTGTTGATTATGCCATAGCGCATGGAATTAATTATTTCGACACAGCTCCGATGTATGGGGGCGGACGTAATGAGGGGGCTACAGGCGCCGCACTGAGCAGATATTCGCGCGACAAGTATTATGTTGCAACGAAGATGTCTAATCAGAATCCCCGCAACTGGCCTTTCGAGCGTTCGAAAGAGATGTATGAAAACTCTTTCCGCCAACTGCGTGTGGATTATATTGACTATTATCTTCTTCACAGCATAGGCGGAGGAGGTATGGACTCCCTGCGCGGACGTTTCCTGGATAACGGCATTCTGGATTTTCTCCTCAAGGAGCGTGAGTCAAAACGCATTCGTCATTTGGGATTCAGCTATCACGGTGATGTGGAGGTCTTCGATTATCTGCTGGACAACAACGATAAATATCATTGGGACTTCGTTCAGATTCAGATGAATTATGTCGATTGGCGCCACGCAGGACGCGGACGCCGTCGTTCTGATGCCGATGCCGAATACCTTTATGGCCGTTTGGAGAAACTCGGCATTCAGGTTGTGGTTATGGAGCCGATACGTGGAGGCGGACTTGCGAATGTGGCAGATGAGATTCGGGAACAGTTGACTGCAGTACGTCCTGATGACAGTCCGGCAACCTGGGGTTTCCGTTGGGTGGGCTCACATCCAAACATCCTCACCACGCTGAGCGGAATGAACAGGATGGAGCATCTTGAGGAAAACGTGCGAACATTCTCTCCTCTGCAACCCTGCACCGAGGCTGAAAACGAACTGCTTGCGCGCATAGCTGATCAGATGGCCGGTTTCCCCACCATAGGCTGCACTACCTGCTCCTATTGCATGCCCTGCCCTTATGGGGTAGATATACCAGGCAACTTTGCCTTCTATAACAAGGCAGTCACAGAGAAGATGCTGCCGCTTCCCGACCCGACAAGTGCGGATTATGCCTCAAAGCAGGATGCCTTTATTAAGGCCTATCGCGCAGCGATTCCAGCTGAGAAACGAGCCACGACCTGCGTTGACTGCGGTCAGTGTATCAGTAAATGTCCGCAGCAAATCCGCATCCCCAATCAGATGAGCCGTATTGTGGAGCTGGCCAGAAAGAGAAGAAAATAGCAGGAGTTTGTTTTCAACAGCAGCAGACGGGCCTCAGACTCAATTCCTCTGAATTACGGTGAGGCTTGCTGATGGCAGTTGAAGCACTAACTTTCACCCCGATATCCTTATATCCATATTTAGCATAAGGAAATCAATATAGCCCAGGGCATTGCCTTGGGCTTTTTCTGTTTGCTTTCACAGAGGGCAAGAAGATGGTGAAATACACTGAGGAACTGATTGTGAAGCGGACAAATATATTAATGTATTAATACCCTAATGCATACTCTGAGATAAGAGGGTGGTTGCTGCATCTGTTTGTTGCCTGCAATACAAAATTGCGACATTTCGCTTCCGGCTGCAAACCACAAAATCCATAATCGGTGTTTCCCGCACTAATTAGCAAACCACAAAATCCATATTCGGTGTTTTCCGCACTAATTAGCAAACCACAAAATCCACAATCGGCGTTTTCCGAACTAATTAGCAAACCACAAAATCCATAATTGGTGTCTGCCGTCTCCGATCATAAATTGTTTGTTTGCGGACCGGTGTGCATTTATGAGTCTTACTGCGCTGAGTGAATAACCAGAGTGTCAGCCTTGTATCCCTTAGTGCGGAGGCTGCGGCTGTCGAGCCATTTCAAAGCAGTTTTGACAGCATCTTCTGACGGCTTAATCGGCATTGGCTCAGGAAAATGAAAGAGCTTGGTCGTCACTATATTTGAGATTGTGTCCGCAAGAGAGTCTGGAATAGAATAATGGGTGCGAAGCAGAGATGCTATATCCGATTCGTTATTGTTTGCTGTTATTCTTTCGGCAGCAATGTTATATGCTTTCCACAGACGTGATATAAGGTCGCTTTTGGTGCTGTCTGTTGTTACCCAGACTCCGAGACGCGGGGTCAGTTTGGAGGTTGAGAAGTTGCGGCGGTGACGCAGCAGGCTCGCCATTGTGGCCTGCGGCTCTGGCAGGAAGGCCGCATCCATGGTTCCAGCGAGAAGCATGTCTCTGCGAATCTTCAGACTGTTGATTTGCGGTCTGAAGAACTCCGACCGGCCCAGTCCTGCGGTGTCAGCCATTCGATCGCACCAATAGTCGGTGATGCTGTGACGCGCCATTGCTACCATGCGTTCCTTCAGCTGATGCAGGTTGCGTACCCTGCCGCGACGGGCTGTGATGAGCGTCAGTCCGGCCTCTGCCTCGCTGGCTACAAACACCTGCGTACCGGCTTGCTGAAGTAGCATTGCTCGAATCATATCACTGTATGCCACGTCAGTGTGTCCGCGTGTAATAGCGGTGTCTATGTCCATTTGAGCCTGATAGGTAGTCAGTTTGACATCAATTCCAAGACTGTCGAAGATATGTTCCTTTTCAGCGATGTACAACGGCAGGCAGCCTAATGTGGGCATGACCGCTACACGCAGAGTGTCGAGTTCTGCATTGTCGGAGACTGCTCCTTTTTCGCCCTTCTGGCACGAGGCCTGAATGATCAGCAAGAGCATAACAGTCCACACACACATCCGGCTTTTCGCGGCAAATGGAAACACACTGTTTTTTTCGGAGATGTTTCCTTCTGTTGCGGACTTCTTTTTTCTATGGTCGGATGCTGTTTGATGCATTTGGCACAAAGCGGATTAAATAAATATATCAGTAATTTTAGCAGAGTCAAAATTTCACCCCGCAGAATCTCCCATCCCTCGCTGGAGGGGCAGGGGAGTGCGGGGTGAATTGTTGTTTATTCAGCAAGGGTCTTTTAGCCCTTGATTGCAGCTACGCCGGGGAGCACTTTACCCTCGATGGCTTCGAGGAGAGCACCTCCACCAGTGGAGATGTAGCTTACCTTGTCTTCGAGACCGAATTTGTGAACGCAAGCCACGCTGTCTCCACCGCCGATGAGTGAGAAAGCGCCTTCGGCAGTTGCCTCAGCCACAGCATCACCTACAGCGCGGCTGCCAGCAGCGAACTCGTCACATTCGAAGCAGCCTGCGGGGCCGTTCCAAAGGATAGTCTTTGCGCCCTTGATTGCATTGGCAAACTTAGCCTGGCTCTTAGGGCCAACGTCGAGGCCGTCCCAACCCTCTTCGATAGCTTTCGAGGGGAAGGTCTTGATTTCAGCACCTGGCTTCACGCTGAAGGTGGAGAAGTCATAGCCTGTGCAGCAGATGCTGTCTTCAGCCAAAACCAGTTCTACGCCATTCTTCTTGGCCATCTCTTCAACTCCGAGAGCAACATCGAGCTTGTCGAGTTCAACGATGGAGTTGCCGATTTCGCCGCCGTGAGCTTTCACGAAGGTGTAGGTCATACCACCGCAGAGGATGAGTTTGTCCACCTTGCCAAGCAGGTTCTCGATGATTCCGATTTTTGTGCTTACCTTGGAGCCGCCCATGATAGCAACGAAGGGTCGCTTGATGTTGGTCAGCACGTTGTCCACGGCCTGCACTTCTTTCTCCATGAGGAGGCCAAGCATCTTGTTGTCAGCATCGAAGTAGTCTGCGATGACGGCGGTGGAAGCGTGACGGCGGTGAGCAGTGCCGAAAGCATCCATTACGTAGCAGTCAGCGTATGAAGCAAGAGTCTTTGCGAATTCCTTCTGGCTCTCTTTCATAGCCTTCTTGGCAGCGTCATAAGCGGGGTCTTCTTTGTCAATGCCTACAGGCTTGCCTTCTTCTTCGGGGTAGTAACGAAGGTTCTCGAGCATGAGCACTTCGCCGGCTTTCAGTGCAGCAGCCTGCTCTGCAGCCTTGGCGCAGTCGGGAGCGAACTGAACTTCAACACCGAGGGCAGCGCTCACAGCGGGAACAATCTGCTTCAGTGAGAGTTTCGGGTTAACCTTGCCTTTGGGCTTGCCCATGTGAGACATGATAATCAGTGCGCCGCCGTCTTCGAGAATTTTCTTCAGAGTGGGCAGAGCTCCGCGTATTCGTGTGTCATCAGTGATGTTTCCGTTTCCATCGAGAGGCACGTTGAAGTCAACGCGCACAATGGCTTTTTTGCCAGCGAATTTGTAATCGTGAATAGTCATTAGAATGTGAATTAAGAGATTGATTAGTTATTGTTTACTTGTTTCAGCTTTTTCTTTTCGGCGCAAAATTAGTTATTTGCTGAGAGGTGTGCAAGCGTTTAAGACTTTTTATTATTGTTAGTGGGCAATAAGGGTTTGCTGAAGAACTTGCAATACTCTTGCAGCCCGCATTCCAGACAGTGAGGCTTTATGGCTGTGCAGACATATCTTCCGTGAAGAATCAGCCAGTGGTGAGCACGTGAGAGCAGAGCCTGGGGAATATGTTTGACCAGCGCCTGCTCCACTGCCAGGGGAGTCTTTGCCTTGTCTGTGACCAGGCCGAGGCGGTGGCTGACCCGGAATACATGAGTGTCCACTGGCATAGTGGCTTCGTTGAAGGCAACTCCAAGCACTACGTTTGCAGTCTTTCGTCCTACACCAGGCAGTCTTACCAGCTCTTCCATCGTATGAGGCACTTCTCCACCGAATTCACTTACAAGCATGCGCGCCATCTCGGCGAGATGACGCGCTTTGCTGTTAGGGTATGAAACGCTGCTTATATACTCCAATATAGCTTCTGGCGTAGCTTCTGCCAGCGTTTCGGCAGTTGGGAATGCCTCGAAGAGTGCGGGTGTGACCGTGTTGACGCGCTTGTCAGTGCATTGTGCGCTAAGCATCACTGCAATGAGCAATTGGAAAGAACTATCGTAGTGCAGCTCTGTCCTTGCCTCGGGCATAGCAGCCTGAAAGTAGCTTATAATGCCATCATAGCGCTGTCTTATGGTCATCTGTTGGGTATTGCAATCTTCTTTCCGTTGATTATATACATGCCTGGCTTCAGGTTTACAGGCTTGTCAGCTACACGCCGGCCGCTCAGATCCAGCACGCCCTTGAAAGCGGGCAGATCTACGGAATTCCAATCGGTGGTAACGCTCTTTATGGCGTCAGCCTCGCTGGTGACGTGGAACATGACCAGCGCGTTGGACTGTGGCTCAAATATACCCTGCAGTGTGGCAGCCTTGTAGTATTGAACATAAACAGCATAGGTCTTGCTGGGATCGGCAATCGGGAAATCCAGGTTCAATTCTATTTCGTTGTTTCCCTTGTGCAGCGAGACAAGCTTATAGAAATCAGTATTCGTCTGGCCGTAGAGCAGTTCCTGGCCGTTGACCGTCTCATGCAAAGGTGTTGGCTGGTTGTTTATAATCTCGTAAAGAACGGGGTTGATCCAAATGTCTTCGATGTCATCCTTGGCAAAAATATGGGCCTTGATATGAATCTTGTTTTCGTAACAAACGTTGTCGCGGCCTATGATAAGCTGTTCAGTGAGGTAAAGAGGCGGGGTATTACCTTTAACCGTCAGAAACACCTCTTGGGCATCTGGCTTCTGCAACACAGGAATCCATTCTTTGGCACCTGCAGGCCGGAACATAGCGCGGATTTGGAATGTTCCAGTTTGCATAATATCGGTGTAGCTGAACTGCACATAGGGGAAGCCTGCATTGGCGGAAAGTCTTTGTGTGCCAATGGGGGATTTGATTATGAACTTGTTACCATCCTCCACATTGGTGAATTCTGCTCCGAATTCCAGATCCATATCCACCGGACTCAGGTTCTTGAAGCCCACGTCGGTGGACGTTCCTGAACCTCCATATAAGAACCAATACTTGCCGATAGTCTCTCGGTTGATTTCCTGCACAGGCACAGGATGGCCCTCATTGTCAGTCTCACATACTGAGAAATCTTTTGTGATGCCCATCTCGTAAACCCAGTTGCCGTTGGCATTGGGTCGTATTCCGATTACTGCAAAGTGGTTCTTGTTATAACCTTCAATACCCGGGGTGTCATCACCTCCAGTGTCATAATTCGGAGTGAGGTTGTTCAGCGAATAGAATCCGTCTGAATAGCCACCCCATCCCCAGTTGCAGTGGAATTTGCCACTTGCGTAGCCGTCAATAACAAATGAGTGGCTACCAGTAATACTGCTTCCTGCGTAGATTACCGGACGGCCTTCTGCCAGTTCGTTGTAAATAAGGTCTTCCCACTGCTGGTCGGTGTAATAATCTCTGTATGCGAAGCGAGTGCTGCGGTCATAGTCGAAATGTTCAACCATGGAGATGGGAACCTTTGACAGGTATGCAGACGAAGGCAGCGGACGATATTGCATCTCAAAACTAATACCCAAGTCAGACATGAGGCGCGCAATAGCATCGACATTCCACATCGTCACCTTTGCAGCTTCGCGTTGGGCAGGAGACATAGATAATGTGTCGATGTCATTTAACATCAAATCCCAATTATACTCATGGTCATAATTGGCAGAGAGAATTTTGTTCTCCACGCCGTTGCTCCAGTTATAGGATGATGAGCCAGTGCCACGACTTGGCCACTCATAGTATTTCATTACTTGGGCTGCGGCCGTGGAAACACAACCCGTAACGCATGGAGCGCCGTTGAAGTAGGTCGGTGAATAGAAATAATAGGGATCATTCTGAGCCCATTTGGTTTTAATCATGGGCAGAATGTCATGCTTTTCAGGGCGTTGCTCGCCTTGTGCCATTGCGAATATACCTCCAGCGAGGAATAAAGCAAGAAAAAATGTAAACTTTCTCATGTTTTTAGAGTGTTCGTTATGGTATATTGTATTATAACGGGGGCAAAGTTAGACTTAATTATGCTAATTGCAAAGAATTTTCGCAAAAGTTTTGTTTTTAAATCAAAAATAGTTTCCTTTGCAGTCCCAAAAGAGGATTGTATGAAACGTAATATTCTATTTTTCCTATTTCTGTATGTGTTCTTCCCATTCCATGCAGATTCGCAGGAGCGTCTTGACGAGCAACTGATGTTGTTTGATTTCAGCATTGTCGAAGAGGAGCGCGGCGCGATAGCTCTGACATTAGACAACCTGAGCTTCTTCAAAGACAACGAATATTCCAGCAACCATGCTTTCGGTTATACTCTGCCCGGCTTTTGGATACAGCCTCGGGTCAGCTATCAGCCATTGAAGAATCTCCGCCTCGAAGCCGGTTTTCATGCTCTGGTCTATGCAGGCGCGAACAAGTATCCATGTTATGCTTACCATGATGTTGCCACTTGGAAAGGGGAGCAATATCAGCGTGGCGCCCACGTGCTCCCTTTCTTCAGAGTTCAAGCTCAGATGGGGCGTTGGACATTGGTTTTAGGAGATTTATATGGCGCTGGTAACCATAAACTTAGTGAGCCTCTGTTAAATCCGGAGTTGAACTTGACACAAGACCCCGAGATGGGTGTGCAATTATTCTTGCGCCGTCAGCATTTTCAGTTTGAAGCATGGTGCGATTGGCAGAGTTATATCTTCGAGGACGACGGTCATCAGGAGGCATTTACGGTCGGAGTGTCGCAGCGGATTCTCCTCAATTCTCCAGACTCCCCTCTGCACATGTATATCCCGGCAGACCTGCTGGCTCAGCATCGCGGTGGCGAGCAGGATACCACATCGCTTGGTGTTCAGACATTGGTGAATGGAGCTGTCGGTCTGGGGCTGAAATGGAATAGCAACCGTAAGGTATTGAAGAACATGAATGCAGAGTTGCTGGCCTTGGGGGCCTGGCAGCAAAATGGTCGTTTATGGCCGTTTGATACTGGTTATGCAGCTTATGCCTCTCTCTCATTCAGTTTGCGTGGAGGCTTCCGCGTGTTTGGCAGTCTGCTTTATGGTAAAGATTTTGTATCTCTCTATGGAGTTCCGTTCTTTAATACCCTGTCGCAGAAGCCCGGCGGCGGCCGATTCCAATCTACGCTTGCCCCGCATGTGGGGATTGAGTGGCACCGCGCTTTTGCCAAGGATTATCAGTTGGGAGTGAAGATAGATGCCTATCCCGTGAGAAGCGGCAAGTTTACTTATTCTGAGGCCGATCCCTCCACAAACGCAATGCGACAGGTCGTTTTGCCCGCCGCATTCGATAATAATTTTTCCTTTGGAGTTTATTTCCGCTGCACCCCCCGATTCATTCTCCGCAAAGCCAACTGACGTTCTGTTCTTGAGAATTGTCGTTTAGTCGTTTAATCGTTTAATCGTTTAATCGTTTAATCGTTTAATCGTTTAATCGTTTAGTCGATTAGTCGTTAAGTCTTTTAATCGAATCGATAAGTTGTTAAGTCGTTTAATCGATTAGGGCTTCTGCTATGTTTTGAAGGGGGCGAAAAGTAATGCGGAATTTTGCCTACAGCCGGGTGCTATAGTCTGACATAAGCAGCATGGCGAGGTCCTATGGGGCCGAATGGTCCGCCTGGATTCCGAGTGCTCAGACGAAACAGACCTCTGTTTCCAGTGTGATGCCGAAATGTTTGGCCACGTCGTCCTGGATTGCCTTACTGAGGGCAGCG
>JAILPK010000055.1 GCA_024699495.1 Bacteroidaceae bacterium | reverse complement strand
CGAAAACGAGAACCTTCAGGCTGCTGGTCGATCTGCTGGGCATGGCATGCACCTCTCCACAGCATATTATACCATTATCCGCCGCGTCGCACTGCTGAAAATGCCATGAATTTTTGGCTATCGCAGCAGACGCCGCGACACGGCCCCTCTGTGCCCTCGCCCGACAAGCCAAGCACGCGCCCGCCCCGCGCCAGGAACGCCCCACGCGGGCACACGGGCGGCACGTGGCGGGCTACGCCGCCCTGCGCCTCAACCCCAGCACGCCAAGGCCCAGCATCAGCAGCACTGTGCTCGACGGCTCCGGGATCGCACCGACGACCATGCTCTGGCCGTCCAGCCCTATGGCTGAACCCAGCAAGCTAACCTCACCTGTCGCATCCACATTGAGATGCGCCCAACCGTACAGGCAGTCCGGATTGGTAACGTTGTTGTTATAGTCATCCAAGTCCCCTATCGCAAACATCAAATATAAGTCGCTCCCCAATTCACCAGAAATCGGTTCATTCGCCCATCCCTCCTGATGATCCAAATGGCAATGGTTAAAATACAGCATCTGTTTGCGTGTTGTGGACGCGTCGGCTATGTCACCCTTGTTCGCTTTAAGCCAGTTATCGACGACGCCGGTGGCAGTTGCGTCATAATCTTCACTCGTCAGGGTAAAGTAATTTCCCTCTATCGAAATCGACATATCTACCTGTAGCATGTATGTACGGTCTGGCGAATACGAGAACTTGTTCCAAAACATCGAATAGGCACCGCTGACACCTCCCCAGTCCTTGCACAAGACCACTCCATTCCACTCTACATTCGCCGCATGCGCAGACTGGACCAACGCGCCCGCCGTCACTGCAACGGCGATGGCGATCAACTTGATGAAGTTTGAAACTCTGCAGGGCATGTGGGCGCGCTCCTCGGCCAATATTATACCATTTTACACCTTACTGCACTGCGATAAAAGGCAGATATTTTGCGCAGTGCCGCAATCACCGCGACACGGGCTCTACGCACCCTTGCTCGACAGTCCAGACACTCACCCGCTCTGCGCCCGGAAAGCCCACACGTGGGCCCAGATGGCGCTCGTGGCGCAAGGGGGCGGACTACAGCAAGTCGATGACCCGCGCAGCACCAATATTGGGCTGTGCAGGATCTGCATAATATCGAGAGATCGTTTTTATGTCATCCCCTGATATAGAAACTGCCATCTCTGCCCCATATCGTTGATAAATGTGATCAATGCAGATTTTTCGCAACTCGTAAGCTCCCTTGTGCCCCCTAAAGCCCATAGACCTAAGCTCCCGGTTTAAGTCATCGAAGATTTCGTCAGTAACATCAAGACAGTCCAATCCCCCGTAGCCTTCTATTTTCTCCCATATTGAGTCGTGAATTGGCCAGCAAACATGACGCCCAGACGAAAGCGCCGTCTTATGAGGGATGTAATTCAAGAAGTGTCTTCCTTCCTTCTCAACAAAGTTAGCCTTTGAAAGTCTTAGGACATCTCCGTTCCGCATGGCGAACTCCAGCATCATGGTTGCGGCAAACCAATGCTCATTCGTGAGTTGAGAATACCAGCTCTTTACGCGGGCAAGCATTTCAGCCGAAGGTCTTACATAGCGTGGTGCCTTTGCCCTAAAGACAGGGAACTCCAACTTTGGCATATCCCATCCCGCGTCCTTGTAGTAGGGCTCGCACCACTTGGCGAAGATGGCCCGCAATTGAAAAACATAACTTAACGCTGATATCCTGGACAGCCCTTTCCCCGTGAAAGTCACAAGAGCATCGTCAAATCTTCTTCGCGTCAATTCGGAAACGGAAGATTCAATGCCTATCCCCGCAGCACGACACACCTGCATCGTTCCTCTGACCGCATTGGCGGCAGTCTCTTTGCCGGGGCGGCCTGTTTTCATCCACTCTGTCTGGGCTATTATTCGATAGCATTTGATTACTTGCCCTATCGTCGGAACCATCATCTTCTCCTTTGAGGTTTGTTTGTCGCCGATGTCAGCAGCGAATGCCGACATCTTAAACCCGCCAGGAGGGCTAACGATAAAATTAATCGTTCAAATCGAAGTCGCTCTGGTACTTCATGAGTTCGTCGGGCAGTGGCAGAGGGAAAATCCCCATTGCCTGCAGCTGGGCATTTGCCTTGAGCCAAAACACATAGGCTGAATCGGCATTGCCCATCAACTCCCTCAGCCGAGTCTCAGCCTTCTCACGGTACGACATTTCTGTCATCTGCCGCTTTTCTAGCTCCGAGAAATATTCTTGTGCTGTATGCCCCCCTCGAATGTATGCTCGCATTTCCCTCTTTATTCCAGCCGTGATGCGTTTGAGGTCTATGTACTCAGTGAATTCATCTTTAGCATATGATATAGGACTCTCCAGCACCCTCATGATCTCTACGTCATTCGTATACGAGCTTATGCATACGCCGATATCCTCATATTTTCTACCCGGCTCCGCAAATCTCGATAGATATCGTTCTAATGCGGTGTTAAAAAGGTTTGTAGGCGCATTCTCAACCCGCGAGCGATCACCTTGAATCGCCTGCCGCGGCAAAGGGGTCGCGACAATCATCTCCACCGTCGATTCAGGCTCGGACAGTAGTTGAGAATCTTCCGCCTTGTCTGCACCTCCCGAAAACCAACTTCCAACGACTCCTGCCACAATAGCCGCAATCAACACAAGCGCAACCGTTACGCGCCTGCGGACGCCGATAACACGAACTTCGCCATTGGCCTTGCTCCCGTCCTTTGCATAAACCTTTATGGCCTTTATGCCCTTCTCTCGCAGGATTCCGAACACCGCCTCGCGAGAAGGAGCTTCCATCTCCTCCACGTGCCTGATTCCGTCGGGTGTTTTATAGGCATATTCGTACTTCACAGTTCGGTATTATACCAAATCTCGCGAAAGAGCCCAAGTCCGCACGCTCAAAATTGCACATCCAGTTATTTAGAATATCGAACCTTCCCTCCTAAGCAAAGCCACTGTAAAAATTGAAACTCTCTGCGCGACAGTAGGATTTGCTGTCGAGTCCGCCAACATCGTCGGGTACCAATCTCCTGATGTCCAGAGCGCCGTCGCTCTCGGCGTTGACACATTTAATCCGGTTTCAGGCGAGACCTTTGATATCCAGACTTTGAAGGTTTCTGGCGATGGCATTGGTGCAGGTCAGATTCAGATTCAAACCCTGACATCCGGCGGTTCGACGGATCGCACCTTCTACTGGATTCCAGAGTCTGAAGCTGGCGACTATGAAATGGAGGGAGAGGGTTGGTATGATGCTGATGAAGGAGTCGTCGCTGAAAAGACATTCACCATTGGTGAGGGCTTTGTCACGATGAACGACTTCGGAGATGGAGCATCGATTACCTACTCTGGAGCCGTTCCGATGGGCGCAACTGAGGTTGTCATCGCTTCAGCTGTTGCTACTGCTGGCAACTCGACACCGGTTGACGTTGACATCCAGTCAATTGTTGTTACGGCAGACGGCATTGGGGCTGGTCAGGTTCAGATTCAGACGGTGACATCTGGAGGCGCTACTGGACGCACATTCTTCTGGATTCCCGAGTCTGAAGCTGGCGACTATGATATGGAGGGTGAAGGATGGTATGATGCAGACGAGGGCATCATTGCTGAAAAGACGTTCGTTGCCGGCGAGGGTTTCGTGACCATGAACGACTTTGGGGATGGTGCCAATCTCGTCCTCCCCTCTCCCCTGTAATGAATTTGTGCAGAGCATAATGTTCTGTGCCTAAAAAAAGGAAAAACAAATGAAGAAACTAATAATAAGTGCTGCTGCAATAACGTTCGCTGTTATTGCAAACGCGGCTACAGTTTCCTGGTCCATTACAGGCGTCCAGGACTCCTCAGCGAATAAACTCACGAGTGGACATACCTATATGTTCTTCGCAACCACTGCTTCTGATGCCCAGACTCAGATTGCGGCCATAACAGCTCTCGCTGGCAAAGGTGCCGATTCGCTAACATCAGCGATGTCCTCTGCCGCGTGGAACGACACAAAGAAGGCGACGGCTGCAGGCACGTTCTCGATTGGTACTAGTGCGGCGATGGGTGGTTACACGCTCCCTACGAATGCGGCACTAGAGCTCTCTGGCGGAACAACATATTACGCATATGCGGTTATTTTCGACACTGAATCGATAACGGATTCGTCGAACTTCATTGTGGCTCAAGGCACCCCAACCACTACTGGATTTAAAACCAATGACGACTCGTCTGCGTTCAACAAGTCGTTCAACCTTGGTTCGCAGTCCTCCGCTACTTGGTATGCCGTTGGCTCAGTGCCGGAACCTACATCTGGTCTGCTGCTGCTTCTCGGTGTCGCGGGCCT
>JAILPK010000079.1 GCA_024699495.1 Bacteroidaceae bacterium | reverse complement strand
AGGTTGAGGAACCGCCGTATGCGGAACCGCTTGTACGGTGGTGTGAGAGGACAAGTGAACACGAAAAGAGGTGAACACCTCTGATTAGTGTTCACCTCCTACTCGATTATAATAAATAATCACCTCAGTCAGATGCAGGGCAATAATCCCAAACCCATATAAAGCATTTCCTTTACACAAGTAGAATAAAAACGTAGAGACTACCCCGTCTTTTCGCGTTGTGTCAGCGTGCCTTCTTGCACTTTATGCTACATTTGTAGCGTTTTCCTTGTTATTATCTTAACTGTCACGACACTGAAAGGAGACGGGAACGGCATTTCACTGAAGTTACTGATGCTTATTCATTGGATGTGTCTTCTTCGGGTGTCTCGGTAGAGTCATCATCCACAGAGGGGGCTGGAGTATCACCCCACTTATCAATGATTTTCTGCAGAATCTCGTCAGCCAGATTGGGATTGTCACTAAGCATCGATTTCACAGCGTCGCGACCTTGCGCAAGCTTGGTGCCTTCATAGTAGAACCAGGAGCCATTTTTCTTGATAATGTCAAGATCGGTGCCCAAATCTGTGATCTCGCCGATGCGGCTGATTCCTTCGCCGAAAACGATTTCGAAATCGGCTTTGCGGAATGGGGGGGCCATTTTGTTTTTAGCCACTTTTACACGCGTCTTGCTGCCGATTATATTCTCGCCGTCCTTGACGTTACCTATGTGGCGTATGTCCAGACGAACGGAGGAGTAGAACTTCAGGGCGTTACCGCCAGTGGTTGTCTCGGGGTTGCCGAACATAATGCCGATCTTCTCGCGCAACTGGTTGATGAAGATACAGACCGTTCCCGTGCGGCTGATGGTGCCGGTCATCTTGCGCAGGGCCTGGCTCATCAGACGGGCCTGCAGGCCGACCTTGTTCTCGCCCATGACACCATCTATTTCTGCTTTCGGGGTCAGGGCAGCCACGGAGTCGATGACTACGATATCCATTGCGCTGGAGCTAATCAGCTGGTCTGCGATCGCCAACGCCTGTTCGCCGCTGTCCGGTTGGGAAATCCAAAGGCTCTGGATATCCACGCCCAGATTTGCTGCATAAACGGGGTCGAAGGCATGCTCTGCATCAATGAATGCCGCGGTGCCACCAGCCTTCTGGGCTTCAGCAATTGCGTGCAGGGTGAGGGTTGTCTTACCGCTACTCTCAGGACCGTAGATTTCGGTGATTCGTCCGCGGGGATAGCCTCCTATTCCCAAGGCATGGTCCAGAGTGATACTTCCGGTAGGAATTACAGCAACCTTTTCATGAGTCTTTTCGCCCATACGCATTATTGCGCCTTTGCCGAATTCCTTCTGAATCTTTGCCATCGCATTCTGAAGGGCTTGCAACCGGGCTTCCTTCTCATCTGTGGGGACTTGAACTTTCTTCGCCATAGTTTTCTTTTTACGACCCGCCCCCTGAAACAGAATTCCGGTGACGTGGAGTCTTATATAGGAGAATAATTATAAATACTCCCGTTTCCAGACAATGCTGTTATCCCTTATAAGGCTGTTGGGTCATTCTTTTAAGTTATAATTTGATTAATGTATTGACTCTACAACTCGAGGTCTCCGTCATGAATCTCATGCCATGGCAGGCCCTGTACATTCAGTTGCTCCATGAAGGGGTCCGGGTCAAACTCTTCCACGTTGTGAACGCCGGATTTCTTCCACAGGCCCTGCATGAACAGTTTGGCTCCAATCATCGCCGGCACGCCGGTGGTATAGCTGACACCTTGCATTCCGGTCTCCTCGAAAGCAGCCTGATGAGAGCAGTTGTTATAGACATAATAGGTGTGTTCAGCTCCGTCCTTTCCGATGCCTCTGATTCGGCAGCCAATGCTTGTCTCGCCGTCATAGTTCTGTCCGAGATCCTGCGGGTTGGGCAATACGGCCTTCAGGAACTGTAGCGGGACAATTTTCACTTTTACGGATTTCTGCTTTCCGTCTGCCGCCTCGTCCGCGAGCGGGGCCTCGTATTCCACCTCATCGATGCGGCTCATGCCGATATTCTGAATTACATCGAGATAGGTCAGATATTGCTGACCGAAAGTCATCCAGAAGCGTGCTCTGCGAATGGTAGGATAGTTGATTACGAGGCTCTCGATTTCCTCGTGGTGTAGCAGATAACTCTCCTTCGGTCCGATGCCGGGGTAGGTGAGCGGCTGATGGATTTCCATCGGCTCGGTCTCAATCCATTTCCCATCCTCCCAGTAGAGTCCTTTCTGTGTAATCTCCCGGATATTGATTTCAGGGTTGAAGTTTGTGGCGAATGCTTTATGGTGGTTACCGGCATTGCAGTCCACAATGTCCAAATACTGAATCTCTGAAAAGTGGTGTTTGGCGGCGTAGGCTGTGAATAAGCTTGTCACGCCCGGGTCGAAACCGCAGCCCAGGATGGCTGTCAAGCCGGCCTGTTCAAAGCGTTCGCGGAACGCCCACTGCCATGAATATTCGAAATGCGCCTCGTCCTTAGGCTCGTAATTGGCTGTGTCGAGGTAGTTGCATCCGGCCTGCAGGCATGCTTCCATAATGGTCAGGTCCTGATAGGGCAGAGCCAGATTCATCACGATATCGGGCTTCTCAGCAGAGAAAAGGGCAACGAGTTGCTCTACGCTGTCTGCATCCACCTGTGCGGTGCGTGCGGTCACGCCTTCGCGCCGCAGGATGTCTGCTGCCAGAGCGTCGCACTTTGACTTGGTGCGGCTTGCAATCACCATTTCTCCAAACACGTCAATGTTTTGGGCTACCTTGTGAGCTGCAACGGTAGCTACACCACCGGCGCCTATAATCAATACTTTTGCCATAGCGTTAGATATTAGGATTTTAGAACTGGGCTGAACCGGGTGTGCGGGGGAAGGGGATGACGTCACGTATGTTTGCCATACCCGTTACGAACAGGATAAGACGTTCGAAACCAAGACCGAAGCCGGCATGCGGGCAGCTGCCCCAGCGGCGTGTGTCCAAATACCACCACAGCTTGCTGTCATCCATCTTGCGGCGGTCAATTTCTGCCTGCAATTTCTCCAGGCTCTCTTCGCGGACGCTGCCGCCGATGATTTCGCCGATGGCGGGGAAGAGCACATCTGTTCCCTGCATAGTTTTGCCGTCGGGGTTGGTCTTCATGTAGAAGGCTTTGATTTCCTTCGGATAGTCTGTCATGATGACGGGGCGTTTGAAGTGCTCCTCTACGAGATAGCGCTCGTGTTCGCTGGCCAGATCATCACCCCATTCGCATGGAAACTCGAACTTCTTACCATTCTTGATTGCTTCCTGCAGAATATTGATGCCTTCAGTGTAGGGAAGGCGCACGAACTCCTCTTTCAGCACTCCTTCGAGCCGTTCGATGAGAGTCTTGTCTATCATCTTGTTGAGGAATTCGAGGTCATCTTGGCAGTGGTCCAACGCCCAACGGACACAATACTTGATGAAATCCTCTTCGAGATCCATCAGATCCTCCTTGTCATAGAAGGCCATCTCCGGCTCTATCATCCAGAATTCGGCCAGATGGCGTGGTGTGTTGCTGTTCTCAGCGCGGAATGTCGGGCCGAAGGTATATATGGCTCCGAGAGCTGTTGCTCCCAGTTCGCCTTCGAGCTGTCCGCTCACGGTGAGGCTTGTCTGCTCTCCGAAGAAGTCGTCACTGTAGATTATTTTGCCCTCTTCGTCTTTCTTCAGGTCGTAGAGATTTTTAGTTGTAACCTGGAACATATTGCCGGCTCCCTCGCAGTCCGAGGCTGTGATGAGCGGAGTGTGGAAATAGAAGAATCCGTGCTCATGGAAGTAGGTATGAATTGCTATCGCCATGTTGTGGCGGATTCGCATCACGGCGCCGAAGGTGTTAGTGCGCAGACGCATGTGTGCGTGCTGACGCATATATTCAAATGTCTGGCCCTTCTTCTGCATTGGGTAGTCGGCTCCGCAAACGCCAAGAACCTCAATCTTTGTGGCTTGGATTTCTACAGCCTGACCGCTACCTACGCTCTCCACGAGCGTGCCTTCTACGCTCAGACATGCGCCGGTGGTAACCTGCTTCATAAGTTCTTCGTCGAACTTCTCAGCATCGGCCACCACTTGGATGTTCTTTATTGTAGAGCCGTCGTTCAGCGCGATGAAATAGACGCTTTTGGAACCGCGTCTGGTGCGCACCCAACCTTTTGCACACACCTCGCCGCCCGGTTGGGTGGCAAGGAGTTCGGTTATTTTTGTTCTCTTCATCAAAAGAATAGATATTTAATAGTTTAAAGAGGTCTGTTTATTCAAAAGCGCCCATGCGGAGCATATTTACTTCTTGCTCTGTGAGGAAGCGCCAGTCGCCGCGGCGTACGTTCTTCTTGGTCAGTCCGGCGAAATAGACACGGTCGAGTTTTATGACGCGGTAGCCGAGATGCTCGAAGATACGGCGCACGATGCGGTTGCGGCCGCTGTGAATCTCGATTCCGACCACTTTCTTTCCGCTCTCTCCTGCATATTCGATGGCATCTGCGTGGATTTCGCCGTCTTCCAGCTCGATTCCCTCTGCAATCTGCTGCATATCTGCAGCCGTAACGTTCTTGTCGAGCGTTACCTGATATATTTTTTTCTTTCGGAACTGAGGGTGAGTCAGTTTAGAAGCCAGTTCTCCGTCGTTGGTGAGGAGTAGCACGCCGGTCGTGTTACGGTCCAGACGTCCTACAGGATAGATACGTTCGGGGCACGCGTTGCGCACCAGATCCATTACTGTCTTGCGGTTCTGAGGGTCGTCGCTAGTGGTGACATAGTCCTTGGGTTTGTTGAGCAGGACATAAACCTTCTTCTCTATATTTACTGTCTGGTCGTGGAATTTCACTTCATCCGAGCGCTTCACTTTCGTTCCCAGTTCGGTAACAATTACTCCATTAACGCTTACGACGCCAGCCTGGATGAAGGTGTCAGCTTCACGGCGTGAGCATATCCCAGCGTTGGCTAAGAACTTGTTCAGGCGGATTTCTGCATCCGGATCGATATTTGTCTCAGCATATTCGATGCGTTTCTTCTGAGAATATTTGGGGTCGAAGCCGCGCTGGTACCCTCCGCGTTGCTGATATCCTCCGCGTTGCTGGTAACCTCCTCCGCGCTGTTGGTATCCTCCGCGCTGATATCCTCCTCCGCGCTGTTGGTATCCTCCGCGCTGTTGGTATCCTCCGCGTTGCTGATAACCTCCTTCTCCGCGTTGCTGGTAGCCACCTTCGCTGTGCTGCTGGTATCCGCCTTCTCCTCGTTGTTGGTAACCTCCGCGCTGGTAGCCTCCGCGCTGCTGGTATCCACCTTCGCCGTGCTGATATCCTCCGCGCTGATATCCACCTTCACCACGTTGCTGATAACCTCCGCTCTGGTATCCTCCACGTGGCTGATAAGGGCGTTGTGGCCTGCTGCCGAAATGATCTTCGCGGTTGTATGGACGGCTTGTCCGTTCTTCTTCTCCTTGTTCTACAGCTCTGCCTGCAGAATTGTAATTCGGGCGGTAGGGACGGCGCTCGCCGTCGGCTGTTGCGCCATATACAGGGCGCTGTATGCGTGGCCGTGGTGTGCGTTGATGTCCATAGCTTGATTCCTGGCTTTCACTCTTTTCCTGCGCGAACTGATCGCGCCATTCTTCATTGTTTTCCATTTTTAAATTCCAGTGTAATTGTGAGGTGTGATTGATAATAGCTCTTCTTTAACGTTGTCTGTGACGTCGAGCTTCATAATAAATTCTCTGATACTTTCTTTTGTAATTGTTTCGTTTGTACGCGTTAATGCTTTAAGTGCTTCGTAAGGTTTTGGGTAAGCCTCGCGGCGTAATATCGTTTGTATTGCTTCTGCTACTACGGCCCAGTTGGCATCCAGATCGCTCTTTATGGCCTCTGCTCCGAGAATTAGTTTGCGCAGTCCTTTCAGGGTGCTTTGCATGGAGATGACCATGTGTCCGAGAGGCACTCCGACGTTGCGCAGGACGGTGCTGTCTGTAAGGTCGCGCTGCAGACGGCTTACGGGCAGTTTTTGCGACAGATGCGTCAATATGGCGTTTGCCATCCCGAGGTTGCCCTCTGAATTCTCAAAGTCTATCGGGTTCACTTTGTGCGGCATTGCGCTGCTGCCTACCTCCCCTTGCTTTATCTTCTGACGGAAGTAGTTGTTTGAGATATACATCCAGAAGTCGCGGTCCAGGTCAATGATTACTGTGTTGATACGGCGCAGGGCGTCGAAGATGGCCCCGAGGCAGTCGTAATTCGATATCTGGGTTGTCCACTGTTCGCGTTCCAGACCGAGCCGTTCGCTGACGAATGTGTTGGCTTGACTCTTCCAGTCCATCTCAGGGTAGGCTACGTGGTGTGCGTTGAAGTTGCCGGTGGCGCCGCCGAACTTCGCGGTGACCGGGCATCTGCGCAGTTCGTCCAGTTGGCGCTGCAGGCGGTAAACGAACACCTCAATTTCCTTTCCCAGGCGTGTCGGGGAGGCCGGCTGTCCGTGGGTCCGCGCAAGCATCGGCACGTCCTTCCATTCCTCGGCATAGGCCTGCAGCTGTGCAGCCAGTTCTTCAGCGAGGGGAATGATGACGTCGTTGAGCGCCTCCTTGATAGATAGAGGTACGGAAGTGTTGTTTATATCCTGCGAGGTGAGCCCGAAATGGATAAATTCCTTGTATGCATCCAGTCCGCCGATTTCGTCGAACTGCTCCTTGATGAAATACTCCACAGCCTTGACATCGTGGTTCGTAACGCCCTCGATTTCCTTAACGTGGGCGGCCTGCTCCACGCTCATCTTTTCGTAGATGGCGCGCAGACGGGGGAATGTTTCCTGAGGGAATGATTTCAGCTGCGGCAGCGGCAGTTGGCAGAGCCAGATGAAATATTCGATTTCGACTCGCACGCGGTAACGAATGAGTGCGAATTCTGAAAAGTAATCTGCGAGTTTGGCAGTTTTGTTATGGTATCTTCCGTCGATAGGAGATACAGCGGATAAAGCTTGTAATTCCATAGCAATGTGTTTTTACGGGCTGCAAAGTAACAGTTTTTTGGTGAGATAAGCAAACAAACGCCCCAAAACTTTATCGGGTAAGTGAGAATTTCATGTTAAACCCAAAATCCTGTGTTATTGTTGGGTAAGAATTTGACGACAGCAGAGGTTGTGTGCGTTGGCGGTCGTAATATAGGCTGAAGGTCACGTAGCGGCTTAGGGTATAGTCCAGAGCGAACGATGTCTTGATGGCCAGGTTGCCGCTTGTGGCCTCGCTTGTGTTCGTTTGTATGTTGCGGGTGATGGCGTCCTGATTCCTCAACGAGAAGTCGAAGCGCAGGTTGAGGTCGTGGGCGAAATTGCCGGTGCGCGCGGTGCTTTGTGTCTTGGTTGTCTGGCCTTTGTTGCTGTTCGACCTCCCTTTCCTCTGCTTCGAGTCGCGCTGGCTGCGGCTCTTACTCTTGAAGAGGCTGCCTATATTGAAGTCCTTGATTTTGTAACCCCATCCGAAGACAATGTCGTCCGAACTGGCCTCGTTGATCTGTGCTGATGTCATGCTGAGCGTCAGGACACGTGTCTTGCGGTATTCCAGCTTGAAGGTCATGTCGTTGTTCATCGTCATATTCAGTCCGATGAGCGGAGAGAACGCTTCGTTGATACTCACGGTTGAGATGTCATACATCGAAGATGGCTGATAGACACCTGTTGTGGTGTTTTGGACATAGCCCATGTCGTTGCCTCCCATATATTCCACCCAAGAGGAGAAGGTGTTGTATGAGCCTATTGCATACACGCTCTTGTAGCTGTGATTCAGGGTTACGCTCTTGAAGTGGTCACGCAGCCAGGGCAGATTGGTCAGCCCCTTGTATGACAGGCTCCAGTTGGGCAGGATGCTTGTTATTGCGGGGAAGATGTCCAGTGGGCTGGTGCTGGCGCGGCGGCCTGTGTATGCAGCGAGGAAGGCCGGAACCATGACGTCTGCGCTGTAGGGGTTCACCGTTCCGTTCTCGGGGTTGAATGTGCCGCTCATACCTGTTGCTTCGGGGTATCGGGTCCCCACATATTTGCTCTCCACCCTCTGCTGCATAATTCCGAGATAGCTTTGGAAGTGGCGGAATGCGTCGCTGTCATATCCATTGTTGGCGTTACCACGGCTCTTGAAAGCCGTTCCGAGAGATATGATGGTCATATTGAAGGAGCCGGTCTGCGTGGTGGGGTTCCCAATATACATATATTGGATGCTCTTCGAGCGGTTCACAGTGTAACTGGCGTTGAGGTCTATCTTGAAGTCTGTGAACGGCTCCAGCGTCGCTTTGATCTGCAGGTCGGAGTTGTTCATCGTGGTTGCCGGCGTTGCCACGCTGTCGCTGCCGAGCAGCCAGTCGCGCTCCTTGGCCTTTTCTATATAGCTGTCTCCGACAAGTCCGAAGGCAAAGTCCAAACCCGGTTGGAACACTCCGTTGCTGCGTCCCTGACCCAGCATATCGCCTACTTCGGGCATGAATCCCGGCAATGCGAGGCTGTAAGTATTGCGGAAGCTGACACTCACGTTCCTGATCATCATCAGGAAACGGGCTGCCGCCTGTGCATATTTATACCAGCCTTGTTCCGAGGGCTTGGGCAACGGAACGACATTCACGCGTATGGGGATTGGATTGGACGCAATCGGTGCGGCTAAAGAGTCTGCCACGGCTTTGGCTTTGGCAGCTGCTGCCGCTGCCGCCTTGCTCGCTGCAACAAGAGTGGAGTCACCCCCGGCTTTCGCTATGGAGTCGGCGGCCAATGCCATCGCCGTAGAGTCGGCTGCTGCCTGGGCTGCTGCCGCCAGGGCCGCCCTCTCTTTCTTCGAGATTTTGGGTCCGTATAGAATCAGGGTATTTTCGTCCTTGCGTTTGTATTTCAGATCATATTGTTTGCCGTCGGAGGTGCGCGCTGTGACCCTCACGCGGCTGGATTTCTGCCCATGCTTCAGTTCTATGGCGGAGTCGGGCAGCAGGGTGATTTCGCCGGCATAGCCCTTGAATTTGGTGCTCTTCTGTGTGCTGCTGCCGTTGCGGTTGGTCTGTTTGCCGCCGGCCATGGCAAGAGCGTCACGCTGAATGATGGCTTTCAGCGACGTGCTGTCGCCAGCGGCGGCCTTGGCCTGGGCCTCCGAGAGTTCTTTGGCTTTTTTGGCCTCTTCCTCTTTCTGTTTCTTCTTTTCGGCGTCGCGTTTTTTCTTCTCTGTCTGCTTCTGCTTTGCAGCGCTCTTCTGTGCCGAGGCGGAGAACACTTTGTTGGCTTCCTTCAGGAAATCCCAGTGATTGTAAAGGGTTTCCATGTTCAGTTTGCCATTCATGTTCACAGTGCGCTGTGTGTTTATATTATTTCCAAATGTCGAACCATCGGCCTGCTCAGCTCCGCGTTTCCAACTGTAGGTGCTTTGGTATGAGGCGTCGGCGCTTATCCAGTCGGTCAGAGGCAGTTTTTCAAACGGAACCTTGTATGAAGCCTGCACACTCTGGTTGTAGTCCAGCGGACGGCCGAAATGGCGCAGACTGGTGCGGACGCTGTCTTTCCATGCGGTATATTGGTCGGGATAGAGGTCTTTGTTTACCGGCGTGTAAGGCTCTTCTATTTCAGCGTGCGTGGAACTTTGGAAGGTGAAATGCAGTGCTTTCGTCAGGTCCCACCTGAGGTTGAAGTCGCGGTTCCAAAGGAATGTCTGTGTCCATTGCAGCGGCAACGACTGCTGGTTTTCAAGGTCTTCCATGTCGCGCTCCTGCAGTTCATAATATTGGCGGGTAATGTCGGTGTTGAAGGTGATGCTCTGCGGCACGAAGCTCAGGTTCTGTTCCTTAATGAGTTTCAGCCACGGGCTTTTCGACTTGATGTTTTTAAACGGCTCCCAGGCCTTCCAGTTCGGGGTCCAAGAGTAATTCATTCCGCCCCGCCACGTCTTCTCATTCTCGTAAACTGTTGTTTCACCCGCGTTGTGTGAGTGGCTGTGACTGTAATTGAAAGTGAAGTTCGCCGGGTCGTAGGGCATCGGATGCTTTCGTGATTTGATGTCGAAGCGTACCCCGCTGAACGAGAGATTCTTCGTCACCGTCTTTTGCGAAGTGAGGTTCGTTATGCTGTCTTTCTCCGCCTGTGTGGTGCATGCATCCAGGGCCTCCGAGAGTAGCATGTCGGTGTCGAGCGGATTATATTTGGGTTTGATGGTCTCCTTGGAGTATGTGTAATACATTGGCATCACGAGCTTCACTTTCTCCGGCAGCAACTTGCCCAGGTCGAGCTGGGTGGTTACGGTGTAGTCGAAGGTGTTGTCGTTTGAGCGCTCGGCCACTGTCTGCTCGATGCTTCCGAATCCGGCCTTTTCTATATGTCCCTGAACGTTAACGCTGCCGAGGTCGGACAACTGAATGTTCAGCGTTCCCTGTGCGGCCCATCCGCCTTCGTTGGAGAATTCCTGCAGACGCAGTTCGTTGGCCCATACCTCCACGCTCTTCACTGTTCTTCCGTTGTTGCGCACGCCAATCATTATAGTCTTCACCTCTCCGAGAGTCGGATTGCCCATAATAGATATGTGGTTGCTTGGTGCGTCGTTGTCCCACTCGCTGTATATTTGTGCGTAGCTGATATTGCCGAGACTTTTCTCGCGGTTGCGGTTTTTCTTCACCGACGTAAGTTTCGAGAGGTCCATGTCTATCATGTTGTCCGCGGGCCATACTGCTTGGCATCCGGCCGTCGAATAGGTGTCGTAGTGACCTTCGGGGGTCAGCGTCAGCGGCACCTCGTATTCATAGAAGTTGCTTTTGTAGTCAGAGCCAAGTCGCAGGAATACACTTGTCTCCCCGTCCTGCAGACCAGTTACGTCGTTGATAAGTGCATTGGCGTGGATGAAGAGCTGCAGATGCTTGTATTGGCGCATGTCGTAATTGCAGTTCTTGAACACGGCGCGGGCGTCGCCTGGGGACAGGTTCTTCACGATGAGCGAGAGCGACTGCTCGTTCTCCTCCTGCAGCTGCGTCTGGCTGGGGTCTGTGACGCGGCTGATTCCCGGAGGCAGCACGTAATTCACAGGTGTCTTGTCGTTATTCTCCTCGATATTCACGGCGCTCACCTCCATCGTTGCGCTCGTGGCCGGGGCGCTCCCTTCGTAGAGAGCCTGCTCATAGTTGCGCCAGTCTGCCTGCACAAGGTCGAAAGTGCCCAGGCGGATGATAATAGGTTTCTCGAAATTGGTCAGGAATACTCGTATGAAGCGGATGCTTGTGAAGTCGTTTATGCCGCCCACGATGCGCTCATACTCTTCCAGAGGGACGCGGAATTGGAACCAGCGCACACTCTCGGTCTCGCCGTTGCGCAGTT
The DNA here is from genome assembly GCA_024699495.1 of Bacteroidaceae bacterium. GTDB lineage: Bacteria > Bacteroidota > Bacteroidia > Bacteroidales > Bacteroidaceae > Physcousia. The sequence continues at coordinate 9,916 of JAILPK010000079.1, read as the reverse complement.
TCACTGTTGTGTGGCGAATGTCGGAGATGTGGTTCGACCCAACGACAGTGTCCGATGGGTTTATGCTTATGTGGTAACGGAAGAACTTCTCGTATTCGTTTAGAGTATAATCCTGGTTAATGTCCTCCACGTCAGGCGTTGTCTTGTAGGCAGTCTCGTAGCTCTCGGGTGAGTTGTTCGAGTCGGGTGAGTTGCCTTCGGGCAGGTTGATTTTCTTATATCGGTCGAGGATGCTCAGCTGATCGGCGTCGTAGTCAGAGCCTCGGTAATAATGATAGTCGTCGCCAGCGGGGTCGGCCATTATCGATTCATAAACATCGGCATCCACCCGTCCCTGAATCGTAGTCAGGAAATTCGAGTAGGCTCCGTATGAGCGCTCTTCTTCGCTTGAGAGGCCGTTGAGACCGATGTCCTGAACAGCGCGCGAACCGCTGCTGGTGTTGAAGGCGTATGTGACGCTCGTGCTGTTTGGCACGCGACCCCACACCGTTTCCTCGTAATATTGCGACGAGCCGTCTATGGGCATTCCGCTCTCGTAGAATTTCTTACCGTCCTTCAGCACGTCCTCTGAGATTTCACCCAGATCTATGTACATATCTCCGGCAAACGACAGGTCATCGCGCGTATAGATGAAGGGGTCCAGCATCCAGAACTCCATGTATTCGATGTTCTGCGACTCGAAATCGGAGTTCTCGGTGCGTCTCATCATTCCTCCCCAGTTCTCGCGCGGTGATGGCAGATTACCCCGGTTGTCTATCTCCGGGTTCAGGTTATATGCGCCGCGTTCCGAAGGATAGTAAGCCAGATTCAGCACATTCAGCGAGTTGGCCTCGCTGTAGCTGCTTTGGTATTTGTTGGGGTAAAGTTCGCGTTCATAAACCTCGCGCACGTAATGGTTTGACAGTTGAGTCAGGTCGCTCTTGATATGCGAGGGGGTCAGACTGCTGCTGCGGCGGGTGAATATGGGGTCCACATAATACCAGGCCAGCAGAGCTCGCTGGTAGCCGCTCTGCACGTTGTTCGTCATGCTGGAGCCCGAAAATCCTGTAGGCACGCTCGAGAGCATCCATGACTGCGGGGTGGAGATGCTCAGGCGGTTCTTTGTGTTTTCGAAGTTGTCCACATACGAGGCGCCGCCCTGCAGCTTGTGGTTTTGCCCTGCAATCAGTTGTGCGAAGTCTCCGCTGAAGGAGATTTGTGACGGGGCTGTGAACGAAGATAGAGGCCACAGGTTCAGAACGTTTGTCAGCCACTGGCTCTCCTGTTTCCAATCGGCGTGTACACCCCAGAGGATATTCTTCAGCGGCTCCTCGCCCATGGTCACCTTGGTCGTTTGCGGCTGTTCGTTGAGGAATTGGAATGTACCGCCGAAGGTGAAGTTCTTCGAGAAGTCATAGTCGAAGTTCATACCGATGAAGGTCTTGCGTTGCATCCCGTAGGTGTCGTTGCTCTCTACGCTTGCGTTGATTTTTGCGCCGCTTTCTATGATGCTCTGGTTCGTGATATAAACGTAGCCCATAGAGTAGTCAACGCGATAGTCCACGTTCTCTGTCAGAGTCTGGCCGCCCGCAGTTACGACCACAGACCCCTGTGCTATATTTGTGGCCCCGAGGTATATCTCAGCCCCGTTGGTTCCTTTGTAGCGTCCGGTCAGGAGGAATTTGTCGCGCTCAGCAATCTGTTTTGCAATCGTCTTTGTCGAGTCGTAGAGGGCGTCGAAGCAATATCTGTCGGCTATGACGTCGTCTCCAATCCATTCGCGCAGATGGTCTCCGAACGGCTCTGCCACTGGGAATATGATGCGTCCTTTCTGAATTGTGTAGCCCTCTACATAGTCAAACTGGCCGTCACTGTTCGTCTTCAGGTTCTGGTCCAGTTGGTCCAGATTCGAGGCGCGCAGCAGCGTTGTGTTCTTCAGTGTTGTTTCTGGAATATAGGTTAGATATACGCCCGCCGAGTCGCTCTGGTATTTGATATCCAGTTTGAATTTCTCTTTTTGGGTGCTGGTGGCTCCGAGACTATAAACATTCTTCATCATCAGGTCCCAGTTGCCCATTTTTGGGCTTCCGCTGGTGCTCTTCAGCGCTTTGACAAAGAGGCTCTGTCCGCTGTCAGTGATGTCCGATGCGAACTCACCCACCTGGTAAGTCTGGCCGCGGTAAGTATATTCGAAGGCAGCTGCAAGCACTTCGTCGGGCTGCAGTTCGAAGTTCAGGCTCACGTATCCGAGTGCTGTGTTTATGGAATATTCCGACGATGCCAGTTTGCGTGCGCTCTGCAGCTTCTCGTAGTCAGTTCCCCCTTCCACGCCGCTGATTGCGTCGAGCAGAGTCGTGGCCATGCTTATATTTCTGATGGCGCTGTCGGCAACGATTGTGTTATAGAGTGAGTTAGCGCGGTTGTAAGGGTAGGCATCTCCGAACGAGGTCCATCTTTGATTGCTGATTCGGGTGCTTTCGCCGAGGTCGGTGAAGGCAATCAGATTGCGGTTGTTTTGCACATTTGCCGTCTTGTTCGTCACCCAGAGTTCCACGCGCTGGATGGTGATTCCGCTTGCGATTGTGGGTAGCGTCTTCATCCAGTTGTCATAGTTTTGGCGGAAGAAATGGCTGAGCCAGAAATGGCGGTTTTCCTCGTAGTCGTGAGCCTCAATCTCGAAGTTGTTAGTCTGAGACCCGCCCTTTGCTGAGACGCTCTTTGATGCAGACTTCTTCTGGCTTACCACGGTCTGCAGCTTCAGCCGTCCGAACTGAAGGTCTGTGCGCAGACCAAACAGACTGCTCACACCTGGGATAAGTGCCGAGTTGGAGGGCATTGATACGTTTCCGGCCTCTATGAGTTTCACTATTTCATCCTCTTTGCCGTCGTATTTCAGACGCATTGACTGCGCATCGAAATTAAACGAGGCCTCGGTGTTATAGTTGATGTTCATGTTTATCTTGTCACCCACCTTGCCGGTCATCGAGAGGTTTATCTTCTCGTCGAAGTCGAATCCTACGGTCTTGCGCCGGTTCTGAGCCAGCGATGGATTGTCCTGCCTCTTTATGTTTACGCCCATTTTCAGGTCAGCGGACCCCGACGTCTTTATGCTCACGCCGCCCGGGCCGAAAATTTTCTCTGCCGGTCCGAGGTCGAAATTCATATCTGTGAAGTCGAATTTGCTTTTCCCCTGTGATTCAAAGCTTTCGCGGTTCTTCTGCCGATAATAGGCTCTCATCGACTGGCGCTGTGACCATGCGTTGTATTGCTCTTGCGAGAGAAGCATCGGGGTGCCGATGAAACCGCCTTGCCCGGTTCCGCCGCCGAAAGGTGAGGTGCTTAATACGGACTTGTTCCCCAGCAGCCAACTGCCGCTGCCGGCTGCCCCCTGTGTGGCGCCGCCGCCTCTGTTTCCGAGGCGCGTTCCTACGATATAGGTCCCCGTCTGCTCGTCATATTCCACCTCTGTTCGCAGGTTGTCTGGCGTACGCAGGTCCACGGCCGTCGTGTCCAGATCCTCAGCGGTCTGCGGGGTGGTGCGGCGCACAGTATATCGGGGCTTCTTTGTTGTTTCTGCACCTCTCCCATCCCCTCCGTTTGCTATTAATGCAGAGGTGGTCTGAGCTGACAGGTCCTGAGAGGATAGTGACACAAACAGACATGCGAAAAGGAGCAGGAGTGTCTGCACTCCGCCCTCCCTCCGTACGATGGAGAACAATGTTACTTTCAGTCTGGATATGTGGTCTATTGCCTTCAAAATTCTCTGTCTGTGCTTTCCTTGCTATTTACCTTACCCCTCAGGCCGACGCTTTTACATCATCTTCAGAGCCTGTTTTATCACAGCCTCCACGCTTGCATCAGGCATCGCACGCAGTATTGCAGTCACAGCCTTATGCGTGGGGGCCGGAGAGAAACCGAGCATCGTCAGGGCGGCGATAGCCTCGTCCTGAACAGCCTTCACCTCGTTGCTCATCGGTTGTCCGCTTGGCGCGCTAAAGGCAGCATTCAGGCCAAGCGACGCAATCTTATCGCGCAGCTCCACAATAATTCGCTGAGCTGTCTTCGCACCGATTCCTTTGGCCGACTTCAGAACCCGCTCGTCGCTGTTCATTATAGCTTCGCATAATTCGTTCGGAGACATCGCACTGAGAATCACCCTGGCCGAAGCGCCTCCTATACCGCTGACCGAATTGAGCAGCAGAAAAAGTTCCCTTTCCCCCTTTGTCGCAAAGCCCCAAAGCTGGTAGGCATCTTCGCGGATAGACTCGGTTACGAACAGCTTTACGTCGCCGCTCAGTCCCTGAATCGCGGTATATGTATTCAATGAGATATTCAGCCCATAGCCTACTCCTCCAGCTTCAATAACAGCGAGGGTGGGGGATAACTCGGCTATTTGGCCGCGTATATATTCAATCATTTTACGTGCGCGTTAATATAACATATTAATAACGCGCATATAATCGGTTTATTGCCTTTTAATTGAAATAGTTTATAGGATGTCGAGTTTATGGGTTTGTGATTATATAGCACTTCAGCGCATTAACGTTTCTTCCCCTATAAAGATTTTTTCCAAATCAGTAAGATAAATCCGTGAGAAGATATTTCTCCGAATCCGTGGAAAAGATATTTCTCCGGATCCGTTGAAAGATATTTCTCCGAATCCGTGGAAAAGATATTTCTCCGGATCCGTGACAAGATAATTCTCCTAATTAGTGAGGATTTTGTATCTTAATTTGTGGGAAGGATGAGTGCGCGAGCCTGTGGAAAACAGTTACTCCTTCAGGAGGAAGGATTTGAAGTCGGCGAAATTGCGGCTCATTGGCACGCTCTGCTTGGTGCCCTCCATGAAAGCCTGCAGTTTGGCCGGGATTTGCTGGTCAATGCCGAGGATGCTGTCCACAGTGTCCTTGAATTTCGCGGGGTGGGCAGTCTCGAGGAAGACACCGATTTCGCCGGGTTGCAGTTGTTCTGTCAGGGCGCGGTATCCACATGCTCCATGCGGATCAAGAACATAGTTTGTATCTGCGTAACATTGGCGCATGGTCTCGGATATCTGCTGGTCTGCATATGTGCATCCAGAGATGAGAGAACAGATGCGTTTATGCGCCTCTTCGCTTTTCGATGCTTCTGCCACCGGTGCTGTCGGGGCTTTGTAGAGGCGTAGTATGCGTGCGAAGTTAGATGGGTCGCCCACATCCATCGCGTTGGCAATAGTCTGAATGGATGCTTTCGGGGTGTAAATTCCGCTCTGCAGATATTTGTAGAAGATGTCGTTTGCGTTGTTTGCTGCGATGAATCTCTTTACGGGAAGCCCCATCTCGTGGCCGAAGAGGGCAGAGCATATATTGCCGAAATTGCCTGATGGAACGCAGAACACGAGCTGCGGCTCGCGGCCGGCAAGCAGATTTTTCTTCTTTAACTGCGCATATGCCCAAAAATAATAGAATGCCTGAGGCAGAAAACGGGCCACGTTGATGCTGTTGGCCGATGTGAGCCGCATGTGGGCATTCAGTTCCTGGTCCATGAAGGCGGACTTTACCAGCGCCTGACAGTCGTCAAACACTCCGTCCACTTCGATAGCAGTGATGTTTTTCCCGAGAGTGGTAAACTGACATTCCTGAATCGGAGACACCTTGCCTTTAGGATAAAGCACATAGACGTGGATGCCGTCAACTCCCAGAAATCCGTTGGCAACGGCCGAGCCGGTATCCCCAGAGGTGGCAACAAGAACGTTGATCGACGACTTCTCATCTGCGGAGCCGGAAGAGCTGCCTTCTCCGCCTTGGGCCACGAAATACTGCAGCAGTCTGGCCATGAAGCGGGCTCCGACGTCTTTAAAAGCAAGAGTAGGTCCGTGGAAGAGTTCGAGAGCGTAGATGTTTTCTTTAATCTGAACGACCGGGGTGTCGAACTGAAGGGTGTCATAGACTATTGCCCGAAGGTCGGCTGCCGGGACATCCTCGCCAAAGAAGGCGTCGGCAACGCGATAAGCCACCTCCTGAAAGGTGAGATCCTGGATTGAGTCGAAGAAGTCTGCGGGCAGGTGATTAATGACTTCCGGCATATAGAGACCGCGGTCTGGTGCAAGTCCTCTGATGACAGCTTCGCGAAGTGTGGCTTGCTCAGCTGAGTTATTTGTGGAATAATATTGCATGGGGTTCGAGAGTTTAAGGGGTTTAAGAAGTTTAAGAAGTTTAAGAAGTTTAAGAAGTTCAAGAAGTTCAAGAGTTCAAGAAGTTTAAGAAGTTTAAGGGGTTTAAGGTCAAGGCAAAGCAGAAACTGAGTGTTTCCGGTGCAGGTTTGAGGTCGAGCCCAGGCGACAATTGATAATTGTCGGTGCAGGCTCGAGGTGCAGTCATCGACTTGTGCAAGTTTCAGCGAGAGCTTGAAACGTAGCAGAAGGCGTTAATGACAAAGGGGGCAACAGTCATCGACTTGTGCAAGTCTCAGCGAGAGTTTGAGACGTAGCAGAAGGCGTTAAAAGCAAAGGGGGTCTAAAGTCTAAAGCTTTTAAACTTTTATGGGGGTAGCTTTTAGCTCCATAGGGCCGATGAGACTTATGTTGCCTCTAGGGCCTATGATACCTATGTGGCCTATGGGACCTATGGGACCCATGAGGCCTATGAAGTCTATCCCCTCTCTCCTCACCACCCCTCGTTCCATGAGCTGTGGTCACCGTTTCCTTTTACCCTGGCTTCGTCCTCATAAGCGTCGGATGAGACTCCGAGTCCGTCAATATTTGTGGAAGTGAGATCAGAGACTGAAATCATCGTTTGTGGCTCAATCTGGCAGACCTCAATCGCAGGGGAACAATACTGTATCTTTTTCATTGCCAAATAATCTGTGAATTAAACCACTTCCGCCGATAGTCATTTAACGAGGACTTTTCTGCCCTGAATAATGTAAAGCCCCTTCTGCGGCTTGTTCACACGTTGTCCGAGGAGGTTGAATACAGGAGCACTCGTCACGGCGTCGCCGTCGATGTTGCTGATTGCGGTGTTCTCGCCATCGACATTGATGGAGAGCACTTTGACACCAGCGGGCGCTCCGGCGTTGGCCTGGATATAGCAGCGGAAGGCCTTCAGCGCGTTCTTCACCGTGGTTTTGTGGAAGGCATTATCATCTCCCAGTACATAGTCCACACCTGCCACTATAGGGTTGGCAGACGCATTAGTAGCGTACGGCGTATAGGACCCTACGAAGTTATAGTCTGTGCCAGCAGTCTTCAGGTCATTGTCAGAAACAGTGATGTTGCGCCCTTCAATTGTCAGGGCAGAGATGCTCTTCGCCGCATCAGCCTTGAAAAGATAGGGAGTGTGGGCAGCGATGGCAGATGCAGAGGTGAAGTTCAATACGCCGGCGTCTGCGTCAGTAAAAGAGTAAAGGGAGCCCGGGCCCAGGACGGTGGTCACCTCCTCTGCCGTCATGCTGAAAGGGAGGATGAGGGTGTTCCAACCTGCGTAGATGTATTTGGTCAGTTGGACGTCGGCTGTGCAGGCCACCTCGTCGTATGCTTGAGTTTCTCTGAGAACCAGCACTTTGGACACGTTGTAGCCGAACACTGTTGCGGGCGCCAGGCGATAGTCTGTCCCTGTGGAGAGCACCTTTTCTATCTTGGCGTTGGAGGCGTCGGTAATCGAATAGAGATAGTCGCCATAAACAAACTGACTGCCTGTGGTCAGGCTTGTGGCCGTAGATTTAATCGTGCTTTTCAGTACGCTGTACTTATCCACCAGTTCTTCGGGCGAATAGAAGCCGATGTCGGTGATGGTGGCATTGCCGCTGTTTGATGATGTCAGTCCGAAGCACGCCAGACTGTATGCTCCGCCGTTGGCTGTTGTCACGGGCACCTCGCTCACTCCGAAGAAGCGCGCTTTTTTCTCTGCCTCGTCGAAGTTGCCAATCTTGCGCAGGTCCCAGATGAGATAGACGTCTGATCCGTCAGTGGCCGTGTAGGTTGGCGCATCCTGTTTTCCGTAGTTGCAGCCCATCAGCCACCACATATAGGCGTTGGTGGCGAGGTCGGTTCCCTTGATGAGCAAGAGACATTGGTTGGGCAGGATGCTGTAGGTGTCCTTCACGCTCGTCTTCATGCGCATATTGATTGCGTAGTCGCCGCCGTCCGAGGTAATCTGAATCGCGCCATCGTTGTAGGTCATCGATGAGATGTTGCCGTCGTTGCCATTCTTCTCGAAGTTCGAGGGGACGAAGGTATAAGGGGTCTTGCTGCGGGCCGTTGCCGGACGGCCCGTGGTCAGATATACCCGATAGGTGCCTGGGGTGTAACTGTTGTCAACGCTGGTGAACTGCACATGTATGCGGTCCTTGTCCTGCAGCAGGACCGGGTCGATGGGATATTCCACCGTAACGAAATTGCTGAAGAAATTGTCGATGCCCTGGGTAGCCAACGTCACACCGTCGATGGTGATATCAGCGAGTCGGCCGCCGTCGCCCGAGTAATATTCCACCACGAGGCTCACGCCGTCGGTCTGTCCGTTTGTCCACAGGTCGTAGCCATAATACTGACCGCCGCGTGCATTGCGCCAGGATCTGCTATTCCAAGTGCCGTAATTCTGGTTGACCACGTTGGCGTCGAAGTCCATGCCATGGCTCATGTCGCTCTGCCCGTTGTCGCCCGTGATGACGCCGTCCACGATTGTGCGCACGTCGCCTGCCGATGTGGTGACGCTTGCCTCCAGTCCGTCGTCATATTCCTTCATCAGCCGGACATAATAGAGGCCGGGGGCGTTGGTGCCCTTGTCAGCCGCCAGACGGACGGTGAAACTCGTCTTTGTCTGTCCGTTGCCATCCCTCATCAGCGAGGCCGGAATGGGAAATTCCACATTGTAGAAGCCGTTGGTGACCACCCCGTTGAATGTGGCCAGGGCAGTGATGTTGGCAATCGCCACTCCATCCACATACAGAGTGCCCTTGCGCCCGGCGTCGGCCTGCGTGAAGCGGCAGAGGATAGAGAGTCCGCTCTCTATGGCTTCGCCCTCGTAGCTTAGGGTATATTGCAGATAACCATCAGATGGGCGTGCGTCGCGATAATGTTCGTCGTTATAAACGCCGGTGGTCGAGTTCTGAGATACCGTATAGTGGCCGGCCTCGCTCTGCTGCTCGCCTGTGGCCACGAAGTCCAGTGTGCGCTCGGCGATGGCGGCATTAGCCTGTTCCACGATGGCGATGCTGCTGTTGGCATAATTTTCAGCTGTCTGCTGATACCAGTAGCAGGAGTAGCGGGCGTGGTGAATCTGATAGAAGGGCTGCAGCGTCAGGGTGGTCCAGTCGTAGCCATCCACTCCCTCGCGCGAGGCGTCAATCGAGAACTGCAGGTTGCTCAGGTCGGTGGCTGAAATCTTGCTCAGCACCTCACTGCGCTCGCCCAGGAGCAGGGGCATTGTGGTCAGCGATTTGCTTGTGGCGCGACTGCCGGGAGCGTGGTCCATGCGGCCCTCGTGTCCGTATTCATTCTGCAGCGAAGCCTCATATGGGATATTCTTCTCCGCAGCCTCCTCGGCATCGCTTGTCGAGGTCTGGGCAGCCAGCAGGATGGGACCATACTGGAATGCGATGTAATCGGTATAATTTGGACAGGGGGTATAGCGCAAAGCCATGGGCACCACTACGCGGATTACGTCGCCATCGCTCCATGTGCGGTTGAGCGCCACATAGGAGGCTGTTCCAGCTGTTACGCTGATGCTCTGCTCCTCATCATTGATATAAATCTTATAGTCGCCGGTGGTCCACCAGGGGTGACGGATGGCGATGGTATAGGTGCCAGCCTTGCCCACATTGAGACTGCTCTCGTTGCTGAAGGGGAAGGAGGTGGTCTGGTCGATGACGAAGTCGCTGCTCGCCAGACTGCTGTTGGTGAAGAGGTTCACGTAGAGGGTCTCCGTGCCGTTGTGGGTATAGATGAAATGCCCGTATTTAG
>JAILPK010000046.1 GCA_024699495.1 Bacteroidaceae bacterium | reverse complement strand
ACCTTTGCTCCGAGCATCTCATCGGATGGCGCCACCCAGAAGGCCGATTTCTCTGCCCAGTACATCAAGAGTATGGGCATTAACTTCCTTCCGGGCAAAGCCTTCGACAACCTCCGTCGCGATGCCGAATTTGAGAAGACGGCCGAAGCTTAGAGGCAAGGCCGGACCGCTAACTCAAAGGACCGTCCTTAAAAGGACGGGCACGGCCGCTTTTTCTCCGGGCGGCGCTTAGAGGCAGGCCGCAGCTTAGAGGCATGGCCGGCGCTTAGAGGCAAGGCAGCGGGGGGGCCATTGTCTGTGTCCGCGGTCTTTATTGTTGCAGGGGTCGGCAAATTTAATCATTTGCGTCGGTGCGGTTGCACATGAAGCGAAGTCGCAGAATTTGATGGGGTCGGCAAATCTAATCATTTGCGTCGGTGCGGGTTGCACATTGAAGCGAAGTCGCAGAATTTGCAGGGGTCGGCAAATTTAATCATTTGCGTCGGTGCGGTTGCACATTGAAGCGAAGTCGCAGAATTTGCAGGGGTCTGCGGTCTGGCAGCGTGTAAATGGTTGTGAGGGGTCGAACAGGTCTGCGATTCGTTGGCAGAGGCGCTCGTTGAACTCACCGGCAATCTCGCGAACGTCAGCAAATGGCTGTTTGCCGAGTGATACCCGCGAGTTGTATGACGGTTCGGCAGCAGAACGGACGTAGATGAGATGAGGCAGAACAGGGATTCCTGCGGCGGCGCGTTCGCCGCTCACTGCGATGCAGTAAAGAATGGTCTGCAAATTGTATGTACCCGGTGGTGACGTGGCCTTGAATACGGCCTCGAGATTCGCCAGGGCTTTGCCGGGGGAGCCTGTCTTATAGTCAACAACACGAATTACCGGCAGGCCAGACGCCTTGTCAACCACCTTGTCCAAGCGGTCAATCTTGCCGCCGGTCTGCACAAGGATTTCGCGCCCGTTGTCTAACAATACATTAATATTATAATTATGCCAGCCCTCTAAATCGAGGATTTCAATGGGTGCGCACTCCCTGTCGTAGGTCAGCAGACGGCGGAGGAAGTCGTGTGCAGCCTTGCGTACCAAGATAATCTTACCAGTATGTTCCGAATTCTCCACCTCTTTCTGTTTGCTGAGTGATGCGTCGATATATGGGTATAGCGCTTCGGCATCGCGGTCCAACAAGGGTTCGATTTGTGTGCTCTGGACGGGGCCGTCTTTTTTCAGCTCAGTATAAATTGCATCTGCGGCATCATGCACGATATTACCGAGGACGCGATTGTCAATATCCTCCTCTTCCTCGGAGGCCTTGAGTCCCAGAATATACTGGTAATAAAAGCGCATCGGACAGGATGCATAGATATTGAGGGCGGTAGGTGTGAGTTTCTTGTGACGGTTCTCGCCGGCTGCAGGTGCAGAACAGTCGAATTTGTCATACATGAGAGCCATTATTTCAGGCGTCTTTTCCACGCTCTGCATCTCGCCGGCATCTGGTGTTGAGCCAGCCTCCAACTGTATGTGTTTTATTTCAAAGTCGGTCTCGGCCAGGAGCTGCCTCAGAAAACGTGACATCTCGTTTTGACGCGTACCGGCATTACTTTGGTTGAAGACAAAAGTGATGTGTTTAGCCCTCTGAATCACACGGAAGAAGTAGTAAGCATAAACAGAGTTTCGATGGCGCGAAGTGGTCATTCCGTAGGCCTCTTTCAGCTGGTAAGGAATGAGGGTAATATCGTTGTTTCCCCGCGGCAGAAAGCCTTCGCCCACGCTAAGCATGAGAATATTATCGAAGTCCAGACATCTGGTCTCCAGCATGCCCATAATCTGCACTCCGATAGCCGGTTCGCCATGGAAGGGAATACTTTGTGTCTGCAGCATGGACTTTATAAGACGTCGGAGAGTGGGGAGAGAAACTGTCAGAAGCGGCTGTTCGCCCTGATACAGGTTGTAGAGCAGCTGCAGCCGGGTGTAGGATATGAAAATAGCTTCGATGGCTAATTGTGTGTACATGTCCGGATTCTCGCCAGCTGTCTTGTCGTACGCTCTGCCGAGGCGGGAGAGGATATCCAGAAGTAATGACAGCATGTCGGCCCCGTCAGATATGGGGCGCAGCCAGTCGGTCTCTTCTGGAAGAAGGTTTTCGAAGAGTAGGTTGGCGTAAGGGTGTTCCCTCAGGGTTTTCAGGCGGTCGGCTCTGAATCGGTTGCGCTGAGCATCATAGTCCTCTGTAAGGAGATGAATAAGCGAGTTGAGAAAGCCGAACAGGGTGGTTTCGCCAAGCGGATACCCCATGGTGACGTTTATGTTGTTTACTGTAGGCGGAATAGCGTGGAGGACAGGGGCAAGGAGTTGTTCGTTGCAAAGCAGGATCGCGGTGCGATTCTCGCGGGTTGTCTTGTAGCGTTTGAGCCAATCCGGCATATATCTGGCCTGTGCATTTTCCGATGAAGAGGCAGCAAAGACCATCTCCTTGGGTGCGCAGAAAGAGTCGAAATGGCGGCGCGGCAGCGCGTTGCCGTAGCGCTCTAAATTGCGGGCTATGAAATAACCAGCTTCAGACTTGGATGCGTTATTGACGTAGAAATTGTCGTAATCCCAATAGAACGAAGCACGCCCGCTGCTGTTCAAGGTGTCAAAAACAGCCTCCTCAACAGAATTCAAAACGTTGAAGCCAACAAAAATATAAGTCTGCTCATCTGACCCAATTGAGGAATGGTCTTCTACAACGGCTCGCTGCAAAGCCCCCTCATACAGGATGCCGTCGGCACGCATCTGACTGTTGAAGCGCTTGTATATCTCCCACATCTTGCTCCACAGATGCAGGAAGCGTTCCTTGAGGGCAGAGTTGGCCTCAAGGCTGAACCCCTTGAAAAAGTGCGCCAGGGCTTTCTCCTGCTCATCGAGAATATGGTCGTTAGTGTCCATCTCCTTGATATCCCGGATGTTTCGGAAGAGGCGTTCGGCATCCACAAGATGCTTGTCCATATCGTCGAAGTCCGAGAGGAGGATCTCCCCCCAGCCATAGAACTGGTCCAACGACCAAGGCTCTTCCATACATTCGGCATAAGCCTTATAGAGGCGGCAAACGGCTTCTACTCTGTCACAAAGCTTATAGGGCGAGGCCTCGCAGAAGAGTTCGGAGATGGTCTGATAACGAGGGGCCCAGACGGGCGCGGCGGCCACCTCAGCGAGAGCCTGGTCGAGAAAGAGGCTTGCGCGCTTTCCCGGAAAGACCACCGTCAGGCCACTCAGATTATTTCCATACTTGCCGATTAGGTCGGCAGCCACCAGTTGAAGAAATGTCATATTCGGTTTCGGGAGCCGTGGAGTTAGCGCAGAGTCAGCAGAATGTGGGGCTGTCGTATTCTCACCCCCTTTCGGGCTGCTGAGCGGCCGGCTCATATTATATTGTTAAACTAAAAGGCCAAAAGCCTGATTTGCAGAGCCTTACTATTATACTATTAAACTATTTCCCAATCTCCATTACCTTTCCGGAATAAACAAACCAGAGGAACCCTTTGACTGATGCTTCGGGGTACATTTCGCCGACGAGAGTCATGTATTCGCGGACTTGAGAGTCGTATTCTTCATTGTATTTGCCGAACTTGAAGTCCACGACAATAATCTTTCTGCCGTCGGCGCTCATCATAACGCGGTCCGGACGGCGACGTGACGGGATATGTGTCGCAGGGTCTATGTTGACTATAGCACACTCGTTGAAGAGAGTCCACGAACCATTGAACCACGAGCAGACCTTCTGGTTCTTGCGCCCACGACTGATAATCTGCTCGAGGAAATGCCTGTCCACTCCCCTACTGCCCGACTCTTGTCCACGCAGCTGCTGTTCCTGGTCCCGAAGGTGCGATGCGGTGGTAATGAGTCCTTCGTGTTCGAAGCTGTCCAAGACCGACGGGACATCATCCCACGTATGTATATTTTGGAAAACCCTATGCAGCAGACGGCCGATGTCGATGTACATCTGCTGGCGTGAGATTTCGTTGAGGATAGCCTCGTCGTCATATTCATCCTGAGAAACGGAAGCCAGGAAATCACGTGAGCTGTTGCTCTGGCAGAAGGTGGTCATCGGCGGAAAAGACTGCATCCGAACAGTGCATGTAGATGCATGCGGCTGCATGCGGTTTTGCTTATCGTCGCGTGGCTGCTCTTTTGTTGTAGATTCCTCTTCCTTGCTGAATTGCCCGGCATTGGGCTCCAGCGCCCCGTCAGAACTTCCCTTGTTAGCGTCGGAGGTGACAGGAATCCCCGATATATACTCGGCGCAGCCCCGAACTCCCTCGAAGACAAGACGGCCTATATTCAGCGTCTCCTTTTTCATATCCAAGCCTTTGGCAACGCCCCAGACATAGAGGTTGCAGCGAGCCCTGGTGAAGGCAACATAGAGGGTGTTGAGCTCATCAAACCGGCTGTTAAGCAGATATTCGTGGTATTGTTTTGCAAAAACAGAATCGCCCATCTGCTTTTTCGAGGACACCGGAATGAGATGCAGGTCGCTGTATGGTTGCGGCAGGTTGTCTGTCTGACACCAGATAATCTCGGTGAGATTTCTCTTGATGATCTCCCAGTTGCAGAAGGGGATGAATACGGTGTGAAACTCCAACCCCTTGGATTTATGTATGGTGAGGATTCGGATTCCGTCTATCTCGCCTGCAGGGACGCTCTGGTTATGCAGACTTTCATCCCAGTAATCGAGGAACGGATGAATGCCGCCAGAGTGGTTTCGCTGATAGTCTGCCACAGCGTCGAAGAAACTGAAGAGATAGGCATCCTGGTCATGAGATTCTTCGGGCAGCAGACGCAGATAAAGCTGTTCGACGAGGTCATAGAGCGGAACTGTGCGATAAGCAGCCACCTCGCTGTCTGAGAGTTCTATACCGCGCTCTTTGAGATAGAACCGCTGAACGACGCTATCCCTTGGCTTATCCACTATGCGTAAGGCCATAATGATGGTCTGCACGGCCTCGCTGGCGGAGAGCAGGAATGCCTCGTCGCTTACCACACGCGGCATATCCGGGTCCAGCGCAAAAGCCTGAATAATAGGATTGGCATGCTTGCGCGAACGAATCAGAATAGTCATCTTGCTGGCAGACAAGCCCGACTGCAAGAGCGAGCGCACCTGGTCCTTCAGGTCGTCAATGACCGAAGCGCTGCCGATCTCCCCGTCTTCATCCCCGTCTGCCTTGTTTTTTTTGGAGTTGTCAATCAGTTTGACACGCACGAACCCAGTTCCGTCATTGTGCTTGCCGACCTTCTGAGTAACGTCGGAATAGGCGTTCTCAAAGAACCGCAGCTGATGTTCTGTTCCGTAGTCATCCTTGACGGTTCGCGGCTGGATGTCAAGAATTTTTTCGGAGGCGGCAGAGAAGTCGTCGAGAATGGTGGCAACCCTCTGGAAGAACATATTGTTGAAGTCTATGACAATCTGATGGCTCCGGTAGTTGGTATCAAGCGGCTGCACTACGGGTGCCAGCGGCTTCTCCTCGACGTCCGTATCGATATAGCCCAAGGTGCGCCAGTCACCGCCCCGCCAACGGTAAATACTTTGCTTCACATCTCCGACAACGAGGTTGCGTCCCCCTCTGGAGCGGCACTCAAGGAGAAGGGTGCGGAAATTCTGCCATTGAAGACTCGAGGTGTCCTGAAACTCGTCTATCATGATATGATGCAGCTGTGCACCTATCTTCTCGAATATGAATGGTGCGTCGTCGCTGCCTACCATCTCACGGATTAGAATCGGAGTCTTGGCCAGTGTAAAACGGCTGTTTTCAGTGTTTATGGCTGTCACTTCGCCGTCGATGTGATTGAGTAAAAGCAGGGAGTTGAAGTGCTCGAGAGTGAGGAGCACGCTATTCCACTCTGTGCTGCATTCAAAAAGTTCCTTCAGCACTTCTTTCATCACGAATCCGACTGTCTCGACAGCAGTCTTCTTATCATTATCTTTGCGAAGGGCTGCCCTCAGGACACTGAGTGGTTCGTCCGCCAATTTGAACAGAGTCCCCGCCAACGAATCGGTCTTCACCTTGTGAGTGCGCAAATCATGGATAAAAGCAGGCAAGGTGTTGGAGTAAGTCATCCACTCGAATTGGAAACCGGCCTTCGCGACTGCGGTATCCAGACGGTCAGCCAACGCCGATAACTGACGTCCGAGTTCGTTTTTCCGGTTTTTCAGCTGAGTGAATATACGGGTCACCTCATCGGGGTCAGCCAGCGCACGCCGCATCCCATCGCCGTGGAGAAGATAGTCTTGGTTGAAGATGTTTCCGGAAAAATCCTTCACCGCCTTGGTCACATCCCACCCGGACATGTCTTCGAGGCGGTCGTTGGCCAGGCTTTCTATCCAATGGCGGACCTCCGGCTTGTAGCTCATCTCATCGACAACGCGGTCAACAGCCTCGGCCAAGACTTCCTTGTCAGAAATATCCACCTGCAGGTTGGCAGCCAAACCCAGTTCGTGGGCCAAACCGCGCAGCACGAGCTGGAAGAACGAGTCTATCGTCTGAACGCGGAAGTTATTGTAGTCGTGCAGGATTTCCGAGAGAGCCTCCTTGGCCCGCTGTCTGATGTCATTATCGTCACCGGGAAAAATTATGCCATGCTCTTCAGCTTCGACAGAGGAAATTTCCATACGTTCCTTGTCAAACGCAGTACGCAGGGCTTTCATCAGATCGTCGGCATCGCTCAGGCCGTGGGCTATGCTATAGAGGTTGCTCAGGATTCGCTCCTTCATCTCGGTCGTAGCCTTGTTGGTGAAGGTTACGGCAAGAATATGTCTATACTCGCGCTGGCGATAAAACAACAATAATAATTTTATGTATTCCAGCGCAAGTGTGAATGTCTTCCCCGCCCCTGCGCTTGCTTTATAGACTACCAGAGGATTCATAAATGATTAGTATTCAACGATGTTCATAGTGCATTTGCCGGCATAGGAGACTACGATGTCAACAACATAGCAGCTGGCGCCCTCAGGTTCGCATACTGTAGCCTCGAAGTGGCACCCCTCGCTGTCAATGCGGCCAAATGACATATTCGAAAGTATGGACTCGGCCAGAAAGGCATCGGGGATTAGGTCCTCGAACGCTTTCTTGGAAATGTCGCTCCCAAACACACGCCGTCTGCCTGAATATACGCTAATATGAATAATATTGTCATAATAGGCATTGCTTACCGCCATACCCTCGTCGGTGTAAGTGGTGCGAAACACCTTCTTCTTGGTGGGATTGACATCTATATACAGGTGGAGGCGCTCTCCGCTGGGAGAATAGGCCACTGTGTCGCGCCGCAACAATGTGCTTATCAGAATCGGAGCATAGGAGCGGTGTAAGAACTCAAGCGAATCCTCTACATCATCCGACTTCTGCATGTGAATCACCTCGCCGGTAAGAGCCTCGTAGGAGAAGTTATAGTCTCCATGTTCAACTATAAGATAGCTGTTTTTTATGCCGCCGGCAGTGATTATAATAGAGTCATGAATAATGACAAAAGAGGCCGGCATATTGATGGTGTCAGGGTAAAAAATACTGTCAGCATGAACCAGAAGCAGTACGCCGCCGGTCTCGGCATCCACCCATACCCCCTGCAGACGATGCATCGCCGCTGTATCGGGAGGCTCCTGAATTTTCTGAGATTTGCGGCCCGAATTGCCACTGGAGCATGAAAACCAGATGAGACAACAAATGATAAGAACTGCCGAACGTCTCATCAACAGATATAGCCGAAAATCTCTGATGTCAAAATTGAAAATGTTCATCCAAATAAATTTGCGCAAATATACCATAATTGGGTGAAACAGCCAAGACTTTTTGCTATTTTTCATATATTAATAAAAAAAAGCATGCACTCGGATTCTATTCTCAAAAATTATCATTACCTTTGCCCACGAAAGTATATTCATAGCCAAAAAGAAATCAAGCATTAGATGATGAACGAACTCTCCAGACACATAGAGTCTCTTCTGCTCACTCATGATTGTGTTACAATACCGCATTTTGGAGCCTTTGTAACCAAATATGTGCCAGCTGTACACTCGCAGGAAGAAGATGTGTATTATCCGCCTATGCGCTCCGTAAGATTCAATGCTGACATGAAAGAAGACGACGGACTGCTCACCAGCTCCGTCTGCAACGCATACGGATGCACCAGCAGCGAAGCCCGTGCGCGGGTGCAAAACCTCGTAATGAACCTCAGACAGCAACTGCTTGCAGACGGGCAAGCCGATTTCGGCATTCTCGGACAGTTTGAACAGGACGAGGACGGACATATCACCTTTGAGGCTTGTCAGGCTGGAGCTGTCACGCCGCTCTTCTATGGTCTT
This sequence comes from Bacteroidaceae bacterium, assembly GCA_024699495.1. Classification (GTDB taxonomy): domain Bacteria; phylum Bacteroidota; class Bacteroidia; order Bacteroidales; family Bacteroidaceae; genus Physcousia. The sequence continues at coordinate 7,290 of JAILPK010000046.1, read as the reverse complement.
GACTCTTTTGTATTCCCGCGTCTTAGCACTGCTTCGAGGGCCAAAGCCAGCCATCAGTCAGCCCGGGCTGCTATCGAAGCTGCCGACGAGATGGCACGCAACAGTGCCTTTGCCATAAGGCAGACCCCCAACGGCATTACCATCCATATAGGCCATTCCCTCATACGGGCCACATCTCTGGTAGCTGCTATTCTGTTGCTCTTCTTCCTGTTGCCCACACACAACATAAGCAATCCGTTGCAGTCTGGAGGAGTTGCCTCCGTGATACCCATTCCTGCAGAGAAAAGTTCGAAAGCCACTTCAGTTACAGTTGCCAAAACAACTGATTACGAGAATGTTGCGCAGATAGGCGAAGAAACTGCAACAGAGAAAGCTACAGCTGAAACTACGGACATAACAGCAGAAGGTAATTCCGCTGACAGTAAAGCTGAAGATATGCCGGCAGAACCGGCTGCTGCCATAACAAAGGCTACTGCCGGAAGTGCTGAAACTGCCGAAACTGCCGCATCCAAGCCACATATTAATAATAATGTTTCTGAAACGCCGGAAACAAAAACAGCTTACTGCATTGTTGTAGCCTCGGCTATATCAAAGGCTAACGCCGAACGCTATGCTAAGGAGCTGCAGGAGCGCGGCATGAAAAGCGCGCGCGTTATGATCAAAGGCAAGATGGTCAGAGTAGTTTTGGACGGCTTCGACACCGAAGAAGAGACCGTGGAGAGCCTGCGCAAAATGAGGCACAATAACGAGGAATTTGCAAACGCCTGGGTTTTACATCTATGAAGAGAGTAAAATGCCCTAAATGCGACAACTACATTTCCTTCGACGAAACTAAATACACCGAAGGACAGTCTCTGGTGTTCCAATGTCCTCAGTGCAACAAGCAGTTTGGCATACGCATCGGCGTTTCTGCCTTGCATAAGACGCACAAGGAAGAGCGACAGGAAGCAGCTGCCGGAATGACAACAGACAATCAGGAACAAGAAGGCCAGACATACGGCAGCGTGATTGTTGTAGAGAACGTTTTCCACTATCGCCAGGTCCTTCCGCTTCAATTAGGGGACAATGTTATTGGGCGATACGTTCGCGGCACCGGCATCAACACCCCGATAGAAACTGTTGACCCAAGCGTTGACACAACACATTGCGTGATAAATGTCAGCGTCTCACCTAAAAACAAATCCAAACTGATTTACACACTCAGAGATGCGCCATCAGGTACGGGCACGTTTGTCGGAAACACTATCCTTCGAGATCAGGACCGTCTGCGTATTGAAGATGGAACAATTATAACTATTGGCGCAACAACAATGATTCTGCAGGCAGGCGATGTGCCTGAGGAAGAAACCACTGCTGCGCCGAAACGACATAGATGACTATGACAAAACCAATAACAGTTATCTCACAATTTATCAAATCACAAAGACAATCAGGCAAACATATTCCGGTTGGAAGCTTCATGAGATGGGCCTATGCCCTTATTTTTTTGCTTGCTCTCTCATCTCCTGATGTCACAGCACAGAATATTACTGGCCTTGCCCCCGAAGAAGAGGAGGCTGTGGAGAACAAATCAAATATCGTTGACGCCCAGAAGGACTTGCGCGACTCGATTATCGACAGCCTGAATGCCGCGCTGAGAGAAGCGGGAATGAGAGAACTGCTGTTGGCTGAGAACCTGGAAGCGCACGGCATGGCTGCCCGCGAAGACTCTATCAGACTGCAGCACCGCAAAGAGAAAATCCAAGCTCTCAAAGCCACCACGCCGGGCGTTCCGCTCATCGTGGACAAAGACACTCTCCTGCTACTTTATGCCAACGACGGCGGCGAAACGGCAGAAGTAAGAACCGCAGATGCTGCACGCAAGATTCAGTCGCTTGGACGTAGGCTGACCTTCTCCGCCGACTCTGTGCATGTGCTGCAAAGCGAATTTTCCTGCGACATAATGATGGATGATGTCGTCATCCTGAGCATCACCGAACTGGACGGTGTTTGGGAAAGCAAGGACTTCAAAGTGCTGGCCAACGAATATGCCGCTACAATCGCAGAGAAAATTGGGGAAATCCATGATGAATACGGAGCGTGGGCCAAGACCCGCGGTTTCCTGCTCGCCGCCCTTATTATATTCATCCAGTATGTGCTCATCCGATTCACCAACCACCTCTATCGGTTAGCTCTTAAGCGCATTGCATGGCATGAACAAAACACATTCAAACCGATTGCCATAAAGAACTATGACCTGCTCTCCCCTGCCCGACAGGGACGTATCCTCGGGTTCTTCACAAATATGGCACGCTGGCTGCTGATTATCATACAGCTTATTATCTCCGTTCCGCTGATATTCACAATCTTCCCCGAAACAAAACAGCTGGCTAACACCTTCTTCAGCTATCTCGTTTCCCCTCTGCGTGATATCGGAATGGGTATTCTTGGTTTTGTGCCCAATCTGATAAAGATTATTATTATCTGCCTTGTCATCAAATACGTGCTGCGGGGCGTTCGGTTTATAGCCGACGAGATCGAAGCTGAACGTCTTCAGCTCACAGGCTTCTACCCCGACTGGGCCCGCCCGACATACCTGCTTATACGTACTCTGGGATGGTGCTTCGGAGTTGTCATGATCTGGCCGTTGCTACCAAGTTCTGACTCAGAGGAATTTAAGGGGGTAAGCGTTTTTATCGGTCTGGTGGTTTCCATCGGTTCGACATCCATCGTAGGAAATCTCGTGGCTGGTATGGTTATGACTTATATGAGACCCTTCCGCGTAGGTGATACGATAGAAGTCAACGGAGTACGGGGTGCAATCATTGAGAAAACGCCACTCATCATACGCATCAGGACTCCGAAGAACGATGTCGTGACCATCCCCAACCAGAGCGTTCTCACAAACAACGTCACAAACTTCACCACGTCAACACAAGACCGCGGAGGAGTAATTATCCACACTGAAGTCACCATCGGCTACGGCGAACCGCGAGAGAAAATATGTGATTTGCTCACAAAGGCTGCACTGAACGTCTCCGAACAGATGGTTGCCTTGCCCGACGGAAATCAAGTTCCTCTTCTGGCAAAAGAGCCAAAGCCTTTCGTGCTCATAACAGCTCTCGAAGACTTCTACGTGCGCTATCAGATTAATGCCTATACTCTGGCTTACAATCACTTACCGTTAGCCTACTCCGAGCTGCACAAACAAATCCTCGACACATTCTTTGCCGCAGGCGTAGAAATCATGTCTCCTCACTTCTTCGCAAAACGTAATGGAGAGGACATTCAGATGCCTCCATCTGGAGCACAGGCATAAACGCGTCTCTGACTTGAGTGCAGGATTGTAGTTCAAAAGATTTTTGCGGCTTATGGCAAGTAATGCAGATTTTGTTCAGTATGTAGCAGACCAGTGCAGTGGGGCTGGTGAGATTACGGCCAGGAAAATGTTTGGGGACTACGGCATCTATTGTGACGGCATTATCTTCGGACTGATATGTGATGACCGTTTTTTCATCAAGCCTACAGATGCCGGTCTATCCTTAGTCCAGGAGAAAATATTTCTGCCTCCTTATGAGGGTGCCAAACCTTATCTATATATAGCTGATGTCGATGATCGCGACTATCTGTCCAAGCTTGTACGTGCCACATGCAAAGAATTGCCTCTACCCAAGAAGAGGAAATAACCCCAGACAATACACTTCGGCATCTACTCACAACACAAAGCCGATGATAACAAAAACAGAGAGGCAAGTGAAAATACAAAATTGGGGCACAGGCTGCTACTGAAACCCCGCTGATATAGAAATAGGGCTGCAACAGAATGCGATGCAGCCCTATTAATAATTAATGATACAACCTTATTTCTTTGCTAAGAGGTCGCGGATTTCAGTCAGCAGGACTTCTTCCTTGGTCGGTTCCGGTTCAGCAGGAGCCGCGGGAGCTTCCTCTTCCTTCTTCTTCAGACTGTTAATGCCCTTGATAAGCAGGAAAACACAGAAGGCTACAATGATGAAATCAATCACGTTCTGAATGAAAGCACCGTAATTAAGCGTTATTGCCTCTGTAGCGGCCTGAACTACCTCGCCGGCTTCGTTAACCACCTCTGCCTTTGCTTCCTTCAATGTGACACTCAGGTCGGAGAAGTTCACATTGCCCATAGCCATAGCTATAGGAGGCATGAGAATGTCATTGACTACAGAGGTAACAATCTTGCCGAAAGCACCGCCGATGATTACACCAACTGCCATGTCAACCACGTTGCCACGCATGGCGAAATCCTTAAACTCTTGGATAAAACTGCTTTTTGCCATAATATTAATAAAATTTATTGGGTTTGATGGCGCGAATATAAAACAAATTTAGTAATTTTGCCGCGAAAATAAAGAAAAAAATGTTTCAGAGGACGATATTTTTCCTTTTTGGAGTGCTTGGAACCCTATTTATGGTAGCATGCAAGTCTGCTGAGTACTGTAATTGCGGATAAAAAAGAGCTAACCAAACGCCCTCGAATACAGACAAAAAAAGAGCTTTCAATTTAATTAACCCGTTTTTTATAAATTACAAAACAACAAAAAAATGACAAAAGTTGCTATTAACGGCTTTGGCCGTATCGGTCGCCTCGCTTTCCGTCAGATGTTCGAGGCTGAAGGTTATGAAGTAGTCGCTATCAACGACCTTACCAGCCCCAAGATGCTCGCTCACCTGCTCAAATACGACACCGCACAGGGCGGTTTCGCTGGCAAGTTCGGTGAAGGCAAGCACACTGTAGAAGCTACAGAAAACTCTATCATCGTTGACGGTAAGGAAATCACCATCTACGCTATGCCTAACGCAGCTGAGCTGCCTTGGGGCAAACTCAACGTTGATGTGGTTCTCGAGTGCACTGGTTTCTACACCTCTAAGGAGAAGGCTTCTGCCCACATCCAGGCTGGCGCTAAGAAGGTAGTTATCTCTGCTCCTGCCGGTAACGACCTGCCAACCATCGTCTATAACGTAAACCACAAGACCCTGACTCCCGCTGACACTGTGATTAGCGCTGCTTCTTGCACCACCAACTGCTTGGCTCCTATGGCTGCTGCCCTCAACGGCTACGCTCCCATCTGCAGCGGTATCATGAGCACTATCCACGCTTACACTGGCGACCAGATGATTCTCGATGGTCCTCAGCGCAAGGGTGATCTCCGTCGCAGCCGCGCAGGCGCTTGCAACATCGTTCCTAACAGCACTGGTGCTGCTAAGGCTATCGGTCTCGTTATCCCCGAACTGAACGGCAAGCTCATCGGCTCCGCTCAGCGCGTTCCCACCCCCACTGGTTCCACCACCATCCTCATCGCTGTGGTGAAGGGTAAGGACATCACCAAGGAAGGTATCAACGCTGCCATGAAGGCTGCTGGCACCGAGAGCTTCGGCTACACCGAGGATCAGATCGTCAGCTCCGACATCATCGGTATGAAGTATGGTTCCCTCTTCGACGCTACCCAGACCATGGTTAGCAAGATCGACGACGACACCTATCAGGTGCAGGTTGTAAGCTGGTACGACAACGAGAACAGCTACACCTCTCAGATGGTTCGCACTATCAAGTACCTGGCAGAGCTGAAGTAAGAATTAGCTCCTAAGGAGCAGATGAATCCCTGTTTTTACATCAAATAAGGGCTTCGTCCAGAAAAAAAGACCGTCCGTTGAATGTCGGACGGTCTTTTTTTATTACCTTTGTCGCCCAGAAGACAGCCTCCTGACCAATCCGATATGCAAAGACTCATCACCATCTTAGGCCCCACGGCCTGCGGCAAGACCGCCGTAGCCACCCGTCTGGCGGCGCGTTTCGAGCCGTGCGCCGAGATCATCTCTGCCGACTCCCGGCAGGTGTTTCGGGGGATGAACATCGGCACGGGCAAAGACCTTAGTGACTACGAGGCAGGGGGCACGCACATCCCTTACCACCTGATAGACATTGCAGATGCAGGCACCAAGTACAGCGTCTTCCATTTCCAGCGCGACTTCCACCGTGTCTTCGGCGATATCACCTCTCGCCATCGCCAGCCCATCCTCTGCGGCGGCACGGGACTGTATATCGAGAGTGTTCTCCGCCGTTTCAACCTCGTGGAGGTACCCGTGAACCCCGTGCTCCGCTCCCGTCTGGAGGGACAGACCCTCGAAGAACTTACCGCCCTGCTGGCGACCTATAAACGGTTGCACAACACCACAGATGTGGACACCACTCGACGAGCCATCCGGGCCATAGAGATAGAGGAATACTATCGGACGCACGACCTCTCCCACCACGCCGAGGCTTCACTGTCGGATGCAGCAGAATCCCCTTCTGCCCCACCCTTCTGTTCTCTCACCATCGGTCTGGACATCCCCCGAGACGTCCGGCGGCAGCGGATAACCGACCGCCTGCACCGCAGATTCTCGGAAGAAGATATGACGGGTGAGGTGCGAGGACTGCTCGACGCAGGGGTGCCGGCAGAGGCGCTCATCAGCTACGGACTCGAATACCGCTATATCACCCTTTACCTGCTGGGACAACTGTCTTACGACGAGATGGTCCGACAGCTGGAAATAGCCATTCATCAGTTCTCCAAACGACAGATGACCTACTTCAGAGGCATGGAGCGCAGGGGTGTTGCCATCCATTGGTTAGACGCAACAGCTTCCTTTGATGAGCTGGCAGAGGAAATTTTCCGTCTTTTTCTTGCTTCCTTCACAGAAAAGCTGTAATTTTGCCCTCGCAAAGAGGTGAAAACGCCCTTTTCGCACTCCTTCAGAATCATTTATCCCATTTATACATTCATCTTAATTACTCAAAACTACTATGAAGATTTCAAAAATCGAACATCTGGGCATCGCCGTACAAAACATCGACGAAGTCCTCCCCTATTTCGAAAACGTTCTTGGCCTGAAGTGCTACAAGACAGAGGTCGTAGAAGACCAGAAGGTTAAGACCGCCTTCCTCAAGGTGGGCGAAGTGAAGCTCGAGCTCCTGGAGCCCACGTGCCCCGAGAGCACCATCCAGAAGTGGCTGGACAAGGGCAATAAGGGTATCCATCACATGGCATTCTGCATCGAGGATGGTGTTGCCAACGCTCTCGCAGAAGTCAGCGAGAAGGGTATCCGCCTGATTGACGAGGCTCCCCGCAAGGGTGCCGATGGCCTCCAGATCGCCTTCCTCCACCCGAAGTCCACAGTGGGTGTGCTCACAGAGTTGTGCGAGGATCCGAATAAGTAATAAGGAGTCCGTATATAGGGATCCCAAATACAGACCCTCACCCTGCCCACCTCTACGCGCTTAACGTAGAGAGTTGC
>JAILPK010000072.1 GCA_024699495.1 Bacteroidaceae bacterium | reverse complement strand
CAGCGCATCTGCGCTGCCGAAAGGTTGAGGAACCGCCGTATGCGGAACCGCTTGTACGGTGGTGTGAGAGGACAAGTGAACACGAAAAGAGGTGAACACCTCTGATTAGTGTTCACCTCCTACTCGATTATCCTCTCCCAGACACTCAAACATTCATTCAACTGCCATCGCGCGCTATTCTCATCTGAACTTCTTTTTAACTTCTTACATATAATTATATATATTTCTGTCAGATTCCACGATGGCAATGCACATATTATTTCTGTATAAAATAAAAATATTAATAAAAATAATTTGGGCGAATCAACAAATCTTAGTAACTTCGCCTCCGAATACAACAGAAAAAAGTCGCCATAAAAGCATATAATATTGATTCTGAGCGACAAACATCTTACCTATATAAACACATTTTGATAGATTTATTGAACCTGAAAGAGAATACCAGACTGCACACCGACCAAGAAAGAAAAAGATATTACATTCACTTAATAACAAATAAATCTTTATGAAACATTTTCTTTTAAACAGCAATCTACGGCTACGTAGCTTCATGCTCGTAGCCCTCTTGTGCTCGGCCTTTGCGGGGGCGTGGGCAGATGATTACGAACTCTATTCTGGAGATCTTGCAGAAGGTGATTACCTCGTTGTGTATGATGGCGGGGCTATGAAGGCATCCGTTTCCAGTAACCGTCTTGCTTATGAATCAGTTACCATTTCTGAAAATAAGATTTCGACAACTGATGCCACTATTGTTTGGCATATTGCTGCAAGTGGAGATTATTGGACTTTATATAACGCGAGCACTGCTAATTATGCTGCAAGTACAGGCGTGAAGAATAAAGCTCAATTGTTAGCTTCTGGCACAGACGACAAATCTTTATGGACCGTTTCTGGTACAACAACCTATGATTTTGTTAACAAACAAAACACTACAAACGGAGTAAATGCAAACCTTCGCAGAAACGGCTCCTATGGATTTGCTTGTTATGCATCAGTAACAGGTGGCACTTTAAGCCTTTATAAGAAGGTGGATTCTTCAGATCCTGAGAAGGAAGATGTCACCCTCTCATTCCCCTCTGCCAGCTACACCGCAGACCTGACCGATGGTTTCACGGCTCCTACGCTGACCAATGAAAGCAGTGTCTCTGTTACGTACTCCAGTTCTAATACAGAGGTTGCTACGGTTGACGCAAACACAGGTACAGTGACACTAGTAGCCTTTGGAACGACAACGATTACTGCCTCTTTCGCTGGTAATGATACCTACAATTCCGCGAATGCCAGCTACACATTAACAGTAAGTAATCCCAATCACCCCTACACCGTAGCCGAAGCCATCGCTGCAATTGAAGCAAGTTCAGGCACCACTGGCGTCTATGTAACAGGTATCGTTTCCACTGCCGCCACCTCTCTGAACTCCAATGGCTCTCTGACCTATTTCATCTCAGACGATGGCTTAACCGCCACAGAGTTTGAAATCTACAAGGGCTTTGGCCTCTCTGGCGCTGAATTTACAGCTGCCACTGATATCAAGGTACGTGATGAGGTAGTTGTCTATGGAAATATCACCTATTATGCGAATGGCGATGTTTACGAGTTCTCTGCTGGTAGCACGCTGATTTCTCAATCCACCCGTGCCCTCTCTTCTATCGCCATCTCTGGCACCTACACCACCACCTTCCACCAGGGAGATGCCTTCTCTCACGACGGCATGGTAGTCACTGCCACCTACGACGACAAATCAGAGGCCGATGTTACTGAGAGCGCTACGTTCTCTGGCTACGATATGTCCACCCTTGGCGAGCAGACCGTAACCGTTTCCTACACTGAGAACGAGGTCGTGAAGACCACGACTTATAATATCACGGTGAACGAACCTGCTACCCTCACGAGTATTGCACTCTCTGGTGAATATCAGACGGTATTCAGTGTCGGTGATGAATTCATTCACGAAGGGTTGGTCGTGACGGCCACCTACAATGATGAATCTCAAAAGGTCGTCACCGAGAGCGCAACGTTCTCCACTCCTGATATGTCAACAGCTGGCGTAAAGACCATCACGGTGACATACGCGGAGAATGAAGTCGAGAAGACCACCACCTACAACATCACCGTCAACACCGTTGCCGTGACGGGTATCACCCTCGATAAGTCCTCCACAAATGTGAACATTGGCAACAACGTCACCCTCACTGCCACCATCGCTCCAGCTAACGCTACCAACCAGAACATCACCTGGACATCGAGCAACGAGAGCGTGGCAACAGTTGCTGACGGCGTCGTCACAGGTGTTGCCGCTGGTACTGCTACTATCACGGCTACCACTGAGGACGGAAGTAAGACAGCTTCCTGCGAAGTGACGGTCGTCTTTGTACAGGACTATGTTGACCTGCCCTTTGCATACGATGGCAATGGCAGCAGCGAGGTAACCGGTCTCACATTCAATGGTCTGGGCACCTACAACAGCTCACCAGCGATGAAGTTCGACGGTACTGGCGACTACCTCATCCTGAAGACCAACGAGGCTCCTGGCACACTGACCTTCGACATCAAGGGCAACGGCTTCTCAGGTGGTACCTTCACGCTGCAGGAATCTGCCGACGGCACCAACTACTCCGATGTCAAGACTTATTCAGAATTAGACGCCACCCAGTCAGAGACCGTCTCTACCCTCGCTTCCACCACACGCTACATCAAGTGGATCTACACTAAGAAATCCCTTGGTAACGTGGCTCTCGGCAACATTACCCTCGCTAAAGTCTCTGCAGACCCGAACATCGCCATTGACGAGACAAGTGTTAATGTGGGAGAGGCTGGTGCTGATGGAACCATCTCCGTCACCTATAACAACTTCACTGGTGTTGAAGCCGACATCGCCTTCTACGAATCTGATGGCGAGACCACAGCTACCTACGACTGGATTGCTGCTGAAATCAACGACCAGACCAACAACGTGGATTACATTGTTGGCGAGAACACGGGCGCTGCACGCACGGCTTACTTCAAGGTCTATGCCCTCGATGGTGAATCCTATGTCTATTCCACCCTCATCAGCATCACCCAGGCCAAGTCGAGCGCTGCATCTCTGCCCTTCAGCTTCGATGGCGGCAGCAGCGATATTGCCAACACAACAGGCCTTACTGCAAGCGGTTTAGGTTCCGACTACAAATCAGCACCTTATCTGAAGTTCGACGACACTGACGACAACCTCGTCCTGCGTCTCAGTCAGGCTCCCTACATCATCGCCTTCGACATTGCCGGCAACGGCTTCTCAGGCGGTACCTTTACCGTACAGACCTCTGCTGATGGCGAGAACTACACTGACCTTGCAGCCTACACAGACCTCAGCAGCAGTACGACGACCATGATGTTGGCCAATACCGACGAGAACGTCCGCTATATCAAGTGGATTTACACAGAAAAGAGCTCTGGTAACGTGGCGCTCGGCAATATCAAGGTGAGCGCCAACGGCTACACCCGCACCATCACCGCCGGCAATTTCGGCACCATCTGTCTGCCCAACAATGTTGCAGCCGATGACTACGCAGGTGTGAAGTTCTACAAGATTGCCGCCAAGAAGACCGTTGACGGAAATCTCCAGTATATCTCCCTCGAGGAAGTCACCGAAGAACTAACTGCAGGTGTTGCCTATCTCTTCCAGGCCGAAGAAGGAGCCACACAGCTCGTAGCAGCCTACACTGGTGACGCAGTGACAGAACCCATCGAAGCTGAAGCCAGCACCACTGGTCTCGTCGGTACCTTCGAGGCAGCCTACATCCCCGTTGGCAACTACATCCTCAAGGATAATAAGATTTATTACGTGGATCAGGCCAACTATGTGAAGTCCGGTGCCAACAAGGCCTACATCGACCTCACCAACATATCTGAAATATCTGAAGAAGTTGAAGCCAACGTCAAGGGCATCCGCCTCTATCTTGGCAGCGATTATGAGACAGGCATTGACGGCATCTCTGCTGAAGCTGCTCAGGGTAAGGTTTACAACCTCGCCGGTCAGCGTGTAAGCAAGACAGCCAAGGGCTTGTACATAGTAAATGGTAAGAAGGCAGTCATCAAATGATGACAGTCTGAATGTCAAACCTCTAAATTGTTCACGACAATGAAAAAAACATATTTGATACCGGCAAATGAAGTACATATTGCCGAACACCAGTTACCCATCGCTACAAGCATCGTTTCAGGAGGTAATGCTACTAAGCACTTGAGTCAGGACGCAGAGGGAGATGTAAAAGAAGATCGTCTCCGTTACAATGTCTGGGATGAAGACTGGACCCCGGAAGAAGAATAGACAGTTCGTTTGCCGCATCGGACAATACAACCGGTGCGGCAAACACCATAACACTAATAAACAACAGCGGCAATGGAAAAATTGTCGCTGTTGCCTTTTTTTGTTGGAGTGAGCTGTTGTCGCAGCCCTCTCTGCTCCACTCTCTCACAGGAGAGGGGAGAAGAGAATTACAGGATGGGCATTTTACTGTTACATATTGTGGCCGTCTGCTGCACGCATAAAAGCCTCTGCCTCTGCATACGTATTATCGGGAAACGGTTGATCGGAACTCATGTCAAAATACATCGGGGGTTATGAACAAATACATCGAGGTGTAAAGTACTTTATATCGAGGTGTAACCAACTCTACGTCGGGGTGTATTTGCATGTTTGGCTGAATGGGTAGTGATGTAGCCCGAAGTAAATAGAGCTGTGATGCGAGATGCGGAGTGATGTAGCCCGAAGTAAATAGAGTTGTGATGCGAGATGCGGAGTGATGTAGCCCGAAGTAAATAGAGTTGTGATGTGAGATGCGGAGTGATGTAGCCAGAAGTAAATAGAGTTGTGATGTGAGATATGAATCGATGTGGTCCCGGATGGGCAGAATAGGGATGTAAGAGACAGAACTCCGTTGTCCGTTGTTTTACGCAAAAGGCACCGCTGTGTTGGAGAGCGGTGCCTTTGCAGTTGTTATTTGTATGGAAATTATTTCTTATAGCAGTCGAAGATTCTGTCAACCAGCTCTTTCGGGAGTTTTGGTGTGACAAGACTTACTAACCACACTACAGGAAAGCCGCCAAGCATGGCTATTGCGCCACAGTTGATGGGGTTGATGGGATTTCCCAGCAGCATGTTGACAACAGTCAGTCCGACTCCCCAGATGAAGCTGGCCCAGACTCCGGCCGTAGTGACGCCGCGCCAGTAGAGGCCGAGCATGAATGGTGCGAGGAAAGCTCCGGCAAGCGCGCCCCATGAGATGCCCATCAGCTGGGCGATGAAGGTGGGCGGGTTGAGGGCTATCATCAGAGAGATTACTATGAAGAAGACGATGAGCACCCGCATCACAACGACCTTGCGCCTCTCTACGCGTTCGGCCACAACGTCATCTATGGCACCTTCTTCCACCTCTCCCGGCAGCGATTTCTTGTCGCGATAGATGAGGTCGAGGGTCATGGTTGATGATGACGTGAGGACCAGGGAGGCTAATGTGGACATGGATGCAGACAGCACGAGAAGAACCACGAGCGCGATGAGCACATCGGGCAGGGTGACGAGCATCGCGGGGATGATGGAATCGAAGGCTATTTTGCCGTTTTCTGCTATGACAGGTTCATAGAGGCGTCCGAAGCCACCGAGGAAGTAGCAGCCTCCGGCTACGATAAAGGCAAATACGGTGCTGATGATTGTGCCGCGCCGTATGGCCGACTCGTCGGTGATGCTGTAGAATTTACCCACCATCTGCGGCAGTCCCATTGTGCCGAGTGAGGTGAGGATTACTACGCCCAAGAGCCCCCAAGGGTCCGGACCGAACCATGATGCAAAGCCGCCGTTGACGGCCGGGTCTGCATCTGAAGGCATAGCTGCCAGTTTTTCTACGGCGGTGAAGAACCCGCCTTGTGCTGCCAGAACGGCTGCGATGATAGCCACTATGCCAAAGAGCATGATGATGCCCTGGATGAAGTCATTCATTGCTGTAGCCTTATATCCGCCGAAGATGACATATATTGCGGTGAAGGCGGCCATGCCGACTACGCAGTATTCATAAGGGATTCCGAAGCCCATCTCGAAGAGGGTGGAGATGCCTTTATATACTCCGGCGGTGTAAGGGATAAGAAATACGAAGGCTATGACTGAGGCCACCACACGCAGGCTTTGGCTATCGTAGCGGGTGCCGAAGAAGTCGGGCATCGTGCGGCTTTCTATATGCTGGGTCATCAGTTTGGTGCGCCGGCCAAGCAGGAGCCATGCCAGCAGGGAGCCGATTACGGCGTTGCCGATTCCTATCCAGGTGCTGGAGAGGCCGTACTTCCAGCCAAACTGGCCGGCATAGCCAACGAAGACAACTGCGGAGAAATAACTGGTGCCATAGGCGAAAGCGGTAAGCCAGGGCCCAACGGAGCGTCCGCCGAGCACGAAACCATCGACAGATTTGGCCTGTTTGTGGGAGTATATGCCCACGCCGACCATCACGGCCAGAAAGATGATGGTCAGGAATATCTTGATAAACACGGATTGATTATTTTATTGCTGTGAATAACTGTTGGCTGATATCAGTTGAAGCGCACCTGAACCTGACACATTACGGCGTGGTTGGGGTCTTTTATGAACTGGTTTCCTGAGACGTAGGCGCTCTTGAAAATGTATTGCATCTGAATGCGGCATTTCTTGAAGAACCAATATTGCAGACCGGCGATTGCCTTGTGCTGCTCCATTCCCAAGGTGGTGTTGTAATTGAAGAAGTCGTAAGAACCGACGAACTCCACTTTGGGTGTGCCGAGAGGGATGGAGGTGGTGACGTAGCCTCCGCGGCTTGTCACGTCGCCGTCATAGCCTTCGAGATACTCACCATGAAAGTTGATATGCGGTGATTTATAGTCGGCGCCAACCGTCCAGCGGTTGCGCTTATAGTCTTGTCCGTTGGCAATTCCGGGATTATAGACAGACGTCTTGTTGTCTGTGAGGATATTATGTCCCCGGCCTATCTGCCCGGTGGCAACCAGATTGAGGCCTTTTACGGGTCGATACTCCAGCCGCCCGATGAAATCCTTGAAGTTGTTGCCGTCCTTGCGGTTGATGCCCTGCCCGTTCATTATCTGCAGTTCGTAGCGCAGTTTTCCGTTGTTGGTCTCGCCGTAGAGGGAGAGGCCCAGGTCACGCCCGTACTGAACGCCCATCAGAGGGTCGCTTCCGCAGCCGGAGAGGAAGGTGACGCCCTCGGAATAGACATCGATGGCTTCCATAGAAGTGGGGGAGAGGGGATTTTCGAGTGACAAAGCGTTCTTGAACTGTCCCAGACGAACTGTCAAGGCTTTGTTCCGCGTGATGCGGAAATCGGTGTAAAATTCCTGAACGACACTCGAGAAGTCGTGCATGAATAGAAACGACCAGCGGTCGGTGATGCGGGCATTAGCCCAGAAGAGGACACGTTTGAGATTGAACGTGTTGGTGTTTTTACCTCCGTTGTGCGTATAGGTGTAACCACCTTGCGCGTAACCATGAAGCTGAATGCGGTCGGAGATGTCCTTCATCCAGTCGGGTGCTTGTTCTCCAACAACTGTCCTAAGCAGTGTTTGAGAGGGTTGCCTTACTGCAGCCGTGTCAGATTGTCCCATGGCCGCTGTGCTGCTGAAGATGGCCAGAGCCACCGCCAGCGTCGCCTTAGCGAAAATTGTTGTTTCTTTCATTTTGGGTTGATTAATAATTGTGGTTTATATTACGAAAGTCTTTTCTCGTGCTTTTCTTGTCTTATTTGTTGTTTCTGGCGAATACGGCCATGCGCTCGTCCAGCTGCGCGTATTGATGGTCCTCAATGAATGAGGTGCACACTCGCAGGCCCTCCTGATGGGAACCCGTAGTGATGAGGCAGATGGCTGAGACTCCGTAATACATCAGTTCGCGTGCCAGTTCGCCGCTGGTCATCCCCCGATAGCCTATGGTGAAATAGAAGCCGTCGGCTACAGGCTGGTCCAGGTCGCGGTCATAGACCACATGGAAGCCGTGCTTGGTGAATATATCCTTCAGTTTTCTGGCGCGCTGGCCATATACTATCACCTCGTCGCGGAATCGGTATTCACCGTCGCAGGCAGCGCGGAACATAGCGGCGAGGGCGTATTGTGCCGAATGGCTTGTGCCGCTGCTTAGGGCATAAAGCATGCGTGTGGAGAATACTAGTCCGAAGGGGAGGCCCTCATAGCGTGCGCTCAGGTCATCGTAATGCCGTTGGAAGAGTTTGTCGCTGATGCATACGACACCGATGCGCTCTCCGGCATAGGAGAAGGCCTTCGACCCGCTGATGAGAAGCATGTAGTTGTCCGTATATCTGGCCACTGTGGGCTGGTAAGGCGGCTGGAAGGGCACGCTCAGGTCCTGGCGGAAGTCCATGGCGAAGTAGGCAAGGTCTTCCATTATTATGCAGTCGTATTGAGTGGCCAGTTCGCCTATAGTCTGCAGTTCGCTCTCGGTAAGGCAGATCCATGAGGGGTTATTGGGGTTGGAGTAAACGATGGCGCAGATGTTCCCTTTGGAGAGATAGCTTTCCAGTTTGCTGCGCAGTTTGTCGCCGCGGAAGTCATATACGTCAAAGGTCTCGTATTTCACGCCGAGGACCTGCAGCTGCATCTTCTGAACGGGGAAGCCTGGGTCGATGAACAGCACGGTGTCCTTCTGTCTGGAAGCCTGTGAGCAGGTGAGGAAGGAGGCAAAGGTGCCTTGCATGGACCCCGTCACGGGCACGCAGCCCTCGGCAGCGATGTCAACTCCAATGAAGGCCTTTACGAAGCGTGAAGCCTGCGCTTTTAGTTCGGGATAGCCCTGTATGTCGGGGTAGGAGTGGGCGATGCCATCCTGCAGGGCTTTGATTTGGGCATCGACGCCCACCTTGGCTGCCGGGAGTCCCGGTATGCCCATCTCCATCTTGATGAACTCCACTCCGCTCTCTTTCTCTGCCATGGCAGCCACCTGCTTTACCTCTCGGATAGTGGCTTTTGCAAAGTCCTGAATACCCAGTTTGGCTATCAGATTGTCAACGATGGGTTTGGGGATTGGGGAGGACTCTCCCCCCGCCCTCCCTGTGAGGGAGGGAGCAGAATGAGTTTGGCTGGTTGTATTTCCTTTATTCATAGATGCAGTTAAACATTATACATTTTACATTCCCTTCCCTTCTTTGCCAATTCCTAACGCCTTGATATTAGCATCCACGATGGCTTCACCTTTGCGGGCGAAGACGCTGCGGATGGCAGCTTCCAGTTTGTCGTAGTCGATGCCGAGAGCTTGCTGTGCGGCTCCAAGAAGGATTACATTGGCCGAGCGGGGAACCTGATTGTCCTTGGCCAGCTGTTCGATGTCTATGGCAATGACATGCGGAAGCTTTGCCAGTTCTGCCTTAATGGCTTCAATATCAGGGTAATTGGGGATATTCACGAAGGGCGCGCTGGATGTGATAACCCATCCTTCAGGTGAAAGGTAGGGCAGGTAGCGCAGGGCTTCCATCGGCTCCATAGAGATTATTACGTCTGCCTGACCGTGGGGGATGAGGTCGCTGGCGATCGGCTCGCTGCTGATACGCAGGTTCGACTGTACGTCGCCTCCGCGCTGACTCATTCCGTGCACTTCTGCCTGTTTGATATATAGGTTTTCGTTCATGGCAGCTTCGCCAATGATGGTTGCGATGCTGAGGATGCCTTGACCTCCAACGCCGCAGAGGATGATATCTGTTTTCATTGTTCTTTCTTCTCTTGTTCTTTTTTCGCTTTGGAATGTCTCTTGAACGTCTGGATGCACTCTCTACGTGGGATAATTACCGAGACGCCATGATAGTTCAATTCTTCGCGTATGATGGCGGTTATCTCCGGCATGTTCTTTGGAAGAGGAACTACCACATGCAGATGTTCTTCGGCAACACCAAGCCCACGGCATATAGCCTCGAACTTGTTGGTTCCGGCAGAGTCCTGACCGCCTGTCATGGCTGTCGTCAGGTTGTCGCTGATGATTACTGTGATGTCTGCATTCTCATTTACGGCATCCAGAAGTCCTGTCATGCCGGAATGGGTGAAGGTGCTGTCTCCGATTATGGCAACTGCAGGCCACAGGCCGGCGTCGGAAGCGCCTTTGGCCATGGTGATGCTGGCCCCCATGTCAACACATGAGTGGATGGCGCGATAGGGAGGCAGGAACCCCAGGGTATAGCAGCCTATATCGCCGAACACGCGCGGATTGTCATATTCTTTAAGTACCTCGTTGAGAGCGCTATACACATCGCGATGGCCGCATCCCTGACAGAGTTGTGGGGGGCGCGCTGCCACCAGTTGCGGAATGGCGCCCAGGCGTGCCGGTATGCCAAGCGCTTCACCTACGCAGTCGGGTGTCAGTTCGCCCGTTCTGGGCAGTTCGCCCGTGAGGCGTCCAAGGATATTGCGGCTCTCATAGACACCGCGTACCTGTTCTTCGATAAAGGGCTGTCCCTCTTCCACTATAAGCACCTTCTCACAGGCGTCCAGCAGCTCGCGCACCAGCTTTTTGGGCAGCGGATACTGAGATATTTTCAGAATCGGGAGGTCCAACCCGGTCTCTTTGACATAATTGTAGCCAATGCCGCTGGCGATGATTCCGAGGGGCTCTTTCTTGCCGCCCTGGGCTGACAGCTGCGGAGCTTTGTTATAAGGCGAGTTGGCTGCATCTTCTTCCAGTTGTGCCTGCTGGGCCGTAACCTTGTCGTTGCGCCGGCGTGCGTTAGCAGGCAGGAGGACCCAATTGGCGGCCTGGGCTTCGAAATTGAGGATGTTCTCAGGCCGTGGAGCAGCTGCCACCTTGACTACGGCGCGGGAGTGGGCCATGCGGGTTGTGACACGCATCAGAACGGGCAGACACCGCTCTTCGGAGTATTCGAAGGCAGATGCCATCATATCGTAGGCCTCCTGCTGGTTGGATGGCTCGAAGGTTGGCAGCATGGCGAATTTGCCATAGAAACGCGAGTCCTGCTCGTCTTGCGAGGAGTGCATCGACGGGTCGTCAGCTACCAGAACCACAAGGCCCCCGTTTACTCCAGTCATAGCGCTATTGACAAAGGGGTCTGCGCATACGTTTAGTCCCACGTGTTTCATGCAGACCAGCGCACGCTTACCCATAAACGACATACCCAAGGCTGCTTCCATTGCAGTCTTCTCGTTGGTTGACCAGCGCGAATGGATGCCGCGTTCGCGGGCTGTGGCGTTGAGCTGAATGTATTCAGTGATTTCTGTGGATGGGGTGCCCGGATAGGCATAAACGCCCGACAAACCAGCATCTATAGCTCCTTGGGCGATGGCTTCATCACCAAGCAACAACAAGGTTCGGGGAGCGCTGTTCTTTGTTTGTTCTTCCATGTTAATATTTTTTCAGTGTTATATTTTATTTCTTATTTTATTTCTGGGGCCGCTGGGGCTTCTGGGGCTTCTGGGGCTTCTGAGGTTTCTGGGGCTTCTGAGGTTTCTGGGGGCCATCTCCCATCATCCATCATCCATCATCCATCATCCATCATCCATCATCCATCATCCATCATCCATCATCCATCTTCCATCTTCCATCATCCATCATCCATCATCCATCTTCCATCATCCATCATCCATCATCCATCATCCATCATCCATCTTCCATATTCATATTACATAGTAGAGCCGCCTCATCGCGCCAGCCTCACATATTCCATATTCCATATTCCATATTACATAAAAATCATCCCTCTTCCATCATCCCTCTTCCATCTTCCCTCTCCCGGTCTCTGTCTTTCAACACCGGAAATTTCTGCCGGAATGCCTGTAATGCTGCGAGGTCCAGGTCGGAAGTGATTTCCGATTCCTCATCCGGAGGGCAGGAGGCTATGTCACGTCCGTAAGGGTCGATAATTGCAGAGCATCCACAGTAGTTGCAGTTCGGGTCGCTGCCCACGCGGTTGACCCCAACGACAAAGCACTGGTTCTCGATGGCGCGGGCATGAAGTAGTGTCTCCCACGCTTTTATCCGTGATGTAGGCCAGCTGGCCACATATATGGCTACGTCGTAATCCTCGTGGTTGCGGCTCCATACAGGGAAGCGCAAATCATAGCAAATCATCGGCAGGAATCGGACCCCGCGCCATTCTATTATTGTGCGCTTCTGGCCTGCGGTATAGTGCTTGTCCTCATTGCCGTAGGTGAAGAGGTGGTGCTTGTCATAGTATGAAGTCTCTCCGTCTGGCTTCACAAAATAAAAGCGATTGCGGAAGGACGAGGCGACGGAAACGGCGATGCTGCCTGCGATGGCACACCCGCGTTGGGATGAGATACGTCGCATCCAGTCGAGAGTCGGCGACTGTCCGTCTGTTACGTCGTCGGATGCAGACGGGTGGGGGAGCACAGGTTCGGCGATGCTGTCCGGTTGGGTAACGAAGCCGGTGGAGAACATCTCCGGCAGGATAATGAGGTCTGTGTCAGCAGGGATATCGCGAATTGCGGCTTCAGCCCGCGCCAAATTCCCGGCTGGGTCGGACCAAATAATATCTCGCTGCATTACTGTTATCCTCATCCCTCTGTTCTTCTTACCTTTAATCTTTCAGATTATGCCACCTTCGGCTTATTTTGTTTATTTATCGGCTTATTTGTATTTATTGGATTCCTCCTTCGCATTTATTGGATGCCTCCTTCGCATTTATTGCATGCCATATTCACATTCATCTGCTGCCATATTTGTGTTTATTGGAATCCCCAGGCTCTCCGTGCTACGCTTGCCTCAACCTTGTTCTCTATGGCATCGGGCAGATTGCAGAAGAAATCCAGTCCTGTGAGCGCCTCCAGTTCGTCGATAGTTCTGATATATGGCGTCATATCCTTTACGTCAGTATAGTTGTCGCGGTGCTCTATGAAGAAGCCGATGGCTTTGTAGCCGTTGTTGGTAGTGCTTTTGTTTTTGCACAGGATGGCCATAAAGAAATATTTGGGAACTATCAGACCTGTTGCTGTGGTTTCGATGATATCTGCAGAATGGTCTATAGTGCCGCCTTTGGCAACATAAAGGGTGTCCCGGAAATCTTTGGTGTTCCATGAGCGCACCTTGGCTTCCATATTAGCCCATATACCTCCGTTAAAATCATACAGCTGGGGTTGCATATTGCTGTAGATGAATGTCTGGCGGTTGGCCTCCAGGGAGTTCCAGCGGTCTGCCGAAGCGCAGATATGGCCGCGAGTGTATCCCGAGCCGCGATAGTTGGCATAGGTGGTGCGGTAAGCTTCGGGGATGTCGGTGTCTTCGAGGAAGTTGTCTTCGCGCTTGATATAACCGCCGCTGTTGGTCTCATCCCAACGGAAGGCCGACCATCGTTGCGCTTTTTTTGCGATGTCCCACTCAATACAATAATTAATACTGCGGTCAGAAGTGCGCTTCACGAGAAACATATTGATGACTCCGCCTTTCAGTTGCGGCATTTCCATGAGTGAAGCCTCGGGATACTTAGTGGTTTTGTTGGCGTTTAGGTTTACCGACAAATCGTTGGTATCCACAGAACCATTAGGCTCCAAAGGGTCAGACGAGCAGGAGGCGAAAAGAACGCCTCCTGCTGTCATCAATAGGGTGCAAAGTTTGGTTATATGCTTATTTGGATGCAATGCCATACAGTTCAGTATTGCCGTTGTAGCTCTTGGTACCGGGCGCTGCAGCAGTAATCACTATAGATGTCATAGCCTTAGCTGATTCGATGAGCATGGAATTGTTGCTGTTCACGGTTGCGACTCCGCCTCCTGCAGTCATGTATTTGGAAGAGGCTGTGCCATCGCCCTTGGAGAATGTCAGCTGCAGAGTTCCGAGAGTGTGTGTGCTCAGGTCTGCGCCGTTGCTAAGGCCAAGGTCGGACATAGTTACTGTTTCTGTCGTGGCGTCAGCATAAGTCACAACCATAGATACTATTCGCAGCTGCGTGCTGGTAGCGGTGCTGTCGGTATATTCGTTGACCAGCAGGAATTTGTCTGTGCTGAAATTGGCGAATGTGACAGTCTGGTCACCGTCTTTTACGGCTGCAATGGTGTCTCCCTCAATCGGGTTCAGGGAATAGAGCCGGCTGCCGGTGGTATATTGCATAGTCTGGTTGTTGTAATATACGAGCTGACCAACGATTACCACGCGGTCGCCCACTTTCAGCGCATCGGCAGATGTGAAATGGTCGCCGTTCAGACCATAGCCGCGATAAACCTGAAGCAGGTTGGCTGAAGTCCCGTCGTCAGAAATCTGATACACGAGGCTGCCGTAGTTGGCATCGAAGCTGCTTGCGTCAACAGCAGCCACAATTCCTTTGGTATAGACGTCGGTTGATGGAGGGCCGGCAGCGATTACACGCAGGGCTGAAGCCACATCGTACGGGTCGTCGGCCGTGCCGCTGCCCACGAGGTCGTCAAGTACGGGAGGTGGAGGTACGGCGCCTTTGACGATGCCAACAGACTTGACCTCCCATGTGGAGGAGTAGGAGTCGTGGGCGACGTGTTTCAGTGCGAGGCGAACCTTCTGGCCCATGTAGCTCTGGTCGAGTTGTACACGTGAGTTCACGAATGTGAATGTGGAGCCCAGACCGTCCAGACTCATGCCGAGGTCGGTCCATGTGGCAGCTGCCACGCCCAGGCTATCGACATAATCTGTGGAGATCATGAGTTTGTGGTCATCGGCCAATGTCGTCTTGGCGTAGTTGATGGCCTGGTTGACATTTACGAATGCGCTGTCAATACCTGTAAGGTCGATTTCCGGCGTTACGAGCCATGTCGTGCCGCTTTGGTTTGTCTTTGTGCCGCTCCCGTCGAAGTCTTTGTAGCCTGTGATGAGAACACACTTGTATGAAGAACTGTATTCCCAAGCCAAAGACCCGGCTTCAGATTCGTTGGTACATCCTCCCAAGCCCGTCTCAAAAGCTTGCAGGAATGCGTAGTCCTCAGAGGTGCTTGAGCCGCTGTTTTCGGTGGGAATGTTGTAGGGCGCAGGCACGTCTTCACAGGCTGTCAGAACAGCCATTCCAAATGCTGCGGTGAGCAGCGGTTTCCAATACTGTCTCATATCTTTTATTTTCTTTATGCCATATATATATATTATTGTATTGTCGTCTTCTCCGGCTGTTACTCATTGTCCTTGATGTCCTCCTCGGTGCGGATGAGAATCTGCCATGTGTCGCGGTAGCGTGTGGCGATGCCGTAGATAGTGATGGGGTGGGTGGGGATTACCAGTTCGGCAAATTTGGCATAGGTGCTTGTGCGCAGAACGAGCTGGTTCATCGATGCCGTGCCGAGGGTGTGGTGAACATATCCGTTGGAGCTTCCGTTATAGGTGAGTGTCGTTCCCGATTTGTACTCCGGGGCGAATGTGGTCTTGCCGTCGGCATCCCCCACCTGAACGTTGGTGAGGCATACGAGATAGCCTGCGTAACGGTCTTTGTCGAGATTTACATCGAAGTCGATGGTGTCTATCGCCGAGGTGTTGAAATTGGGCAGGATGCGTACGTGCTGCTCCCATTTGTCGGTGCTCATACGTCCGATAGAGCCGTTGTATTCATCGCCGAGCTGGGCCTGCTGGCCATAGCCTCCGATGTATAGGTCCTTCAGGTCGATAAGAATCTCCTGGCCTACGGGCAGCATGGGGAAGAGGCCAGTCCCGTTTATGCCCACAATCATGGCTCCGGTGGAGTCCTGTATGCAAATCTGTTTGTAGATATTGCTTCCGAGGTCGTTGCCTGTGATTACAGCCTTTAGCTGCATGTGGTCTTCAATCTTCTCCATCGAACTGGTTGATATTGCCGATTTGTAGCGCTGCTTCAGTGAGTCGATGGTCACGAGCTGGCTGTCGGTCTCCACGATTGCGTTATTGCCGTATGGAGGGGTGGTCATGTCCGGGGTGTCCCAATCGCCCTCCATGCATGCGGCCATCGAAAAAGACATTACGGCGGCTACTGTGGAGTAGAGGATGTATGCAGATGATTTTAGTTTCATAGTACTTATGGGCATTTAGAAGCGGTAATTGATGTTAAGCATGAAATTGAAGCCCTGAACATAGAATTTCATCGGGTTCATCTTGAAATTATATGTTCGTGTTGTTGCTACCTCGCCGGTGGATTGGTCGGTGGTGTAGTTGGAACGGCTCTGCTCGAAGCCGCCGCTCACGAGCTTGCGGTTGTTCAGGATATTGGTGGCCATAAAGTTCACGCTCAGCGGATGGCCGGCGATGCGGAACTGATGTCCGATGCTTCCGTCGAGCATGAATCCGCCGTGGCCCTTGCCCTGCTCGGGGACAATGAGGCTGCCGTCGTTATCCACCATGCGGGAGCGTATCAGCGTGCTCTCATAGCGCAGAGAGGGGGAGTAGGAGAGATATATGCGGTCGTAGTAGTTTCCTTTGAGGTTGAACCACCATCCGCTTATATTATAGTTAAGTCCGATGCTCCCTACGGTCAGCGGCGTGCTGGCCTCTCTCATTCCTTTGTTGTAAAGCGTTTCTGTCGTCACAGTCCCCTGGGTCGAGAGCAGATAGGATACGTCGGTGTTCTTGGTGTATTTGGCCTCTGCCATCGAACCGATGAGGTCGATGCTGAAGGCAGAGGTAACCTTTAGGCGCAGGCCGAGTTCCACTCCGTAATAGTTCTTCTCGACACCGGTCATGCTGACGTATGTGAAGCTGTTTACATCGTCATAGTAGTAGTTCTGCCACTCGTTCATGCGGGTGCCGTGGGCAAAATAGCCGGTCAGGTTCATGCGCATCCAGCTGAGATTGAGAGCGTAGCCGATTTCGGCGCTCAGCATGTGTTCCACCTTGAGCCCGTCGATGAAGTTGTTGTTCATCTCTGCCGCCTGGAAGGCGCTGCCTCCGTAGGATGAGTAAGCTTGCGGAGCATAGGTCATGTAGCTGACTCCGAGCCCGAGCACATTGCCCTTGCCGAGATTCAGGTTTGTTCCCATCTTGAAGCCGCCGTCGAGGAAACGGGCCGTTCCGCTGCGCCCATAGCTGTTGTCAGCGAAGAGGCCGTGTTTCATCTTGCCGTCGCGCCACATCTGGGTTCCGCCAATCTTCGCGCTGATGAAGTTATGGCTGATGCCCTTGTCGCGGGTATATTGAGCCCAGAGGGTTGCTTTCTGAACTATGATGTTGAAGTCATAGCCAAAGCGGTCGCCTACGCCTACTGAGCCATTGGGGTTATTTAAGTCATATTGTACGCGTGCGTCGGAGCCGGCGTAGGTCCCGATGGCGTAATTATTGGTGTTATGCAGGTTCTCAGCCCCCATCATGTCGGATATGGTCTGATAGTGCATACCTGTGTTTGAGGCCAGCTGAATACCGATCTGGAACTTGCGGTCGCGGTGGTTGTCCCAGTCGAGGGTGGTTCCCAGACCGAAGGCCAGGTGGTTGTTGTGGCGGGCCAGGAGATAATAGGCTGCATCGCCGCCGATCTTGTTCATCTGCAGGTTTGCGTAATAGAGCTTGTCCCACTGAATCTGCCGGTTGGCAATATCTGCAGTCCAGTAGTTATAGCTCTCCTGCCAGGCGTTGAAGTCGTTGCCCGTTCCGTCGGTGGTGCCCCACACGTCATAGTTGTACGAGGGGAAATTCTTCCAGTAGTCTGGCTTCGGGTTCTGCGAGTTGTTGTATTGCAGACGCGTGCGGCTGTCCGTCGCATATTTCCCGTAGGCAGATGTAGTCAGCTTCGTGTTGTCATTAATCTTATAGTCCCACGTGAGCAGCGCCGACGGCTCGTAGGCGTTCACAACGCGTGAATTGCGCTTCTTGCCGTTCTGGTAGCCCCAGTAGGGGTTGTAGAAATAGTTGTTCGACAGCCAGCGGGCCTCGTCTGTAGAGGCTCCCTGCTGGGCGCGCTCCGAGGGATTGCCCCAGGTGGCGATGTTCAGGCTGTGCTTATCGTTGAATACTTTCTGAAGGGAGAGGAAGTAGGCCAGAGAGTTGTAGAATGTTCCCTGCACATTGGCCGTCTCCATATTAGCCCAGCGATAGCCCACAGTGCCAAAGAAAGCCCATCCCTTCTGCGACAGGCCGGTGCCGAACGTGTACATCACGCGCGCCGTATAGTTGCGGTTGAGCGCGGAGAGAGTCACTTTGTTCCCGGCTGCATAGTTGGAAGCCCGGAAGTTGTAATTGTTCGACCCGCCCAGACCGGCCACGCCGAAACTGTTGCTCTCGAAGGGGGAGGAGTAGTCAATGCTGCGTGTGGCATCGTTCATGCCTCCGATGGTGGAAAAACTGAAACGCCCGTTCTCGGCGCTGTTTACCATGACGCCGTTCATATACACGTCGCTGTATTTCTGGTCCAAAGCGCGAAACTTGAACCGCATCGGACTGAACAGATATCCGACATTACTCGTGTACATGTTCGAGGAGGAGTTGATTTGTATTACTTCCTGGCCGGCATCGGCATCCTCTTCCAACTGTGATTCGGTGAAGATGAACGAGGCGTTCTCCTCGCGGACGGCACGCTCCGTCTCACTCATCGCAGTCGTCTGCGGTTGTTGGGCGAGCGCTGCATCCGTCAATCCCATAAGGAAGGCTGCAAGTAGAAAGTTCTTTTTCATTTGTGGATTTGCGTCAGTGATTAATGCGCCACAAAGGAACAAAAAATTATTTGATTAAAGAAAGAGATTGCACCTTTTTTTGGTTTGATGCAAAATTTTTCCCTCTTTTTATCTTTCCTATGCTGAAAACTATTAACTTTGCGCCAAAATAACAACAATTAACCGAAGAAAGGGGTCTGACATGCGCAAAAATATCCTTCTCACAGCTCTTTTCCTATTCGCTGCAATAGCAGCAGCTCAGCAGCGCCGGCTCGGCCTCTATGCTTTAGGATTTTATAACTTGGAGAATCTCTTCGACACCTGCCATGATGAGGGGAAGAACGACTATGAGTTCCTCCCCGACGGGGACAACAAATGGACTCCGATGAAGTACGAGAACAAACTCAAGAACATGAGCCAGGCTCTCGCCGACATGGGCACCAAACGCCTGCCGGGCATCGGTTGCGCCCTGATTGGCGTCAGCGAGGTGGAGAACTCCAAGTGCCTCAGCGACCTCGTCGCGCGGCCTGCCCTGGCCAGGCGGGGGTATCAGTATATCCTTATCGAGGGCCCCGACAGGCGCGGCGTAGATTGCGGCCTGCTCTATCGGCCGGACTTCTTCAAACCTGCCAAGACCTGGCTTCAGCCCTACGTGCTCAACGAGCATATTACACGCCCCACCCGAGGCTTCCTCACCGTGCAGGGCATGCTGGCCGGCGACAGCGTCACCGTGATTGTATGCCACTGGCCGAGCCGCTTCTCCGGCTCGCCTGCCCGCGAAGCCGCCGGAACGATGGTCCGCGCAGAGAAGGACAGCATCCTGAATGCCAACCCCGACATGAAGATATTGGTTATGGGGGATATGAATGACGACCCCTTCGACAAATCCATGGCTACATGTCTGGGCGCACGCCGAAAAGTGGCCGACGGCGCCAAGCCGGGCAGCATGTACAACCCCTTCTGGCAGATCCTGCTCGACGGACCGGGCACTCTCATGTACCAGGGCGGATGGAACCTGTTTGATCAGATTGTGATGACACCCAACTGTCTCGACGTCGCTGGAACCAAAGAATACAAGACCCTCACCTTCTATCAGGCTGAGGTGCAGCGCTTCCCCTACCTGCTGAACCAGGAAGGGAAATACAAGGGGGCTCCCAAGCGCACCCACGCTTCCGGAGTGTGGCTCAACGGCTACAGCGACCACCTGCCCGTGGTCACCTATTTTGTAAGACAACAGTAAACATATTCTATTAACCCAATCAATCATTTTTATCATTATGGTTAGCTACAAAGAGTTAGGCCTGGTGAACACACGCGAGATGTTCAAGAAGGCCGTCGCCGGCGGATATGCAATACCCGCATTTAATTTTAACACCATGGAACAGATGCAGGCCATCGTGCAGGCTGCTGTGGAGACCAAATCACCGGTCATCATGCAGGTCAGCAAGGGCGCACGCAACTATGCCAATGGTACCATCCTTCGCTATATGGCCCAGGGTGCCGTAGAGTACGCTAAGGAACTCGGCTGCCCCAATCCTCAGATTGCCCTACACCTCGATCATGGTGACAGCTTCGAAATCTGCAAGGAGTGCATCGACAACGGATTCTCCAGCGTAATGTTCGACGGCAGCGCACTTCCTTACGAAGAGAACATCGCCATCACAAAGAAAGTGGTTGAATACGCTCATGCCCACGACGTAACCGTAGAGGCCGAACTGGGCGTTCTCGCCGGCGTCGAGGACGATGTTGTTGCTGAGCAGAGCCATTACACACGCCCCGAAGAGGTTGAGGACTTCTCCAAGCGCAGCGGATGCGATAGTCTCGCTATCTCCATCGGTACCAGCCACGGCGCTTACAAGTTCACTCCAGAGCAGTGCACACGTGACCCCAAGACCGGCAAGCTCGTTCCTCCTCCACTCGCATTCGAAATCCTGCACGAGATCGAGAAGCGCATCCCCGGATTCCCCATCGTGCTCCACGGCTCAAGCTCCGTACCTCAGGACGAGGTTGACACCATCAACGCCTTCGGCGGCAAACTGCCCGACGCAGTAGGTATTCCTGAGGAGCAGCTCCGCGAGGCTTCCAAGAGCGCAGTCTGCAAGATTAACATCGACTCCGACAGCCGCCTGGCTATGACTGCTGCCATCCGCAAGCACCTCGCTGAGAATCCCAGCCACTTCGACCCGCGTCAGTATCTGAAGCCCGCTCGCGAGAACATGAAGAAGATGTACATTCATAAGATCGTGAATGTGCTCGGCTCCAACGATAAGCTTTAACAGTCATAATACTATTTATATATATTAATGTTAATGTGTGAAGGGGGCTGCTCCGTGATGGAGCGGCTCCCTTTTTTTTTTTAGAGATCCGGGATGAAAAAAAGGAAATCCGGATATGCTAATCCCAACGGCTTCGCTATCTCTGTCAGTCCCGACAGCTCTGCCGGAATTTTCCAATTTCTTTTTCTGGAGATATAGCTATGTCAGTCCCGATAACTCCGCCAGAATTTTCCAATTTTTTTCCGGAGATATAGCTCTGTCAGTCCCGACAGCTTTGGGCAGTACGCCTTCCCGTCTTCGGGTTCTCGCGCTCTATGGCCTCCGTAGCCCGCTTCGCGGGCAACGCCTTTTGCGCGTCGTCCGGAGCATCGTTAAGATAGTCGGAGTAAGCACGTTCGGGCAGATAGAAGCCGCACTTCTCCACGGCGATATCCTTGTATTCGCGCTCCATGCGCGTGCCCTTGGTTCTGCTCATATTCAGCATCTGTCTCCGCTTTGTGCTGCTGGAACAGCACGTCGGCATATCGCAGGAAGATGAGGCCCGGTATAGGTCGTCCGCATTTGTTGGCAGCCGGGTGAGCGCCGGCGCGCAGCATATCAGCCGAGTGCCACAAATTATCTTTCAGAGTCTTGAGTTCGAAGTCGGTCAAAATTTTTTCTTAAGTTTTGCGGCATAGATGATACTTTTTTTTGATTGAAAGACTTTTTCAAAAAAAATGAAGCCCGCGGCCGCTCTACTATGTAATATGTAATATGTAATATGTAATATGTGAAGCTGGCGCGATGGGGCGGAGCCGCGGTTCATGGTTAATGGTTAATGGTTCATGGTTGGGCTGGCGCGTCAACAGCCACTTTGCGTTGCAGCGAAGACTCAAAAGCTTAAAACCTATTAGCCTACTCCCTCCTGCTGCCGCACACTCCCCTACCACTCCCTTTCCCCCCCGTAAAGCTATCAACTTGTTGACTCGTTGACTCGTCAACTGCGAAGCTATCAACTAGTCAATTTGTTTACTTGTTAACTCGTCAACTAAAAAAATTTGTCTCTTCTTTTGTATTGAAAATATAAAACACTAACTTTGTCGGCGAAAAACTAATAAATAACGAAATGCAACAGCGAAAAAGCCTTCTTGCATCAATGTGTAACACATTGATAATCAGCATTTTACCCCCCCCCCATCACTTCGGGTGAAGTAGTTAGCGAATCCTCTCTTACCAAGGCATATCCATCTGCCCTGCTGCATGCGGCCCGCGTCCGCTTCGGCAGGGCTTTGTCGTGCCTTATGGTTGCAGCCGCTTTTGTTGCCGCAGGATGTGACAGCCAATCGGAGCGCTATCCGCAGATGGAGTCGTTCCTTGCCGAGAGCATCACTCTGCCTGATGTCACCGCAGACAGTCTGCTCAGATTCAATGCCAAATTCCAATCCTTTATCGCCGCGAATCCCGACGCAAAGAGCGATAAGCTCTACAGCGAGATACAGGAAAACATTCAGTCGGCCTCTCTGATTTTACGCATCAGCATCGATGCAGACTGGGACGGCACAGACATTTATGAACCCGCTGAATAAAGTCAAGGACAAGTAAAAGAGGATAATTATGCAATACGAATCCACATTCAACGCGATAGACAACATTCTGAGAAACGAGGCCGGATGCTCTACAGAACTTGATTATATAGAGCAGACCTCATGGCTTCTCTTTCTGAAATATCTCGACGATCTCGAGGCAGAGCGCGAGATGAATGCTCTGATGGAGGGCAAGGAATACAAACGTATCATCACGGGGTTCATGCGATGGTCACAATGGGCAGCTCCGAAGAAAGCCGACGGCTCCCCCGACGACATCAACTGCATGACGGGGCCCGACCTTCAGCAGTTTGTTGACACAAAACTATTCCCTGCCCTGCGCGAGTTCCAGAATACAGCCTCCAGCGCCCGGTCTCTGGAATATAAGATTGGAGAGATATTCGCCGAACTGCGCAACAAAATCACATCGGGCTATAATCTGCGGGAAATAATCAATCTGATTGACACCCTCAGATTTCAGAGCGCGGAAGACAAGCACGAGATGACTGTGCTCTACGAGTCGAAAATCGGCAAGATGGGCAATGCGGGGCGCAACGGGGGTGAGTATTATACTCCGCGTCCTCTCATCCGAACGATAGTCAAGGTGGTGAATCCCAAAATCGGCGAATCGGTATATGACCCTGCATGCGGTTCTGCGGGTTTCCTCTGTGAGGCCTTCACTTATATGCAGGCTAAGGTGAAGAGCACGAAGGATGTCAAGACGCTGCAGGAAAACACCTTCTTCGGCAAGGAGAAGAAGCCTCTGCCATATATCATCGCCACGATGAATATGATATTCCATGGCGTGGCCGCTCCGAACATCATCCGCGGGAACACACTGGCAGAGAACCTGAATCAGATTCAGGAGAAGGACCGCAAGGATGTTATTCTCGCCAATCCCCCCTTCGGCGGCTCCGAGCGCGGCGAGGTGCTGCAGAACTTCGACCTGCGCACAAGCGAAACGGCCTACATGTTCATGCAGCATTTTATAAAGATGTTACGCGCGGGCGGGCGTGCGGGAATAGTAATCAAAAACACATTCCTCAGCAACGGCGATGCAGCCGCCCTGCGCAAGATGCTTCTGGAATTCTGCAATCTGCACACTATCCTCGACTTGCCCAGCGGCGTTTTCCAAGGGGCTGGTGTGAAGACCGTTGTTCTCTTCTTCGAAAAGGGAGTGAAGACCGAGAAGATTTGGTACTATCAGTTGAACCCCGGGCGCAATCTCGGAAAGACGAACGCCCTGAATGAAGATGATTTGGCGGAGTTCGTGAAGCTCTATGCCACCAAGGGCGACAGCGAAAACTCTTGGTCTATAGACGTGAAGAGTCTCGGCGCAGACTGCGACTTGAGCGTAAAGAACCCGAATCGCGTGGAAGAGAAGGACGAGCGTAGCTCGAAGGAGATTATGGAGTCGCTGGTGACGCTGAACGGGGACGCCAATGAGATTCTTAGCAGGCTGCAGGAACTGCTTTGACTGCTCTTTCACACGAATGACCATTAATGATGACTCACGAATTATCATAAATAAAAAGGATTGTTAGATGAAAGAGGGATGGACATATAAGAAGTTGGGAGAAGTAGCAGCTTTCATGAGTGGTTATACTCCGGCAAAAGGAGAAATATTTCAAGAAGGAAGCTTTCCTTATTTTAAGGTAGCGGAAATGAATATTCCTGGTAATGAGTTTTACCTCAAAAAAACATCATTATTTGTGAATGCTCCTAAAAGAATATTTCCGAAAGGCTCAATTGTATTTCCCAAGAACGGAGGAGCAATTTATACGGAGAAGAAGAGAATTCTCTTTTTTGATTCGGTAATCGACCTAAATTCGGAAGCGATAATACCAAATCAATTTGTTGAGCTAAAATATTTATTCTATTTTCTTACATTTATAAGAATAAGTAAGTTTGATAAGGGAGGCGGCTTGCCTTCGCTTGATTTAAACAAAATGTCAGACTCACTTATCCCCGTTCCTCCCCTCTCCGAGCAGCGCGCCATCGTCGCCCGACTTGATTCAGCCTTTTCCCAGATTGATGCTTTGAAAGCGAATGCGGAGAAGCAGCTCAGCGAAGCCCGCCAACTCTTCCAAAAAGCGCTCGAAGAAGCGATGACACCGAAAGAGGGGTGGGAAGAGAAGAAGTTGGGAGAGGTTGGCAGTTTTTCCCGAGGAATTAATTTCCTAAAAAGCGATTTTGTAAAGGACGGATTTCCTTGCATTCATTATGGGCAAATACACACCAAACTAGGAACTGCAACCTACAAACACTTAACTTGTATTCCAGAAAGTTTAGTAAGAGTTGATAAACTTGCTTCAAAAGGGGATATTATATTTGCGATAACAAGCGAAGATGTTGAAGCTTCTTGTAAATCAACTGCATGGTTGGGGGATTACCCTATTGCAATTGGAGCTCATGCAGCAATCTTCAAGCATACATTAAATCCGATTTTTGTTTCTTATTTCATACAATCAGAATCCTTCCAGAATCAGAAGAAACAATATGTTCATGGATTTAAAGTAATGGAAATAAAACCATCTGACATTGCTAAAATTGAGATATGCTACCCATCAGAGTCTGAGCAGCAATCCATCGTCTCCCGCCTCGATGCGCTTAGCGCCAAAGTCAAGCGGTTGGAAGCGAACTGTGAACAGACTATTCGCGAGTGCGATGCTCTGAAGCAGGCGATGCTGCGTGAAATATTTGAATGACGAACCCAAATAAATAAACTGTTATGAAAAAACTATTTTTTATCCTAACTGCGCTCCTGTGTCTGTCAGCATGCAACCAGTCCAAGGAAGCAAAAGCAGACAAGCTGATACGTAAGGCTCTTAACGCCAAAATTATAAATATAGAAACCTACGAGCCTGTAGAAACAGTCTTTGACAGCGTTTTAGTTCCTATAGACTCAATGGCTGGACTCTATGAATTTTTATCTCACATGCCACCTATAGTGAAGAAGTACAATGAATATACTGATGCAATGCAAAAGGCTATGTTAAAGAAGTCAATATACGAAGATGACATCTCTTCATTCAGCAGAAGACAATATAATGAAGCCATAGAAGAATTAGCAGATGCCACGAATAATGTTCTGCTTCTCCAAGAAAAGATGACAAGGATGGGTGACAAGTTCAAAGGGCTGAAAGATGCAGAAAAGAAGTTCGATGGCTACATCGTAACGCACACTTACAGATATGTAAATAAAGAAGGCCAAAAGACTATCGGTAAGCAACTCTATGTGATGAACAAAGACCTGACAGAGATAAAAATGACGTTGGATTTGGAAGACGAGGAACTGAAGGATTTTCTGGAAGAACTATCCGAACAATTATACTTTGAGGATAATGAATGAATCAGATACAAGGCTGAAAAAGATTGACCCGAAACTGCGTGAGGTCGGGTGGACTCAGGTGCCTGAGAGCGATATCCTCACCGAGCAGAATGCTTATCTGATTGCGCCCGGCAAGGTGTCGGCCCTGCCCCAAAACCGCCATCCCAAGAAAGCTGATTATGTGTTGCAATATAGGAAACAGAAGCTGGCTGTAATCGAGGCCAAGAGCGACGACCTGAACGTGAGCGAGGGTGTGGCCCAGGCAAAGATATATGCAGAGATGCTGAATATCCGCTTCACCTATTCCTGCAACGGGGATAAGATTTGGGCTATAGATATGGGCGTGAAGGATGCGCAGGGCAATTATATTATCCCGTCGAAAGAGGGGCCTGCCGACCGCTTCCCCTCGCCGCAGGAGCTTTGGCAGATGACCTTCCCCGAGACGAACCCGCTGCGCGACAAATTCAACCTATGTCCGCTGAATCGGGGCGGAGGGCGCGAACCCAGATATTATCAGGAGATAGCCATAAACAAAGTGATGGAGGCAGTGGCAAAGGGTAATAAGCGCATTCTGCTGACGATGGCCACCGGAACGGGCAAGACATACACAGCCTTTCAGATTTGCTGGAAGCTGTTCAACACCAACTGGAATCTGCGCGGCGACGGGCAGAAACCGCGTATCCTATTCATCTCCGACCGCAATATCCTGGCCAATCAGGCAAAGAACGATTTCGACCAGTTCCCAAGCGACGCGATGGAACGCATCACGCCCGATTCGCTCCACGACAAGAAGCACATGGGCTACGTGCCCAAGGCGCGTAACCTCTACTTCACCATATTTCAGACCTTCATGAGCGAAGACAGCTCGGGCAAACCCTATTATATGCAGTATCTGCCCGACTTCTTCGACTTCATCATCATCGACGAGTGCCATCGCGGAGGAGCCAACGACGAGAGCGAATGGCGACAGGTGATGACTTATTTCGAGTCGGCTGTGCAACTTGGCATGACGGCCACGCCGCGCCGCAAGGTGAATGTCAACACCTACAAGTATTTCGGCGACCCTGTTTATTCTTACTCGCTGAAGCAAGGCATCGAGGACGGATATCTGACCCCCTACCGCGTGAAGATAGGAACAAGCAATATCGACACCTACAAATATGAACCCGATGATGAAATAGAACATGGCGAAATAGACACCAACAAGACCTACGACGAAAACGACTTCTACAATGGGTATATAGAAATTCGCGAGCGCGACGAGCACAGGGTGAAGGAGATGCTCGGTCTGATTGGGCCCGACGAAAAGACTCTGGTGTTCTGCAGCACTCAGCTCCACGCCATGATTATCCGCGATATGATTAACCAGTGGAAATCGGTGCCCGACTCAAACTATTGCGAGCGCGTCACTGCCGACGAGGGGGATAAAGGTGAGACGACCCTGCGAGAGTTTCAAAACAACGACCGCAAACGCCCAACTATCCTCACCACATCACAGAAACTATCTACAGGGGTAGATGCAAGAAATGTGAGAAACATCGTTCTGATGAGGCCCGTGAATAATATCGTGGAATTCAAGCAGATTATGGGACGAGGCACACGCCTCTTCGACGGCAAATATTATTTCACACTGATTGACTTCGTCGGAGCATCGGAAAACTTCAAAGATGAAGAGTGGGATGGAGACCCCTTCTGCCCCGTATGCGGCAACTATCCATGCACTTGCAACAAAAAACCGCACGTTTGCCCCAAATGCGGACAACATCCGTGCGTCTGCCCGCCGCCTCCACCACCTCAGCCATGCCCCGTGTGCGGAAATCTGCCTTGCACCTGCCCCGGCAGCGGCGGAACGGCAAAGAAAACCGTGAGGGTGAAGCTATCGCCGTCGCGCGAACTCTTGCTGCAGACTCATTGGGAGGAACGCATTCAATATGGCGACGAACTGCTCAGTCTGCAGGAATATATCAAACGCCTCTTCGGCACTTTGCCCAAATTCCTGAAGGGCGAGGATGATCTGCGCAAGCAATGGTCTAAACCAGACTCGCGGCAGAAACTGCTGCAACTGCTGGAGGAAAGCGGATTCCCCGAAGACAAGCTGGAGCAGACCCGCAGTTTCCTTGAAATGGAACAATGCGACATGCTCGATGTGCTTTCTTATCTCGCTTATAACACAACCCCGATAGAGAGACAGCGACGCGCTGAAATCCTTCTCAAACAGACACAGCAGGAATTGACGGAGGAGCAGCAGGAATTTGTGGATTATCTGATGAGGCTCTATGTGCGAAACGGATTCCACGAACTGGGAGGCGACAAACTGCCCACGCTTATCAACATGAAATACCACTCGGCTGCAGATGCTTTAAATCTGCTGCAGATGACACCAGAACAGATACGCACATTCTATTTCGGACTGCAGGAGAAACTCTATAATCTGCACCTCACAATAAACAACAACTTTAACGGTCCTGTGGGGTGCGTAAACAATAAAGTATAATAAATCTGCGTTATAAGAAAAAAAGAACTTACTATCCGAATCATATAATAACAACTAACGGCGTAAGCATCGCCGTCTTTTAGGCTCAAATCTCGACTCGGGCTAAATGCCTACAAATCCCAAAAAGACGTGCGACCAAAGCTTCGCGTGACCAGTTCACGGCGAGGGCGGCGGTCGTATTCAGTTTGGGAGAGGAGTCGAGACCTGAGCCTTGCTGTTTATAGACACCAGCCCTTGCCTTTTTTATATTCAAAAAAAACAGCAACACAACACATGAAAGATGAAGAGAAAAGCGCCAAGGGCACAATAACAAATAATTTCTATGGTCCGGTTGGGCAGTTTATCAACCATGTCGAAACTAACCACATACACACGGCAAATGACTGCGTATCAGACAAAGAGGCTGACAGCGACTGCTGCCCACACGTGCAGCCAGTTCCGTTAATGGCTACATCAGAAATGATGCAGAGGGCTGTGGTGGAAAGCGTAAAGATGGGCCTGTGGTGGAGCAACCGCTCTTGGGCTGTGGTTTACAGGGTTTGGCAGATGAAGGGCTATATGCATGGG
>JAILPK010000057.1 GCA_024699495.1 Bacteroidaceae bacterium | reverse complement strand
AGATGTCGCGAACTTGATATTCCAGTTTAATCTTTGCCATAGTTATTTCGTTAATAGGTTGCTTAAATAGTTGCGTTCCATCTCGCCGATAGCCTTCAGCGCTTGATTGAGGTTATCATAAACTTTGGGGCTATGAGGTCCAGGCCCGTAGAATATAACCTCTTCACCCGTCCTTTGTTTTGTGCCTCGCCATTGATGGGGGTTGTAGTATTCCAGGGGTGATCTGTTATCGATTGTAAGCTCGAAGGGGATGACGCCCTTTTTAAACTTCCAAGCCTCATGCCAATCGCCACGATGACTGCGCTTCTCGTGAGATAATTCCTCATACCCGTCTTTCGTTAGTCTTGAACGAATTTCACTCGCAAGTTCCGCCGCTCCATCATAATCCTTACGAACAGCATAGAACGTAGGATATACATCTGACGGCTTCCCCCAAAGCTGGATCCTGCAGAATTGCTCAGGCATAAACGTATCGTTTTTGATAGTCAATAAATCCATCGCACCATTCACCTCTCCATCACAGGTACTAATGAACTCGGAGATATCCCTGATACGACCATGGTCGAAGAAGTAGTGGAACATGACTGGATAATAGTTGAACGACCCGCACACCTCAGAGAACTTGCCGCGGATGTGGAAGTGAAGTCTCTTGCCTTCTTGGGCGCTGCTCATCATAAAATCCTGTATGCTCTCATCGTGCCAGATGGTTTCCAGCATAGCTGAGAGAGTTGGCCGTTCCGTGATGCCGCAGCGCTCGAAGTACGTCGTATCGAAGTTGCGTCCGTTAAGTTCTACTATCACAGACCAATCCGCTGGCTTGCGGCTGTCCATGCCGTGATAGTTGTCGAGGATATACTGGCAGAACTTCTCCTGGTTGTCGGCGCTCAGTTCGTAGAAGAATTCGGAAAAGCTATAATCGCACGCCTTCAGCTTGCCCATGAAATGGTCGGCCTCGATGCCTGTCCATATACTACGCACCACCTCTTCGGCTGGTCCGTGGTTCGTGAAGAAATACATCATCTTCTCCATCGCAAAAATCTCTTGTGTCATAGTCGTTTTGTTTTAGGGGTTAATCTTTGATAGTATGGTGTTGGGGTTAGGGGTTATTTACGCCACGGATAAGGATACCATTCCAGAACCTTGTCCATGCGCTCCCTCGGTGCCATCTCCTGCCATTCAGGACGGAGGTAAACGTAATCATTACTGCGAAAGAGCATCCCCTTGACGGAGAGTTCGTGGATAAAACTTTCATAGCAAATGCCGAAGTGCTCCTTCAGCTCGCTTTTCATCACTCTTGCCTTCCCGTCGTCCTTTCCGCAGTGGTGGGCACAATAGATGGCCGTGTTTCTGTATTTCCGGTTGATGTCAATCGCTCTTGCCATAGTCGTTTCGTTTTAGTGGGTTTGAATTTGGTGCGTTTTGCACCATTGTTCCATATTCATTTCAATATATCCCTGCTGCTTACATTCGCCTTCAGACATCGTGTGAATTTCTATCCAACATCCATTTACGTCCGTGATCTTCGCAGTAATCTCCATTCCATCCGGTTTGCGCTGCGCTTCATACTGCACCTTAAACGATGAAACGTGGTAGCACATCTGCCAGAAGATAAATTCCATATCAAGAGGCCAGAAGTAGTAGGTAGCGAGTTCTTCAAGTGACACAGGGCGCGCATCTTTGTCTATCTTCATAGTTCCGAAATCACCCTCTTTGAAATTGTGCTTTATAATACACTTCAGATATTTCTCCATAGTCGTTTTGTTTTAGGTGGGTTAATCAAAAACCACAAGGCATTCTGTTTGGTTAGAATTGAGAAGGTCGTAGGCTGTGAGCCCAAATCGAAACGCCTCTTCTAAGTGCATAACTTCTATCAAGTCTTTCTCGTTGTCGTATGCCGCATTTTCTGGGGCATTAAAACAGCTTACCTTTTTAGCGTTGTAGGCATAGCAGCCATAGCCAGGTGCTTCGATAAAATGCAGCCCGACTTCAACGGCTTTCTGCATTACGTCTTGTACTTCCTTTAATACCTTTCTCTGCTCCCTTGTGAGGGTCAGTTTCTTGTAAGCATTCATAATCGTTTTGTTTTAGGGGTTAATTGTTCCTTCGCACTTCTCAGGATAGAGGTTAGGCAACGGCCTTGCGGAACTCCTCAATCGTCTTCACTTCAAAGGCGTTTCTGGTCATGGCATTCGTCGTGTCTTTGTAGAAGAACACATTAAGAATCTTTTCCGCATTTTCCCACACCTCGAACAATACTCTGTGAGTAGGGTGCCTGAAAGTGGTCATAAAAACTCCATTCGGGCATTCTTTTGATTCCATCTGCAAAATGTAAGAGCCACATTTTGCATAGAGTCCGATAATCTCTCTCTTTAATTCTTTTCTGTCCATAATTGATAAGTTTAGGGGTTAATATTAAATTGCAAAGAAGCAGAGGTAGTCGGCTATATTGGGCAGCAAGTCCGCAGGAACTTCAATTCCTTCTTCCTTGAATTTCTTCAGGGTGAGTTCAACCAGACGATAGCCACTATAGCTTCGCGCAGCCATTTCGTTCAACGTCTTCCCGTTCGTCTTGCAGCCAGTAGCCTCTACGATCGTGGGAGTAAAATCCCATTTCATATCGCCCCACATTCCGATGAACTTATAGTTTCGGTTTACAGAATTGTGTATGCTGCTCCAGATAACAATAATCTGTCTCTTTTCGAGCGTCTTTATAAAGCGCTCCTTCGTTGATTTTTTAATAGTCATTTCCGTTTTGTTTTTAGTGGTTAAAGTAGCCGTAGCGGATTTTCAACCGCCACAGCCTTTCAGATTTCTTCGAGCTTGTCAAGTTCAACTCTTTCCGTGTAGTAGTTCGTTTCCCACTGCTGAGTCTGCCCGTTGCGCTCTAATTCACTCAGAATGTCCTCGATACACTCTCTCTGAGTTGTATATCCGAGATCATTGTCTTTGGCATGGCGCAGATGTTCCTTTGCTCTCTGTCTTGCC
>JAILPK010000068.1 GCA_024699495.1 Bacteroidaceae bacterium | reverse complement strand
GGACCATTCATCATTGCCTGTGGGCCGACAACAAGAGCCGCAACCCCAAGATGAAGTGCTACCTCCAATATTATAATAATGTGGTGTATAACTACGCCATGGGCATCATAGGCGGACACTCAGCAGCCGACAACTATCAGGATGTGATGAATAACTACTTCATCGCCGGTCCTGAGGGTTCGGCCAAATACTTCGACGACTGGACAGCCACCGACCACCTCTACAGCGAGGGTAACTACTTCGACGGCAACCGCGATGGAGTGCTCAACGGCACATTGATTACCGACCACCACAATGCCACGGCGATGTCGAAGCCCAACTTCAACACCACTCACCCCATGAATGTCGAGACGGCAGAGAAGGCCTTCTACACCATCATGGATCATGTGGGGGCCTCGCGCGTTAGGGACTCCCACGACAAGCGCATTATGGAACAACTCACCTCGCTCGGCACCAAGGGCAACTTTATCGCCAGCGAGGATAACGTAGGTGGAATAGGCACGGTGGCCAATGGTCCCAAACCTCAGGATACCGACAACGACGGCATGCCTGATGAGTGGGAGGTAGCCAATGGTCTGAATGTGAATCTCAACGATGCCAATGAATATACCCTGGGCGGAGGTTACACCAACATAGAGCATTACGTCAACAGTCTGGCCGTGAAAAGCAGCTATCTGATGTATCCCCTCAATCCCGAGGCTACGCTCCTTACGGCCACCGCCGTGAAGCTCACCTGGATGAACAGCGAGAAGGAAAATGCCGTGGCCATCGTTGTGGAACAGTCTGAGGACAACCGCACCTTCACCGAAGTCAGACGACTCCAGAGCAGCGCCACACAAACGACCATCACAGGCCTCACAGCCGACAAAGTGTATTTCTTCCGTCTCAAGACTATTGGCAACGACGGATTGGAATCCCTCTACTCGGCCACCGTCTCCGTCAACGACGAATTCATGCGCCCAGGTGGAGGCACAAGGGCCAGTGTTGACCCCTTCGTTCCGACAGATGGCAAACTCTATCGCATCATCAGTTATGCCACAATCCCCTATAACTCTGGCACGACGCTGCAGGGAGCTCCCAAGTACCTCACCTTCAACGCCAACGGTACGCTTGGAACGACTGAGAATTACCAGTGGGACGACCCTTCTCTGCTTTGGGTGATTACGCCCGTGGAGGGTGGTGTCAACATCCGCAATTATGGCGACAAGAAATACATCGCAGCCCGCAACAGCAGCATCGACGGTGCCGAGCGCATCGGTTCCTCCACCGCGCCCACTGTTCTCACCATCAACTATACCGGCAACCAGCAGCCCTCGCAGTCAGGGCTCTACGGACAGGTCTCTATGTATCGCATCAACAGCCCTTCGAACAACAACCAGCAGATTCGCGCACGAGGCTTTGTGGACGATTGGATTTGGGGTTCTGGAACATTCGACCGCGCGGACATGGTGTTCACTTTCGTGGAAATCGATGCCTCGCACGTGAGGATATTCCTCACCAAGTTCAACACGACCTTGGAGAGTGCGATGCAGTTGGCCAAGGGCGCACAGACCGACGTGACGCTGGGCTACCCCTCTGCGGCACTCAACAAACTGATGGATGCCATTGCTTCGGCCCAAGCCTTCGAAAGCGGCATCAGCGAGAAGACGACACAGGAGGAAATCAATGCTCAGGTGTCGGCGCTCAGCAACGCGATAAACACCTTCAACAACTCCCGCATTTACACCTTCGAGGGATTCTCTACCGATCTCAGCTACATCATCTATAGTTATGGCACTCACCCCAATGCCAGCGCGGCCACTGCCGACGGCGGCGTAGAGCGACGTTATCTCTATGCTGTGAAGAGTGCCGACGGGCAGCGTGACTCGCTCGTCTATCGCATTGGCTTGACAGAAAATGTCATCGCCACAGGTCGGCGCGACCCTCTGGCCAGCAACCCGGCTGCGCTCTGGTCGTTCAAGGATGCCGGCAATGGAATGGTCTATGTACGTAATCAGGCCTGTGGTGCCTATATGCGCATTGAACGCCTGCTGTCGTCCACTCCCGTGGCCATCCGTCCTTATTATGCGAAACAGGACAACGGCAAAATGGCTTTCTATATGGATGCCGACACTAACGGCAAGCGCCTGTTCAATGTAGGCAACGCCGATGCCGACGGCAAGGGAGGTCCTTTGGAATTCTTCACCGCACATGCTGACCGCACTCGTCTTAGATGGGTTATAGAAGCTACGGATATCGAAATCACTGATGCCATCCGTCAGCCATCAGCTGTCACCATCACCCCGGCCGCACAATACTATGACCTCCAGGGAAGAGCCCTCGCCACCCCGCCTCCCCATGGCGTCTTCCTGATGCGCACTCGGGATTCGAAAGGACAAACACAGGTCGTCAAGGTGATGCGCTGAGAGCTCTGCCAATTGGCAAGGACTATCTTTTATAAAAATATTGACTGAATAAAACGATGAATGAGATTATCATAAAACGTCCTGTCGTGGATTTCTACAACCGTAGCTTCGAAAAGTTTCTTGTTATATTATGTTGTCTGCTTGTCGTTGCTCTTTTTGAAGTCTGCGGGGTTGAGATTCGCAGCATGCCTAAAACACTTTTCATCATCGTCTTTATGGGGAGCACTTTTCTCCTATCTTGGGTCCTGCTTAAGATTCTGAAACTGCCAAAACGTAACTATCTGACCATAAGTGATGATAGCATCGTTGTCAACGACAAGCGTAAACAATGGAGTGTTCGTTTCGACGAGGTGGAGTCATTTGAATGTGAGAAAGTTACAATTTGGCTTTTTACGATGTACACAGGTGAGATGAACGTTCATTTTAATGACGATAACGACTATGTCAAAATGATTGATGCTGATGGACTCACCATGAAGCCGCAGCCATTGTGCGACCTCCTGAATGAAAGACTCAATTCATATAAGGAAAAGGCTTGAGATAAAGCATATCCACCCTCCCTTGAGTCGCAATGAGCCTGAGAACAGAAGTCTGGTTTTCGGGCTTTTGTTTTATATTCCATTCACATCGGCTATGGCCGCCCCGGCACCCGCCGCGCTAGCTCCATTGCACCAGATGTAAGGGAGGGATTGGTAACAACCTCTTTACCGTGAATGTAATTTTACTTTTTTGACAATCGTACAAAAGTCGGTAGGTGCAGAGGGGGGAGCGGGGAGAGGGCTTTTAGACTTTAGACCTTACCCCTTATACTTTAGCCCAAACGTACTTTAAGTAAATTATTTGCTTAAAAATTGTGTCAATTTGAAAGAAAGTTCTTATCTTTGCGCCGCAAAATGACAAATTAAGGTACTTGGAAATGAGTAAACTGATTAAACCTGAGGGCTATGAGCCTCTGCTTAATGTTCAGCAGACAGAGCGTGCCATCAAGAAGATAAAGGACTTTTTTCTCACCAGTCTGAGCACAGAGTTACGGCTACGCAGGGTCACTGCACCTCTGTTTGTGCTTAAGGGATTGGGACTGAATGACAACTTGAGCGGTGTGGAGCATCCCGTGACCTTTCCGATTAAGGACATGGATTATGCAGAAGCTGAAATTGTTCACTCTCTGGCAAAATGGAAACGTAACACATTGGCTGAATATAATATCAACCCCGGTTTCGGTATCGTGACAGATATGAATGCGGTGCGCACAGACGAGGAACTGGATAACCTGCATTCTCTATATGTGGACCAATGGGACTGGGAGCGCGTGATTCGCAAGGAGGACCGCACTCTGGATTTCCTGAAGAAGATTGTACGTAAGATTTACAATTCCATCATGCGCACAGAATATTATATGTGCGAAATGTATCCTCAACTGCAGGCTTTCTTGCCTGAAGAGATTCAGTTCGTTCATTCCGAAGAGCTTCGCAAGATGTATCCCGGA
Source organism: Bacteroidaceae bacterium (assembly GCA_024699495.1). Lineage (GTDB taxonomy): Bacteria > Bacteroidota > Bacteroidia > Bacteroidales > Bacteroidaceae > Physcousia. The sequence continues at coordinate 51,589 of JAILPK010000068.1, read as the reverse complement.
ATGACAGCAAAACAGCGGGAGGACGCTATATGCAAAGCTTACGGTGCGGTGTTTATCATCGGCATCGGTGCTCCGCTCGGCGACGGACAACCTCATGACAGTCGTTCTCCAGATTATGATGACTGGAGTACGGAAAACGAAGATGGTTACCTGGGTTTGAACGGTGATCTGCTTGTTTGGTATCCTATCTTAAACCGCTCCGTAGAATTGTCTTCTATGGGCATACGTGTGGATGCAGAAGCCTTGTGCCGCCAGTTGGAGATGCAGGGGTGTGAGGAGCGTAAGTCTCTCTATTTCCACCGCCGTCTGCTTGAAGGGTCTCTCCCTTTGAGCATTGGTGGCGGCATAGGTCAGAGCCGCCTTTGCACCGTTTTGCTGCATAAAGCTCATGTGGGTGAGACACAGGCCAGCATTTGGCCGGAAGAAATGCGTGCGGAGTGCCGCGCAGCCAAGATCGCACTGATATAAGAGGGAGTTGGGGTGTGTCACAATGACGCACGGCAACGCGGACAGCGGTCGATGTCTTTGGCTCGGACCAAGAGTTCAGGAGTTACAGGGGGGCTACTCAGCGGGATCTGAAGGCTTGGATAGTAAACTTGAAATCCCCGTCTGCTCGTTTGTGCGTCCCGAAGCTTTCATAACAGCTCCTCTTTAAACGGCTTTTCTTTACGCACTCTTCAAATATGAACAAAATTCCAATATTAGAAGTGGGTGGAGTGTTGCTATCCGCTGATTTGATAACAGAATATTTCTGCTGCGATTTGGATGTATGCGGTGGAGCCTGTTGCATAGAGGGTGACGCAGGTGCTCCAGTGACGCTGGACGAGGTGGCAGAAATCGAAGAATCTTTGGATGAAGTGTGGCCTCTGATGTCGGCTTCTGCCCAAAGTGTTGTTGACCGCCAGGGAGTGGCCTACACAGATCCTGAGGCAGAGCTGGTGACGAGCATCGTCAATGGCAAAGACTGTGTGTTCACATATTATAACAGTGGCGAGCAGAAGGTGAAAGAATTGCCTGAGGGGTGTTGCCTATGTGCTTTGGAGCGGGTCTGCCGCGAAGGGAAGACTCGTTTTCAGAAGCCTATATCATGTGCCCTTTATCCTATTCGCGAGAAACGGTTTGCTGACGGACTCGTCGGTCTGAACTATAACCGTTGGCCTATCTGTGACGGAGCTGTGAGGCGTGGGCGCAAGCTCAAATTGCCACTTTACCGTTTCCTTCGTGAGCCTCTTATCCGCCGGTTTGGCGAACAGTGGTATAGAGAACTGGAAGAGGTGGCTGCTGCAGTGATGGAGAACGTGGAGAATAACGATATATAATAATATAGAGGATGGCACGTCATAATGAATTTGGGAAATGGGGTGAGGACGTTGCTGCCAGATATCTGCAGGATAATGGATTTGAGATAATGGCGCGTAACTGGCGTTATGAGCATCTCGAAATAGACATCATTGCACAAAAGGAGAGCACATTGTATTTTGTGGAGGTCAAGACCCGCCATGGAGAGGTGTGGAACGCTGAGGATGCAATAACAGACAAGAAACGCGGGCTCATGCAGCGGGCTTTGATTGCATGGAAATTGCAGCACCCTTCGAGGATGCCCGTATGTATGTCTGCCATTGCTGTGGTGAAGACTGATGAAGACACGCCGCCCGAAGTCCGTTGGCATGACAATGTCTGGGAACTCTAATTATCTCCTGAATATATAATATTGTTTCGCGATCTTTCTTAGCGGCCGAGGGCTGCGCTTACTGCTTACCGCTTACTGTTTGGGCTGCTTCAAACTTAGAGTTCTGTATGGCAGAATAGGGAAATCCCCGTTCTTTTTAGGAATATTCTCTTGCAGAGGTGGTTATAAATGGCCACTTTTGCAGCGTAGTTAATATACAGATAGAAAAGAACTTTTTGTTTAACCTATAATATATATTCAGCCTTATGAAACGTAACCTCACTATCATCATCTTAGCATTCAGCTATCTGCTACCTGTCATGGGTATGCCATACAAAGAGGCTCGCGAACAGGCTCTTTATCTCACCGACAAGATGGCGTATGAGCTGAATTTGAACAGTCAGCAGTATAATGACTGTTACGAGATTAATCTTGACTATTTCCTTAGCGTACAGACACCTGAGGAAATATATGGCCCATATCTGGCATATCGGAATGCAGACTTGCGCCATATCTTGTTGGATTGGCAGTATAGCATCTTCACTGCCGTGGATTATTTCTTCCACCCGCTGGCATGGTTGCGCGGAGTATGGCATTACCCCATATATCGCCACTATGCAGTGAACCATTACTATTATTCCCAACCTAAAGCCTTCTGGAGATATCATGGCGGACATGGCCGTTCATATTTTGCCCATGGGTATTACACATCCCGCAGGCCTAAATGGGATGGCGGATTACGTGGCATCGGTCGTTACCAGCACCCGAGTTCCACGCGTATCACTGCCTCACGTTCGAACTCTTATTACGGCGGACACAGAACAGGTTCAACGCGTGACAATTATGGCTCAAGCCAGTTTCACAACGGGAATGGCTCAAGCCAGTTTCACAACGGGAATGGCACCGATAATCATGTCGGAACTTCCAGGGACGGTTCTTCCACTACAATAAATTCTCGCGGAAGTTCTTATGGGAATGTATCAACAGGTATGAGCAGAGGTTCTAACTCCGGAATTAGTCACAGCACCACCTCAGGTCCCCGCACAAGCTTCAGTTCCGGGCCAAGCTCAGGCTCAAGTCGTGGCTCCTCAGCATCAGGTTCTGGTCGCGGAAGCGGCGGTAGAGGACGGTAGGCGTTAGGCCGATGGCCGTAAGACATTAGCTGTCTTTGCGCCAGCCCAATCTGTAATCTGTAATATTCTGGGGTTAATAGGGCTAATAGACCTTCTTGGTCCAATGGGTCTAATGGGTCTATTAGCCATTAGCTTTTAGCTTTCTTCGCTAATGGGGCTTCTAGGTCTAATAGGGATAATAGATCTAATAGGTCTCAAGGTCTAAGAGGTCGGTTGGCCCATTGGCTCACGCCGCACAGCAGCTAAGTATCAGCGTTTATTCTTTACAAAAGTTGTTTATTTGTTTGCCCATTATGTTTTTCATCACCTGGAATGCGTGGTCGCCTGTGCAGTGGCTGGTATAGAAAATGGTGTTTGGAAAATTTGTTTTCAGACGTTGGGAGAGGGCGGTTAACTCGTAGTCTGATTCTTGCCCGTCAAGCAGATGGAAGCCTCCAACTACTGTGTTAACAGGCCACGGACATGATGTCAAGATGTTTTCCAATCCGCTGTGAGCGCAACCTGTGAAGAGGAATCCGTCAGAGTATAACGCCAGTTCGTGGGAGAAGGCATCGGGAGAGTAGTTGCCGTGTTCATCCATCACCAAAAGGTTCTGATTCCCTTTGGGCATAGGGTGGGAGTGTGCTATGTTGGCGATGATGAAGAGGCCGTTGTCAATCTCTGATGTTTCAGTTACCGGAATGAGCCTGTCCCTATCTATTTCGGGCCATAGGGTAGTGATGCTATGTAGGTGGTTACGTTTGGAGAAGAATTTGCCGGTCATGGCGTGGGGAGAGATGATTACTTTAGCTTTTTTGTTCTGCTCGAGCAAGAAGCGCAGTCCGCCAGCGTGGTCGCTGTGACCGTGGGATATAAAAACATAATCAACAATCGCAAGGTTCTTGCCCAGGATTTCCGCATTTCTCATGAACAGGTCACTTGCGCCTGTGTCCAGCAGTATGCAGTGGTTATCGGTCTCCAGCAGGACAGACAGGCCGTGCTCTGTAGAGAGTCGGCAGTCAGAACTCCGGTTGTCAGATAAAACGGTCCATTTCATATTTATTATATGTCGATTTCACCTACTGCCCCTGGGCATCGGCCAATTTGGGGGCTTCCAGTTGGAAGAAGCGTTTCTGTCCTCCTGCCACTTCTATAATGACGTCGGCATTGGTGTGATTGAGGGCGCGGCATGACACCGTATGTTTACCTGCGGGTAGTTTGCCTCTCCATTCTCCGTTGCCCACTTTGCGGTTATCTATATAGATGGTGGCGGTGAGGGACTTACAGAGCAGAATTACTTCTCCCTCGCCAGATGCTGTATCTGTGTTGCTGTTTTTTGTCATAGTGGCTGAGAAATGGGCTGTCTCTCCCTCCTTCACTGTTATGTTGCCGGTATAGTCGGCGTAGCCGTTGCGAACGAGTTTCACAGAGTGGGTTCCAATGAGGAGTCCGGAAATCAGTTGCGGTGTCTGTCCCTTTTTCTGTCCGTCGATATAGATGTCTGCCATTGCGGGTTTACTGTCGAAGTCTGCATCACTGAGTATTGGCGCAGGGGCAGGCAGTTTAATAGTCTGTGGTCCTTTGGTTATGTCAATTGATGTGTTGAGCTGTGCATCGCGGTGGTTTGCTTTTTTTGTTTCGAAGAGATAATCCCCTCCGTTCAGGTTACCCTTCCATGAGCCCTTGCCTTTGCGTTCGCCGTTGACCCATATCTCCGCACCGGAGGGAGCGGTGAGTGTCACCATCGTGAAGTTAGGCTTTAGGTTGATGTTTAACAGATGCTTTTCGTCTGGATTGTTCACTTCCACGCTTCCCGACTCCTGCTGATAATTGGGGGCCTGCACAGTATAATTGTATTTACCGAATTTAATCAGCTTACGTGCCATGCCGTCGGTTGTCTCAAGCATCTGTCCGTCTATCGTCACTATGGCATTGGAAGGAGTAAGCTGGAATACCACATACTGATGTTGCCGTGCCTGTTTTACTACTGTCTGCACTTCGCCCGATACTAGTTCCATAATATATGTCTGACCGGGCTGCAATGCAGTGCCGAGGTCATAGTCATACAAGTTCCCCAACTGTGCATGTCCTATGGACAGACGTTTCACACCATTCTGTAACCACACGTAAATCTCCAGCGGGTGAGCCTGTGTCTGTTCTTCAGTCTTTTCTATGGGCAGCAACTGTCCGGCATCGAAGGTGAAGCCGCGCTGGTTGGTTCGCACTTTAATCAGAGCACATGGCTCTTCGTTCTGGTCCAATATGCGTGTGCTGCCGCGGTTTGCAGTGCCGTCGCGTTCGTCATGATAGAATTTTTTGACAGCGAGTTCCTGACCAACCGCATAGGGGGATGCTGCTATCAAGAACAGAAACAGAATGATTTTGGTCAGATGCATAGATCCTGTATTTTTTTGTTGTGGTAAAGAGGGTTATTGCGGCTGGGGCCGCTCCACATCTTCCATCTTTGTCAGCTGAAGTCGCCCGGACCATAGAAGCCGAAGTCGGGGTCTTTGTCCGGTTGCCACGTACGAACTTTGATTAGCGGACGTTCGGGTTTGGTGATGTCTATGATAAGCATCAGATATCCTTTGTCTGCATAGTTGTCCGAATAGTAATCCTGGGCAATCTGTATGGCGTAGATATCCTCGCTGCCGAGTTTCTTCACATCGTTGTTGGTGAAATGGATATTTATGAATTCTTTTTCCTTGAAGTTCTTTGCCAGCTTACTCAGATAGCGCTCTTTGTCGTAGCGCATATATTGAATTTTTTTCTGGCTTATGCGCTTTGAGTTGCGGTCCACTTGCCATGAGGGGATGTTGCTGACCTGCACTTCGTTGCCGGTAATGATTACAGCATTTTTATCGAATATGGTGTTAATGTAATCCAGACGTTTCAGGGCGAAGGCCGTCTTGTAATTCTCCATGAACTGCATCAGTATGGTACGCACCTGTTCCGGCCACGCCCCTTTGTAGAGGATGTCCTGTTCGGCGGTGTTGCCGAGTCCGAATGCGAGGCTTGATATTTTGGCCTGCTTATCCATAGTGAAAACCATCTCCTCGACGAATGACTTGCGCACACCCTGTCTGAAATTGAACGACATCTTAATGCCACGGCATATCACATCGTTTCCGTTACGATGGAACACGGGCGATGGGTTGGAGAGCAGTTTTGCCGAACCGTAGGTGATCAGTTTGTCGTACATATCCCTGCCCTTGAGCGTGAAGCATTGCTCTGCCGCCTTGTAGTTGCGGCTACGTATGGCTTCCAGCACTTTTTCTATTGTCTTCACATAAGCCTCTTCGTTAGCCACCGGAGTCAGTCCTGCCTGCTCTATTTCCGGGCGTTTAATTGTGCCTTTGCCTTGTGTCGCGGGCGATACCAGGGCTGTGCTTACAGCGGCCATAGCATCCGTTTTTACGGTGAGGTTCTCCTCGTCGAATCTCGTTGGTTTAAGCACTTTCATCACAGCACTCAGTTCGTTGTCGTATAGGTCTTCCGTGAGATATTGATGTTCGATGCGCACTCTGAATGTCTTGCCTGTGAATCCGGGAGCCATCTCCACCAGCGCTTTGCCGTCCTTGGCGCTCACTCTTGGGCACCACATACGGCCGTCGTAATAGGTGAAGTTCATGCTTGTCACGGGTTTTCCACGGAAGGTCACATTCAGTTCGATGTCGTTGCCTGAGCTTCCTGCAGCGCTGATTTTCACGTCTTTCATCACCTCGCGTTTCTTTTGTGGCAACCAGGCCATCATCTGATGCTTCTGCTTGTCGGGCGTCTCGTAATAGGCTTCGTTAGGCCGCTGCAACGAGCGGGTCAGGGCTATCGCCTGGGTGAAGTTGCGCAGGGCGTCGTCCACCTGTCCGGCGGCTTCGGCCTGAAGAGCCAGCGTCACCTTCTCCTGTGCTTTCAGCAGTCGGGCCTTGAATATCCGTTCCACTTCAGAGCGCTGTATGAAACGTCCGACACAGAACTCCGAGCCGTTCTCCCAGTCGATGCGTTCGGTGTTTTGCAGAGTCCCCTGTGAGTAGGTCTTCACGCGATTGCTTACATACGTACGTGAGTCGGTGCCGTCGTTGCCCGTCTTCTCCTCTTCGATGACTTCAAAGTCCGACTGCACATGCATAGATATTTTCGACATCAGGTTAGCCAGCGCCTGTTTGTCGGCCTCTTCGGGGCTGATGCCGATTCCTTCGCCGGTTAGGTATTTGGGGTTGTTCTTTATATCTTCCCACTGCTGGGCATTCAGAGGCAGTAAGGCCATCAGGGCTATAATGTACAGAACTGTTTTCTTCATTTTCTGATTATCGTATGTTTATGTGAAAAATAGGTTTTATATTGCTGTTATCTGAACTGTTTGCGGAGAGGTGGAGAAATTCTCCTTTACGGTCATCGTCGAGGCAGTCGGTGTTGCGCCTGCGGGGGTGTTGAGGTCGAACACTATGTTCACAGACGAAATCCAGTTGGTGAAATGGATGGTGGCCCGCAGTTGTCTGTTGCCGGTCCAGGCGTAGCTGCCGCCGGTGGTCCATGGGCCTGGCAGGTTGGAGAAGGAGTTGCGTGTCGAGCCAATGGAGTAGGGCGGTCTGGCTGTTACTGAGCTTTCGGCCCACTCCTCATACCCGAGTGCAATGGTCTGCTTGCCTTCAGCGGTAGTGACGGTTATGTTCAGATGCTTATTATCCACACCTTCTGAAATCTCTGCCGCTTGCCATCCCAGCCGGTTGTCAGCGATAGAGAAGGAGATAGGCAGACTTACCGGAGATGATTTTGGCGATGGCTTCAGCCCTTCGTCCTCGGCCTGCTCGTAAGCCAGTGGCAACGCAGCCTCACGTTCGAAATTGAGTAGCCGCTGGTATGATTTCCCCGCTCCTGTGGGGCGCTCACTTACCGCTGGCAGCAGCTGTCGGAAGAGAGCGTTGCGCTCCCTGCGTCCGGCGTTGCCGGAAGAGATACATTGTGTGATTACCACGACCATCTCTTTTGCCGGGATTATAAACACGAATTGTCCCATGGCCCCGTCGATGCGTGTTGCTCCATCTGATTCGGCGCAGAGCCAGATATGATATCCGTAGTTGTCACCCTTGGGGTTATCCACATGGCGTGTCAGCATATTGCGGACCCACGACTCTGGAAGAATCTGACGTGTGGCGACGCTGCTGTCGGGAGCATTCGCAGTCCATCGGCCGCCGTTCAGCAGCAGTTGGCCGAACTTGGCCAGACTCTCCGCCTGTAGCCATAGGCCCCATCCTCCGGCGGTAACACCTTCAGGGCTTTCTTCCCAGGCCACTTCGGTTATGCCAAGCGGCTGAAAGAGTCTTGGGCGCAGGTAATCCATCATCGACAGGCCCGTGGCGCGTTGGATAATGGCTGATATGAGATAAGAGTCTATGCTGTCATAAACGAATTTTACGCCCGGACGTGAAGTCAGTTTGCGTGATAGATAGGTCTTCACCCATTCGTCGTGTTGCGAACGCATATTCCAGTCGGCAGGGAAGCCGGAAGTCATCGTAAGAAGGTCGCGCACTCGTACAGAAGCGAGCCATTCGCTTACTTCTGCCGGCAACTGCTCTGGAAAGAACACAGCCAGACGGTCGTCCAGCCGCAGACGGTTCTCCGCAATTGCCAATCCCACGGCGGCTGCGGTGAATGTCTTCGATGCCGAATAGACGGTGTGTCCATAACGGGCGCGGAATGGTCTGGGGTACATTTCGCCGATTACCTTGCCCCGCCGCATCACCATAACCGAGTGGATGTCTGTGCCCGGAAGATTGAGTAGCGTGTCCATAAACGCACGCAGACGGTCGGAGGGAAGCCCCATGCTCTCCGGCGTAGCTCGCGGCAGTTCGTTTATCTGTGCGTGGATGCTTGTGGCGCCGAAAAGCGCGGCGAATGAACATAATAAGAGAAAGTGTCTCACGTATGAAGGAATAATCATTTTGCGTGCAAAGATACAATTATGCGTGCAAAGGAAAAAAGAAAAACAGACTTTTCTTCGTTATTTCTTTTACAAACGACTTCCAAAGGTTCCAAAAAGACATTTCTTTTAAATATGATAAAGGTAATAGACAAAAATGAAGCCATTTTTTTTCTCTTTATTATTAATTCACCTATCTTTGTGCCATCAAAAACAAAAATAGTCCGACGTATGCAATTGAAAGAAGCATATTCTTTTTTTATGTTGCCTTTCCGCCTTGCCAAGGAGAGCCCGGAACTGGGTGAATACTCTTTGTGGCAACAAGCCGAGATTAAGGTGGAGCGCGACATCCTCTTCCCGTATATCCAAAACTGGATGCAGGCATCGGCCAATAAGCATAACCGTGAGTCACTGCCGCAGTCAGCCTATAATTTCGATATTCTCACGCTGAAGCCCTCTGCCGGAGACAACGATAATCTGCGTCAGCGTCTTGCCGATATCCGCAACCGCATCCGGAAGACAGTGAGAACAGCAAAAACCGGACTCGACTTCCGTGTGATGCAGCAGGAGGCAGACCTCCTTTCTGTGAAACTGTTCGTCAACCGTCAGGCCAGTGTCGGACTGCTCATTGTCCCCGTCTCGCTCGAGCCTTCATGCCTCTCCATGGATAATCTCATCTCCCTCAATTATGCGTTGGCAAAGACCGATGCGCAGGCTCCGAAACTAATAACGCCGGTCAAGGGGCAGAAACCTGCGGCTAAAGGGCAAGAGGCTGCAGCTCTTCAGGAGTCTTCAGACAAAGGTCTGGAGGCTTCCGAAGGCGCTCAGGAAATTGACAGCAAAGCCCAGGAGACACCTGCCCGGAGGCAGGCTGCAGAAAGCGCCCCGGAGCCCGCGCCGTGGACAATGCCCTCTCTGATGGCCGACATGCTGGCCGATTTCGGCGACACGTGGCAGCCCTTCAACCGTAACCGTCTTCGTCTCTTCACGTATCTGAGGGTGGGGGACACTGACCGGCGCGAGGAGCTGGAAACTGATTTCCTGCATATCGTCCGATGTGAAAACCCGAAGTATGTGCAGTCTCCCGAGCACAGCGAGAGTGAGGGTATGGTGCGACGCACATTCAAGAACATCTATATTGGGGCCAGCGTCGAGGGCGGCGGCATCATGACTCTCTCCACTCCGGATGAGGAGGCCAAGAAAGCGGGCACCAGCCAGCATATAATGAATTTCGCCACAGCCTCTCTCTCCAAACGCTACCTATGGGTGTGGATTATGGTGCTTCTCCAGCGCCATATCCTGCTGGAGCTGGTGGATGAGCTCACCCGCTTGGAGACTTCTGGGGGCGATGACCAGACGTTGGAACGACTCCACGCGATGGCCGAGCGCGTCACGATAATGAAGACCAAGACCCACTTCAGCGACATCTCTGATTTCACCCAGCACAACCAATACTATGCTTTCTGTGTCCGCAACCTGCTTATCCGCGAGCATTTCGATGAGATAGGTGACAAACTCGCAGCTTTGGACACGCTGATCGCATCCAAGGCCAGTGAGGGGGAAAATCGCCGTAACGACCGCATGACTATAATCCTGGCCATCCTGACCATTGCCTCCGTAACCTGCGATGCGATGACGGTGCTCACGCTTGACCGTTACAACCCCGTATCTGGCCTCATACTTTCGGTAATTCTTATCCTGCTTCTCATATACGTATGGAAAAAGAAATAAAACTCCCCTTTACTCTGCGATTCCCTTTGCAGAAAGCTCTGGAAGCTCTTGACGCTGCGAATTATGACAAGGCCAAGAATCATCAGCTCGATTTCATAGAAATGGGGGTGATGTGGCTTACCCACCTGCTTTTCGTCATGCTCTCTAATGAGGCTGAGGCAGCCGAGGTGTGTGCTGCACATGCCCGTCTTCTGGTACGCAAACGTCCGCTCTCCATGGGCGATTGGGTCGCTGCTCTGACTCCGCTGCTCGTAGCTGCCGAACAGATTCTTCCCGAGCACCCTCTGGTGATCTCTCTCGCCGAAAACCTGCTGCGCGGCAGCAAACGGAAGCGTCGTAATGCCCTTCTTGGCGACGGCAAGATGCCCGGACCCGTGACTCTTCGCAACACATACAAAGGGCATGGGGTTACCCGCTCAGATGAGAAAAACCGTGAACTTACGGAGAAACTGCAGGTATATGTGGATATGATGGCGGCAGCTGTAGCCCCGCTGCAATATGCCACAGTTGAGGCTCCCGACTTGGAGGCAGATGCCAACGCGCCTGTTCTGAAAGATGAGTCTGGACCTGTACGCGGATATGTGCTCTCGTTTGCTGATGGCGCCCTGTCTGCCGAAAGCATAAACATGTATCCTCTCTTCTTCCACAATTCCAGAGGTGTTCCGTTCATCCTGCAGACTCTGATGGAAGGCGGCTTGGCTCAGTATCTCACGAGCGATGCGGATACCGACCCGCAGCGCACCGACCTCATGAACAGCGCCATAGACCGGCGCATGAAAATGGTGTGGCCGCAGTTCAGTGTTGAGACCACCCTCACTTGGGAAGAGTTGTGCGAACGTCTGCAGGGTGAGTCAACACAATATCTCAACCGTGTCTATAAAGAAAAGAAATACAATCAGGAGCTGTTTGTGGAGCGTCAAACGCTGACAGGCGTGCTCCACCGCTTCTGGGTGAGTCCGAAGACGCTCTTCCCCATGGTCGGAGAGGCCGGCCAGGGCAAGACAAATCAGCTGTGCCACTGGACTGAAGGCCTCATTGCCCAGGGCAAGGCTGTCCTCGTTTTCAATGCGGCCGACTTCGCCGAGATCTCCTTGGATGCCCGGATGAAATCAATCCTCGGTTTCGGTGCCCGCTACCCCATGGAGAAGGTGATGGCTTCTGTGCATAAGCTGGCAGAGGAGCGCGGAGAGGACATCTATGTCTTGTTTGATGCCGTCAACGAATGTCTCCATTATGCTCCAGACGCGTATGCCCCTGCCGTTATTGGCGATGAGGAGGCCGAAATCGAAGGTCCCCTGGAACTGTTCCGAGCCATCCGCCGCCTGTTTGTCGGCGAGGGTATGTCGCGCTTCAAGGTCCTCTTCACCTGCCGCACATATACTTGGAAGAATGTGCTTCAGCCGACTCTGCCTAAAGACGACCCGTCGCTGTTTGGAGTGGGAGAGGAGGAGGCTGTGGTGCGCGGATTCAGCGACGAAGAGGCCGAGCGCGCTTATCAGATTTATCGCCGCCTCTTCCAGATGCACACCGATTTCGCCGACCTGCCGCGCGGTATCCGCCTGCGTCTGAAAGACCCCCTCATCCTGAAATATGTAGCCACCAACTACCTCGGACAGCCGCTTGTCAAGGACTCCAACGCATATACCTCAACTAGCCTCTTCGCTCTGATGCTCTCGGAGATTGCCAACTCCTATGCCGGACAGCAGCAGGTGGAAATAATACATCGAATGGGGGCTTGGATGCTTGGACAATATCTCCAAGGAATGCCGGTCGATGGGCTGGGTATGAATGCATTACGACAAGCAGAAGACGGTTCGGAACTGGCTCTCTTGCGCAACCTCACTCTGAAGGCCGACGGAATCTCCATAGCCTATGGCGAACTGCTCAACCGAGCCGAACGGTCCGTGCTTCGTGAGTCGGAGAAGAACGAGGGCGAGAACAGCTGCATATCGGTGCAGTTTGTATATGAGCGCTTTCTCGAATACGTCATGGCGGAGCAGTTCGTAGAGCAGCAGCGCAAGTCCCTCGACCCAACGCTCCCGATTCCGCCCTCCACTTATATTGACGCCATAGAGCATGCGGCGATGAATGTGGTGATGATGGGGGTGCTGCGCAATTCTCTTATCATCGACCTTCTACATACTGGCTCCACAGAAACTATCGTGGAACTGGCAGCCCGACATACCGACGACTTCCGCGTCATGATGCTGGTCTCAGAGACTATAGATACGCTTATACGCGAGAATTATGAGCAGTATGTGTTCACGCTCATGGACGCCATGCTGCAGCCGTTGCCCGATGAGGCCGACACGCTGCGCCTACGCAAGGTGGCTTCGTCGGCTATCGTAAACGGCATTCTGCTAACCGATTATTTCAATGAGTCGCTATATTCGCATGATGCAATGCAGCTGCTCTGGCGCCTGATGCTCGACCCGCTCACAGACGTGAGCAACAATGCTTGCATGTATGCCTACTATCTGTCCAACCACCGCCACACGCTCGGCTATCTGCCTATTCGTGACAACTTGACCCGTCGTATTGTCGAGGAGATGTACGGGCATCTGAAAGCCTCCTCAGTATTCTCCCTGACCACACGCAAGGAGAAGCGGCGCGAGGCCATGGTCTTCATGGAGACTGCCACACGTCTGTGCGTGCTGCTCATCATAGACAACCAGCTGGCCATCAGTAATACAAGCGAGCCACACGAACTGCAGCGCCTCCACGCCGAGGTGGGCTATCTGATGGATTCCATGCGCGATATTGTGCGCCACTTCACCTGGAACTATCGCGTAATCCGACTCATAATGCCATTCCTGCAAACGGCGATGCGCACTCAAATCACATTCCAGGGGGATTATGTCAACAATGCCGCCGAATACCAGGGGTGCTGGGACGACAACGTCGTGCCAGCACATGCTGCGGCGGAGCGGTGGAGCCGCGATTCATTAGCCGCAATGACACGCTTCTTCACTTTCTACCATCAGTTTGAAGGATGCTACGAAGGCAATCCTGAGGCTCAGACCGAAGCAGAGGCCTTCCGCAGCTATATCCCGACAATCCTGGACGCATACTCCACAGGCGACTCGCTCAGCTATTTCGTCTTGGAGCGCACATTGGTGATTGTCGGTTCCAGAGACTGGACTCTGGTCAGACCCATTATCAACGGGTTCTTCTCCGACCGCTACCGTCAGACTGAGTGGTTCAGATATTCGCAGATGTCTATACTCTATGTCCTGCTTCAGATTCAGATTCACAGCGGACCGAATCCCGAGGTGGAAGAGATATACGCCCGTGAGGCGGAGGACTGGACCCGCGCCTGCCGTGGACTCTTCCCTGCCCGAAACAGCAAAAAAGCCAATCCGACGGGACTTTACAAGCGTAATGTGCTCACCTGGTATGCTGTGGTGGAGACAGAACGCACTGCCGACGGCATACCCCGCGTCGGAGAACCTCTTCCTGTGCCGCTCATCTACCGGCTTATCGACGAGGCCGTTGCCGACCGGGACAAGGAACTACTCTATCATATTGTGGAGAATATATCCGAGATGATAGCCGACTTCGGTCTGATACGCACCGGACTCGATCTGCTCAAGACTATAATGCTACGCTTCGACTCCGAGGAGAAAGTGGAGGCTTTCGATGCCATCGACACCTCGGCCCGCGGCGGCATATATACCTATGATTTGGTGCGTCTCGTTGGTAACGTGCTCAGCACCGCAAAAAACTACTACGGAGCACAGATTGATGCCTTCATACGCACTGACATCGCCGGACTCGCCTTCCCAGGAGTGTCCACATACCACGAGGACATACTCAGTTATCATCCCAGCGGGGAGACCCTATCCGACCTCTTTACACACAAATTCGGCAAGTTCCTGATGTGGTCACTGATGAATATTCCAGAGGTCGATGCCTTCTCTGCAGAGAGCATAAAAGCCATCCCCGCTGCCCACAACTGCTTCGGATGGTACGAGGGAGTAGTCAAAATCCTGATGCGCCACCTCTTCGGAGTTAAAGTATAAGGGAGTTGAGGCGACCTGCCTCTAGCCCTTGGCCCATCGACCTGGTGGCCCCATTAGCTCCATTGCGCAGCCCAAACAGTAAGCAGTAAGCAGTAAGCACCACATCGCGGCTCCATTGCGCCAGCCGCACATGTAAGCAGTAAGCGCGGCCCACGGCCGCTCCAAACTTAAAAACTCACGAACTCACTCCCTGCGAAGCCATCAACTCATCAACTCATCAACTCGTCAACTAATAAAATATAATGTTTAAAAAGAAATCCCCAATCCAGCCGCCGCTCCCCAGCAGAGGTCAGATGCATAGGGGCAGAAAACTAATGATTTGGATTTTGATTATCGTGATGGTGCCATTACTCTATGTGGCATCGGTGTTTGTTCCCTCATTTATCGCCGAACGAGGATATCTGCGTAAAGAACTGGGTGATTTCACCGTGGTCGGACATCGCGGAGGTGCTTCCATCGGCCCTGAAAACACCCTCCTCTGTATCGAGAGGGGTATCGAAGCCGGAGCTGAGATGATAGAGATTGACATCCATCTCACCAAGGACGGCCAACTGCTCGTATGCCATGACCAGACCGTTAACCGCACCACCAACGGGAAAGGACGCATACGAGACCTCACATTGGCTGAAATCAAACGCCTGAATGTGGTTTACAAAGGAAAGGTGACAGACGAAAAACTTCCCACATTGGACGAAGTGCTCGACCTCGTTCACGGGCGATGCGACCTGCTCATTGAAATAAAGCGTACTGGCAACATCTATCAGGGAATAGAAGAGAAGATGCTGCAGACCGTGGACGCACACCACGCCAGAGGATGGGTGGTGGTGCAGAGTTTCAACGACTCCGTGCTGGAGAATACCCACCGCCTCGACCCCTCCGTGAGACTCGAAAAACTGGTGGTGTTCAAGTTCCCCGGACTCCCGTATATCTTTGACCTCTCCTTCTCACGGTTCTCCTACGAGAAGTATAGCTACATTGAGTCGTTCAATTTTTTCTATGGCGCTGTCAACCGCTCACTGATTAACGACATACATGCTCACAACCGCGAAGTGAAACTCTGGACTCTCGAGGAACGTATGAAAGCTCCCCACTGGCCTGTGGACGGCATCATAACCAACCGTCCCGATGACTGGCAGCCGTAAGCGGTAAGACGCAGAGCCCCGAAAGTGTTTGTTACTTCTTTCGGGGCTCACTTTTTCACTTTCTAAGTCTGGCTTGTTTGTCCATTTTCCACATGGAAAGGGGTATGAGAGGTAAAGCCTATTTTACGTTGAGATAGGTTTTCAACGCTTCCACGTAGGCCTTAAAGGCTTTAATCCCAGCGGGTGTAATTCGGCAGATGGTACATGGCCGCTTGCCCTTGAAGGTCTTCTCTACCTCTATATATCCGACTGCCGAAAGCTTGTCCACCTGCACGCTCAGGTTACCGGCTGTGGCGCCAGTCTGTTCTTTAATATAGGGGAACTCTGCTTCTTCTGCGCTTATAAGCAACGAAATAATCGCCAGTCGCAACTCCGAATGCAAAAGTGGATCTAATGGTTGGAACATGTACACTCCTCCTTATTTTTTGTTTTGCACGTGGATGATAAGGCCGGGAATGATCAGACCAATGATAGCCACACAAGCCATTACGAAAAGTTGTCTGTAATCTGGAAAATGCAATGCGTAAAAGAATCCGCCCAGACCGGCAATAATCCCACAAACCTGTATAATGCGGTTTTGGATGATGAGTCCTGTGATGGTCGTACCCATCCCAAAGCACAACGAAATAATGCTCGTAATGCAACCGAAGACATACATACCTGGCATGATCAGGTCAAAAGGCAATATTTTGCCACCAATTAAGCCTAACAAAATGCCAAAGCCTCCACAGAAGACACCAAATGTGCTCCACACATAGCCGATGGCCTTACCTACAAAGGTTGTCGGAATAGTTTCTTTTTTCTTGTCAATGAACCAATTGCCTGCATATCCGACTAACCACATGACAGCCCACAACCAATTCCAGATGGGTCCACCATTGTTCTTCCATAAATAGGCTATGAACAAAGCGAATATAACGACACAGATGCCCCACCAAATCATTGGTACTGACGAGTTCTTAGTGATTGTGCGCTGGCTGCGTTCTATCGATTCACGAATGATTTCCAGACTGCGTTCTGCAGTCATATTGTTTTTTTCTTCCATTGTTTTCTCTATTTGCGTTGGTTTAACAATAGTTTTTTTTACGCTTTTGGCCGCAGCCATGCTCCTGCAGAAAGCAAGGTTTTAGCCCTTTTGTGTTCGAATCACAGCGCAAAGGTAAATAAGTTTATAGTATAAACCAAATTATTTTGCAAATTTTTTTTTAGCGCATTCATTTTTTTATTGAATTGGGGAAGCTAGTGCAACTGTCCCTCTCATAGAGAGGGAAATGGAATTTATGCTTTTAGCACTGCAACCATACACGGGAGTTAAAGGGACTGTACCTGTCACCAAAGAGATGTAGAAACAATTAAATCAAAGACTTGAGTTGATGAATGAACAGATTTACGATTGCTTACTAAAAAAGTGATCTTTGCAGTAACACTAAAAATTTATTTCCGAACACTTCAATAAACAGCTCATGTAAAGGGCGCTAACCATGTGAGCCTCCCAATATTTATTGATGAAAGCCCATTAACAGTCTCGAAAACAAATGAATCACAATCGCACTTAAACTGTCTGACAACTGCAAGTTTTACAAATTACAGATATATTTCCTACGTATCCCGGTACCACTTCGAACTACTCACAACTCTATTTTTCACGTCTCACAACTCCACTTTAAACTGCTCACAACTCCACGTTGAATGCCTCTCAACTCTTCATGAATCAGCAGTAATTTAATCTGAGACGGCCGTCACCTGAATCTGAGACGGCCGTCACCTGAATCTGAGACAGCCGTCACCTGAATCTGAGACGGCCGTCTCAGATTAAATATACCTCGACTCACAGATACTTCACTCACTTTCAATGAGGTCTTGGAAGCCGTTATAAACAGAGTGATATAAGCATTCATGTTTATAACAAAATGCGGAACTTAACGGGCATGTGAATGTGCGGTTTGCCGGATGCTTCTATTGAAGAAATGTTACCTCACGCTTGAATTTGTGACATTAAACCGATGATGTATCATCAGATGATGCGGAAAGGTAATAATAACAAAGGCTTACAGATACAAGAAATGCATTAACAACATTGGCTCCAGTTGGGTCATTGTTGCTATTATCATATACTATAGGAATGTACCTGAAAATTTATCGGACAGCCGTCCTCACAAGAGCTACAACGGGCATACATACGAGCCTGCTAAAGCAATAGGTATCGTCAGCGAAATGTAGAATGTGTCACATCCGAAAAGTCCCCAAAAAGAGTTTTATCAAGTAGCAAAGTAACTATATACATGTTGGCACAAATCAAACGTAATATTTTAATTTATAGCAATTTCCATTACATGTATTGTTGAATATTGTGAATTGACTAATAATCAGCATATTAATAAAGTATTTTTGCCAACTAGTATATTATTGCCTATTTTTATTTAGTCCGATGAACATTAACAAAGCGCCGGCCAGCATCATATAAATACCCGTATAAACCGCTGGAAGCCACGGGTCATAGACAAATTCGATGATACTCATATCGCTCTCAGCACCCATAGACACATCATATCCAAACTGGTAGATCTTCCATCCATCCACCTTTATCGGGTGGTTTACATCTACCGTGGCACGGATATTCTCACCTTCGGGAGTGACAATATTCAGGTCCGAGGCAAAACGCCGAGGCGAACCGTCGTCATACGTCTCCATGATAAAACGCTTCAGTTCTACAGAGAACGGCATATTCCACACCCTCATTCTGTCGTCTATAGCGCGCCTCTCCACTGTGTTCTCGTAAGCAATCATCTTCAGATGTTTCATGTCCGGGTTACCGAGAGTGGCAGTTACCATGGCCAGAAACAGACCGAGATGATTCATCATAAACGGTATATCCCTCTTCATGCTCGCCGCAGTGAACCTCATCCCGGTTGCCCTGCGCATAATCACCAGCCCCAGGATGTATGCAATATATACATACGTGAGCACAAACGGCCAGAAGGAAAGCATATTGTTAAACCAGCGCCCCTCGCCCGTCTGCAGCGTCAGTCCCATAATTATTGTCATACTTACAGCATAAACCATTGCGGGAACAGCTGCAGCAAACGAACCGAGATACCGCAGCACATACACTTTGTTTCTCAGCAGATGCGAGAGAACAATTATTCCGATAAACACCCACAAAGTGATTATATTCACAGGACGGGCAAAAGCGTCCCAGTCCACAGGTCCCGACAATAGCTGCAGCAGCACTCCCACTGCTATCAGACCTCCACCGATGGCAAAGCCCTCACTCAATTTCCATGGTTTAGCCCACATAAAGATCAATGCTTTTATTATTTCTGCGACAAAGTTACGCATAATTTACAATACAACAGTTATAAACACAGAAATGTTTTAGAAGTTTAAGAGTCTGGCGCTCAAGGCCGCGGGGTTTAAGAAGTTTAAGGGTCGAACGGCTCTGCCGTATGAAGGGAACGCGTGAAAAAAAGGGGGATAAGCCGCATTGGCTTGTCCCCCGAGTGATTGTTTGCTCGAAAGAGATTCGGAATTACCGAATCAGGATTGAATTTTATAGAGTCTGTTTATCCGAAATAGCGCTTGTATAGGCCGTAGAAGCCGCGTCCGTGGCGTGCTTCGTCCTTGGCCATCTCGTGGATGGTGTCGTGGATGGCATCGAGGTTGAGGGCCTTAGCTTTCTTGGCGATGGCCATCTTGCCGGTGCAGGCTCCGCTCTCTGCTTCCATGCGCTTCTTCAGGTTGGTCTTTGTGTCCCATACGCACTCGCCGAGTAGTTCTGCGATGCGTGATGCGTGGTCAGCCTCTTCATAGGCATAGCGGCGGAATGCCTCGGATATTTCGGGATAGCCCTCGCGGTCAGCCTGACGGGCCATAGCCAGATACATGCCAACTTCGGTGCATTCGCCCTCGAAATGGGCGTGGAGTCCGTCGAGGATTTCTGCATCGACGCCCTGAGCTACGCCCAGCTCGTGTTCAGTCACAAATTCGAGGCCGCTCTCTTCTTCCATCTCCTTGAACTTGGAGGCGGGAGCTTTACATACCGGACACTGTTCGGGTGGTTCGGGACCTTCGTGGACATAGCCACATACGGTGCAAACAAATTTCTTACTCATAATTGTAATGGGTTTAGATTTAAAAAAAGGGATAATTATCTACGTATCTACGTATTTACGATTGAAATTTTGTACGTTTTTGCCGGATTGTGATGTTGTTTTGCTTGAAAATAAACATCTTTTTGGGTGTACGTATTGTTTCAGACAGAGCGATGGGCTGGAAAATCAGATTCCGAACACGCGGGCGAGGCCGTTGTCAACACCGCTGAAGCCCATGAATGCCATAGCGAGGAGACCGGCTACGATGAGGGCTACGGGAGTTCCCTTGACACCAGCGGGGATGTCCATCATCTCGAGCTGTTCGCGGATGCCTGCGAAGAGGGTCAGGGCGAGGCCGAAGCCGATGGCTGTGCTTACAGCATAGACAACTCCGGAAATCAGGTTCGGTTCGAGTCCCTGGGAGTTGTATGTGCCCTGTGCCACGAGGATGGCAACGCCGAGGATGCAGCAATTGGTGGTGATGAGCGGCAGGAATACGCCGAGAGCCTGATAGAGCGATGGCGACACCTTCTTCAGGACAATCTCCACCATCTGCACGAGTGCAGCGATGACAAGGATGAAGGCGATGGTCTGGAGATATACCAGGTCGTAGGCCTCAAGCAGTTTCTGTATGAGATAGGTTACGATGGTGGCTATGGTGAGCACGAAGGCTACCGCAGCACTCATGCCAAGCGCAGTGTCAATCTTCTTTGATACGCCGAGGAAGGGGCATATACCGAGGAACTGCGACAGAACGATATTATTTACGAATATCGCCGAGAAGAATATTAAAATATAAGCCATAATAGAGAGACCCGCCTCTCAGCCCTCCGGAGGAAAGGGAGGGTAGTGTGGATTGTATCACTGGGAGAGGTCGGTTAGGGTCATTCTTTAAGTTTTTATTGATGTGATAACTATTCTTTAGCTTTTGTCCCGCAGCCCACATAATGGGTCTGTGGAGGCTTGGCTTTTAAATCTTCGCTACTTTCTTGACGACTGCGATGAGGTAGCCGAGGGCGATGAATGCGCCGGGGGCAAGGACGAAGAGTAGCATGCCGTAGTTCTCGGAATAGAGTTCGAGGCCGAAGATACGGCCGGTGCCGAGCAGTTCGCGTATGGCTCCGAGCAGGGTGAGTGCGATGGTGAAACCGAGTCCGATGCCGATGCCGTCGAAGATGCTCTCAACAGGTCCGCGTTTGGCTGCGAAGGCTTCTGCGCGACCGAGAATGATGCAGTTGACCACAATCAGCGGGATGAAGAGTCCGAGAGAGGCATATACCTCGGGTGTGTAAGCCTGCATAATCATCTGCAGAAGGGTCACAAGAGAGGCGATGACCACGATGTAGCAAGGTATGCGCACCATGTCGGGCACGAGGCTCTTAATCAGGGATATGATAAGGTTGGAGAATATGAGCACAGCCATCGTGGCCAGGCCCATAGACATGCCGTTGATTGCGCTGGAGGTAGTTCCCAACGTGGGGCACATGCCGAGCAGGAGGACGAATGTGGGGTTCTCCTTGATGATGCCGTTGAGCAGAATCTTTAAGTAATTCATATATCTGTTCTCCTTTCTTTTTTAGCAGTTAGTAGAATCGGCAGGAGCGCTCGCAGGCTCTTGCTGTTGGGCTGCATCGTTGACGTTGTCGCTTGTGGGGCTTTGTGCAAAAGCATCGTAGGCGGCATTCACAGCGCGCAGGAAGGCGCGACTAGTGATGGTGGAGGCGGTGATGGCATCCACCTGACCATCGTCCTTGGTCACGCTTAGAGGTTTCTCTCCGGGCTTCATACCGATGATATTGCCTTTAGCTCCTGCCTGGAACCACTGGCCAACCTTGGCGCCCAGTCCGGGTGTCTCTGCGTGTTTCAGTACGGTATAGCCCTTGATACTCCCATCGTCGGCGAATCCGACCAGCACGGTGATAGGGCCTCCGAAGCCGTTGGCGTCAATGGCCTGCACAGCTTTGCCCTGGTCTGTAGAGTAGATGATGGCCGGTGTGGTGTCTTCGATAGTGTCAACATGCAGCACATTGGCATTTCCACCACCAAGGACGCTGTTGATACCTTCGGAAAGGGTGCGCTCCTCGTTTGCCCGAATGGGTTCTTTCGTGATTTCGTTCACGTATGCGAGCGCGCTGGCAGCCACCACAGAGATGAGTGTCAGCACGAGGGCCATATTTGTTAGTGTTGATGGTAATTTCTTCATAATATCAATAATTGTGTTTTTTACTGCTCCCTCGGGAGATGAGGGGGAAGTATTATTCATCTGTTATTTGGCTGTTTCTCCGAATCTTCTGGGTTTAACATAGTGATTGATGAGAGGTGTGAAGCCATTCATGATGAAGATGGCAAAGCTCATACCCTCGGGGTATGCTCCGAAGGCGCGGATAAGCACAGTGAGCACGCCAATGGATATGCCGTAGATGATTTGTCCGCGTCCTGTCATCGGCGATGTGACATAGTCTGTGGCCATGAAGATAGCGCCGAGCATGAGACCGCCGCTTAGGATTACCTGGAAGGGGTCGGCATATACGGGGTTGGACAGATGCATGATTCCTGCAAGTATGAATACGGTGAGGATGATGCTCACGGGGATGTGCCACGTGATAATGCGTTTCCACAGCATATAACAGCCTCCGAGCAGGAGCGCAAGGGCACTGATTTCACCCAGCGAACCGCCTGTCTGCCCGATAAGCATGTCGATGCTTGAGGGGAGTTTGTCGAGCAGTTCGGAGTTGCCCTCCTTGATGGCGTTCTTCATTATGGCGAGCGGTGTGGCAGCAGTCTCTGCGTCGATGTATCCCATCTGTCCGCTCACAGGCCATGATGTCATCTGAACGGGAAATGAGATGAGCAGGAAGATACGTCCGGCGAGTGCGGGGTTGAATGGGTTCTGCCCCAGACCGCCAAAGGTCATTTTGCCAATGCCGATGGCTACGAGTGCACCTATAATGATAATCCACAGGGGCAGGTTACTGGGCAGGTTGAAGCCGAGCAGCAGTCCGGTGAGGATTGCAGACCCGTCGGTTATGGTTAGGGTGTCGCGGCGAAGGATGAATCGGGTAATGGCCCACTCAAAGAACACGCATGCGACAACGCTTGTGGCGAGCACTATAGCGCTGCCGAGTCCGAAGAACCACAGCGAAGCTATCAGTGCGGGAATGAGAGCCAGGATTACGCCATACATATTCCGGCTCACGGAATCGCCGCTATGTACATGTGGTGATAATGATATCGTTAACTTAGACATATTATTTATTATTAATGTATAGGACGTCTGTTATTTCTTTGCGGCGCGAGCGCGAAGTATTCCCATCACCGTGGTCTTGCCAACACGGATGTTGTCGAGCAGCGGACGGTGGGACGGGCAGGTGAATGCGCATGAGCCACACTCGATGCACGAAGGGATGTCGTTCTGCAGGCACTGCTCCCACTCAGCAGCCTTGGACAGTTTGGCGAGCAGGTAGGGCTCCAGACCCATTGGGCAGGCGGCGACGCATTTGGCACAGCGGATACATGGCTGCGGGGTAGCACGCCGCGACTCCTTGTCGTTCATTATGAGCAGCCCGCTCGAGCCTTTGGTCACAGGAATCTCGAGCGACAGGAGCGCTTTACCCATCATCGGTCCGCCGCCTATAATCTTGCCGGTGTCGGCAGGCAGACCTCCAACCTCATCGATAAGCTGCTGCATGGGGGTGCCAATGCGAGCCAGCAGGTTGGAGGGGTTGGATACGCTTTTGCCGGTAACTGTGATTATGCGTTCGAAGAGAGGCTTGTTTTTCATCACGGCCTCGTAGATGGCATATACAGTACCTACGTTTTGCACGATGGCTCCTACATGTATGGGGAGGGCTGGGGGAGCGGGCACCTGACGGCCGATGACGGCGTCAATCAACTGCTTCTCACCGCCCTGGGGGTATTTCACTTTCAGCGGCACTACCTCGATGCCTTGGATGCCGGCTGCTTTCTCCTGCATCAGTCTGATAGCATCGGGTTTGTTGTTCTCTATGCCAATATATCCTTTATCCACGCCCACGGCTTTCATAATCAGTTGGAGTCCGACAAGAATCTGGTCGGGCTTCTCCAGCATGAGCCGGTGGTCGGCAGTAAGATATGGCTCACACTCAACGGCGTTGACAATAACGCATGTAGCTTTTGTGCCTGGAGGAGGGGATAGTTTCACGCCAGTGGGGAAGGTTGCTCCGCCCATACCTACGATGCCTGCTTCGCGCACTTTGGCTACGATGTCGGCTGGAGTGAGGTCGGGACGATCGCCGAGGCGAACCAAATCCGGAGTGCGGTCGATGCTCTCTTCCCACTCGTCGCCTTCTACGTCAATAACTACGGCCATGCGCTTCAGACCGCTCGAGTCAAGCATGGCATCCACTTTGTTTACTTTTCCGCTAACACCGGAGAATACGGGAACAGAAAGTCCCTTGCCCGGTTCGCCGACCATAGTTCCGACTTTCACGGTGTCTCCGCGCTTCACGACTGGTACTGCGGGGGCTCCGATGTGCTGGAACATGGAGATGATGGCCTGTTTGGGCAGTGCGGCCTCACGGATTGGTGAGCCAGCAGAGATTTTGTTTTCTGCGGGGTGAACTCCGCCTAATCTGAATGTTTTCATGCTTTCGTTTCTTCTTTAGCGGGTTCAACAATAGCAGTGGCTTTTGGGGCTTCAGTCTTTGTGGCCTCAGCTTTTGTAGCCTCAACCTTGGGGGCTTCTGCCTTCGGAGCCTCAGCCTTTGGAGCTGTTTTCGGGGCGGCGGAAGAATCTTCAGCTGCCGGTTTCGGCTTGCGCGGCGGGAAATTGAAAGCTACGATAGTATGTTGCGGACATTCCTCTTCGCATTTGCGGCAGAGTTTGCATTTCTCAGCATCGATGTATGAGAGGTTGCCCTCGACAGTGATAGCCTCGAATTTGCATACTTTGACACACTTCTGGCATGCGATGCATCCCACAGCGCAGGCCTTGCGTGTCTGAGCGCCTTTGTCCTTGTTGTTGCAAAGCACCACAACGCGGCGGTTCTTCGGTCCCTTGAGCCGGATTTCGATAATATTTCTCGGACAGGCCTTGGCACAAGCACCGCAAGCAGTACATTTCTCTTCGTCGACTTCTGCGATGCCCGTCTCCGGATTGATGCGGATGGCTCCGAACTGGCAGGCTTCAACGCAGTCGCCACAGCCGAGGCATCCGTATGCACATGCAGTTTCTCCAGAGCCCAGCATGTTCTGCACTTTGCAGCTTACAGCTCCGTCGAACTCAGCGATACGGGGGCGGTTCTCACAAGTGCCGTTGCATCGTACGACAGCCACTTTGGGGGCCGATGCTACAGCAGTCATACCAAGAATACCGGCCACCTGCTCCATTACTGGCTGACCGCCAACGGGACAGAGGTAGCCTTCGAGCGAACCAGCATCGGCAGCTTTGACGCATGCGCCTGCAAAGCCGGCACAGCCAGGATAGCCGCAGCCGCCGCAATTAGCGCCAGGCAGCACTTCTTGAACCTTGCCGATGCGTTCGTCTTCATGCACGGCAAAGCGTTTGGCGGCGAAGAAGAGGATGAGCGCGCTCACCAGTCCTATCAAGCCAAGAACTATTACCGCAATCAGAATAACATTCATAACGTTTTTATAATTTTGTTAATTGTCTTTTTTTTATTGTATTGAAAATTGTATTAAGGACTTCGCCGGTCTAAGGTCGAGACTAGGCGGAAACTGAGTGTTTACGGCGCAGGCTTGAGGTCAAGGCAAAGCAGAAACTGAGTGTTTCTGATGAAGACTTGAGGTGCAGCTTTTGACTTGTGCAATGGCAGCTGCAAGTCTGACCGAAGCAGAAGGCGTTAATGACAAAGGGGGACTAAAGTCTAAAGCCCTTGGTCTATTACTTTTGCCTTGAACATGAACTTCTGCTTGTATTTTCTGTCCATACGCTTAAGGACGAATACGAAGTAGGGAATCAGCACTATCAGCGAGCAGATGGCGGAGATGGTCTCGTTGCCTGTGAGCCAGTAGGAGATAAAGAGCACCGCCATAAGTGTGAGCAGCGGCAGCGCGTAGGCGCTGGCTACAGAGCTATAGAGCCCGGAGCGGGAGCCTTCGACCGACACTTCCTGTCCGATTTCTATCGGTGCGTTGTCGGTGTTCCAGGCATCAACAATTTTCTCCTTGGATTCTGCCGAAGAGCAGAGCGACTTGGCAGAGCATGAGGCACAGGCAGTGGCTTGCAGAATCTTTACCTTCAGGAGGCCGTCGGCTGCAATTTCCATTACTACTCCCCGATGACTGATTGTCTCTTGCGCTTTGCTCATGTCCTCTCTGATTATTTATCCAGCAGGAGGGCGCGACCCTCTTCGCTCAGGCAATCCCGGATTTCCTCAATAGCAACAGCTGCGTCGGGCATACCGGATGCGTAAGCGGCAATCTCGTATTGCTGATATGTGAAATGAATTGCACCGTTGAGTACGTATGGCTGCGAGGCTGGCAGGGGAATTCCGTATTCCAGTTCGTTCTCTGGTGTCTCCGGATCATCCATGAGCATCAGATAATCCTTGACATTCTCCTCTGTCACTGTGTTGCCGTCAACATTCCCAAAATATTCGGCTATGCCCTTAGTAATCAGTTTTACTATCTGCTCCTTCTTGCTTAAGTCCAGCATATTCCATCCCATGCGTCGCCCGTCGGAGTTGCGGAAGGTCTGTGAGATGCCGATGGTGCTGCCGTGAGCCCCGCCGAGATAAATGTAGTGGTAACCGGAGTAGGTGGTGTAAGGAAGTCCTGGAACAGAATCAGCGACAGAGAGCTGAATGGCATTCTCAAATGGGATGTCCATACCCTCTTCTGCCATCGGGCGAAGAGTTTCAGAGAGAGTCTTGATTCCCTGACAACCATAGAAGTCAACACATTCGCGTCCGTTGTTCTTGTCTCCAGCAAAGAGCATCGGACTCTTCTTGTTGCTTTCTTCTCCCCAGTCGATGTTGTTGGTGGTGGAGAGCGTCTCTACAAGCCATGCCCGCACGCTGTCAGCGAGAGCATCGCTGCAGGTGTCAGACGGATAATCTACATGTATATCTTCACTGCACCATGTGTTCACAACGCTCAACGAGTCGTGGAACAGGAGTTCTTCGACGGGGAGGGCATATACGGAGTCCTGGCTTTCGGCTGTCTCGGCATTGCTGCTGCTGTTGTTTCCGTTGCATGCACAAAGCATCAGAAGCGCAACAGAGAAGCCTGCGGATTTCAGTTTTCTCATCTTCTCTATTTGTTGGCGCGAGCCTTAGTGATATATCCAAGTGCTTCGCGGCATTTGTCTGTGACATACTGCCAGTCCTCAGCTTCGACGCGGTCTTTCGGGAATAGTTTGGACCCCATGCCAACGCAGAATACGCCAGCCTTGACCCATGCTGTCAGATTCTCTTCGGTCGGGGCTACGCCGCCTGTGACCATAATCTTGCTCCATGGGCACGGAGCCATCATACCCTTAACGAAGGCAGGGCCATAGACATCGCCAGGGAACACCTTGCAGAGGTCACAGCCCAATTCCTGTGCCTTGCCAATCTCGCTCACTGTGCCGCAGCCGGGGCAGTAGGGCACGAGGCGGCGGTTGCATACGGGAGCTATTTCGGGGTTGAACAGCGGTCCGACGATGAAACATGCACCCATCTGTATATAGAGCGCGGCGGTGGGTGCATCAACCACAGAGCCTATTCCGAGTGCCAGTTCAGGGCATTCCTTGGCAGCGAATTTAACACATTCGGCGAACACTTCATGTGCGAAATCACCGCGGTTAGTAAACTCAAAGGCGCGTACTCCGCCGTCGTAGCAGGCTTTGATTACTTTCTTTGCCACTTCGGCATTTTTGTGATAGAATACGGGCACCATCCCTGTTGCGCCTATCTTCTGTAGGACTTGAATCTTATCGAATCTTGCCATAATTGTGTTTCTTTGGCCTTTCCCTCTAATGAGGCCTAATGATAAAAAGTTTGTGGATTGCTGATTGCGGTTCAGGGTTATAGGTGAGGGGACTGGTTTGCTGTGGAAATCACATTGCCCGGAAGTAAAAGCCGGTCTACGCCTGAATCGCACATCAGAATTTAGTTGTATTTGATGTGATTGAGCTTATCTCTGCACTCTTCCGTTAGCAGCTCCGCCAGCCAAAGCCTTAACTTCGTCTTCGCTAACCATGTTGAAGTCGCCGGGGATGGTGTGCTTCAGTGCGCTGGCCGCAACAGCAAATTCCAGGGCATGCCCCTGTGTGGGTAGAGTAATCAGGCCGTGGATTATGGCACCGCTGAAACTGTCGCCTCCACCCACGCGGTCGATGATGGGGTCTATGTCGTAACGCTTTGAAACGTAGAATTCTTTTCCATCGTAAATCATAGCTTTCCATCCGTTGTGTGTGGCGCTGAAGCTCTCGCGCAGGGTGCTGATGACATATTTGAATCCGAATGTATCCATCATGCCTTTGAATATGCCCTTGTAGCCTTCGGCGTCGGTGCTTCCGCCTTCGATATCGGCTTCAGGCTTGAAGCCCAGGCACAGCTCGGCGTCTTCTTCGTTGCCTATGCATACATCTACATATTGCATGAGCGGGCGCATGATGCTCTGAGCTTTCTCGCTGGTCCATAGTTTCTTGCGGAAATTCAGGTCGCAGCTTACAATGACGTCGTGTCGCTTGGCTGCAATGCAGGCCTGCTTGAGGCATTCGGCACTGGAGTCGCTGATAGCAGGTGTGATGCCGCTCCAATGGAACCAGTCGGCTTTTTCGAATATGACGTCGAAGTTAAAATCCTCGGGCTTTGCCTCGGCGATGCTGGAGCCTGCGCGGTCATAAATAACCTTCGACGGACGCATTGAAGCGCCAGTTTCCAGATAATAGATACCTACGCGGTTGCCGCCTCGCACAATATAATCGGTGTGCACTCCAAAGCGGCGCAGGCTGTTCACTGCTGCCTGTCCGATTTCGTGTGAGGGCAGTTTGCTCACGAAATATGCATCGTGGCCGTAGTTGGCGCAGCTTACGGCTACATTAGCTTCGCCTCCGCCATAGTTGATGTCAAATGTGTCAGTTTGGACAAAACGGCTTTGTCCAGGAGTAGAGAGGCGGAGCATAATCTCGCCCATCGTTACAATCTTTGCCATGAATAATCAATTTTAAGTAATGATTTCCGTGCAAAAGTAGTGATAAACTCCGAATAACGGGTAAGGAAAGTGTTTTTTTTCCAACAAAAGTGGTATTTTATCTTATTTTTCTCATGTGAAAGAGGTGTTTTTACTATAAAATAGCTACTTTTGCCGCAATGAAACATGGTTTAAAAGCTCTTTCTCCTATCTTTTTCTTCCTGCTCGTCTATTTGTCGGCAGGATTTGTCGGTGGTGACTTCTACAAGATGCCTATCAGCGTGGCATTTATGTTCACTGCTGTTTATGCCATAATGGTGATGGGCGGCATTCCGCTGGAGGAGCGCATCTCGACTTTCTCTCGCGGAGCAGGCAAACCGGAGCTTATGCTCATGATTTGGATATTCATTCTCGCAGGTGCTTTTGCGGCCTCTGCGAAGGCCATGGGAGCTATAGATGCTACAGTTCAACTTACGCTTAAAGTGTTACCTCCTAACATGCTGATGGCTGGACTGTTTGTAGCTTCATGTTTCATCTCTCTTTCTATTGGAACTAGCGTCGGAACAATAGTGGCTCTAACCCCAATTGCGGCAGGTATTGCAGACAGCACGGGGTCATCGGTCCCGCTGATTGTAGGTGTGGTCGTTGGAGGTGCTTATTTCGGCGATAACCTCAGTTTTATCTCTGATACTACCATCGTGGCAACACGCACCCAAGGCTGTAAGATGAGTGACAAATTCCGTGTTAATTCGCAGATTGTAGTGCCTGCCGCCGCCCTGGTTCTTTTGGGGTATGTCATCATGGGCACCAAGGTGCATTCTCCGCAGGACTTCTCCAGTTTGGATATGGTCAAGGTGTTGCCTTATGTTGTTGTGCTCATAACTGCGTTGTGCGGGGTGGATGTGATGGTCGTGCTTCTTGTTGGCATTCTGCTCAGCGGAATAATCGGAATTGCCGGCGGCTACTACGGTCTGATGGATTGGATGTCACATATGGGTAGCGGAATTATGGGGATGAGCGAACTGATTATCGTGACCCTTCTTGCCGGAGGACTAATGGAGCTGATGCGTGCAGGCGGCGGCATCGATTATCTCATTGACAGACTGACAAAACGGATTCACAGGCGGCGCGGGGCAGAAATAACAATCGGCGCACTTGTGGCCTTCACCAATGTATGCACTGCCAACAATACCATAGCAATCCTCACCGTTGGCCCCATCGCCAAGGATATCTCGGAACGTTTCGACGTTGACCCGCGAAAGAGCGCAAGCCTTCTTGACACCTTCTCGTGTCTGGCTCAAGCAGTCATACCTTATGGAGCGCAAATCCTTATGGCAGCAGGCTTGGCTCATCTCAGTCCTCTGGATATAATCCCTTGTTTATACTATCCTTTTGTCATGGGCGTTTTCGCAATTCTCAGCATCATTTTTCGCTGGCCTAAGCTGAAACCTACTGACTCCATGCCGAGATGAATTACCCACCGGCTGCTGCAGAGGCAGGTAGGATGTTATTTGCCCCTCCTTATTATGTTATTCAAAGTCTCTGAGTAATAGGATTTTTACATGAATGAACAAGGCTTAAGTTCTTTTATGATTATTTTTTTGTGATTAAAAGGAAGTTTTTTTGTACCTTTGCCGCAAAATAGCAAACAGTCAATCACAATATTCATCAAAAACCTATAACATAATAATGGGATTATTCAATTTTTTCTCGAAAAATAAAGAAGCTCAGAAAGAGACTCTTGACAAGGGATTGGAAAAGACCAAGGAGAGTTTCTTCGGCAAGTTGACACGTGCGGTTGCCGGAAAAAGCAAGGTGGATGACGATGTCCTGGATAACTTGGAAGAAGTTCTGGTTACAAGCGATGTCGGCGTTGATACCACGTTAAACATAATTGAGCGCATAGAAGCACGTGTGGCCCGGGACAAGTATGTGGGCACAAGCGAACTCAACCATATACTTCGTGACGAGATTGCACAGTTGCTTACCGAAAACAACACAACCGATACTGAGGGCTTCACCATCTCATCCGATCAGCGCCCCTATGTGATCATGGTCGTAGGTGTCAACGGAGTGGGTAAGACCACCACCATCGGCAAACTGGCATGGCAGTTTAAGCAGGCAGGGCTGAAGGTCATGCTTGGCGCAGCAGACACATTCCGCGCTGCGGCCGTGGAACAAATATCCATCTGGGGTGAACGTGTGGGAGTTCCTGTTGTTAAGCAGCAGATGGGAGCCGACCCGGCTTCTGTAGCTTTTGACACATTGCAAAGTGCTGTTGCCAACAATGCTGACGTGGTGCTGATAGATACTGCAGGGCGTCTGCATAATAAGAAAGGCCTCATGGATGAGCTTTCAAAAATAAAGCGTGTGATGCAAAAGGTGATTCCCACAGCTCCGCAGGATGTGATGCTTGTGTTGGACGGAAGTACCGGACAGAACGCATTCGAGCAAGCACGTCAGTTCACCGCAGCTACAGAGGTCAGCTCCATCGCCATAACAAAACTTGACGGAACGGCCAAAGGCGGTGTGGTGCTTGGCATCTCTGACCAGTTTAAGATTCCAGTTAGATATATAGGGTTGGGTGAGGGTATGGAAGACCTGCAGCCATTCAACAGCCGTGAATTTGTCAACTCTCTTTTCGGATGATGGATCGTACGGTAGATGTCATAACGATGGGCTGCTCTAAGAATCTCGTTGATTCCGAGAATTTGATGGGTTTGCTTGCTGCCGATGGGTGGCGGGTGACCCATGACCCGGAGCGGCTCTGCGGAAGGGTATGTGTCATTAACACCTGCGGATTCATCGCTGATGCTAAAGAAGAGAGTATCAACATGATTCTCGAGCAGGGAGTGAGGCGTAAGCGCGGCGAACTGGATATGCTCATCGTTATGGGTTGCCTCTCGGAGCGTTATTTAGCCGACCTCGAAACCGAAATCCCGGAAGTGGATGCGTGGTTCGGAAAATGGGACTGGCCCGGAGTGAGAAAGCTGCTGGCTGAAAATAGCTGTGACAAGTCGGATTCAGCGGCGGATCCGCAGGACGTCCCGTCAGGCGGGCAGATAACGGCGGGACGTATTCTGACTACCCCGTCACATTATGCCTATATCAAAATATCCGAGGGCTGCGATCGCAGATGCTCCTATTGCGCAATACCAATCATAACAGGTCCCCACAGAAGCCGACCGAAGGAAGATATCATCGATGAAGTGCGGACGCTGGCGAAACGCGGAGTCAGGGAATTCCAAGTCATTGCCCAGGAATTGACATATTACGGTGTAGATTTGTATAAGCGTCGCGCTATTGCAGAACTCATAGACGAGATGTCTCAGGTGGATGGCGTAGAGTGGATTCGTCTCCATTATGCTTACCCCACCGATTTCCCATGGGAATTGCTCGATGTGATGAAGCGCCGCAGCAATATATGCCGATATCTGGATATCGCTCTACAGCATATTGCCGATCCTGTGCTGTCTGCAATGCGCCGACATATCACGAAGGAAGAAACATACGCTTTTGTTGAGAGGCTGAGGCAGGAAGTGCCAGGAATACATATCCGCACAACGCTTATGGTAGGGCATCCTGGCGAGACAGAAGAGGCTTTTGCCGAACTGATGGACTTCGTCCGTTGGGCGCGTTTTGAAAGGATGGGAGCTTTCGCTTATTCTGAGGAAGAGGGCACATACAGTGCAAAGAATTATCGTGATGATATATCAGAAGAGGTCAAGCAATTGCGCCTCTCGCGACTAATGCGTTTGCAACAGCGTATTTCGGCGGAAGTGCAGGATGCAAAGGTTGGCCAGGTAATGAAGGTTATCATAGACCGCTCAGAGGGCGATTATTGGGTGGGGCGTACGGAATTTGATTCGCCAGAGGTGGACCCAGAGGTGCTGATTAAACGTTCTGACGCTCCACATCTCGCTGTTGGCTCTTTCTGTCAGGTGCATATAGAGAGTGCAGACGATTTTGATTTATATGGAAAAATAGACCAGTAACAGATAAAAGGTTATGAATAATAAGCAATTGATAAGCGAAATGAGCAGGCGTTCAGGCCTCTCTGTAGCTGACACTCAGACTATGATCAACGGCTTGGTGGCCGAGATGACTGAAGTGCTGGTTTCAGATGGCGCAGTGACAATAAAGCAGTTTGGCTCGTTTGAGGTTAAGAAGAAAATGGAGCGAGTCTGCCAGACTCCTTCCGGCCAGAAGGTACTTGTCCCCCCCCGCCTCGTGTTGTCGTTCAAACCCAGCCCAGTTATGCGTGAGCGTATAGGAGAAGAAGAACTCTAAGCGTTATGGGAAACAGAGCAAGTCTATCGGAGCTGACCGAAGCTTTGGCAAGCCGTTGTGCTGCCGGCAAAAAACAGACAGAGCAGTTTGTGCATCTCTTCTTTGATGTGGTGGCGGACAATCTCCTAAAAGATAAGATTGTCAAGGTCCGCGGTCTTGGCACATTCAAATTGGTGAATGTGGATGAGCGTGAGAGCGTGAATATTTCCACAGGCGAACGAATAGTGATTCCCGCACATAGCAAATTTACCTTTACCCCAGACCCTGTAATTCGCGATGAGATAAACAAGCCGTTTGCCGACTTTGAGGCGACGCCTCTTAACGATGACATCAATTTGGATGAAATCAACGCTATCGGTGACGAGCCGGACAATATAGATACTCCTGAACAGGGAGCGGAGATGCCAGATGAAATGAAGGGTATAGAAGCGCCTGCCCCTGTTTTATCAGGAATACATTCCGTAGGCGGTAGGGCTGTGGAGGCCGAAGCAGAAGAACAAAAAACAGTTGCGATTGGAGGCGCTCCAGAAACCGGTGATGAGGGGAGGGGAACGGCTGTTTCACTTTCATCCTCAGACATAGAAGAGGCTTCAGATACAGATGTTTCTGAAACACCCGAAGAAGCAGATGACGAAGATAATTCTGATGTCGAAGAAGAAACTGAAGGCAGAACCGCAGATATTGTAGAAACCGAACCGGCTGCAAAACCTTCTGCTTCTTCAGATCTTTCACAACCTTCAGATTCATCCGAGTTCCCTAAAGCTACCGACCCATCCGACACCGCTGCTCCGGCAGAGCATTTAGAGCCTGGCGAACTGCCAACGGATTCAGAAGTAAAACCAACTGCTACTGCCGATAGGACGAATCACGTGGGCGAGGCTACTGAAGTGGATGATGCCGTGCTGGTCAAACGTGCGTCTGTCGTTGAGCATGCAGATATAGTCCACAATGCAACAATTATGTCCGAACGTAAGAGCCGTTGGTGGGTTATGCCATTATTGTTGATGTGTGCATTACTTCTGTTCAGTCTTGGTTATTATCTTGGCGGTGGCGACCGTCTGCATATCAAGAGTCTGGCTTCAGATTTGATAGTGAAAGCCAAACAGAAGAGTAGCAAGGCGGACAAAAAAGCGGCCATAACCAAGGAGGACTCCATCAAAGCAGAGGAAGCCAAACAGAGGGCAGATCGTGAGGCTGCAGAGAAGGCGGAGCGTGAGGCAAAAGAGCGCGAGGCCCGTGAGCTTGAAGAAGCAATTGCCAGATATCCGCAGGTCAAGGATGGAAAATTTCTTATTATCGGCTCAATCGGGACTGACACGATGAGGGTGGGCCGTACACTCCTGAACATATCACGCAAATACTATGGCACCACGGATTATGTGGAATATATCTGCATTATGAATGGTATCAATAATCCCGACATCGTGCCTAAGAATGCAGTGCTTAACCTGCCGAAACTAAGGCATAAAGAATAAACAATCATCAATCATCAATAAACAATGTTAATTTCGGGCGTCTCTTAGAACAACAAGTATCTAATTTCATTATCTTCGCGCCACGAAACTAAAAACGATATAAGATAAACAAATGGCAGAATCTTTTGACATCCGCGAACTGAACGAGCGGATTGAGCGCCAAAGCGCTTTTGTAACCCATCTGATGACGGGTATGGATCAGGTAATTGTAGGGCAGCGACATCTTGTTGAGTCGCTGCTTATAGGGTTGTTGAGTGACGGACATGTGTTGCTCGAAGGTGTTCCTGGTCTTGCCAAGACATTGGCTATTAAGACCCTTTCCAACTTGATTGATGCCAAATTCAGCCGGATTCAGTTCACTCCGGACCTCTTACCTGCCGACGTGGTCGGTACAATGATTTATTCGCAGAAAGATGAGCGTTTTGTGGTTGAGCAGGGGCCGGTGTTCGCCAACTTTGTGCTTGCTGATGAAATAAACCGTGCGCCTGCAAAAGTGCAGAGTGCCCTGCTCGAAGCTATGCAAGAGCGTGAGGTAACTATTGGTAAGACCACATTCGAGTTGCCTGCACCCTTCCTGGTCCTTGCAACCCAAAACCCAATCGAGCAAGAAGGAACATATCCGCTTCCTGAAGCGCAAGTGGACCGCTTCATGCTGAAAGTCGTAATAGATTACCCAAAACTGGAAGAGGAAAAGCGCATCATCCGCCAGAATATTAGCGGCGATAAAATCAAGGTAAAGCCTGTGCTCAGCCCGAAAGAAATTATGGAGGCTCGCGATGTCGTCCGCCAGGTTTATCTTGATGAGAAAATAGAACAGTATATTGCAGATGTCGTCTTTGCCACTCGCTACCCTGACCGTTACGGTCTTACAGAGATGAAGGATTATATCGAGTTCGGAGGCAGTCCCCGTGCATCCATCAACCTCGCATTGGCTTCGCGCGCGTATGCGTTCATAAAACGTCGTGGATATGTTATTCCTGAAGATGTGCGTGCTGTTGCCCACGATGTGCTGCGTCACCGCATTGGCCTTTCATATGAGGCTGAGGCAAACAACATCTCTGCTGAAGAAATTGTTTCACGTATTCTGAATAAGGTTGAAGTGCCTTAATGGAAACTTCTGAGATACTTAAACGCGTCCGTCAGATTGAAATCAAGACCAGGGGACTCTCCAACAATATCTTTGCTGGTGAGTACCACTCTGCTTTCAAAGGGCGTGGTATGGCCTTCTCCGAAGTGCGTGAGTACCAGTATGGCGATGACATACGCGATATAGAATGGAATGTGACTGCCCGCTTTAACAAGCCTTTTATCAAGGTGTTTGAGGAGGAGCGCGAACTGACTGTGATGCTTCTGGTGGATGTGAGCGGCAGTCTTGATTTCGGCACTGTTTCCCAGACGAAGCGGGAGATGGTCACAGAAATAGCCGCCACATTGGCTTTCAGTGCTATTCAGAACAACGATAAGATTGGAGTCATTTTTTTCTCTGACCATATCGAAAAATTTATCCCTCCGAAGAAAGGCCGCAAACATATTCTTTATATAATCCGCGAGCTGATTGACTTCCAACCGGAAAACAAACATACAGATTTGTCCAAGGCCGTAGAATACATGACACAGGTGATAAAGCGTCGCTGCACCTGTTTCGTACTCAGCGACTTCATCGATGCCAAGGATTTCAGCCAGTCTCTTATCATTGCTAATCGCAAACACGATGTAGTCGCCATTCAGGTTTACGACCGCCGTGTGGCTGAATTACCTAATGTGGGACTACTGCGTGTGCAGGATGCAGAAACAGGACATCTGGCATGGATTGATTCTTCGAGCCGTCAGGTGCGTAACGCCTACGCAAGGTGGTGGAAATCCCAGTCGGTCCGTCTGCGGGACATATTCACCCGCAGCAATGTGGATGCCGTAAGTGTCCGCACTGATGGAGACTATGTGAGTGCATTGCGTGAACTTTTTGCAAAGAGAGGAGGTCGCAGATAATGATTTTCAATGCTCTTAGTTCAATGAGGAGACACATTATTATTAATAATATATTATTGGGAGTTGTGTTTATGCTGCTTGTCCCAGTCTCTGTGCAGGCACAAGTTACTGTCGAGGCCAGTATAGACACACTCGTGATGCTTATCGGCCAGCAGCGTGAATTGACATTGGAGGTTACATGCGGCAGCAGCCAGCGGCTTGAGATGCCTGTGATGCAACCCATGCAGCCGTTGAAGGACGGGGTAGAACTGGTTGAACGTTTAGGCTTGGACACTATAAAACTGAATGACGGAAAACGTATTCAAGTGCGGGAGCGTTGGGCTATTACGGCTTTCGATTCAGCCTTGGTCTATTTACCCCCGTTCGAGGTTAAAGTAGATGGTAAACCTTATTTGTCTAAGTCATTGGCCTTAAAGGTTTTGACTATTCCCGTTGATACCGTTCATCTCGACCGCTTTGCAGGCCCGAAGGATATCCATGACAATCCATTTTCATGGGATGACTGGTCACCTGTATTCTGGTGGAGCGTGCTGCTTCTCATTCTCGCAGTTCTCCTGGCCTATGTCTCAATACGCTATCATCAGAATAAACCTATCATACGCATTGTAAAACGAGTCGTGAAACTGCCTCCCCACCAGGTGGCAATCGCGGAAATCGAGCGTATCAAAGTAGAGAAGAAATGGGCTGAGGAAGACAGCAAGGAGTATTATACCCTGCTTACAGATGCCATCAGAACATATATACGCGACCGCTTCAGTTTCAATGCCACTGAGATGACTTCTTCTGAAATCATAGAGAGGCTGGTGCAGGAGGGGGATGAAACCACCCTAGCCGAGTTGCGCGACCTGTTTCAGACTGCCGATCTTGTGAAGTTCGCAAAATGGACTACTCTCATTGGCGAGAACGACAGAAACCTGCTCAATGCGATTGACTTTATCAATCAGACCAAGGTGGAAGTAGATCCGAACGCCAAGGCTGAGCCTGAAGAAATCACTGTGGAAGAGCGTCAGAATCGCGCACGTTCCATCACGATGCGTGTCGCGATAATAGTCCTCGCACTTGCTTTGCTGGCTTTGCTTGGCTATGTGGGCTGGCAGATTTTTGACCTCATCCGATAATAAATAATAGCAAGATGCAATTATCACAACCATATTTCCTGCTGCTGACGCTTCTCTTGATACCCTACATCGTATGGTATATTATGCGTAATCATGACAGCTCCCCTTCACTCAGAGTGAGTACCACGGAGATGGTCCGCTTGGCTCCGGGCGGCATACGTCAGTATTTGGTTCATATTCCTTTCCTGCTGCGGATGTTTGCTTTCCTGATGATTATAATCGTGCTTTGCCGTCCGCAGACATCTAACTCATGGAGTGACAAGCATATAGAGGGCATAGATATCATGCTGTGTATGGATATCTCTACTTCCATGCTGGCCGAGGACCTGAGACCTAATCGCCTTGAGGCAGCCAAGAAAGTGGCCTCCGAATTCATATCTGGGCGTCCGAATGACAACATCGGCTTGACAATATTTGCCGGTGAGTCATTCACGCAATGTCCTATGACCACCGACCACGCGGTTTTGCTGAATTTGTTTCAGGCTCTGCGTTGTGACATGGCCCAGCAGGGACTTATAGAGGACGGCACGGCAATAGGAATGGGACTTGCAAATGCCATCACCCGTCTGAAAGATTCGAAAGCGAAGTCCAAGGTTATTATCCTGCTTACGGACGGCTCCAACAATGCCGGTGACATATCGCCGCAGACGGCAGCCCAGATTGCCAAGAGTTTCGGCATACGCATTTATACTATTGGCGTCGGGACCACGGGCACAGCACGCTATCCCGTAGTGGTAGGAGGGCATACTGAATACCTGAATATTCCTGTAGAGATAGACACCAAGACCCTGGCGTCGATTGCCAGCACTACAGACGGTGAGTTCTATAGAGCCACAAACAACTCCAAACTGCGTGATGTTTATCAGGAGATAGACAAACTGGAAAAGACAAAGATGAACGTACGCAAGTATTCCAAGCGTTATGAAGCCTATGGCATCTTTGCCCTCTTCGCTTGTCTTGCTCTCCTCCTCGAACTTCTGTTGCGCGAGACACTGCTCAGGAGAATACCATAACTTCTACAAAGTAAAACAACAAGTTAAATAACAGATAAATCACAATCGTGTTCCGATTCGAAAACCCCATATTCCTGTACGCTTTGGCCATAATACCACTGTTGGCCTTGTTGCATTATGTCATGAATCTGGTGCACCGCCGGCGTATTCGCGCTTTTGGTGACCCCGACCTTATGAAAGCCCTGATGCCCGACGTCTCCTTATGGCGCCCCGAGGTGAAGTTCTGGCTCGTGAATATAGCCCTTGCCATGATGATAATCTGTCTGGCACGTCCGCAATACGGAACTAAAATAGATACCCGCAAACGTAAGGGGATAGAGGTTATCATGGCTCTCGACGTGAGCAACTCCATGCTTGCAGAGGATGTCCGTCCGAGCCGTCTTGACAAGTCCAAGTTGCTCATCAGCAATCTTGTCGATAACATGACCGATGACAAACTCGGCCTCATAGTATATGCCGGAGATGCTTACGTTCAACTCCCTATCACCAGCGATTATGTATCTGCCAAGATGTTTTTGGACAATATCTCCCCATCTATGGTGGGAGTGCAGGGCACAGATATAGCTACAGCTATCGACCTCGCCTCACACAGCTTCACCCAGCAGGAGGGTGTGGGCCGCGCCATTTTTGTAATTACTGACGGCGAGGACAATGAAGGCGGAGCGGTGGAAGCTGCGAAGGAAGCGTTGAAGAAAGGCATGCGCGTATATGTGCTTGGCGTAGGCTCTCCTGCCGGAAGTCCGATCCCCATTCCCGGCAGCAGCCATTTCATAACCGACAACAGCGGAAATACCGTTGTTTCCAAACTGAACGAACCGATGTGCCGCGAGATTGCTCAGGCGGGCGGCGGAGCATATATATATGTAGATAACAGCAGTTCTGCTCAGGCAGCGTTGAGCAAATATGTAGATAAGTTGGCTAAAGCAGAGATGGAAAGCACCCTTTTTTCAGAGTATGACGAACACTTCCGGGATTTTGCATGGGCAGCATTGGTCTTGCTGGTCCTTGATGTGCTCCTCCTTGCGCGCAAAAACCATCTGTTTAAGAATATCCGCTTGTTCCGTGTAAAGGAACAGGCAAAAACCGAGTAGAACCACTATGTTGAAACGAAATATATTGTTCTTATTGCTTGCGGCGATAACCTTCTCTTCGGTTTCGGCACGCAAAAACGACCGCGACCACATACGTATTGGTAACCGCTTGTACAGAGATAGCCTGCACGCCAAGGCACAAGTGGAATATCAGAAGGCAGTGGAGTTGAATCCCAGAAATGCCCAGGCTCATTATAACCTTGGAAATACACTTCTGATGCAAGGGAAACCCAAGGAAGCGATGCAGTCCTTCGAGACAGCCTCCAAGTGTCATGACAGCAAATTACGTCTGGCGGACACCTACCATAATATGGGTGTTATCCTTCAGAGTCAGCAGCAGTTTGCCGAGGCTATAGAATGTTATAAGAATGCCCTTCGGAGAAACCCTGATGATGATGAGTCACGCTATAATCTTGCTCTCTGCCAGCACCAACTCAAAAATCAGCCCAAGGATGATCAGCAGAACAAAGACCAGCAGCAGAACAAAGACCAGCAGCAGAATAAAGACCAGGAACAGCAGAAGCAGCAGGAACAGCAGAAGCAGCAGGAACAGCAGCAACAGCAACAGGAACAGCCGTCGCAACAGCAGGACATGAGCCGCGAGAATGCAGAACAGCTCTTAAATGCTGCAATGCAAGAAGAGCGTTCCACTCAAGATAAGGTAAAGCGTGCACAGAAACAGCCGCAGCGCCGACAACTGCAAAAACAATGGTAAATCTGTGCTCATATTCATTTCGAACACACTCTCATTCCCTACACACATTCATATAGAATAATGCGACATACAAAAATATCCATATTCGGCTTTTTATTTATGCTGATGGCTGTGATTCCTGTCTGCGCGCAGGTGCAGGTCAAGGTGCAGTCACCATCGGAAGTAGTCGAGGGTGACCGCTTCCGTATTGCATACGTGGTGAACACTAATGATCTGAGCGATTTCTCTGTTGGAGAATTTCAGGGTGCTACAGTTCTCTTTGGTCCGATGCAAAGCACGTCTTCAAGCTTTTCTATTGTCAACGGCAAGACGACATCATCGTCAAGTGTCACCTTCACTTACACCCTTCAGGCCGACAAGGCCGGCACATACAAGACGCCTGTGGCAACCGTAGTTTCCGATGGCAAGACATACCACTCGCCGTCGCGCGCGCTTATTATTCTTAAAGGCAGTGGCGGACACTCTCGTGGCGGAGCTTCTCAGGGAGAAGAACAGGAAGAGCCGCAACCAGACAGGATGCGTACGCAGCAGTCAGGAGAGCGTATCAGCGGTTCAGACCTCTTTATTGCTGTCACAGCATCCAGGAAAAGGGTATTCGAGCAGGAAGCAGTACTTCTTACATATAAGCTTTACACTCTGGTTAGCATAAGCGAGATGACCGGCAAGATGCCCCAACTTGACAATCTCTACGTGCAGGAATTAAACAGGAAGCAGCAGCCGCAGTTGAAGATGGAGCATTATAACGGCAAGAATTACGGTTCGGCTGTGTGGAGTCAGTATGTCGTATTCCCGCAGAAAACAGGTAAAATTACTATACCTGCCATCAAATTCGATGCCGTTGTCTTGCAGCGCAATCGCAGTGTTGATCCTTGGGATGCATTCTTTGGCGGTGGTTCGACAGTCACTGAGGTGAAGAAAGTGATTATGGCGCCCGAGGTTACACTCCAGGTTGATGAACTTCCATCTCCCAAACCCGCCAACTTCAGCGGTGCTGTAGGCCGTTTTCAGATGTCAACATCACTTACTCCCGAGAGCCTGAAGGCCAACGATGCACTCACTCTTCGTGCTACGGTGACCGGAACAGGTAATCTCAAGCTGATGAAGGCGCCAGAAGTGAAGTGGCCGGCTGATTTCGAGAGCTATTCGCCGAAGACAGAGGACAAGACTAAGATTGGTGCCAGCGGCTTAAGCGGAAGCATGATATACGATTTCATTGCCGTGCCCCGCCATGCTGGTAAATACGATATTCCTTCAGTGGAATTCTGTTATTTTGATACTGAATCACGCCAATATAAGACACTAAGGGATGAACCTCATAGCGTTGCTGTTGCGAAGGGTTCCGGTGGCGGCACCTCGAGCGGATCTATATCGAAAGAGGATATAGAATTGCTTGGCAACGATATCCGCTTTATCAAGAGCGGCTCTGCCCATTACCAGTCAGACGATGCATCCCTTTTCGGAAGCCTTCTCTATTGGGCTTATTACATAGTGCCCTTGTTAGTCTTCCTCTTCCTCGTTGTCGCCTTCAGACGTTATGCTGTGGCGAATGCAGATGTGGTCGGTCGCAAGGGCCGCAAGGCAAACAAAGCGGCAACCAAACGTCTGAAGCAGGCCCGCCGTCTTATGCAGAAGCATGAAGCCAACGCATTTTATGAAGAGACAATGAAAGCTCTCTGGGGTTATGTAGGCGACAAACTGAATATACCTGTGAGCGAACTGTCCAAGGAGAACGTGCGCGAACGTCTTGCAGAGAAACAGGTGGAAACCGACATAATAGAAGAATTCATAAGCACGCTCAATGAATGCGAATTTGCCCGTTTCGCTCCCGGAGACCCTGCTGATACGATGGATAAGCTCTATGCTTCTGCGGAAGATGTTATAAATAAGATGGAGTCAGACTTAAAGAAAAAATAATCAGATGAAAACGATATATATAGCCCTTGTCACATTGCTGCTTGCATCTGTGCAAATCCCCTTACAAGCGAAGCCAAATAAAGGTGGCAAGCCTGTAACCAAGGCAATGGCAGACAGCGCATACGTGCATGAAGACTACCAGAAAGCCGTTTCCATATATTCGAAACTGCTGAAGAAAGGACAAAGTGCCGACCTCTATTATAATATCGGTAATTGCTATTACCGCCAGGATATAATAGCCAAGGCCATACTTAACTATGAGCGCGCCTTGATGCTCGACCCCAGTGACAAGGATATCCGCTTTAACCTTGAGCTGTCCCGCACGAAGACCATAGACAAGGTCATGCCTGCGAGCGAGATGTTTTTTGTTACTGTCTTCAAGCGCATGGTGAAGTCAATGAGCATTTCCGCATGGATGTTTATGGCTATAGCGTCTTTTATCATAATGCTTTTGGCTGTTGCCCTTTATATATTCGGCAACACCGTATCCATGAAAAAGACGGGCTTTACGATAGCTGTCTTGTTCCTGCTTGTCAGCATATTCGCAAACATAGCTGCCTACAGCCATCGGCAGTCAATCACTCACCGCTCAGGAGCTATAATCATGAGCACTTCTGTGGTTGTGAAGAGTACTCCGAGCGACAGCGGAACAGACCTCTTCATCCTGCATGAAGGCACTCGTGTCGAAATTATAGATGACATGATGAAGGAGTGGTGCGAAGTGCGTATGTCTGATGGCAAGGAGGGTTGGATGCGTAAAGCCGACTTGGAATTAATCTGATTCAATGTTGGAGCAGTTGATTACAGCAGACAGACAGCTGTTTCTTTGGATGAACGGCAGTGATAGTTTCTTTTATGATCATCTTATGATGATTGTAACACACACTTCCACATGGATTCCTTTGGCCTTGATGCTGATATATGTCTTCCTGAAGAATAATAATTTGAAGAGATTCGTTCTCTTTGTGTTGGCATTCACTATTCTGCTGATTATAACCGACAGGGTGTCGAGCG
Organism: Bacteroidaceae bacterium; assembly: GCA_024699495.1. Classification (GTDB taxonomy): domain Bacteria; phylum Bacteroidota; class Bacteroidia; order Bacteroidales; family Bacteroidaceae; genus Physcousia. Next base: position 8,172 of record JAILPK010000068.1, on the reverse strand, counting down.
GTTGGGTGAAACCAATGGTTCACAGATTCCGTCCTTCCCATGAGCCTGCCTTGTACGGCCTTGTGGATGTGTGTGGCGATTACCGTGGAGGCCTGTATGGCTTCTTTTCCAGTCATGCTTCAAACACCTTCGGAATACTCACTTTTGTGGCTCTTCTAATACGCAACTATCGTCTTACGCTGACTCTTTTCGTCTGGGCCTCTTTGTCGAGCTATTCACGTATATATCTTGGCTTACATTATCCCGGTGACATCCTTTGCGGAGCTCTGTTCGGAAGTATGGCCGGCGCTTTCGTATATAGCCTCTATGCATTCGGGTGCAAAAAATTGTCCTTCCCTCATACCTACTACTCAGACCAATATACAGGTAGCGGTTTTTTAAAAGATGATGTTTATCTGCTTGTTGTCACCTTTTGGCTTACCCTGCTTATTGTGTTTATTGGGGCAGTCGCATAGCCTTCTTGCATTTTTTTGCCTCTTCTTTTGGCCGTTATGAAGAGTTTATGTACTTTTGCGCACCTTTTTAGAACATTCAAATATTAAAATATAAGCTTTTAGCAATAATATGGCAAAATCTTTTCCAGAACACGACCATTTTAACCTCACAAAGGTTAATCAGGAAATATTGAATAAGTGGACAGAAGAAGATCTCTTTCACCGCAGCATAAGCGAGCGGGAAGGATGTCCTTCATTTGTTTTTTTCGAGGGACCTCCATCAGCCAATGGGCACCCTGGCATTCACCATGTCCTTGCACGCAGTATAAAAGACTCTTTCTGCCGTTTCAAGACTATGAAGGGCTTTCAGGTGCATCGCAAGGCCGGATGGGATACCCATGGACTTCCGGTGGAACTGGGAGTTGAGAAGGAACTTGGAATTACAAAGGAGGATATCGGAAAGTCAATATCCATCGAAGAATACAATGACAAGTGCCGTAAGAATGTGATGATGTTCACAGAGGAATGGGAAGACCTAAGCCGTAAGATGGGCTATTGGGTAGATATGGAACATCCTTATATCACCTACGACAACAAGTACATCGAAACTCTTTGGTGGCTACTCAAGCAGTTGTATAACAAGGGCTTGCTTTATAAGGGCTACACCATTCAGCCCTACAGCCCTGCTGCAGGCACAGGCCTCTCCAGTCACGAGCTGAACCAGCCTGGCTGCTATCGTGATGTTAAGGATACTACCGTAACGGCTCAGTTTAAAGTGGTTAATCCCGCAGGCTCAGACTGTGGGAAGGAATTCCCGAAAACTCTGACGGTTCTGTTCGGCTTAGGCTTGCCGGTATATATCCTTGCCTGGACCACCACCCCCTGGACACTCCCTTCCAACACAGCGTTGTGCGTAGGTCCAAAAATCAAATATGTGGCTGTCAAGGGGCACAATCCATATACAGGAGAAGAGGCCGTGTATATTGTAGCAGACTCTCGCAAAGACGTTTATTTCCCATCTCCGAAGGATGGCTCCGATGCAGCAGCTGCAGAGCTCCTTGGCGAGTGGGCAGGAACTGATTTGGTGGGGCTCAGCTATGAGCAGTTATTCCCATGGATTAAGCCTTGCGATTTGGACAACGGCCAAGTTGTTGTAAAAGAGCAAGATGCATTTCGCGTTATTCCTGGTGATTATGTAACTACAGAGGACGGAACCGGAATTGTCCATATCGCTCCCACATTCGGTGCTGACGATGCCAAGGTGGCCAAAGACGCAGGAATCCCCTCACTCTTCGTTATAGACAAGGCTGGAGATACACGTCCTATGGTTGATTTTACCGGAAAGTACTTCGTGCGCGAAGATATGGATGAAAGTTTTGTCGAGTCTTGCGTATGTGACACCTATTGGAACCATGCCGGCGATTTCGTCAAGAACGCCTATGACCCCAAATATGCTGATTACGATGAGAAGGCACTGGCAAAGACCGAAGACCTGAATATCGTTCTTTGCATGGAAATGAAACAAAGCGGTTCCGCATTCAAGATAGAGAAGCATGTGCATAACTACCCGCATTGCTGGCGCACAGACAAGCCCGTGCTTTACTACCCCCTTGACTCTTGGTTCATCCGTAGCACAGCAGCCAAAGAGCGTATGATGGAACTCAATAAGACCATCCTTTGGAAACCCGAATCAACAGGAACCGGACGCTTTGGCAAATGGTTGGAAAATCTGAACGACTGGAATCTCAGCCGCAGCCGCTATTGGGGAACACCTCTTCCTATATGGCGCAACAGAGACACCCGTGAGGAAATATGCATAGGTTCTGTCGAGGAACTTTATAACGAGATTGAGAAGGCCGTTAAGGCTGGACTCATGTCTTCAAACCCGCTCAAGGACAAGGGCTTTGTTCCTGGGGATATGAGCCAGGAGAACTACGACCGCATCGACTTGCATCGCCCCTATGTGGACGATATTGTTCTGGTCGGTGATAGCGGACAGCCCCTGCAGCGCGAACTGGATCTGATTGATGTGTGGTTTGACAGCGGCGCGATGCCGTACGCTCAGATTCATTATCCCTTTGAGAATAAAGAGGCATTGGACAAGCGCATCGTCTATCCTGCAGACTTCATTGCCGAGGGTGTTGACCAGACCCGCGGTTGGTTCTTCACTCTCCATGCCATAGCAACAATGGTATTTGACAGCGTGGCTTATAAGGCAGTCATTTCCAACGGCCTTGTCTTGGACAAAAACGGGCTGAAAATGTCAAAGCGTCTTGGTAATGGTATTGACCCGTTTGACAATATCAGTAAGTATGGTTCTGATGCCGTGCGCTGGTATATGATCACCAACTCACAGCCCTGGGACAACCTCAAATATGATGAGGCCGGGGTTCAGGAGGTGAGCCGCTCCTTCTTCGGCAAACTTTACCAGACCTATTCATTCCTCACGATGTATGCCAATGTCGATGGATGGAAATACGAGGAGGCTGACGTCCCGATGAGCGAGCGCTCGGAGATGGACCGGTGGATCCTCAGCGAACTCAATTCTCTCATGCGTGAGGTAACTGCCTGCTATGAGGATTATGAACCCACCCGCGCAGGACGTCTTATTCAGTCATTTGTGGTTGACAATGTCAGCAACTGGTTTGTGCGTCTCTCACGCAAACGCTTTTGGGGGACTGCTATGAGTATTGACAAGATCAGTGCTTACCAGACTCTGTGGACATGCTTGGAGACTGTGAGCCGCCTCATGGCTCCGATAGCTCCGTTCTATGCCGACCAGCTGTATCGTGACCTGCACGCTGTTCTGCCTTCCGACTGCTCTTCTGCATGCACTTCCGTCCATCTGGCTAAATTCCCGGAAGCCGACGACAGCAAGATTGACAAGGAGCAGGAAGCCCGTATGGAACTTGCTCAGCAAATATCATCTATGGTATTGTCGCTCCGAAAGAAAGAGCAGCTGATTGTCCGTCAGCCGTTGGCACGCATTGCAATTCCTGCCACCGACGTTATTCTTCAGCAGCGTATAGAAAGCGTAAGGCAACTCATCCTTGATGAAGTTAATGTGAAGGAACTGGAGTTTGTCGAGGGCGCTGGAATCCTTGTCAAGAAGGTGAAATGCAACTTCCGGACCATGGGCAAGAAATTTGGTAAACTGATGAAAGATGTCAATGCCGCAGTAACCGCTCTCTCACAGTCGCAAATATCACAACTCGAACAGGGTGAACTCGAGGTCACACTCGCAAACGGCGAAACCGCAACTATCGAAATCGCTGATGTGGAAATCTATTCCGAGGATATCCCTGGGTGGACCGTAGCCAACGAAGGCGCTCTGACCGTGGCTCTTGACATCAATGTGACCGACGAACTGCGCAGCGAAGGTATTGCTCGCGAACTGGTTAAGCGCATTCAGAACCTGCGTAAGGAGAGTGGATTGGAGATTACAGACCGTATTTCCATCACTCTTGCCCACGCCCCTCAGACTGACCAGGCCGTGCTCTCTTTCAAAGATTATATTTGCGGACAGGTACTCGCCACCGACATTTCCCTTGTGGATGAAGTCTGTGATCCCACTGCTCTTGATCTTGACGATTTTAAGATAAATATTCACATAGAAAAAATTTAATTCACCCCTGAACATCTGACTTATGGAAGCCGAGAAAATCCGTTATTCCGACGAAGAACTGGAGGAATTCAAGGAACTGATTTTAGAAAAACTGGAAGTTGCCGAGAGTGATTATCAGCACACTATGGACCAAATCATGAATAAGGACAACAATGAAGCCGACGACACAGCACCTACGTACCACGCCCTGGAGGAGGGAAGCGAGGTGCAGTCGAAGGAGCAGTTGATGTCGATGGCTCAACGCCAGCAGAAATTCATTATCGGTCTGAAGGCTGCTCTCGTGCGCATAGAGAATAAGACCTACGGCATCTGCCGTGAGACTGGCAAACTGATTCCTAAAGAACGCTTGCGTGCAGTGCCACATGCCACTCTCAGCATCGAAGTTAAAAACGACCGTAAACGCTCACATTGAGATTCCGTTTATCACGTAGCCGTGCTCAGGCCCTGCTTGTAGTTACTGTCTTTTTCGTCGTGATTCTTTTGGATCAGACGATTAAGATATGGGTGAAGACACACATGTGTCTCCACCAGTCTATTCATATAACTGATTGGTTCTACATTCTCTTCACTGAGAACAACGGCATGGCTTTTGGCATGGAACTCTTCGATAAGATATTCCTGACCACCGGGCGTATCTTACTGGCGGGGGCAGTAGCGTACTACATTTCACGCTGTATCAGGCGGGGCATCAAATGGGGGCTGTTAATCTGTCTGACTCTGATTATGGCGGGAGCTGTGGGAAATATAGTGGACTGCCTTTTCTACGGTCTTATCTTCAATAGCCCGGCTCCCCCTCAGATTGCTTCTTTTGTTCCCTTTGGCCAGGGGTATTCCACTTGGTTCTACGGCCACGTGGTAGATATGTTCTACTTCCCTCTCTTTGAATGGGTGTGGCCGGCGTGGATGCCATTTTGTGGAGGGGAGCATTTTATTTTCTTCAGCCCCATCTTCAATTTCGCTGATGCATGTATTTCCTCGGCTGTGATTATTCTGCTTCTGTTTTATCCGAAGCAATTCTCCTCTTTATTGGAAACTAACTCATAACATTTTATTATTACGCGCCGTCTGTCATTCCAAATCCTGATTGCAGCTGCTTGTCTGCTTGTGTTCGTCTCTTGCAAACCGAAGAGGCCTGACGGCGTGCTTTCAGAGTCAAAGATTGAAGAAATCCTTTTCGACTATCATTTAGCTCAGGGGATGTCCGAAGTAGGAGGGGGATTTGACAGCAATAAAGATAATGAGGACATTCTCAACAGCCTTTTTGAGAAACATGGTATTACCGAGGAGCAGTTTGATAAGTCGATGGCTTACTATTGCGGCGACCTCAAGAAACTTACCGCTATATATAATAAGGTAGATGCCCGCCTCGAACGCTCATTGGAAGCCATTGGCCTGCTCGCTCTTCCGAAAGATGCTTATGCAAGTCTTTCTGCCGAGGGTGATACCGCTAACGTGTGGGAGGAACGGGCGTTTGTTGTTGTGCGTTCAAACCCCTTGGACAATATTTTTGCATGGGAACAGAAATGTGACAGCACGTGGTTGCCTGGTGATGAGGTTATGTGGCGATTCATTCCCCGTTTTCTATCCCGCTCTGGTTATTGCGATTGTTATGCAGACTTGATTGTGGTCTTTGACAACGATTCTGTTCGCGGCACAACCGTAAGACTTAGCGCCAATAAACCCACCGAACTGCGAATAGGCAACAAAAAAGACTGGCTGCCGAGTTCAGTGTTCGGACATATACATTTGCCGATAGATGAAAAAAACAGCGGTGAGACTTCCTTGGCTTTGATGACCAATCCGGTTCTTATCCGTTTCCATGAGATAAAAGACTCGCTGGCTCTCGACAGCATTAATTCTGATGCGGACTCCCTCGCCCGTGACTCCATACCTCGTGACAGCCTCTCCGCTGCTAAGGCCGGACGTCTCTCGCCAGAGGAACTGCGCGAACAGCAGAAAGGAGACAGCAAGATTGATGTGGTAAAGAAAAAAGGGTATCGCATCCTGCCGGGCCGCCGCTCTTACAGGAATCGCAGCCGCAGGCCTTAGCTTCAGTCGCATCGTTCACTCTCCGCAGCCGACAGTCGCCCGTATCCATAGTCCTGCATACAAAACCTGGTTTGCCCCCTCCGCACCTCCGCCTCTGGTCTCAGCTTTCTTTTGCCATCTGCTTTGGCTCCACTCACCGCCCACACTTCAGCTCTCTTGCATAGGGCTCAGCAGAGCGTAGCATAGTTTAGTCTCAGAAATACCTCAGTCCCTCAGCATTTAAAAAACCATCGGTTTCGACTTCCTTCACTTATCCGGAAAAAATGACACGCATAGCTTGCAATCTTCTTATTCTGCCTGACGGAATCCGTCATGAAAATGCCATCGTTACCCTTGATGACAATGGAAATTATGTGTCATGGAAACCGTTAAATGGTGAAGAAGCCTTTGTGGAGTGGGTTAGGGGCACTGTTGACCTTAGTAAAACTGAAAAGGAGAACAGAAAATAAGTAATCTGTACACATTTGAACTCGTTTTTTGTCGTTAAAGGCAAATTTATCTGAAAATAATTTGCCCCTTCGTCCAAATTCCCTAATTTTGCAAACGAAAACCTAATAAAAGCAATCAATTCGATGAAAGAAACAATTCTGGTTACTGGTGGAACTGGCTTTATCGGTTCGCACACCACTGTTGAACTGCAGAATGCAGGCTACGATGTCGTTATAGTAGATAACCTCTCTAACTCTAACGAAAATGTTATCGATGGCATAGAGAAAATCACTGGCATTCGCCCCGCTTTCGAGAAAGTGGACCTCCGTGATTTCGAGGCTACAGAAGCCGTCTTCCAAAAATATCCGAAGATTAAAGGTATTATCCATTTTGCTGCTTCAAAAGCTGTGGGCGAAAGTGTGGAAAAGCCTCTTATGTATTACCGCAACAACATCATCTCTTTGGTTAACCTGCTCGAACTTATGCCTAAGTATGATGTCAAGGGTATCATCTTCTCCTCCTCATGCACCGTCTATGGTCAGCCGACACCGGAGAACTTACCCGTCACTGAGCAGGCTCCTATCCAGAAAGCTCTCTCTCCTTACGGCAATACAAAGCAGATCAACGAGGAAATCATTTACGACTATATACACTCCGGAGCTCCCATCAAGTCTGTAGTCCTGCGCTACTTTAACCCGATCGGCGCTCACCCCTCTGCTTTCATTGGCGAACTGCCGCTTGGAGTACCCATGAATCTTATCCCGTTTGTAACCCAGACTGCTATAGGCGTTCGCGGACAGCTTAAGATTTTCGGCAACGACTACGACACCCCCGATGGTACATGCATCCGCGACTATATATATGTCGTTGACCTGGCTAAGGCCCATGTATGCGCTATGGCCCGCGTCCTCAATCCCGAAATTGAGTCTGATGCAATAGAATACTTCAACATCGGAACCGGCACTGGTGTCTCAACCCTTGAAGTAGTCAAAGCATTCGAGAAAGCCACAGGCGTTAAGCTTAATTGGACATTCGCTCCCCGTCGCGAAGGCGATATAGAGAAGGTATGGGGCAATGTTGACAAAGCAAACAAAGTGCTCGGCTGGAAGGCTGACACTCCGCTTGAAGAGGTGCTGGCAAGCGCATGGAAATGGCAGTGCGCTCTTCGCGAACGCGGAATCATGTAAACATATCAACAATTGAAACCAATATACCTTATAACTAAACTGATACAATCTCTTATATGTGGTTTTTAGTAGTGCTGCCAAAGATGTCTGGTGATTAGTTGCGTCACGTATTGTGCGGGAGCATAGTCGTTCTTGCAACATCATTAGTAGCAAGCCATTTTTGGGATAAGCATTTTGTCGTGTTTTATTTTGTGTTTGTGTTGTGGCAGTTCTTCAACGTGAGTTGAGGAACTGCTTTCCTTTGATTTCTCTTAGTTTACGAGCACCCATTAACCTTTAACCCTTAACCGCGGCTTCGCCGCCCGTTTGTAAGCATCCGATAAACTACCCGTTGTAGCAGTTGTAGTTTCGCTGTACCTTTGCCGCCGCAATAGTGCACGCAACAACAACTGTTACATTTATGACACAAGACGAATTTCTGCAGTTACAGTCGGGCCACCAGAAGAGC
>JAILPK010000051.1 GCA_024699495.1 Bacteroidaceae bacterium | reverse complement strand
AGGTCATGAAGAATTTGCTTAAGAACGGCAACTTCGAGGGAGAGCACAACTTCTCCGAGTCTCAGAACATCACCAAATTCATCGAGGGCTGGGATGTATATCCCTATGACCAGTATAACTCCACGCAGGACATCACCCGTGAGGAGCGCAGCAATGAGGTTGACCAGAACAACCATGTGCTTGCCATCGGGCGCTATATGTGGAACGACGGCTGGGCGGATGCCGAGATATCACAGATTGTTGATGTGGCCTCAGATGACATCTACACTTTCTCCGCACTGGCCAAGGGAGGTCAGTATGACGGCTCCGCACTCGGAAGCATACGGATACAAGACCTCCAGAACAGCGACAACAGCGTGCGGCTTAATGTGACGAGTGACAGTTATGAGAAATACAGCGTTGATTTCGAGACCAAGGCCACCACGAAACAAATCCGCATCACCTTCCAGCTGGGCCGCGCCAAATGGGGAGCGAGCAGCAGCAGCTTCCGCATAGACGATGCTCGACTGGTGGGAACGAGCCGCATCCCTACCGCCCAGGTGGGATTCGAGAACCTCGGCGCAGACATAGAATACTTCGCCATAGACCCGACTGGGGCATACGCTCCTGCTCTGCCGGGCTTGTCTGTGAAAGATATAGAGGATGCCGTAAGGAGTGCCAATGAAAGAGATGGCAGTCTCAGCGGCCGTATCATAAACGGCCAGCTCGAACTCTGCGGAGTTGAAGAGCACTCGCGTGTGATAGTCTATAATATAGACGGCAGACAGGTGGCGGCTCTCGACGATTACTCCAGTCAGACAGGCATCGCACTGCCACATCGTGGCATTTACATTGTAGCGGTGTTTAAGGATGGCAAGAAGAGAGTGATTAAATTGATGTAAAGGCAGATCTGTAATGCCGCCGACTCTGCTGGAAGAAACCTCGTTTCTCTCTCCCAAGGGAAGGCATACAAAACACTAACATCATTGTTATGAAATACTATCAGAAATATATCATGCCCGTTCTGTTCCTGTTGGCACAAATAATATTTCCATCTCTGACGGAGATGAGTGTGGCTGGTTTCGCTCTTCATGCACAGACCATCAAACCTGGCCAGACATGGAAGGATACGGATGGATCAGCCATCAATGCCCACGGAGGGTGCGTGGTCTTTCACAACGGATATTACTATTGGTTTGGAGAGCAGCGCAACGGAAGCAAGAGTGACGGAATCAGTTGTTATCGCAGCTCAGACCTCTGCTCATGGACCAGACTGAGCAGGGCTGTGACGCCGTCAGGCACAAAGACGGACGAGAACCGCGATATAGCCAGCGGCCGCACGCTGGAGCGCCCAAAAGTAGTATGGAACGAGAGCACACAGAAATGGGTGATGTGGATTCATTGGGAGAATGGCAGCGACTACGGCCAGGCCAAATGTGCGGTATGCATGGCAGACAGAGTGGAAGGCCCATATACTTTGGTTGATGTGTTTCGCCCTAACAACTGCGACTCACGTGATCAAACTCTCTTTCTCGATACAGACGGTACTGCCTACCATGCCTATTCCACCAACATGAACAGCAACACCAATATAGAACGTCTGACACCGGACTTCCTGAGGCCAGAGGAAGACTATGAGGTGCAACTCAGAGGACGGCGGTTTGAGGCCGCATCGCTGTTCAAGGCCGGCGATATATATTACGGGCTGTTCTCCGGATGTACTGGGTGGGACCCTAATCCCGGACGGTATATGTGGACATACAATCTGATGGGCGAGATATGGAACGCACCTGCCGACTTCAAGGCCAGCGACGGTTCTACGGGTATAAACTTCTGTGTTGACAACGGCAAGAACAACACTTATCAGAGTCAGAGCAACTATGTATTCCCAGTTCCGGGCAAGGACAAATGTTTCATCTATATGGGTGACCGCTGGAACTCATCGAATGTGCAGAATTCCAAACATGTCTGGCTGCCGCTGAGCGTACGCTCGGGCTATCCCGCAGTGCGTTGGATGGAGGAGTGGGACCTCAGCGTGTTCGATGATATGTACAGAATGAAGCGCATGCAGACCATAGCTGACGGTTGCGAGGGGTATCTTCTGGAAAAGCACTCTGACCGCCTTGTCTCGCGTCCCAAAAGTTCGCTGACGCTGGAGGATGACGGAGAGACGAATCTGAAACTCGTTTTCCATATTACAGACAGGCCTTATACCTATAAGATAGAGGATAAGAATACCGGGAAATATCTCGAGAGCGTGTTCGGCACAACCCGATGGCAGCCTCTATCTGACGCCTTGGCACAAGAGTGGGTATTCTGGTTGGAAGAGGACGGATATTTCCGCATAGAGAACGCCAGCGACGGAGTGTGTCTGTCGGTGTCGGGCAACAGCACCGAGGCCGGAACAACGCTATATATGGCAGAGGCGTCGGATAAAACTCACCAGAGCTTCGCCCCCTATTTCGACTCTGTGGAGCATCCGGAGTATGAAGAGGCGGATATCTGGAGCCGTGGCTATATCGAAGCCAACCGGGAAGTAATGGATCGTCAGGAGGCGGAAGCGGGCATCGGTTCCGCACGCGCTGGCGATGTCCCTGCGCAGGTGTTTGATTTGGGCGGTCGCCGGCATTACGTCAGTACTTCTGCCACCACACCCCGGGGAATCTATATAGTCGGGGGAAAGAAGATATCAATAAAATAAAAATAGTTATCTGCCAGACAGGAACTGGAAGTATGAAACAACGTCTGCCCTTCACACTGATTTTCGTGGCCTTCACCCTCTTTCTGATGGTGGGGCAGCTGAAGCCATTCCTGACAGAGACTGCAGCTCTGACGCCATTTTATGTAGATGAGTCCATCGTTGGCCTTTTAGAACAACCTTGTGGCATTCTTCTTTACTTGGCTGCGGGCTTACAGAGCTGTTTTGCCCTTCCCTTCTTGGGAGCATTTATCTTCGTGATCTTACTGGTGGCCCTCGCCTATGTGGTGCGATGGGCTTTCCGAGTCAGCGACGCGTGGTTCGGCCTCTGCTGGGTGCCTTCTTTTGGGCTGTTGCTTCATTTTACACAGTTGGGCTATCTTATCTACACCGTCAAACATCCCTCTTTCGCCTTCGCCGACCCTTTGGGCCTCTTGATTGCCTTCTTCCTCATAGGGGTTTGGTATCGTCTGGGTGATTGGCGCTTGAAAGTTGCTTTCATGCTGATAGTGCCTGCTGTTGGCTTTTGGTTGTTTGGTTTCTTTGCCTTGCTCGTAGTCCCCTCCCTGGCTTTCTGCGAACTCGCCCAACTGTGCATGAGGCCCTCTGAGTTCCACGCACCACGAGCCGGAATGCGGCATTTCCTATGGGCCATGGCTCTCTGTCTTTCAGGCTTCCTCTTGCCGGTGATTCTGAAAAGACTCCTGCCTATCCCCATTGATATAGAGGTGGGCCATGTATCTTTCACCAATGATCTGTCGGCCCTGCGCCGCCCCTGGTTGGTTGCTTTCTTCAGTTCATGGATATTTGCCTGCTTCCGTTTCGAGGGCAGTAAACGGTGGATGACAGCTGTCGCCTCTGTTGTTTTCCTGGCCGTAGGTAGTTGTGCTTACCTTTGGTCCTTCCGCGACACGAATTTCCTTGCCACCTTGAGAATGAAGCATGCCGCAGAGGTCGGACAGTGGGAACAGGTGTTGCAGATAGCCCGTTCGGAGGAGCAAGAACCCACACGAGCACAAGTGTGTCTCACGCGTCTCGCACTGTTCAAGACGGGGCGCATGGGAGACATCCTTTTCACTTATCCCGATGGCTCAGCCGATTATCGTGCGCCTCAACCCAACCAATGGCTGAGACTGATGATAGGTCCATTGCTCTATTATCATTATGGAAAGACAGGTTTCGCTTATCGTTGGGCCATGGAGGACCTGGTGGAATATGGCGAACGTCCTGCCTATCTTCGCTACCTCTATCGTGTGGCGTTGCTGAATGGTGAAGATGCTTTGGCTCACCGTTACGCACGCACACTCGCACGCACATTATTTTATAAAGAGACTGACAGCGACCTCGAAGCGGAAGCAACAGCCATTCGCCCACTGCTCAACTACACCGATCAGCTCGATGGGGACAACGGACTTGTGGAGTTCTATCTCCTCAACAGCTTCGCCCTCAGCGAAGGCGGCTCTCGTGAGATGGTGGAACTGTCGCTGATGAATGGCCTCATCACCAAGAATACAGCTGGATTCTGGTCCAGATTCATGGCTCTTCTGCCTACATGGGAGGAACATATCCCCACACATTATCAGGAAGCAGCCCTGATGATGTCACAACTGCAGGGAGGGGCTCCAGTGGCGGATTTACCCATAGACCCCGCCGTCGCTCAGCGTTTCCAACGACTCGTGGCTGCCTCTTCACGCATGGGTGACAATGCGGCCAACGCAGCTCTCCTGCGCCCGGAATTCGGCGACAGCTACTGGTATTACTATTTCTTTGTGGAAGGACTAAAGACCAACTGAATGAAGCAGTTTGACTCACATAAGATATACGCATGGATGTGGGCTCTGAGCATCACATTACTTGCCGGCTGCAGACCTTCGGTGCCATCATCATACATCGAGGTGGAATATCCGGCAGCCGTCACTCCAGATAATGACGGGGCCACTATACCCCCGAACATAGCTCCGCTCAATTTCCGCATTCTGGAAGAAGGCAACGAATATCTGACCTGCGCCCGTTCGGCCAAAGGCGGTCAACTTACTGTCTCTGGCAGAGATGCCTGTTTCGACCAAGGCGACTGGCACGCTCTCGCAGAGCAGACACGGGGGGACAGCCTGTATATAGATATCTATGTAAAAGACGGCACGGGGTGGAAGCGTTTCGCAGCACAACGCTATTTTGTGGCAGAGGAGAGCATCGACCCGTATATAACCTACCGCCTAATCCGGCCTTCCTACGTAACGTATGAGGAACTGACCATCAACGAACGCTCGACGGAATCATTTGATGAGCGCGTCATATATGAGAATATGCGGTTGGAGGACAGCAGTCAGGGACAGTGTATAAATTGCCATATGCCACGCAACTGGAATCGCGATGCCCAAAGCCAGTTCCACGTTCGTCAGGCCTTGGGTGGAACTATATTTATAGACGGCAATAAAGCCGCAAAGGTAAATCTAAAAACCGACTCGACGATGAGCGCCGGCGTTTATCCCGCATGGCATCCGACACAGAATCTGATAGCATACTCGGTAAACGAGACAGGGCAGGTGTTCCATACTCTCGATGTGCAGAAAGTGGAGGTGATTGATTACGCCAGTGACCTGATATTATACGACGCGGAGAACAACAGCATACAGAGTATAGACCGCACACGATGCGACTTCGAATCATTCCCGGCATGGAGTCCGGACGGCAATACGCTGTACTACATTTCGGCACACTACTACCAGAGGGCTGAAGATATAGATGCTGACCTGGACAATAACTATGACCAGCTGCATTATAACATTTATGCACGCGACTTCGACCAGAAGACCCGCAAATTCGGGCCGCGGCGCCTCGTCTTCGACGCTGAGTCACGAGGTAAGAGTGCCAGCGTACCACGGGTATCACCCGACGGAAGATATCTTCTTTTCACTCTGGCTGACTACGGGCAATTCCATATCTGGCACAAGAGTGCCGATCTGTGGGTGCTCCCACTCTCCCCCCGTCCCGTACATTGCAATAGCGCTGCAACTATTCCACCGTCCCCAGATTCCTCTACCTGCTTCCTCTACCCCCAAGAACTAACGCCCCTCAACAGCTCAGAAGCAGAGAGCTACCACACATGGAGCTCCAACGGCAGATGGATTCTCTTCTCCTCACGGCGCGACGATGGCAACTACACCCGTCTCTATATCAGCTATTTCGATAACGGAGGGAGGGCACATAAACCCTTCCGTCTGCCGCAGCGGTCGGCAGACGCTGACGACCTGCTGCTGCGCAGCTATAACGCTGCAGAATTCCTTGTCCGACAAGTGAAGGCTACACCAAAACAAATCGCAGCAACCATTCGGGGAGATGCCAGTAACGCTTCGTACACCGGGTCCGCACTGCTTCGCCAGGAGCCGGACTGTACAGCTGTCACGATAAACACAGATGCTGCTGCCAGAAGAGGAGAATCTGTGGGATACTAAAACGGAGAGAGAATGATAATCAGACAATAATCCCATTCATAAGTGAATTAAACCAAATAAGACAGATATATGAAAAAGTTTTCGTTTATTGCACTCATTGCTGCGCTGATGAGTTTTGCATGCGCACTTTCAGGTCGGGCACAGAATGTGATACCACAACAAGGCGACAAAATCCAGACTGATGATGGCATTTATGTAGTCTCGGGGCAGAACTTGATCGCCAATGCGTCATTCGACGACGGATTCGCTAACTGGAAAGCCGGCGACGGCAGCGACCTGTCTGAAGAAAATTTCGCCCTGGAGGTGTTGGGCGGGGCAGACGGCGGAGCCTATCTGAGGGCCCTCGGCAGCGCCGGAAGCAGCAAGGCAAAGTCTATAAAGACAGGATGGGCGGTGGAAGTCGGCAAGACATATCTATTCTCGATGTGGGCCAACCGACCAAGCAGCGGCATGAGCAGTAACACACAATATAGCCGCATATATGCCTCGGACAGCGAGACGGGCACGGACAGCCAAATCGGCAGTGTTAAGTTTACCGCAGACACATGGGTGCAGACACAAATTGTGTTCACGGCCGAACGGCCATTCCTCGTAGCCAATCTTGGGTGGATGAACAGCACAAGCGTTGACGCTTTCTTCCTGGGCGAGCTGAGTATTTCCGGGGAACTGGCTACTACGGCTCTCGAAACAGCTATTGCTGATGGCAAATACCTGTTGGAAAATACAGAGGAAGGAACAGAGCGAGGACAATTTACTACCGAGGTGCGGACGACACTGCAGAATGCCATTTCCGCTGCGGAAAACGTAATTGCCACGGCTACTTCGCAGGCAGAAATAAACGAGGCTACAAACACGCTGAAGACAGCCATCAGCACTTATAAAGCCAGCGCCAACGCTCCGTTTAAGATTGGGACAAAATATAATATTGTTCACAACTCGGGCTATGTGATGACAACCACGGGAGGCACCGTGAAGATCGTCAGCGAGGACGTTGATGACCCTGGACAGGTCTTTACCTTCGTGCCCACTGCCGAGGAGGCTGCTGCCACAGGCTTCAACCTTCAGGCCGACGACGGCACCTTCGTCCATCGTCAGGGGTCGTGGGATACCAAGGCCGACGCCGAATTCGACCTCACCACTGCCAATGCCATCTTCCAGGTCGTTGACCAAGGGACATACATTCAAATGAAGAACATGGGCAGCGGCAGCGTGCTAGGCACGGACTCCAACAACGACGGCAGCACCGTTTATAGTAACAAGAATGGAACTGATGGCAAATACCGCTGGACTCTGAAAGAATATATTCCGAAAGACCAACGAGACGACGAATACAATTTTCAGCAGCTGCTCGCAAAGGCACAGAAAATCCTTTCTGACGTAAATGTAGGAAGCGTAGGTACAGAGCTGTTCATGACATCAAGCGACGCCTACAATGACTTCATGGCAGCGGTAACAGCAGCCGAAGCAGTTACCACAGACTATAAAACAGCTACTGAAACTCTGCAGGCTGCCATCGATGCCTTTGCCGAGAACCGACAGGTGAAACCGGCGCCGGACAAACTATATGTAATAACTCAAAATACAGGGGGCAACCGTCTGGCTTATACTGAAGGACAGAACCTTGCTACTGTGAGGACGCCCTCGGCAGATGCCTCTCAGCAATTCTCTTTCGCTCAGGTGGCGGCCACGGGCAATTTCTCGCTGAAGAACAGCGGGGCTGCACTCTTCCTGGCCAAGAGCGGCAGCAGCAGTTGGGACACTAACTGGGCTGAAGATGACAACGACCTTCTGGCTCAATGGATTATTGCATACCAAAGCGATGGCACATATACTCTGCAAAACGCATCAGGCAAAGGATATCTGGGCAGTGATGCCACAGCAGACCTGTCCAGTATATACTGCGACAAATCATCATCTGCAGCCAACTCCCGCTGGATAATCGAGGAATATACCCCTGTCGCAGCCCTCAACAAAGCAATAGCACAAGCTAAAGAGCTCGCAGCTGCAACGTCCGTAGGCGACAACTATTACGAAGTGCCGCAGAAAGCAATGGATGATCTCAACGCAGCTATCGCTGCCGCCGAGACGGCTCTTCTGACTGTAACAACATTCGAGGAGGGAACAGCCGAAGCCGCAAAACTACAGACTGCAATAAGTGTATTCAATAACTCGTTTAACCCGATTCAGCCGTTTGACGAGGGCGTCACATACATTATAAAACACTTCGGAGGGGCGCTTCTGACAGCAACAGAGAGCGGCAACGCCCTCATTACCTCAGAGGCAGAAGAGGGGGCTACGGAATTGCAACTCGTGACACTGGAACCAGTGGAAGAAATGGATCTGACTTATTATATCAAATCGGTTGCTACAGGGACATATCTTGCGCGGACGGGTGATTACGACACCCAGTGGCAAGCAGAGAAAGATGAGGATGCCCATGTGGAAATCCTGCAGCTCGACGGCAAATGGTTAGGACTGATGTTCTCCACTGGTTTACATGTTGGTACCGACGGGAATGAAAACGGCCAAAAGGTTTATAGTGACAAGGCTGGTGCGGGAAATACATTAAGCTATTGGATTATAGATGCCTACGTGACTGTGGAGCTCGACCGCGAAGCATTCAGCGCTGCTATGGCAGCAGCCAACACCCTTCTGTCTGAAATGAAACCTGGTTATCTCATCGGCGAGTATTTCGCAGAAGACATAGAAGCATTCCGGAAGACAGTAAGCGCGGCACGCTCAGATGCAAGCAGAGCTAAAGACCAGGAGACTCTGGATGGCGTGACTGCACAACTCACAGCAGCCACACAGAGCGCCAGAGAGAAAGCGCATGATAAGGATTATATGAACCACACTATGCTGCAAGCCGCCATACAGCAGGCTGTGAATGCAACTAATTCCGCTGTGGCAGGCGACTGCAATGGGCAGTACCCAGAAGATGCTATCGATGCTTACACAAAGGTGTTGACACAGGCTATAACTGTAAACGAAAAGCCAGATGACCAACTCACTCAGGCTGAGATTGATGCTGCTACATCCGCGCTTCAGGAGGCAGCCAAAGCCTTCAATGACACACGCATAACCATTGACCTCTCGAAACTGAAAAACGCCATATCGGATGCGCAGAAGGTTTTGAACGATGCTGCTGACGAGAAAGGAGACGGCCCCGGGAAATACCCGGAAACTGCCTTCACTGCCCTACAGACAGAAATCAGTGAGGCACAGACATTTGTCAGCGAGAACAACGTTAACCAAGCTGCGGTGGATGCTAAAACAACAAAACTTAACAACGCAACAGAGGTGTTCCAGAATTCTCGAGTCGCAAATGACTATACCGCGCTGCAGGCTTTAGTGGACGAAGCCACTCAACTCGTGGCTGATGCTACCGCTGGTCTAATACCCTATCTGCAGGAAGATTTAGACGAATTGAAAGCCTCGCTCGAACGTAACGCTGCTGCCCTGGAGAGCACTGATCAGGATGTCATAGACAGAGCCGTAAAACTGCTAAGGCGCGACATAAGTCTCTTTAAGAACCTCTCTGACGCGGTTCAAGGCATCACAGCAAACGGCAACGGATGTGTGCACTTCTATGACCTCAATGGCAATCCAGTAAAAACCATAAGCAACAGACGCAGCAACTATATCATGGTCCTTGAAACTGAAGGCAAGACAATCATTCGTAAGATAAACATAAGATAGACCTTAGACGGGCGCTCTCAACTCAAAAACTAAAAAACTAACGAATTCTAAAATGAAGAATAGCCTTCGTGCCCCTCCATCGCGGAGGGTCCGGGCCACTCTTCAACTAAAGAACTCAAGAACTCAAAAATAAGGCAATGAAAGATTTCAATTTTTATGCTCCGACCGAAGTGGTATTCGGAGAACAATCCGAAGAGCAGGTTGCTCATCTTGTAAGAAAATACGGAGGCACAAAGGTGCTAGTGCATTATGGCGGACAGAGTGCGCTGCGATCCGGCTTACTGGATAAGATCTGCGGAATGCTCGAGGCCGAGGGCATCGCTTATGTAAAACTCGGAGGTGTAGTGCCCAATCCACGCCTCTCACTTGCTAAAAAAGGAATCGAACTGTGTCGTAAAGAAAGCATAGACTTCATTCTCGCCATTGGTGGAGGCAGCGTTATCGACTCTTCAAAATGCATAGCCTACGGCGTTTGTATGGAAGGCGATGTCTGGGATCTCTATCTTGGTAAAGCGGAGCCAAAGAGTATGCTCCCTGTGGCCTGTGTGCTCACCATCCCCGCAGCAGGCAGCGAGATGAGCGAGGCTAGCGTCATCACAAATGAAGACGGAGACATAAAACTCGGATATTCGAACAATCTGTCACGTCCCAAATTCGCCATAATGAACCCCAAACGAACCTTCACGTTGCCTACATATCAGACTGCTGCCGGAGTAACTGATATCATGATGCACACGATGTAGCGCTATTTCAATACAGAATGTGACTTCACTCTTCAGGATGAATTGGCTGAGGCCCTTATGCGCACAATGAAGGAGTGTGTATTCGCCGTGTTGAAGAACCCGGAAGACTACCGCAATCGGGCACAGATTATGTGGGGAGGCAGTTTGGCACACAACGATATAACAGGCAGCCGCTCACTTGGCGACTGGGCCACTCACCAGCTGGAACACGAACTGAGCGGGCTGTTTGATGTTACTCATGGTGCCGGCCTTGCTGCTATCTGGCCGAGTTGGGCACGCTATGTCATGCATGAGAATTTATCGCGATTCGTACGTTTTGCAGTAAACGTAATGGCTATTCCAAACGACTTTACAGACCCCGAAGGCACCGCCATGCAAGGCATAGAAGCAATGGAACGGTTCTATCATGCTATTGGCATGCCTGTCAACATCCGCGAACTCATCGGACGTGAGGTTACTGATGAGGAAATACGAGAAATGGCACGCAAGTGCAGCCGCAACTACAAAACAACATGCGGACATTTCAAAGTGCTTGACTATAAGGATATGGAAACAATATACAAGATGGCGCGGGGATAAGTCTCTTCACCTCAGGCGCCTTCTGCGTAAGCTTTCAACTTGTCAACTCTGAAGCTTAAATACTCACAAACTTAAAAACTCAAGAACTCAAAAATGAAGAATAGGCCCCCGTGCCCCTCCATGTGGAGGGGCCGATGCCACCCGTCACCCAGTCAACTTATCAACTAAAGAAACCACCTCGTCAACCACTAAAAAACTTAAAAATCGTAAAAAGAATAAGAAAAATTGTAAAGAACCTTGTACATTGAAATATTTAACGTAGATTTGTAAACTAAAAAGTAATATTGAATTAACAACTGCATGAACTTCATAACAGCGATAATACCATCAGAACTCTTGGCATTAATAGCCAATAATACAATAATTGGTATCATACTCATTCTTCTTGCCCTTGCAATCATAGCAATTGTTTTTTTGTCATTCAACAATTTCAGGTTGAGACGAAGGTTGAAAAAAGAAGCTATCCGGACACAAAAGGCTGAAGAAATAAAAAGTTCTTTCCTTACCCACATCAGTTTAGCTTTGCGGTTCCCTCTAAATGCAATAAATACCTATTGCCATTCATTAGAAGATGGGGGCGAGAAGAAATTAACTCCCGAAGAGCGCAATGCGCTAATCGGACATATCCATAAGAAAAGCTACCAAATGTACACCTATCTCAATGAGTTGCAGGAACTTACTAACTTTGAAGGAGCTGTTCCAGCCCTATCTGTGATAGAAGTAAATTTGGCAGAGCTCATCATGTCATACCGGAGAGAAATCCTTCATGAAACACATCGCGGAGTGATGGTTGGACTTCAAACTACAATGTCACCACATTGCAAAGTTACCATCGATACCACTCTCTTCCGGCAGCTTGTAATGCATCTGCTGCGCGTAGCTGCACAGCGGACACTTGAGGGAACTATCTATATACGCTACAATTGGGAAAATGAAGGCCTGCGCTTTTGGATTAACGATAATGGAGGGAAAATTCCGGAAGAATTGGAAGCTATCTTATTCAATAAGCAACTGAGAGAAGAAGATATAATACATCTTGAAGACAAGGCCTCGTATGTTAGCCTTAATATTAGCAAAACTATTGTCGATTCCATGCATGGAACTATAGAAGCTATGAATGGCGAAGATGACAAAGGTGCTATTGTAACATTCTGGATTCCTTGTCCGGTGAAATTCAGCTAAACATGTTCAGAACGGCAATTTCCATACTTCTACTATTGCTCCTCCCGCTCCATAATATTTCAAGAGAAAGAGAGGAGGAAACCACTGTGCTCAGCGAACTTTTCAGCAGCATGGTGTTTGTGGAAGGTGGAACTTTTACCATGGGAGCTGCCAAGAATCAGCTTAAAGACGCAGAGAGTGACGAGAAACACCCTCATCAAGTTACACTCTCAGACTATTATATCTGCAAATACGAGGTAACCCAGGAGCTTTGGATGTTGGTGATGGAAACCAACCCGTCACACTTCAAAGGAGCTCACAAACCTGTTGAAAATATCACCTGGGATGATGCCCAGGTATTCATAAAAAAACTCAATGAACTCACGGGCCTGCAATTCCGCATGCCAACCGAAGCCGAATGGGAATATGCTGCACGTGGCGGTAAACTCAGCAAGGGCTATAAGTACGCCGGCAGCAACTCCATCAACGAGGTAGCGTGGTACAATGGGAATAGCGGGAATAGCACACATGACGTAGGTGAGAAAGCACCCAACGAACTGGGGCTCTTCGACATGTCTGGCAACGTCTACGAATGGTGCCAAGACTGGAAAGCTCCCTACCCAAGCGCCGCACAGACTAATCCCGTCGGAGCAGAAGAAGGCACCAACAGAGTCAACCGTGGTGGCAGATGGTGTGGGAGTTCACGGGCTTGCCGCACTTCTGACCGCAGCATGAGCTCACCAGATTATCATTTTTACCATCTCGGCATGCGCTTGGCAATTACAAATATTACAAAATAGTATAATAGGCATCGCGTTATAAACTAACTTACACCTCTACCTAATGACTACCTTTCTAATCATATTTGTTATCGTGCTCCTTATTACCTTAGGGGCTATACTTATCCTCTTCCATAGACAAGGCCTAAGACTCAATGAAGAAATTCACCACGTCATCGAGAGCGAAGAAATAAAGGCCGAATTCTTGGCTGAAGTTAGTAACAATTTCCGAGGTCCCCTCGATTCAATAATCGGTAGATGTGAAACCATCGAGAGACAGCCATGCTTTAAAGAACACCCCCAGGTTGTAGAGGCCATAGAGGATATCCGTTTCCAAAGCCAACAACTATCACAATATGCCAGGGAACTGATGGAGATTTCCAACACTCAAGGCAATATCCCAAAATCAGCAAAGATTCAGGTTAATCTCGTTGAACTGATAATGTCATACCGTCGGGAAATACTCCATGAAATTCAGGATAACATTCAGGTATATATTCGAACAGAACTCTCTCCACATACCAAGGTTTGGCTTAACACCACCCTTTTCAGACAGTTTATCATGCATCTTCTGCGGGCTGCTTCACACAACACTGATGCGGGATATATCTCTATAACTTACGCCACAGAAAATTCTGGGCTTAGATTCTGGATTGAAAACACCGGTCAGCCAATTCCTCAGGATGCAGCTAATATATTACTAGGCAAGCAACCCGACGACGACAATCCGGAAGACGAAAATGCGAATAAGGAGACTATAATAAGCCTTGCTATTTGCAAAAACATAATCGACAAACTAAAAGGAACAATTGAAATACTACCACCAAAAGAGAATCAAGAGAATATTAACCTGATAACTTTTTGGTTCCCCTGTTCGGTAAAAAACTACTAATGTAAGAAGACATATAGGCACTACAAACCTACAGCAGCTATAACTTCATGTGAAGCATATAGCTGCTGTAGGTCTTATATTATTGGCGCAAATACTGTACCTTATCGGATGCTTACAAACATCTAACTCTATTATAGAAATGTCAGTTTTGTCAGACACCCGATATGTTGATAGCCTAATTGTGAGCTGAAATCTCTGGAAAAGGCTAAAAAGAGTCTAACAAAGCTATGCTTTATTGTTTCAAAGTCAGATATTGAGGCGTTTTTTTGGTGGACAGCTGCTGAAAGACTCTCTAAGGGGGACTTATCTATCGTCAATCTCTTTAAATATTGGAGTATGCATAAGTCGGACAAATACTGTCGCAAATTGCAAAAAACGGTCGATATCCACCCACCCAAAACGGGGATATCCGTTCACTTTTCTGACTAGTTTATCCTAATGGCGGTGCAAAATTAATCATTTTTCTGTAAAATCACTCTTTTTTGTCGATATTTTCTTCCGCATACTGTCACCTTTGAGTTCGAAGCGTACTGCAGTGTGCACGATTCTGTCGAGTATGGCATCGGCAGCC
>JAILPK010000002.1 GCA_024699495.1 Bacteroidaceae bacterium | reverse complement strand
CGGCGCAGTAGCGAAAGCGTCTGGTTCAGTTGCTTTGGCGTGGCCCTGTCAAGGCGGCGCATCACATCTTCAGCAGATGCTGTAGCCGACTGTATCTGCTTGATTTGTGCGTTCGTTTGGTTCAGCTCCTTCTGCAGCCGTTTCAGCGAGGCCTTGTCCCCGCTTCGGCGTGCCTTGTCGATGGCCGTTTCCAGCTGCGTGGCCTTCTGTTTGAGGTTGTCCAGCATCTCCTGCGCCTGTCGGCCATTGACAGTGAGGGTGACTGTTGCGTTGGTATTCAGTTCAGACATGGTGTGTTGCTATTTTGCGTTTGTGACTATGAAAACGCTGCAAACATACCTATTTATCCCGAGCGACGAAAAGACAAATATTGATGGTACTTTGAGGAGCTTGAAAAACCACTATCCATGCGGGCTGAAGGCCATTTTTAGTCGTAAGCGTCTCCGCGATGACCTATTGATTCGTTTCTTTATTAATTGTACCTTTGCCGCCGGTTTTTTATTTTTTTCTTATGGCAAAAACAGGCAAATTAAATTTTGAAACACTGATTGAGGCTTATAAATTGGCCCTAGAGTCGGATTCTAGTCTTTCATTGGCAGATTTTTGTCGTTCAAAGAATGAGAGTCAGGAGCAAGTAGAGCACTGGTTATCTCATCGCGGCAAGAGTGTTCGTGACATAAAAAACGAAGTGCTTGTAAAGTTGGGGAAAATAGAACAGCTACCGGACAAGCATCGTCCAAGCGAGATTTACGAACGGGTCTGGTCGGGTTTCAAGGAAACGCTTGAAAGAGGTGAGGACATCTCTCTTTCTGCTTATTGCCTCCTAAAAGGAGTCAACCATGAAAAGATGGACAAATGGGTTCGCCGTCAAGGTTATAGCGTGTCTAGAATGAAACTGGCCTTAGGCCTAAAGACCGAAGCCCTGAATCCCAAGGGCAGCATTTCGAATTTGAGTCCGGACACACAACGATTTTTGGGTAAGACTTTAAAATCCTATAAGTCTGCCCTTCGTGCAAATCCTGGATATTCTATGCTTGCGCACTGCAGGAAGAGCCACGTTGACTACCAACTGATGATCCGTTGGATGGCTCATATAGGTTTATCCGTCAGGCAGATTCGACAAGCCGTAATCCTTGACAACGAATTTCCTCGGACACGCAAACATGTATTCGTCCAATTCAAACCAAATGGTGGAAGTAACGGTGACAAACTAACAGGTGTCAAGATTCTCATGGCAGACGGTTCCTCTGTAAGTGTGGAGGAGTGCACAGTTCTTAGCTTGTGCGCATTCATTAACCAATACAATGCTGATCAGCAACAGGAGAAGTGGTGATATGTTTGAGTTATCAGAATCGGGACGGTACTTCTTGTGCCTTTACCCAGTTAAGTTTACTAATGGCATAGACGGCTTATATAATATCGTTGTTTCCAACACGAGACTCTCGCCCATGAGTGGTGATGCCTTTGTCTTCTTCAACAAGTCACGGAAGATGGTCAAGATCCTTAAATGGGATGAGGATGGTTTCCTACTGTATCAAAAAAGGCTCGTCCGTGGGCGGTTCGTATTACCGGATTTTAACGAGAAAAGCGGATGTTTTGAATTGCCATGGAATATGTTCTATTTCATAATAAAAGGCGTAGATTTGGCAGCTGTAAAATATCATAACCGCTTACGAATCAAGCCCCAACCGCAGGTGTTATAAAATGTGTTAATATTTTGATAATCAGCCAAATAATCCAACAAATTATTTGGCTGATTCAATTATTTTGCGTACCTTTGTAGCATGAAACAGATAGGTACGACAGCACTTCTCAGGGAACAGCTCAGGGTTGCCAATGCGACCATTGAGCAACTGAACCTGACCATTCGTGACCTGAGGCAGACCGTGGAGGACCTGCGGAAACGCCTGCAGGAGAAGGATGGAAAACTGGAGGAGGTATTGGAGTCTGTCAAGACCCTGGAGTCGGCCCTGTGCATAGGCGAGGAAGAACTGAAGAAACAGAAGAAGGTCAACAAGGGACTGTCGCACCTTATCGGTAACAAGTCAGAGAAAATCAAGGCTGAAGAAACAGGTAAGGTCCAACCTGAGAAAGCGAAGGAAGACCCCAAGCTGCGTGGCAACAACAATGCACGCAGGAACATGCGCACACAGATGGAAGTGGTGGAGCATGATGTATATCCGGATGACGATACGGACTTTGACTTGTCAAAGGCACGTGAAATAAGGGTGCGCGATTCCATCCGCTATGAGTTTGTGCCGGCCAAGTTCCTGAAGCATGTATATCACCTGCATTATTATGAGAAGGACGGAAAGATCGTGTCTGGCTCCCTTCCGATGGCTCCCCTGCAGAACTCCAGCTTTGACGGCTCGTTTATAGCGGGTATTATGGAACTGCGATATCTCTATTCCATGAGCGTGGAACGCATTACGGCATACTTCAATGCACACGGCTTCGAGATAACGAAGGCTACGGCTAACGGCCTTCTTGTAAAATCGGCAGGCACACTTGAGAAGCTGCATGAATGCCTGCGCCATACAGTACTGACTGACAGCTACCTTGGCCTGGATGAGACCTACATGAAAGTCATGCTGCCCGAAGCAGGGAAAAGCGGGAAGCACATACGCAAGGGGTATATCTGGACTGCTATAGCACGGACACTGGGGCTGGTCTATTACTTCTATGAGGATGGAACCAGGTCAGGGGATGTCATAGAGAAGATGCTGAAGGGGTACAGCGGAACGATACAGAGCGACGGTTATAAACCGTACCGCATTATCGGAAAGGACTGCACGAACAATATCTTGCGAATTCCATGCCTCCAACATATCAAGCGTAAGTTCCTTGATGCAGAGGGAGAGGCCGATGCGGATCTTATGACTGGAATAATCAATGAGTTTTATTCCAATGAACACAGGCATAAGATAGGTGAAGATGGCTGGACGGAAGAGGAGAACCTAAGATGGAGACAGAAATATGCGCCGCCCATTCTCAGGAAGGCACAGCAGGAATTGAAGAGGATTCTCAGACGGACAGACGTGGATCCCGACGGCTTCCTCATTCATGCAGCCAAGTACATGAACAATGAAATGGATGCCATATGGGACATCTTTTCAAATGGCACATATGAACTCGACAACAACCTTGTCGAAAGATACAACCGGTACATATCTCTGTCAAGAAGGAATTCATTATTCTTCGGCAGCCATGTGGGAGCTGAGAGAGGAGCCATACTATACTCGCTTGCCTGCTCATGCAGGATGCAAGGCATCAATTTCTTCAATTACATTTCTGATGTGCTGAACAAAAGACTGACGATTCCAGATGGCGCAGACTGGAAGGCATACAGAAATCTGCTACCTGATGCCTGGAAAGCACAAAATGTGCCTTGAAAGGCTCTTACGTGAAAAACCCCCTTCCCCGATTATGGCTTAAAATTTGACACGGAAAACATGTATTTCCTTGTTTAACAGACTATTGGGCGTATCAAGGCTTCGCGGAGACGCTTACTTTCAGGCATGGATTTTTCACGAAATCTTCAACTTTTCCAGAGTTGAAATACCGATATGGCTGTGTATCAGCCACATGGGGGTGTCGGGGGAAAGAATTTCCCCTGACTTCGCGCTATGCACCCCCCGACCGCCCTGCCTTCTGCCCTCTCTCGCCGCCTCCTTGACCTTTGCGGAATATGTAGGCGGTCTCTTTGAAAATGCCCCTTTTGGTTACGCTGCAATGGTCTCGGCTCGCTGTTTTTGCTGAAACTCCCGCCGCTCGTTGCCCGCCCTGCCTCAATGGTTACACATTTGCCGCTGTGCCCTAATGGTCTCACATCTGCCCGCCGTGCCCCAATGGTCTCACATCTGCCGCCGTGCCTCATTGGTTACACATCTGCCGCCTTGCCCCAATGGTCTCACATCTGCCCGCCGTGCATCAATGGTCTCACATCTGCCCGCCGCGCCTCAATGGTCTCACATCTGCCCGCCGCGCCTCAATGGTTACACATTTGCCGCCGTGCCTCATTGGTTACACATTTGCCGCCGTGCCTCAATGGTCTCACATTTGCCTCCCTCCCTCAATGGTCTCACATTGCCCTCCCTGCCCCGATGGTCTCACAATAAC
>JAILPK010000076.1 GCA_024699495.1 Bacteroidaceae bacterium | reverse complement strand
ACGAAGCCATCAGAACATCACTGGAAAACTTCGGTCAGTTTGACCACTACGATCCTAAGGATAATTTTGAGCATCGACACGTGGACATCTTCCCTCTATATGCGTTGAGTAATTTGGAATTATGAGATGTGAACAAAAAAGAGCTCATTCTGCACGTTTTTCAAGAAAAATGTGTAACTTTGCGGCAGAATTGAAACATGTAGCGTACAAAGAGAAACTCGTTGATATCCAGTGGGATAATACATTCTAGCGAGCATTTCTCAAGTCGAGCAAAAAGGCGCGGTACAAGTCAAATCGACAAAGTGCTTATTATCAAGTATTTGCACTTTCACTTACTTTCGAAATACTTTCGAAAATTGGGCGTGTACCGATTAAAGCCCCAGAACGCCGATATTTTCGTTGATTTCAGTTGGTGCGTGGGCAAGTAAACCTTTTGCGTGGGTAAATAATCTACAGCTAATCGCAACTATTACGATCAATCACAAAATATCACGTAAGGCGTTCGTTATGAGCGCCATTTCCTTGTAAGCCAGGCATGGGCAATGCCGGGCGATAGTTATTTCCTAATGAGTCAGAATTATCATGACGAACGGCTGATGTGCGACACAGAGCGGCAGATGCTTTCCTTATCTGGATACAGGCATTACGCAACTGTCGCTACCATAGAATCCACCTATATAACCGACTGAAAGGCAACATTATCTTAGGATAGTTCTTATAATTATGAAAGTGCTTTACCATCACTTTTCCAAGTTAAGCTGTTAAAACTTTACCAATCCTTGATAGAAAACAATCGTCAACTTGTCAACTTCTCTAAAACTTACATCCTAAAGTATCCCGATAAGCTGTTTGAGGGCAGTAACTTCGTATGTTACTGCTTCGGGCGCCGGATATTCGGGAAAGCGGTTGAAAAAAGCGGTGTCCAAGCCAGCCTGCTTAGCGCCAAGAATATCTGTCTGGAAGTTGTCCCCTATCATCAGTGTTGTTGCGCGGTTTGCGTTCGATATTCTGAATGCATAGTCAAAGAATTGGGGTGACGGTTTGTTAAACCCTGCGTCTTCACTGAGAATGATAGTATCAAAAAAATCGTATAAGCCGCATGCATGCAGTTTTTTGTATTGCACCTCGTGAAACCCGTTACTGCAGATATGCATACGATAACCAGCTGCCCGGAGGTATTCTGTCAACTCATGTGCCCCGTCAATAAGATTAGGTTTGTTGCTACACAATTCCAGGAATCTGTCACCTGCCATCCTGCAATACTCCTCCGTTGGTTCCAACCCATCACCAAAACTCAGGGGGTAGCGGAAGCGTTCCACTATAAGATAGTCCCGGGTAATCTCTTCCCTGGCATATCTGGACCAAAGATCAATATTCTTCAACCAATATTCATTATAAAATACATCGGGGTCTGAAAACCAACGATTTAGCTCCAGTTCGTTGAACAGTTCATGTAATGCAATATTTGCATTTCCGTGCGTATCATAAAGAGTATCGTCAAAGTCTATAAATAAATCTGTATAGTGCATCTCTTTGAGTGGTTGACGAGTTGGGATGTAAGTTTTTGAGTTCTTAAGTTTTTGAGTAGTTGACAAGTTGTCAAGCTGTTAGCTTTGCGGGGTGTTTTCGAATAGTTGGTCCGATGGACTTGCATCCCATCCTTAAGAACTTACGAACTTAAAGACTCAAAAACTAACTAAGCAAATGGCTTAACTACTTAAAAACTCAGCCTACTCCGCCCTCACATATTCATATTTCATATTCCATAGGCCGGCTCCCCCAGCCGCCTCACAACGGCATGCGACAATGGTAGCTCACACCGCCGGTGAAGCCCTTGCCGTGGACAAGTGCGGCTTGAAGGAAAAGATGCCGCCAGAGCAAAGCATCAACACCCACATTCACCCCGACGCCGTCCCATTCGGAAACCAACCGCAGAGGAGTGAAGAAGGATGGTCGTATCGTTATACCGCCAGCCATCCCGCGGCGGTCGCTGTTAACATCATGAGTATAGTATCTGTAGGCTAAGTGAGCACCCAGACTCCAGCCCTTGATATTAAAATGCTTTGAAGCAGCTACATAGGCATTTTGGAAATAGTTGTTGCCGTTACTTCCGCTCTTGATCCGTTCGAATCGGCCCACATCATCCATTCCAATCGCAACAGCCGGCCACCAGCGCCCTTCATACAAAGGTTTCACCTTCACATTTACCCGCCGGTCCTCATTATAATATCCGGCCTTTTCTGTCTTTACGCCGTTCTTATGCATCTTCAGCAAAGTTGCACAATACGACAATTCCAGCCATCTCCACACCGTAAGTCCCACCCCATAACTGAAGGTGTTGAACTTTTCACCGCCATAGTTGAATTTCTCCGGGGTAAAGGCTTTATCCAAAAACAGACCACCTCCACGGAATGTGCCAGACGAGTCGGTCTCTGCACTCGGCACCTGCAGCAGTCCGCTTATCCCGTTGTATTCCTGTGCCACCAGTTCTGACTGAGTCAGAATCATAGCGGCAAAGACCAAGATAAATATAAAGCTATGCCCGAATATCCTCATCTCTATTTTCGAAGAAGTTCTTCTTAATCTCCGTTCCACGGCTGCATCCTTACTCGTAATGTCTTATCCTGACATCAACGCCCTCGCCTAGAAGTTCTGACGGAATAACATTCACATCAGTATTCCCGTAGTGATATGGGAAGAGCACTCCAGGCCTCACAACCTTTGAGGCCCTAACAAGCTGCGCAGGAGTCATGGTATATGGTTGGTTGCAGGGCAGAAACGCTATATCTATATCCTTTATCTCTGACATCTCCGCTATATCCTCTGTATCTCCGGCGATATAAATGCGGAACCCGTCTAAGGTCAGAATATAGCCGTTGTCGCGCCCCTTGGGGTGGAACTGCAGATGCCCCTCGGTGGTGTTGTATGCCGGAACAGCCTCTACTTCAATGTCTTCAGCCAACTGCAGCCTGTCGCCGTTAGCCATCGCTGTTCCTGCACCATACATATCAGCACACCGTTTGTTCATTATCAGACGCGTAGTCTCTTTGCTGAGCACCTTTATAGCCGAAGCATCATAGTGATCGCCGTGTTCGTGGGTCACAAAAATATAGTCTGCCTTAGGCATAGAAGCGTAGTCCACTACCCTCTCCCCCATTCTGCCCACGGGATCCACCTCTATCTCTCTGCCGTCATATTCTATCCTGATACACGAATGCATGAGAGCATGAATCCGGATGCTCTTCCCGTTGCCGGTCTTGAATACATCCACCTCATAAGAATCTGTAGTCGTCGGCATGCCTGCTTTTTCCCAGGCTTTGATTCCCCCCTTAAGATTTATGCACCTGTAGCCGGCGTCGGACAGCTTTCCCGACGCCTTGGCCGAGCGGCGCCCGCTCCTGCAATATACGGCTATTCTCTTCTCTGCCGACAGACGGCTCTTGGCCTGCTCCAGGAAGTCATCCTCGCCTTGGTCTATATTCACTGCTCCCGCGATATGGCCCTCGGCATACTCTTCTGCTGTGCGCACATCAAGCACAATGACATCCGTTTCCTCGGTCAGGCTGGCGAATCCTAGCACATCGATATTATCATAGTTGGCCTGCACGCAGGCTGTGGTCAGGCCGAAAGTGGCCAGCAGGCATGTAATTACCTTTTTCATATTGCAGATTATTGATGAAAAATCAAATCATACCAAAAGACTTAACTCTTACTGGCATCACAAGCCGTCCCTCATCGGGGAATGCCGGCCTGTTATGCCCTCCCCTTCTGGACTTTATGCAAAGGTATGTCTATTTGTTGAGATGGCAAAACAATTAACTTTTTTTATGCAGACTGATGTCTTTATGCATCTGGAACATGAAGCTATTGCGTGACTCAGCGATGAAATATATGTGTGGAAATAAACAAAATACTCCAAGGGGACGACCGAAACGCCGCCGGACATCCCCCTAGAGTACTTTTATACAGTTTGCGTACTAACGCTTATCCGGCAGTCCGTAGTATATCCATCGTTCTGATGGATAGGTATTTTTGATGATTGGCTTATGACTTGCATACTCTGCCTTTACCTTGTCGAGCAGTTCGTTCATGTACTTCACTTTTGGAGAGAGTTCCGCACGCAGGCGCTCACATTCACCACATGCATCAGTCAGGGCGACAATGCTCTGTTCCATAGCGCTTAAATCCTGTTGGTTTGTTCCTTTTCCGTTTTCGGCCAGATGTTTGCGCAAACCTTTGATGAGAGCGCGGCTTTTTTCAATCTGCAATTCTACTGTTTTTGTCATGATTTTGTTTTTTTTATTGTTTTACAAAAGCTACTTTTTGGGAGTAGCGTACCCATGTAAAGAATGATTATGAATAATGCGTCGGGCCAATATTGAAGCTCCGACAATCGGCCACGTGGGGAAGCGACGGGCTACATTACGCACGGCTGGCATATCCCAAAGGAGAAATGCAATGCTCAGAGCACCGGAGATATAGAGCACCCAACCATACAACTGCTTTATCGTGACTGCCATCACAGACTGAATGAAATCATCCATCCATACTTCTATATTGAAGGGGGCCGAGGAATATGCCGGCATATCGAGATAGGCTGTGTAGCGGACTATGTTATCTGCCATATAATATCTCACGCCCCAGGAATATAATGCGCAACCAATGACCCCACCTATATACATGTGCATAAAATTAAACACTGACAGCGATTGAAAGAAATGTTCAAAGGTCATGATCTCATGCAAACTCCACATGAAAGCTATGCTCAGAGTGGCATATCCGAAGCCTCTGAAGGCAACAGGGAGGCGCAGCACCTCGATATTAATGTTTTCGGAAACTAGAAAATAGAATCCTGAAGCATATAGAGCGACGGCAATCATACCTATGGCAATGAGCTTATAAACATTTAAGTGCCACACCTTCAGCCAAAGAAAGGAGATGAGGCAGCCCAACCATATTCCTGGCAGAGCACACAGAGTCAGCGTGCGGGAGGTGAGCATCTCATAGTCCATGACCTCCTCGTAGAATATCTCTTCAAGCACATGCTCGGATGCCAGCAAGCCTTCGACCAGGGCTATAAGCAGGATGATTGGAATGAGATGGCGGTAAGTCCACATCCGGGGCTCGAAGTATGGTTGTTCTTTGGTCCACATCCGATGAAGGCAGCCACCCAGGGTAATCAGAGATGTGCCTGAAAGTATTCTTATGCTTGAGGAATGCCACCAGTCGAGCCAGTCACCATAATTGAAAATATAGGCAATCTGCAGACCCAAAAGGCTCCAGAATGCCGCTCCGAGCCAATCAATTCCGGTGAGTGGAACCCTAGGCTGCATCGGACACCACGGCCGAGTAAGAAACAGCTGTATTGCAATCACTAGCAGCATCAGACCTATTACGAGCCAATAGGAAATGTACCAGTGCATTTCGTGGGCGAAGAAGGCGCTGTACCAGGCCTGCAGCTCAATGCTCGTCAGAAGAATTATATGCAGGCATGGGAAGAATACCCCCATATTGCGTGTCGGAGTCAACCACAACTGTATATTCGACATGTTCTCGAATGTGCCCTGAATTTTTGCAATCCCAGCTACAAAACTCAACAGCCACATTAGCGGCATAAATGTTGTCTGAATGAAGAGCCAGTTGCATAATGCCAACACGACTGCAGCTGCGATAAGGAGTGAACGGTTGGAGAAGCGGAATTTCATGCGGAAGAGCACCGGAAACCAAATTGCCATTCCTGCCAGATTGCTGTAAAGACACATTGTCACGTCCTCGCGCATTATGGCCCGTCCGCCAATCATCTCATTTAACGCACCGATATATACAGCCCCTCCCAACTGGAAACAGAATGCCTGCATGACATAAATCCATGGGCGCTGCCAATTAGGGACAAAGTCGCGGAACATCGGCATTGAAAAGGGTGTCGGAGCGGAATGCGTACTCATGTCAATATAAGATTTCACATTCCACATTCAGGCCGGCACGCAGTTGCTTCAGATCTTCTGCCGCATTTCCGGCAATACTGATGCGAACGGGAACCCTCTGTTCGACTTTCACAAAATTCCCGGTGGCATTATCCTGAGGAATCAGGCTGTAGGCACTTCCGGTGGCATCAGATATCCGCTGCACTGTACCCGTGTATTCAATATCGGGGACGGCATCGGCCTTAATGCGCACCTGAGCCCCGACTCTGATGTTCGGCAGTTGTGTCTCGCGGTAATTCGCCACGACCCAGAGATCCTTGCTGTCAACAATATCCACCATGGTCTGCCCAGGTTGCACGAGCTGCCCTTCATGGATTTCCTTACGTCCCACAACCCCGTCGGCCGTGGCGAGAATTACAGTATAGGATAGATTCAGCAGAGCTAAATCAAGTTGGGCACGAGCCACTTCGATTGCCGCCTCATTCTGTTGCAGATGATGCCCCAGTTCGTTTTTCACTAGAGTCATCGAACGGTGCTGGCGAATGCCCGCCTCGAATCTGGCTTGAGCTTCGAGATATGCTGTATGCACATTGTCGGCCTGCTGCTGTGTGACGCTCTGCTGTTGCAGCAGTTTCTGGAAACGTGAGTCCTCACGCTGCGCGTTCTCCATGGTTGCACGCAGTTCTTCTATCGTGGCTTCGGTTACTCCTATATTGCTCTGCGTAGTGGCAATGCCCGATGATGTCGCTTTGCTACCGGCCCGGGCCTGCACCAGGGAGGCTTCTGCCTGAGCAACAGCAAGACGGAATTCGGCATCCTGAAGAATCACCAGTGTGTCACCCTTGTGCACAGGCTGAAATTCCTCAAAACAGACCTTTTTGACAAACCCAGAAAGTCTGCTGTTCACCGGCGTTATATGCTGCCTAACGTGCGCGTTGTCTGTCCATTCGACCCTGCCGAAATGTGCAAAATTGAGAACTACAACTGCGGCTCCAGCAATCAGGAGGATAAGTACTATCACGTTGTATGTCCAGCGATAAAAAGTTTTCTTTTCCATTATTAGAACATTATAATGTATTGCTTAAATATTTTAGCTGATAGTAGTTGT
This sequence comes from Bacteroidaceae bacterium, assembly GCA_024699495.1. GTDB lineage: Bacteria > Bacteroidota > Bacteroidia > Bacteroidales > Bacteroidaceae > Physcousia. The sequence continues at coordinate 2,129 of JAILPK010000076.1, read as the reverse complement.
AAATCACATTTATCCGAGCGCTTACCAATCCCAGTTCGGCATCAAGTTTCACGTTAGCTGCGTCCGTCATGTCTGTTACCAAGGCAAGCCCGTGCTCATAGCGGTTCTTTATGATGCGGTAGTTCTGCGAGGCTAATTCCACACTTTTCTCCCGTGTATTCATTTCTGCAAACGAAGTGATATATTCAGTATAGGCAGCTTGTATGGCATTCCCGACTCCCTCGCGGGCTTCACGCTCCATGTCACGGTTGTGTTCCACATTTGTCCGGGCCCGTTTCAGCCGTCGGCTTCCCTTCCATAGCGAAGAGAAGTCATAGCTCAAGCAGACACCAACATACCAATAGTTGATATTCTTGTCCAAAGTGGGAATCTCGAAAGTCACAGGTCCATCAAAATGGTCTTCTGCCACCAAGGCGATCTTAGGCATACGCCCAGAACGCTCCTCCTGTACATCCTCCATTGCCATTCTCGTTGCGAGCAGGGCTTTCTTCAGATGTACGCTGTTGGATGTAGCCAACAGTTGCCATTCTGCTTCTTCGCCTTTCGGACACAAATCTGCTCGAAAGTCTTCCTCTGGAAGAATATTCACCATAGTGTCTGTTCCAATTGCCGTGACCAGCTGATGGTTGATAATTCGCTGCGCATTCTGCACCCGGATCCGTCCCATACGCAGCTGCTCCAACTGAAGCTCATGTCTGGTTATGTCGTTGTTCAAGACAAGTCCCTGCTCCATGCGGTTACGGGTCTGGCTGATTAGCTTCTCAGTGAGCACTATGTTCTGTCTTAACACTTCCTCCTGATTGAGCAGGTTACGTAACTGAAGGTAATGGCCCACGAGAAGGAATCTAACCTTCTGCTGATTCTCCACCAGCTCAACAACAGCTCTCTCACTTCCCAGCTTTGCCCTGCGGATGCCACTCGATATGGCCCCGCCGCTATACAACGTCTGCCTTGCCATCAGAGCAAAATTATTACCGAAATGTGGTGTTTCTGCTGTAAACCTGTCTTTAAGCATACGATTCCAGATACTAACATTGCCCATATAGCTCACTGACGCCTTAGCCTCCAGACTCGGTAGCCATTCTGCCCTTGCCGCTGCGACGTCCTCTTCGGCCAAACGCATCGCGGACTCACACGAACGGATTGATGCGTTATGTTTTTCTGCTGTTGCAAAAATCTCCTGAAGAGTCATCCGCAGAGGCTCCTGTCCGAACATAAACACCACATTGGCTGCAGCCGCCATAGCCACCAGCCATCTTCTTCTCTCTGTCATTAAAATAAACTGAAATTATTAATTCACGTTGAAATATTTACCAGTGCCGCCTCTGGCCTTTGTCACTTCAACTACAACCTGCAGGCAAACTGCGTAATGCGACTGCAAAATTACAATAAAAAACAATAACTTGTAACCCTATAGTCACACTTGCAGCAGTCATATTTTAACGAATTTTAGCCTTCATAAGAAAATAATACGACAAAAATAACGAATAATCATTTAGGCAAAGCAGTCTTGCATCATGATCACAAAAGTCCATGGGGTTGTGCCTCAAACGCCACGGGGTTATGCCCAAAACGCCATGGGGTTTTAGTGAAAACCCCATGGACTTCGAGGCATTAGGAATTGAAACATTGAATCGGTGACAACAGGCAACAGACAACAGGATGGATAGCGCGAAGCGGCTGGAGGCCGCGCTTACAGCTTACCGCTTAGTGCGGCCGCAGTCTTCTGTCTTAAATATTAAGTCTTGAGTTAGGATGGCGCGATGGAGCCGCAGTGCGGCGCTACGTTTACAACTTACTGTTACAGTTGTGCTGGCGCGATGCTAACAACTCGTCAACTCCTGACCTTCGGATATTTACAGCTGTCTATTTACAGGAGGCTAGCGCAATGCATCTATTCCACCCCTCTCCCTATCTATCCCCTACCTTGTGGAGGGGTTGGTAGTGGTCCCTGGGGCCAGGCGGCCAAGGCGGTGCTGAATGGAATATAATCGAGTAGGAGGTGAACACTAATCAGAGGTGTTCACCTCTTTTCGTGTTCACTTGTCCTCTCACACCACCGTACAAGCGGTTCCGCATACGGCGGTTCCTCAACCTTTCGGCAGCGCAGATGCGCTGTAATAACAACC
>JAILPK010000064.1 GCA_024699495.1 Bacteroidaceae bacterium | reverse complement strand
AGCTGTCATGACGAAGACTACATGATATAGGTATCAAATAAAGGTGCACAAAAAGCAACAGCAGCTATAGTCGAATAGGATTGTAGTTGCTGTTGTTATAGTATATAGAGACTAATACCTGTAGTTTATCGGATGCTTACGCCCGTTTCAGTATGGTGAAGCAATGCTTCACCTCTGTCTCCGCCCCTGCGGCGCTTCCCCGCCCTCCGCAGCTCCATCGCGTCAGTCCACCAGTAAGCCGTAAGCGCTGTATCGCGGCTCCATACAAAAAAGCCCTCACACTGTTGGTGTGAGGGTTAGGGGAGAGCCTCATGTCGGATTCGAACCAACGACCCCAGGATTACAAATCGAGTGCTCTGGCCAACTGAGCTAATGAGGCGGGGTGGGAAAGCGGTCTGCATCGCGCCGCTACGACCAAGTACCCTTGCTGCGGTCAAGCCCTGGGGGATTCCAAGGGAGCTGGCCGTACAGGACTTTCCCGTTTTGCGGCTGCAAAGATATATACTTTTTTTTTAATGGCCAACAAAATACTCACTTTTTTTGTTAATCTATCGCATATTTGCATTTTTATCGACGTAAAACATTGACTTCTCTTCATCTGAGATGATGCTCAGATAGCGTTCATATTCTCTGAGTACATCCGCAATGATTTCGTTGCGGGAGAGATATTGGATGTCATTTCCCATACGTCCGTCGCTGTAATATGTCACCGGAATATATTGTATGCCCGTTTCTACATCGGGCGTATTCTCTTCTTCTACCAGATAGTCGCTGATAGTTCGCTTTTCAGCTGCTACTCCGTAGCGGAAATTATTAATGTAGTCATGTGGTATGGTCAGTTCGATGGAGAACTTGCCGTGCAGGCCTTCAGCTATATGTGCATCAATGCCATTCTTTGACAGCTCTTCTTTTATATCCTCAAAGGCTGGCCGCACTTTCTCTGCGAAAAAACGTATTACATCCTGCTTCTGCGAGAATGTCAAAATTTGTTGCAATCGTTCCTGCCAGTGGCGGCCGTCCCACGAGCGGCTGCCGTAGGGTATTTTGGATGAGCGGTAGAGCTCATCGGTGCGCAGTGCTTTGAACAGACATAGGCAGAGTATGAACATAATGATTCCGAAGGGTAGGGCAGTGACGAGAGTCATAGTCTGCAGCGAACTGATTCCGCCGGCAGAGAGCAGAGATATGGAGATGGCGGCTAAAAGAATGCCCCAGAAGATATTCTGCCATTTCGGTGGGTTGGGTTTGTTGCCCGAAGCTATGGAGTTCATCACGAGAATGCCGGAGTCGGCTGAAGTGATGAAGAAGATGCCAACCATCAGGATGGCAAGGACACAGAGGGGAGTGGCGAAAGGAAATTGCTCGAAGAAAGCAAAGAGTAGCACATCTGCATTCCCTGCGAGGCGCGAGAGTGCTCCTCCTGCCTGATGTTCGTCTATCCAGATAGCGCCATTTCCGAACACCGTCATCCATAAAAAGATGAATATAGACGGCACGAAGAGAACAGCAAGAACATACTCGCGGATGGTGCGTCCGCGTGAGATGCGGGCGATGAAGAGACCAACAAATGGCGCCCAGCTAATCCACCATGCCCAATACATTACGGTCCAGTTGGTGAACCACGAGCGGCCGTCTTTCTCGAAGGCGAAGGTCTTGAAAGACAGGTCTGCAAACTGATTGATGTAATTGCCGATGCCCTCGCTGAACGCGCTGAGCAGGAAAGTGGTGGGGCCCAGACATAGAATGAACAGCACAATCAGGATGGTCATCAGAAGATTCAGTTCGCTCAGGCGTTTCACCCCTTTATTCATTCCTGCAACAGCCGATGTGATTGCAGCTGTGGTCACGACGATGATGATGATACTTTGGAAGAGCAGACTGCGTTCGCTAAGAATTCCTAAGTGCTTTAATCCGGCATTTAGCTGAACGACACCGAGACTGAGAGATGTCGCGATGCCAAAGAATGTGCTTACCAGAGCAAAGATATCCACGACATCGCCAACTGTTCCGCTAATACGTTCACGCAGCAAAGGGTAGAGGCCGCTTCTTACGGACAGGGGGAGTTTGTATCTGAAGGAGAAATAGGCCAGAATGAGACCCATCACGCCGAAGATGCCCCAAGCATGCAGCCCCCAATGGAAGAACGTGGCGAGTTGGGCGTCCTTGGCCGGGTTCACGGTGCTGGCCGGCAGAGCCGGTTCGACATAGTGTGCCATCGGCTCGGCCACACCATAATACATCAGTCCGATGCCCATTCCAGCAGCAAAGAGCATGGCTATCCAAGAGAAGAAACCATATTGTGGCTTTGAATTGTCTGCCCCTAAACGCACTTCACCCATCTTGCTGAATGCCAGAATCAACTGAAATATCAGGAAAAAGGTGACAAGAAGGCTATAGGTCCAGTGCAGGTTTTCGTAGATAGCGCTTTGCACTGCTTTCAGTGCCATTTCCGTGGAATTGGGAAACAATGCGCATACAAAAGACAGTAGCAGTAGTAATGTGAGACCGGGTAAGAATACTTTTCGCGAAAATGTGGTTTTAACAGACTGTATTTTTTTCATATTGCGCAAATATAGCAAAAAAATGCGGCAAATAAAAGTATTGTATAAAAAGGCCAGTTTATTTTCGTATTTTTTAACATCAAACAGCAGATTCTCTAGTGGTTGATTTCTTTTATTTATAATAGATATTTTAGTCTGAAATTAAAGATCCTTCATTCTTCATTTTGCCGAGTTGACATGTTGATAGCTTTGTAAGTTCGTGAGTTTTTAATTTTTTGAGTTGGCTATCTTCCCCATGACCGTCGATGGGCATGGGATTCTTCAATATTAAAAAAATGCTTTAAAAAGTGTATTTATAGTTTATCCCTTACTGAGTACAGGAGGAAAAGAGTATCTTTGCACTCGCAAAACGACATGTAGTCATTCGTGTTACGTCACAACAAATTTAGTATATTATGACATTACGAGAAGCAATACAAGCCCGGCACAGCGTGAGGGCATATAAAGAACAGCAGCTTGATGCCGATGTCGTAGCTGCGTTGGAAAAGGAGATATCCGCAATCAACAGCGAGGGGCATCTGCATATACAACTGATTCGCGACGAGCCACGGGCTTTTTTTGGTACTTTGGCTAAATACGGGAAGTTCAGAGGTGTCACCAACTATATCGTGATGGCCGGCCGGAAGGCAGACGATTTCGACGAGCGGGTGGGCTACTACGGCGAGCGTCTGGTACTCTTTGCTCAGACTCTGGGGCTGAATAGCTGCTGGGTAGGCCTCAGTTACTCAAAAGTGCCTGGTACGTTTGTGCTTGCCGATGACGAGAAGATTGCCTGTTATATCGCCGTAGGTTATGGCGAGAGCCAAGGCGTGGAGCACAAGGTAAAGACCATAGGGCAGGTTAGCAACGTTTCTGCTACTACTCCGGAATGGTTTATGGAGGGCGTGAAAGCCGCCCTGTTGGCTCCCACTGCTGTCAACCAGCAGAAATTCTCGTTTGAATATCTCGGCATTAGCAACAACCGGCATCAGGTGCGCGCCAAAAAAGGCTTCTCTCTGATAGGATATGCACAGATAGATTTAGGCATTGCCAAATACCATTTTGAGGTCGGGGCAGGCAAGGAGGATTTTGATTGGGTGTAAGAATTCAGATGCGACAAACGGGCTGCTTGGGATTTCATGGCAGAAACATAACGGTTATTATCTCAGACATTTTTCTTATTATGAAGTAAGAGTCACCCGTTGTATGCGTTTGGTAAAACGTTCAGATTTCAAATGGTAAAAAATCTTTTTTAATATAATGAATTGGATAGTATTAGTTGTTGCAGGACTGTGTGAGGTGGGCTTCACGTACAGTCTTGGCCGGGCAAAGGGCGTTACCGGAGCAGATTGGTGGACGTGGATTACTGCCTTTGCCGTGTTGTATGTGCTTAGTGCGGTATTCCTTGCAAAAGCTACGCAGACCATCCCCATAGGTACAGCCTATCCCGTATGGACAGGCATTGGTGCGGTTGGTGCAGTCGTCATCGGAATACTCATTTTCCATGAGCCTGCCACTTTTTGGCGACTGTTTTTTCTGACTACTCTTATCGGTTCAATAATCGGTTTGAAGTCTTTATCCTAAACCCGCCAGAAACACATCGCAGCGATATCCACAAAGACACGTAAGGGGGGAGTAAACACACATTAATATTATTATAATGGAACAGTTTAGAGCCATGAGGCGCATACGCCAGCAGCTGTCTGAAGCAGAGAGTTGGGATATATTACATCGCGCTACGGCGGGGACATTGGCTGTGCTTGGAGACAACGGCTATCCTTATGCCGTTCCTCTCAGCTATGTATATGCTGAAGGTAAACTATATTTCCACAGCGCCCAGAGCGGCCATAAGGTGGATGCAATCCGAAACTGCGACAAGGCATCATTCTGCGTTATTGCCAAGGACGATGTACATCCAGGTCAGTACACCACCTATTTCAGAAGCGTGATTGCTTTCGGAAGGATTCACATCATCGAAGACGAAGCAGAAAAACTCCAGGCGGCCAGAATGCTCGGAAACAGATACAACCCGAATCAGGAGGAGGCTTTACAGAAGGAGATTGAGATAGGGTTGTCGCGGATGTTAATGTTCTGTTTTGACATAGAACATCTTACGGGCAAGGAGGCTATAGAACTGGTTAGACAGCGGCCGCATGCAGCAGAATAAGTGTAGGGACATACATCAATCATAATATGTTCCATTCGTGGACCGCCGCAACGAGCGCTCAGGCAGATTCTTCAGTTTTATACCTACAACTTAACAAGGCGTTAGATGATATGTTTATTGAATTTAAAGTAAAGAGAAAGAAAAGTGCGGAAAAATTTGGATAAATAGAGAAAAGTCCGTTCTTTTGCACCCAGAAATCATATAACGCAACAATTCCACAGGCCACGCCGAGTGGCTATACAGGATTGTTGCGTCTTTTTGTCTGCAACATCCAAGGCCCTCTCCAGCCAGCAATTGTTCATTGTTTTATTAACTAAAAAATTGTTGCAGACTATGATTAAAACAACAAAACGAGCTCTTCCGCGCCGCAGGGCGGGCATTCTCTGCCGCTGCACCCCGTCGGATGGTATTATCGCAATGCATCCCCGTTACTCACAAAAGCTCTATGATGCAGAGCTGCCTCGTTTGCTCAAATCGCGCAATCCGGGTTTCATCAGCGCCCATGCGATAGATATCGGCGAGACTCTGAGCCGCACTGGGCGGCCTCGTATGGCGCTGCGTCTGATGAATATGTCGCTACGTCATCTGATAGCGGTAGATTCATTGATGCAAGAGGATTACAGCAGTAAGCATTTTTGGCCTTGGAATCCGGATTTCTTTCAGTGGTATCACCCTTGGAGCGCCCGCGTAAGCGAGGTTGATGCCCGCCGGCTTGCAGCCTGCATAGATATGCTCCAAGATGAGGTGTTCCGTCATCTGGGTCATAAGGGAAGTTCCCGTTTGCGCTTTTCCATACATGGCTATTACGAGGAGATCTTCAATTACATCTACGAGGTTTCCTGATTTGCCATTTCGGACGCGGGCGATCCTGCATCTGCTGATGCTAAATAATTTGCCTCGTTTTTGAGTAGCCCCAGCCGACAGGCAGGCGCAGGCGATATGTTTATTGAAAGAAGGCCTTCGGCCGATGTGATCATCTACGGCCGAAGGCCTAATGCTTCGTTTGTTTGGGCGTTAGCTTGTCAGGAAATTATGTGCTATGTTCTTTTCTGTATGTGGCAGGTGTAACGCCAGAGTTTTGCTAGAAGTATTTTCCGAAGAATGAAGTATTGGTGAAATTCATAATATCGCAGATCTGCTTTATGCTGTTGTCACTATACTGTAAGAGGCGTTCTATCTCTTTCATCGTCACGGCCCGTATGATGTCGGTTGGCGTACGGTTAAGCACCGTGCGCACCAGCGATGAGAGATATTTTGGTGTGATATTCATTTTGTCGGCGTAGTATTACACTCTGCGCTCGCGGCCGCAGTTCTCGTTTACCATCTGAACAAAATGCTTCACAATCTGCTCGCCATGTATTGAACACGGTGCATCGACATCCACGCCATGCATGAGTATTCCAACAGCCTCCATCAGAAACGAGCTGAGCAAAGAGCGTATAATGCTGCTGTAAAAGGGCTGGCCAGAATTCTGTATGCGTTGGATAATCAGTTTGTAGTAACCGAAAAGCATCTCTTTCTCTATTTCGGTCATTTTCGCAACGGGATTGTTCTTGAAATGAAAAGAGCTCTTCAAGAATTTTGAGTGTAACTCTCTATTATACGAAGGAAATCATTGGTTGGTATTTAGGTGAGTCGATGGAGGCCTGGTGCAGTGTAGAATGCCTTATGCAGGCTCTCAGCAGGCTTGACAAGGAAGAAAGCGTCGACCTCATCCACCACTCAGACCGAGGGATACAGTATGTCAGCGCAGCATACACCTCAGTTTTGCTAGACGCAGGCATTAAGATCAGTATGACCGAAAGTGGCGATCCTAAAGACAATGCTGTAGCTGAAAGGCAGAATAGCACGATCAAGAACGAACTATTGAAGGATATCAAATTCCGCACCGTGGCAGAGGCATGCAGAGCCGTAGACAGGGCGATAGAATTCTATAATAACGAGCGCCCACACATGTCGCTGGATAACATG
>JAILPK010000029.1 GCA_024699495.1 Bacteroidaceae bacterium | reverse complement strand
CGCTGTCGCTGCACAGACTACAAGGACCCGGATGGACATCTCCTCGACAGTAAACGGGATGAGTACTTACGACTCTTGCACGAGGGGGCAGAGGCCGGGAGCTCTGAAATGATGCAGCGACTGGGCTACCAGCTCACCTTGGAGTATAACGAAGAGGACACGACGGACGAGCGGCGCGCAGAACTCGAAACTGAAATACACAAGTGGTGGGAACGCGCTTCGCAACTGGGCTCCGGTGATGCTACTCAGGATATCGCCTTCGCCTATTTCAATGGACAATATGGCTACGAACGGAACAATCTCGAGGCATGGAAACATTACAATAAGTCGGCCATGCAAGGTAACAATGACGCATACTATTACCTCGCAACCCTCGCCTACTTGGCTTGGGATGAATCCATCGCCGATGAAGAGCGCGAATTCCGTCTCCCGCCCGACGCCTCTCCTCTCACAGCCAGTGAGTGGGACACCCTGGGGCACATCATTTATGAGGCCAACGACATGACATGGCCCGACGATGAGAACTAAGTAAGTTTTTAAGTTTTTGAGTTGGGGCCACTGGGGCTATTTACGCCCCTCGCCCACGGGAGAGGGGGTGAGGCTTATTTAAAACCTCAAAACCTTACCACCCTTAGACATGTAGATGCCGTGAGTGGGTTTGCTCACGCGGCGGCCGGTGATATCGTAATAGATGTTTTCAGTATTCGAGCCTTGGGATTGCGCAGACTGAATATTGTCCGGAGTGTTCTTTACCAATATGAAATTATCGAAGCCGCAGATAAACTCGTTTGACTTATGGTCGGCCTTGGCTCCGATGGCAATGGCTGAAGAGCCGTCAGTCTCGAAGTCAATAGACACTTGCTGCCACTGGTTGACGGATGTCACTGTGCGCGTTGTCCTGCCCACATAAACTGAGGCGGTGTTGTTTGAAGAGTTGTCAGAAGCAAAGATGTCTGCAGAGAGCTTGTATTTGCCGGCTTCGAGCATAACCTCCTGATAGTAATTCAGAATGCTCGGATACCATCTTTGCCTAATCCATAGGGTGTGTGAGTCTCCGTCGCTGTTCTGAGGCTTTGAGGCAAAGAACTGACTGTAATACAGATCTCCGCTGGCAAAAGCGGTGAGGTCATTTACGTCGCGGGTGCTATAATCTAATGTCCATCCCTCGGGAATATATATGGCGCGGTCGCTGCTCACGCCGGAATTTTCCATCGGAGCATAACTACTCTCAAAGTCACCGTTGACGAATGAGGTGGCATGCTCTTCTTCCTCAAAAGGGAGGCTCTGCAACTCACATATTTCTTTTTGCGTCAGACAGATGTCATAAAGCTGCAGCCCGCCTATGGTCCCGCAGAAGTCCTGATTGTCTGCGGCATAAGCGCCGTCCCACCACTGTGTGCGGCCAATATAGTTGCGGGCATCGCCGGCGGTCTCATATAACATATAGGGCTCGCTGGTTATGGCTGAGCCGGACGCGTCTTCCTGACCGTCTATGTAGATGTGTGTAACCCTGGTTGCAGCATCGTAGGTTACTGCAAGTTTGTAGTCTTTGCCGGTCTGGAGTTTTGTAGAGCTGTTGACCATCGTGGTCGAACCGTTGGCGTATTTTATACCGGCTGACAGGGCATCTGCGCGCAAGAAAAGGCTGTTGCCCGAACCGCCGCCGAAGTCATAAAGGCGGGGCTGCTTGGTCATGGTCTTTATGTTCACGGTGAGGAGCACGGAGTATGAGCGCAGTCCGCAAAGCAGTCCTTCAGGAGCCAGACCGTATTTGTTGGTGGCGAATCCGGATGCGGTGTTCGCTGTGAGGTCGAGCGCTTCGGGAAGGTCATAACGAAGGTTTTGGCTGATGGCTCTGGCCAGCGCTTTTACCTCAAATGTCCGTGTTTTGCCAGATATGGTGGCGGCGAGGGTGACAGGGGTGTCAGAGATGAGAACGGCAAGAATGCCATTGGCAGAAATCACGTCGGGATTAGAGCTGCTCCACGTAACGGTCAGCCCCATCTTCTCTGTTGGCAGCACCAGGTCTGTGCGAGTCTCTGCGGGCACTTCAAGCAGTTGCAGCGCATTCTGGACTTTATTTTCTTCGATTTCTTTCTGAGAAGCAGAGACCAGGGCCTGCACCTCCAGCGGGGTGGCGCAAATATTCTTTGTGCTGCTGCTCAGACAGGCGTGGTTGAAGCCGTCGCCGGAAATCTCGATGCTTTTGGCTTCGAGCCCTTCGACATCAATGACCTGATCCACCAATCCGTTACGGTAGGCGGTCATTGTGTTGCCGTCATAGGTTAATGTCAGAATCCAGGTGCTCAGTTTTGTCGGATGATTGTCGCCGCTTGTTCCCGTTGAGTATTTAGCCCAGTCGTCAGAGGTGAGCAGGCGGTTTTGGCTTTTGTATTGAATCCCGTTGATGGTGATTACTGGATATCCGTCAGAGCCCAGAGAGTATGTGAAGCCTTCAGCCGACTGGAAGAGGACGCCCTCATATTTCTGCTCATTCATAGCGAATGCCATCTGCAGAGTCTGGCCGGGGCCGAAGCACACACAATCAATGTCATTAGCAGGCATCTCACGTGTTGTCTCCTGCCAAGCATAGTCGCATCGGATGTCGGTTGGATATCCCTTCGGATAGTTCTTTTGTACCATCCAGTAATAATAATCACCATTCATCCATGCCAGTCGCATGGGAGAGTTCTTTGAGCCGGGGATTATGAATGGACGCACATTGTTCTTCTCAGAGTCGCGTGTGATTTGTTCGCTGCCGGCCACATTGCCCGAATCGTCGATGGTATATTTCCAGATTTCATAAACTCCATCCTTGTCATAAGCCCCGTTCTTTGTAGGAATGCTAAGATAGAGGTCGTTGATATTCTCGGGGTCAACCGCCATTCCACCGCTATAACAGCGTTCAGTGCTATTCCAATTCTGATGGAATGCATGCCCTGCATATTGCACCCAGGTGCGTTTCCAGGCAGAGCCGTTCCATCTCGCATACCAATAGACGTGTGAAGTCTTTTCGTTATCTATGTGGGGATAGGCAATCACGGGATTCTCGTCCTTGTCCAAGGTGATTTGCCACACCCAGTTGCGGATATTGTCTGTATTATCAACTATAGTAAAGGGGTAAGAGCTCGCGTAGCTGCTCGTCTTACTTACGTTGAACACGCCGTCGGAAATCTTTTTCAGCTGAGTCCCTTTGATGTCGCGCAATATGGGGCCGTTGCCCTTGTTGATGTCGATGACATTGAAATATAGCCAGTCGGGCATTTCGTTGTCGGGGTGCCCAGTGGTATAAGAGAGATAAATCTTGTCCTTGCCATTGCTCTGGTATTTGGCATAGGGGCGTGAACCAGTGCTTTGCACAATCTGCTTCGGGCCGAAGTCGAATTGGCAGTTGTCGTTGGCGTCGGGTATCGTAAGCCGGGCGATTGTCGGATGCCATTTGATGCCGCGCCAGCACAGATAGATATGTTCGGGATCGTCACTGAGGATGAAGGGCGACGGATAGGTGGTGTTGTTGGCAGTGGCGAGATATTTCTCGTCGCCCAGGGATGAGATGTCGCCGGGGGTGCGGGAAATACGATACCAGATCTTTGCCTCGTCGGTGTGGCGGGTGTAGAAAATCATAACCCGCTCGTCGGGCAGAACAACAAAAGTAGGGTTGTTGTGGTCGTCGGGTTGGAAATAGCTGCGTATCAGGACATCGGTCTTGCGGTTTTTCACCCAGTCGTATTGGGTGGCTTTGACATTGCCATGAACATCGATATATCCAATATATGTGGAGTTGATAGAGTTGTCTTCATTCTCATAGTGAAGCGCGCGCGGGTCGGCAAACCAACACCAGGCACCTTCATCTGCAACCAGGTTGCCGGAATAACTCTGTGCGTAAGCTGAGAATGGCAGACAAAGCACAAAAAAACTAAAGATAAGATGTTTCATATAAAAATTAATATTATTAAGGTGATTCATGTCATTAAGATGTTTCATGTGATTCATGTCATTAAGATGTTTCATATCATTTAGGTTATTCATATATATTATCAGATAATATCGCTTTCGCGTTTCAGCTGCTCGACATACGCATCTATTTTATGCAGCTCTCTCGGGATGCGGATCTGCTGCGGACAATGTGTCGTGCATTGCCCGCATCCGATGCATTGGCTTGCCTGGCGGAGACGCGGGACGCTGCGGTCGTAACCTACGAGGAAGGCGCGGCGTGCTCTCCTGTAGTCGGGGTCTTGGTTGCTTTCCTTGATATTCCCCTCGCGTATGCATTTATTGTAATGGGCGAATATGGCGGGGATGTTGATGCCATAGGGGCAGGGCATGCAATATTGGCAGGCTGTGCATGGAATCTCCTGATGCCCGAATATCTCTTCTGCTATGTGCATCAGAAATTCATGTTCCTCCTTACTGACTGGTTTCAGCGGCGAGTAGGTGGCTACATTCTCCTGCAGGTGTTCCATATATGTCATGCCGCTGAGCACTGTGAGCACGCCCTTGGGAGTGCCTGCAAAACGGAATGCCCACGATGCTATTGTGGCCTCGGGGTCGCGCGCTTTCAGCTCTGCCGCGATGTTGTCTGTGACGTTGGCCAGGCGGCCTCCCAGCAGAGGCTCCATTATTACGGCCGGAATGCCGCGCTTCTCCAGCTCAGCATAGAGCAGGGCGGCATCCACATTGCTGCGGTTTATTTCGTTGGCATAATACCAGTCGAGGTAATTGAGCTCTATCTGGACAAAATCCCAGTGGTAGCGGCCTTCGTCATGAAGCTGCAGCAACAGTTCGAAGGCTCTGTAATCGCCGTGCCAAGAGAAACCGAGGTTGCGAATTCGTCCGGCATTCTTCTGCTCTGTGAGCCAGTCGGTAAGTCCGTTGTCTATGAAGCGGCGTTTGCAGGTCTCCAGCCCGTCAAGAGGATTTCCCTGTTCATCACGCCCGCCTCCGCCGGTGGAATGCAGCAGCAGATAGTCGATATAATCCGTCTGCAGTTCTTTGAGAGATGTCTCAAACATATTCTTACTCTCCTCCAGAGACCATAGGGCAGTGTCGAAATTGGACAGCTTCGTGGCTATATAATAGCTCTTTCTGGGGTGACGTTTGAGGGCAATGCCGGTGCAGCGCTCTGAGAGCCCCCGGCAATAGACGGGTGCGGTGTCGAAATAATTCACGCCGTGTGCGAGAGCATAATCCACCTGCCTGTTTATCATCTCCTGGTCGAAGGGCCCGGTCTCAGCTCCCCCCTGCGGTTCTCCGTCGGGCAGTTCGGGCAGTCTCATCATTCCGTAGCCAAGCAGGGAGACTGTATCTCCGGTGTTCGGGTTTACGCGCATGGTCATTGATGAGCTGCCGTCTGATTCCGCCGGACCGGAAGTCTGCTTGCAGGCGGTGAGCAGAGCGGTGGCCGGAGCCGTGGCTGCTATCCCTCCTCCTAATATCTTTATAAATGAACGTCTATCCATGATTCTGTGGTTTTAAGTATCCAAGATTCAGTGTGTTTTAGCATAACGTGTTGACTGTGGCATCTGCCTCGCTCGTCACACCTGTTTATGTGTTTCATGACCCTCCACGTAGATGGCGCTGAACGGGCGGGCGGGGCAGTGGTATTCGCAAGCTCCGCAGCCAATGCATTTGCTCTCGTTTATTGCGGGGACGTAGGCTCCAAGCTCGTCCTCGGGATGCAAGGGGACCATCTGGATTGCTCCGGCGGGACAGTGGCGTTCACAATTTCCGCACGACACGCCATCAGTCAACACAATGCAGTTCTTCTTTATCCATACTGCATGCCCAATCTGAGTAGAAGATTTCTCCTCTTTGGTGATAGGTCTTATAGCTCCCGCCGGGCACACCTCGGAGCAGCGGGTGCATTCCGGTCGGCAGAAGCCGTTTTCGTAGCTCATCGTGGGTTGCATCAGGGTGAGCAAGCCTGTTGACGGGCGCAACACCTCATTGGGGCATTGGGTAACACAGAGCTGGCAGCCTGTGCAGTGTTGGTAGAAATTGCGGGCCGAAAGTGAGCCGGGAGGTGTGAGTTTTGTTTTCCGCTCTGGAGCCTTCTTGTCCTCAATCTCAGCCAGACCGCCATCGACCTTCCTTTTGGTCTGAGCCACGGTGGCCGTTGTGGCAGCAAGAGCTGTGCCAATGAGGAAGGCGCGGCGTGAGTCTCCGCCGGCTTCGAGCCCTTTTGCCTTTGGCTGACTGCTTGCCGTCTCTATAGTTGCTTCAGCAGAAGATGTTGCCGTGGCAGAAGCCGTTGTGTGGCCTGCTTTTGCATGAATGGCCGAAATGTCGTATTTCAGAGCGCCAAACTGGCATTTGTCAATGCAGTCGCCGCATACCACACAGCGTGAGTAATCGACATTGTGATTCTTGAAATCTATGCATGAGGCCTTGCAGGCACGTGAGCATGCGGAGCAGTTGCGGCATTTCTCCACATCGAAACTCACCCGAAACAGAGACCAGCGGGAGAGAAGTCCGAGAATGGAACCTACCGGACAGATTGTGTTGCAATAGGTCCGGCCGCCTAACCAGGCTAAGACAGAGACAACAAGGAGCGTCGCTGCGGCAATAATAAAGGTCGGCATACTGCGAATCCATATCGGCACTTCATAGAAGGCATAGCTGTCGTGGCTCTCGGCTATTTCGGCCAAGACATTGTTGCCGCTCAGCCATAATGGTTTCAGCAGATTGGAGACAATCCGCCCAAAACTGCTATAGGGCTCAAGGAGAGCAACAAACGAGCCAATCCCGGCAATTATTGCTATGATGAACAGAACCAACACTGCATAGCGCAGCCATCTGCGTTCGGGAGAATAAGAATAGCGCCCGGCCTTGTTCTTCCCTTTGGGATGCAGACGCGCTATGATGTCTTGCATCACGCCCAGGGGACAGATCACAGAGCAGTAAATGCGCCCAAATATGAGAGTGAGCAGAACCAGGCCAACGATAACCACCACGTTGAGGGCGAGGATTGCGGGCAGGAATTGCAGTTTGGCCAGCCATCCCACATATAAATGTGCTACCCCTGTGAAGTCGAGGAAGAGCCACGTGATAAGCAGGAAGCATACTGCGGCAAGCGGGATTCTGATTTTGCGTAACATATTATTCAGATTTACGGGTTATAATTACGGAGCATCGGCTCAATCTCTGTTCTCGGCAGATGATTTCGGCACGAGGAAGATGCTTATCTCATATAGCAGCCAGATGGGGACTGACACGATGACCAGAGTGAATATGTCTGTAGTCGGAGTGATGACCGCTGCAACAGCGAGGATAGCGACGAAGGCATGGCGGCGGAATTGACTCATCCATTCTGCTTTGAGGAGTCCCACACGCCCCAGCAGCCACGAAATCACGGGCAGTTCGAACACGAGGCCAAACGCAAAGCTCATTATCAGCAGCGTGTCTATATAGTTTGACAGGGTCAGCATCGGCTCTATTTCGTCACTAACGCTGTAAGTGCCCAAGAAGCGCACCGTGAGCGGGAATATCAGGATATAATTGACTGCCAGTCCGATGATGAACACCGCATAGGCAGCTGAGACGAGGCGGACTGTGATTTTTCTCTCGCCTTCGTATAATGCCGGGGAAATGAATTTAAAGACCGAGTAGATGAGATATGGTGATGCGGCCAGCAGGCCAACGACCAGAGACACCTTCATGTGGGCCATAAACTGCTCCGTAAGAGCTGTGTTGATAAGGCTTAGCGACGGCGGATTGCCCGAAAGCAGCCTGTATGTGGGGAAGTCTGAGTGCAGCGGCCAAAGCACCAGGCGGAAAAGCCAGTCCTTGAAAAAGAATACGGCGACAGCCATCAAAACCGTCACTGCCAACATCCGCAGCAATGTGGAGCGCAAAGCATCCAGATGGTCCCAAAAAGAAGCTGTCTCTTCCACTATTCCTGATTTGGTGTTCGTTAGTGTTCGTTATGGTTGCTACTTCCTTTTACTTATCGGCCTTCGGCTGAGCCGAAAGATTCTGGGGGGCTATGGGTTCTGGGGCCATTGGGGCCTCTAGGGCTACTAAGGCCAATAGGTCGGCTAGGCCACTGGCCAAAACCTTAGAGCGGCTACTTATCGGCCTTACGCCTACTTTACAGCTTCGCCTACTTATCGGCTACTGCAGCCGGTAGATTCTAGGGCCACTAAGGCCAATAGGGCCAATAGGTCTAATAGCCCCCCTTATCTTTCATCGGCTTTGCCGCTTTCCCCTCGCCCACGGGAGGGGGTAGGGGTTGAGGCCCCTCACTTCTCGCCCTCTTTCTTTTTTTCTTCTTCTTCTGTTATGTCAGTCTCTTTCAGACCGTCCTTGAAGCTTTTGACTCCGCGTCCCAGGCCGCGCATGAGCTCGGGGATTTTCTTTCCGCCAAAGAGAAGCAGAACGACGATGGCGATGAGAATTAGTTCTTGTGTCCCAATCATTTTCTTATGTGGTTATAAGTTTTGGCGAAATTCTTTTGGTGATACACCCATATTCAGTTTGAAGTATTTTCCAAAGAAACTCTGCGAACGGAAATGGAATTCAGACGAGAGCTCCTTGATGCTTTTGTCGGAATTGCGAAGCAAATGTGTTATATTGCTGACAACAATTTGCATTATCCATTGCGATGGCGAATGCCCGCTCTTCTCTTTTACTATGCTTGAGAAATATCGAGGTGTCAGATGCTGTTCGTCGGCATAAAATTTCACTTCGCGCTGTGTCTTGTAGTTCTTGAAAAGCGAAATCAGGAAGTTCTGGAATATGCGGTCTTTGCTGTCTATCAGTTCCGGCTCTATGCTCTGGTTTGAGGCATAGTCATAAAGCACCTCATAGAAGAAAGCCTTGGCCAGCGACAAGATCTCTATCTCAAGTATGGGCAGCGCCCCCTTGGCAGAATAGCTTATCAGCGCTTTCTGGCGGTCTTCGACCATATCGGAGAGCATCTCCAGGCGTCGCAGCTGTTTCGGAGTCAGCGAGATGCAAGGGTGGTCGCGCATCATGAGGAAGTGTTGTCCGTTGATGACATGCTCGAAGAGAGGTAATACAAATTCCATCTGGCATTTCACTGTGATGCCCTCCACGTCGTCGCTTATATTCAGGATGCTCACGTAAGTCGAGGGGGCATATATATAAATGTCACCGGCTTGTAAATGGTAAGTGCTTTCATTGAATATAATATCCACATACCCATTTTGGCAGAGGAAGAAGCCGCAGGTGTCCGTGAGTGACATCAGCTTATCCTTCTGTGAGAAAATATTCTTGACGTCGGCAACAGAGATATATTCAAACGGTAACGCAGTCATAATTTCTTTTTTGGGGGGGATTTTATCCTTTTATGTGCTCAGCACCACTTCTGTGTTTGACGGGTCGAGGTCTGCTTCCCGATACCAGTCGGAGTATTCTATATAGTGGGATGCATACGTCTTGTTCAGAGCCTGGGCCTGCTCCGGATCTACCTTCTTGATGAATTTTGCCGGAACTCCTCCCCACAGCTCTCCGTCGCCTACCTCTGTGCCGGAAAGCACCAGCGCCCCGGCTGCCACGATGGCTCCGCGACCTATCACAGCGTGGTCAAGCACCGTTGCCCCCATGCCTATCAGGGCTCCGTCCTTCACTGTGCACCCATGCAGCGTCACGCTGTGGGCTACGGTCACGTCCTCACCGATTTCTATCGGCGCTTTCCCGTTGAGGGTATGCAGGCAAGAGTTGTCCTGGACATTCGAGCGGTTGCCGATTTTTATATAGTGAACATCGCCGCGCAGCACGGCGCAGGGCCAGATGGTCACATCGTCGCCCAAGGTGACTTCACCGATTATCACTGCCCCGTCAGCCAGATAGCAGTGTTTTCCAAATTGGGGTTTCAACCCCTTCACAGTTTTTACGATTGCCATTTCTGAGGTTTATTATGGTAGAAGGCTTTTTCTGAGTGCAAAGTTAATAATTATCTTATAAAGAGAGCAAATGAAAGAGGAAAATGTTGAAAAATCGCCGTTTCATCAGCGTAAATCCGAATCAGACCAGTTACTCCACTTTGATTCCGATGTCGCTGATGCCGGGGATATCTTCCCGTTCCATCACGTGGTAAATGAGGAATGAGGCTCTTGCGGCCGGGGTCTCAAGGGTTTTTGCCTTGATCTCTGCTGAGTGTAGAGTCAGCCCGGGCACAGTCCATCCTTTCTCATCGTCGGCCACCACCAGATGGACGGTGTCTCTGCCTATCATCAGCGGTTTGGGGAGGGCGAGGGCTTCGGTGGTGTCAATCCTGTGCTCGACCACGAGCCACAGGTCGGCGTAAGGCATCTGTTCGCTGAAACGCACGCCTACAGAAATGCCGTGGGTGCCGGCCTCCATGCGCGGAATCTCAAAGCGCACTGTGTCTGTGCGTCCCCACGTCATCTCCGCCACCCCTTTGTAATTGTAGAGGATGTCGTTGTTCATGCAGGAACTCAGAGCCAAACAGCAGCCTACAGCTATCGCACACCTCCTTCTCACTTTTTCTTCCTTTTCTTCTTGCGCTTGTCGAAGCGGGTCAGATCATCCTGTGTGGCCAGGTCAACGGGTTTCGGAGCCGCTTTGGAAGCGCGGTTGTCCAACGTGTCTGGTTTCTTCCCCTCGCGGTTCATCGCAATTATTTCCTTGGCCCGCGCTGCGGTGATGGTCGTGAGATTTGCCGCCAACTTCTTGTCTGACGAATAGGTCACCTCGCCAGCCAGGATATCTGCCTTGAAGAAGAACCAGTCGCCCTCCATCGTAGTGAGGACAATCTCACGAGACGGCAGTTTGCGTGATGCCTCTACGTAGCAATCCACCTCATAATTCATGCAGCACTTCAGTTTGGCACATTGCCCCGCCAGCTTCTGCGGATTCAGACTCAAGTCCTGGAAACGGGCGGCTGAGGTGCTCACGCTGCTGAAGTTCTTCACCCATGTGCAGCAGCATAATTCCCTTCCGCAGGGACCAAAACCGCCGATGCGGCCCGCTTCCTGCCGCGCTCCGATTTGCTTCATCTCTATGCGCACACGGAAGGCTTCGGCCAGCACTTTTATGAGTTGTCGGAAATCCACACGCCCGTCGGCTATGTAGTAGAATATGGCTTTGTTGCCGTCGCCCTGATATTCCACATCGCCGATTTTCATTTCCAGTCCCAGCTCTTTTGCTATCTGGCGTGAGCGTATCATCGTCTCATGTTCCCGCGCTTTGGCCTCCTCGTATTTCTCCATATCCACGGGTTTCGCCTTGCGATAGACGCGTTTTATTTCGTCCATGCTGCGCAGGTTCGCTTTCTTTATCTGCAGCATCACGAGGCGTCCGGTGAGGGTCACCGTGCCTATGTCATGGCCGGGTGAAGCCTCCACCGCGACGATATCTCCCTTGGCCAGGTCCAATCCGTTGACATTGTGGTAATAGCCTTTGCGGGTGTTCTTGAACTGCACTTCCACCAGGTCGGTGGCCACGTCGTTGTCTGGAATATCAGCCAGATAGTCATAGACATTCAGCTGATGGCAGCAGCGCGAACAGCCTTTGCTTGACAGGCCTCTGTCGCCACACAACATCGGGACGGTCTCATGCCCTGCATACACCCGACTTCTCTCCTCTGTGCCGGCCTCCGGTGCAGCAGCTGTCTGGTTGGTTGTCTCTTTTATAGTTTCATTCATTTGATTTGTGTGTTATATCTTTGGTTTGTAATCTCGTTTAGTTGTAGTTTTTGGCCGTTTCATCGGTAGGTGGGGGCGCATATAGGATGCGTCACTCCTTCCTCCGGCCTATTGTTTCAGCAGAATGATAATCTGCAGCGCCAGGTCGAAGAACACCATCTTCGAATTAACGTTCTGCGCTATATCTGTCTCGGCCCGTCCCAGCTCTTCCATTATCGGAATCACGTTCTTTTCATTGATGAAACGGGCGAAATTCTTTGCGAAGGCAGTCTCGCTAACGGTCATCTGGTTCAGTTCGGACTTCCTGAAATTATAAGCGAAGTTCTCACGCAGCAGATACTGGCAATAAGCCAGAAACTGCTTCTGGTTTTCTCTGCCCAGCCCCGCCAGATGATTGGCCCATTCGCGCAAGTCCTTCAGCTTGCGCTGATAGGCAAAGCGCATCAGCATCACAAACAGCTCCAGCGCATCTGTATTCTCACGTGGTGGGTGCGCCTTTCTGAACTCCTCGGGCGAGAGGGGCGGCACATTGATACATTGCATCCGGCTCAGGATCGTCGGCAGCAGCAGGTCAGGCTCCTCGCAAACCATGATGAAATGGGTCATTCCGGGCGGTTCCTCGAAGAGTTTGAGCAGTTTGTTGGCGGTCTCGGAATTCATCTTCTCGGGCAGCCACACCACCATCACCTTCCTTCCGCCCTGATTTGACTTCAAGGCCAGTTTGCGCTGGATATTGTCCGCCTCTGCCACATAATATGTAGCCTGACTGTTCTCGGCTTTCATGTCCGAGAGCCAGTCGTTGAGGTCGAAGTAGGGGCTTTGCAACAGGCGCTTGCGCCAGTCGGCAATATAGAAGTCAGAGATGGCATCCTTGTTGTCTTTGATCTTCTTCCCTTTGATTATCGGGAAGGCAAAATGCAGGTCGGGGTGCACCAGCCCCTCTGCCATTCGGCAGGAGTTGCACACTCCGCATGCCTCGCCGTCTGCTTTTGGATTCTGACATAGCAGCGTCTGAGCAAAGGCTACAGCCAGTGCCAGCTTGCCCGAGCCTTTCGGCCCGGTCAGCATCAGGGCGTGCGGTACACGCTCAGCCTGCAGGTCGGACATAAGCCGTTGCCATGTGGCCTCTTGTCCTATGATAGCGTCTTTCATCATTTTCGAGCGCAAAGATAAACATAAGTAATAAGAAATGAAAATTTAATAGGAAAAAGTAATAAATTAGGCAACTTTTATCTACCTTTGCAAGCATGAAACTTCAAATAATCAACTTTAAAGCTATTACCCCCTATGAATCTGATTGACATCATCAAGCCTTCATCGGCTTTGGACAGCATCATGACCAATACCTATGAGACTGCTCAAAACACCACCAATGACGTCCTGGACTACCTCTCCATTACCATCGCGATCGGAACGGCCCTCTTCACCCTCTTCACCTGGTTCTCACAGAAGAAGACAGAGAGCAACACCAGCCTCTTGAGCATGAATGAACAGAAAAACCTGCTCATTGATATGGTGCGCCACCTCTATCGTAACTTCGTGGTCTCATACACAATTGCGGAGAAGATGCGCATGGCCAAATACCGCGTCTATCCCTCGGAAGAGCATCTGCAGAAGTTGAAAATCAATATGGAAGACATTCATCTCAACCTCTTCTACAAGACTGACACAGAGTATAGAACCATGAACAAACTGGCTGTGATGCTGCGCAACTACAATCTTGAAATAGATGTGATATGCAAGCATTTTGGCGACCCGAATATCGACGAAAACACCAAACAGCGGGATATATCCACTCTTCTCCTTAAGTGCGGACTGCTCACAAAGATGATTGTGGCTGCCTTGAGGTACATCTGGGAGATAGATGCCGAACGTGAAGCCCGCGAGCAGATTGAGCAGGCGCAGGCTACTTACAACGCCGCCCAAGCTCCCGAAGTCGAGGGGTTCCAACCCTATGCCAACTCCCGTTCTTATTACACTGAAACTCTATTTGCCGGTTCGCTCACTCAGTCATTCCTCGAGAAATTCAATGCCGACGTAGTTGCCGAACTCGGAACTAATCAGGAGGGCGGTAACAAAATCCACATGATTTCCTTCAAGGATTAGTTTAATCCCCGGAAAACCATTTCCTGAAAACTATTCCCGAATTATAATTTCTGAATAGTCATCCCGGGATAGCCATTCCCCAATGACTATTTCCAGAAAGCCATTCCCGATTAATAAATTCTGAATAGTCATCCCGGAAATCATTCCTGAATGGCAATTCCTGAAAACCATTCCAATCCCACTTTATTTCGCAATGTGATGAAGTGCAGAAAAGTGTTCGATTTGTCTGATTTCTCTCCGGGCAAATTGAACACATTTCTGCTTTTTCGAGCCGATAAAACGCTTCGAAAAATTCAATATAGAGCTAAAAATTGGCCATTTCATCGAGAAAAAAGGGTGTTTTTACCAGAAAGAAGGGGCAAATATATCGAGGCTTACAAACGATTACATCAAGGTGTATTTGCCAATACACCTTGATGTAAAGTACTTTAGACCATGGTGTATTTAGACACATGGCCTGATACACAGGAAGTTAGCCCTTTTGCAGTAGGAGAGAGGGCCAAAAGCAAATGTTTTCTCCTAGATCGTCTGTGCAAATGTTGCTTAAAATTAGCCATAGCAGCTTGTATATTAAACAATTACACCGAAAAAGGCCTCTTGAAAATCGTTTATTTTCAACCGGAGGACAGCTGGGTAGCATATAGAGGATTCTCGCGCGGTGAAATTGTTCTGTTTATAGGGATGGATAGAATGATTGTTTGGACAAAAACAGAAAAATTGAACATAATAAAGAGACGTATTTTGCCATGATGTCAATGATTACGAACTGCAACTTTACGCCCTTGTGGCTGTCGTATGCTTCATAATTAAATACTATTTCAAATCCATAACTTGGGTAGATGCAGTAAGCGCTACTTTGCGGCTTCTGAAAAATTTTTATGTTAAAATTTTGGTGTCTCAAAAAAATCCGCTACCTTTGCCAAAAATCTTAACCCCTAACCCTATGAGAAAATTATTGTTAACGGTTCTTTGCTGTATTTTTTGTCTTTGCAGCATGGCTAATTTACCAATCAGTAAAGAGCTGAAAAAGAAGTGCAAAAGCGAGTGTAAGCAGCTGAAGAAAGAGGGTTGGACCGTGTCTGCAATGACGCTGGAAGAAGCGATGATGATTTTCTATGAAAAGCTTGAAAATAATATCGACAGTCTGCGTCCAGTATCGCGCACCGGGCGTGCGAGCAATGCCAATCTCGCGTTGGTAAAAGCCCGCAGCGGCGCTGCCAGCATGTATGCCGGATCGCTTAGCACCAAATTAGGCAGTCTGATTACATCTATGATTGAGAATGCCAACGGGAAAAGCAGTTCCGATTTCAAGGCGGTAAGCAGCTCTTCATCACAGCAGGTACTGTATAATTTCGCCCCGCAGGTGACGATGACGCGCACCCTCAAGGACGGCACCACCGAAGTGATGTTGCTCTATTTAGCTCCAATATCTATAGATCAAGAAGAATAAGCCTATGAAAATCCGCTTTACCCTATCCCTTTTCGTACTTGTCGCCCTGTATTTCACATCCCTGTCTGAGGTTTACGGACAACATATTGCAGACGTTCATGGAGTGGCCTCATATACAGTAAGTGAGAACGACGATGTAACTCTTAAAGACGCCAAAATACGTTGCGTTGCATTGGCGCATGCAGATGCAATCAAGCAGGTGTTCGGAGAACTGGTGGCTTCGGATGTCATCAATACCAATATCAGTCTCGACGGTAAAGACTCCAAGTCTTATTTCTGGGAGAACACCACTCTTATGGCAAAGGGCGAATGGCTGGAAGATACTCAAGCGCCCAAGATTTCAGTGAGCTACGAGGAGAATAGTCTGGTATTCACTGCCGAGGTCTGGGGAAAAGCCCGTGAAATAATTCAGTCGCAAGTAGAATTGGACTGGTCTTTAAAGAGCGGAACGCCAGAGCACAAGGTACCCACAACAGTATTCAACCATGGGGAGCGCCTCTTTCTCGACTTCAAAGCACCGGCCGACGGTTACATGGTCGTCTATCTGATAATGGAAAATGATGAAGCGGCCCGCTTATTGCCATATAGAAACGACACCAGCGGGCGCTTCGAGGTGAGAGGCGGCAAGACATACTCTTTCTTTGACCGCTCTACGAATCCGGATGCCGACCAACTTCGGCTGACCACCAACAAAGAGCTTGAGAACTATCAGGTCGTGGTCGTCTATTCGCCCCGCCCCTTCATCAAATGTCCCGATGTCTCCGGCGACAGGAATCATCCGAATTCACTCAGCACACATGACTTCCAGAAATGGCAAGCCAGCCAGAAACGTCAGGACAGCGAGATGGTGATAGCCACCCAGTGGGTAAAAGTAAAGGGCAAGAAAGCAGTTTTCTGAGCCATATTGCAACAGTCAATACAAATAGCAGTAATATAATCATTTATCTGTATTTATGAAAAAAATATTAGTCGCCGTGGCATTATGCTTAGGGGCAGTCAACATCCATGCTCAAGAGCCGGCAGTTCCTAAGGCAATTCTCATTGATCAGGCTGAAGATGTAGAGGACGTCACCACAATAGATGACATAGTCAGACAGCAGGAGAACGTCACTACACGTTTGGCAAACGAGAAACATTTCAACTCAGTATGGGGACGTCAGCGTTTTTTCAACATCTCAAAAAACACCTCCACAATAGCTCCAGCAGAAAATTTAGAGAGCGGAGTAGCATACAATGGCGGTCTGGTGCCTGACTTCAAGAGCAACTGGGGCGTATCAATACAACTCGGGCGCAACTACCGTCTGCATAAAAAGCCCATAGCCAACACACTGCAGTTCTATATTGACTATGTTGGCATGGACCTCAATGCTAATCACTTCAAGGCCGAGGATGCCGATAAACTATATAACAGCACAACCCAACCAATAGAGATTGTGGACCCAGAGAGCCACGGAACAAAAATCGACAAGTATTTCCGCACTCCCTGGAATCTGGCAAAATATGAATTCAACTATGCTATGATGCTTGGCCCGTCATTAACTATCGCGCCATTCAACTACGTTAAAGGAGCACAGGGCCTTCACCACCTGCGCATGAATTTCTATTTCCATATCGGATATCACGCCTCTATTCTGTGGATGCAGAATGACAGCGACAGGGACGTCAACACATATAGCGGTCAGGCTCGCGCTAATTTCGAGGTCATGGAGAAGAATATGAAAATGGACTGGGGACATGGCCTGATACACAGTTACGGATTTAGCTTCACGTGGAAGATGATAGGCATTGGCTATGAACACCGGGCAGGCTCGGTAAAATACAAGTCTTTAAATACAGCGGACTTTGGCAATGAGAGCTACAAATTCAACAGCACCACTAACCGCATCTTCCTGCAATTCCGACTCGGGAAATAATAATCTACCGAACTAACTACATACATTAATTAATATATGATACTTATGAAAAGATATATCACTCTTATCGCAATTGCATGCCTTTGCCACCTGGCAGCTCTTGCACAGACATCCATTTCCAAGACCGAAGGCACCTGCGGCACCGATACGAAATGGACTTTTGATGGATTTACCCTCACCATAAAGAACGTGAATGCCAACTACGAACTTGTGTCTATGGACAACTATGGTATTAAGAATCAGCCAGCCCCATGGATTCGCAAAAAACTGAAAATAAAAAAGGTGGAAATAGAGAGCGGCATCATAAACGTTGGCTCCTGCGCCTTCGCCGGCTGCAAAGAACTTCAGGAGGTGGTATTCCACGGAACGGAGCTGGGCGAAATAGGATGGGGAGCCTTCATCAACTGCACTCGCCTGCGTAACATATCCCTGCCGGTCAGACTGCATGACATCGGGACAGTAGCTTTTGCCAACTGCACTTCCCTGAACAATGTGCGTATCCCCGACCACTGCAGGGTGGCGGATCAGGCGTACGCCTCTTGCACAAATCTGCAGTCTCTGGAATGTGCACCTACCTGCGACCTCGGGCATTATGTCTTTGCTTCCGAGGTAAAACAGGGAGATGTCATTCGCCACTCATTATACAACGGCGAAATACGCCGCCTGCCGTCATACATCAACGAGCGCAACTGTCATGAATATGGCTTGTCGGCAGAAGCCGTAGCCAATGTAAAGAAAGGTCCGCAGGAAGATGAGGACTATGACTATGCCACTTCTGACATCGACTCAATCATCCCGACCACCGGCTATATGCGTGTTGACACCTATGCACTCATCATCGGCAACCAGAAATACCGCTTCGTGTCAGATGTGCCCTACGCTATTCATGACGCGCGCACCTTCTACAACTACTGCAAGCGCACTCTCGGCATTCCCGACCAGCAAATACACCGTGCGGAGAATGCCACAAAGCAGATGATTCTCGAAGAAGAACTGGAAGACTGGGTAATGCAAATCCCCGACCGCCAAGACAAACATCTTATCATCTACTATGCCGGCCACGGGGTGCCCGACGTAAAGGAAAACAATAAGGCATATATCCTGCCTACAGACGTGCGTGGGACCAACCCGAAGCGCGGCATTGCTCTCGATGACCTGTATGCGAAGCTGGGTGATATGGGATTTAACCGCACATCTGTTTTCCTGGATGCCTGCTTCAGCGGCGTCAACCGCCAAAATGAGGGCGTGACAGAAGGATTGCGCGGGGTGGAGATAATGGCAGAAGATGCCACCTTCGGCAACGGGTCCGTGGTTGTGTTCTCTGCTGCGCAGGGCAACGAGACAGCCCAAGGTTATCCGGATGAGGGACATGGCCTGTTCACCTATTATCTTCTGAAAGAAATCCAGCAGACACGAGGGGAGATAGACTACGGCACCCTCTCTGACAACCTGCGCAGCAAAGTGTCCAGCAAAGCCTTAAACCTCAAACTTCGCAAAAAGCAGACCCCAGCCACAAATGCCTCTTCCGGCATCTCCAACGAATGGCGCTACATGCATTTCTGATGGTATAAAGAAAAATAGTAAGCATCCGATAAACTACCCGTTGTAGCAGTTGTAGTTTCGCTGTACCTTTGCCGCCGCAATAGTGCACGCAACAACAACTGTTACATTTATGACACAAGACGAATTTCTGCAGTTACAGTCGGGCCACCAGAAGAGCG
>JAILPK010000028.1 GCA_024699495.1 Bacteroidaceae bacterium | reverse complement strand
GCTGAAAGGCAGAATAGCACGATCAAGAACGAACTATTGAAGGATATCAAATTCCGCACCGTGGCAGAGGCATGCAGAGCCGTAGACAGGGCGATAGAATTCTATAATAACGAGCGCCCACACATGTCGCTGGATAACATGACGCCACGTCAGGCAGCCTCCTGCATGGGCAAAATAAAGAAGAAATGGACCAGTTACAGAGAAAAATACCTCGAAACTTTGGAAATTAAAGAAGGAGCATGTACCTTTGCGCCGCAAACCCTAAAACAGATTGAACGACTTTCCGCGGAGCCTATTCAATAAAAATAAGGGTTTAGAGAGATTTATTCAACCTATGCCAGGGTTTTGCTTAAGGTACTTAAAAAAGCATTCAATCAAGGGCAGGGTTAAGGTAAAATCCATTCAACTTTTTCTAAGGTACTACAGGATGAAACAGAAACAAGAAGCCATCAAAGCTGATTTCGAATCCTTCATTGCCAAATTTAAAAAGTAATTATCACTATTTAAGCAATATTCTATCTCTGTTTTATTGCTTTAGCTCAGCTAGGCGGCTATAGATAATTTCTGTTGTTGCTTTCTAGCTATGCTAGCAGATCTAGCTTTAATTCAGCTGAGCGGCATGCTTTTTTCTCCAGATGCTTATTAGCCTTATCGGGTTTTATCAGAGTGTCGCCCTGCTTTGCCGCCCTTGATGATGATTCAATACCCCTGCTTTGATTTTGAAGTGCACCCCAAAAGTTAGAAAAAACTTTTGGGGGGTATTATGTTAAGAAGAAACAAAAGAAGCACCGCCGGCTCATTTTATTTAGGCTATAGGCTGAGGTGCTTTCTGCTTATGTCTGATTTATTATGTATGTATTTGGGGGTGCGCAGTATGTTCATGCATTGCATATTTGTGAAGAGGGGAGGAGCACAAGTGTTGGCAGCAGTTCTTTACCTTGAAAATCAGAGAAGCTAAACGGCGAAGAATGGAGTATTGAAACGAAAAAATTGAATTATTTACTGAAATGTTTGGCAGTTTGAGAAAAACCATGTACTTTTGCACCGCATTTTATGGAAGGATGGTAGAGTGGTCGATTACATCGGTCTTGAAAACCGACGTACCGAGAGGTACCGGGGGTTCGAATCCCTCTCCTTCCGCTAGAGAATCCATCTCTCCGCAAGTAAATCTCTGTAGCTATCTGACAAACAGTAAGTTGCAGAGATTTTTCGTTTTAATTCACCCAAAACCGGACCCAAATCTCACTCAAAAACTCGGAGAAATGCAAAATGCTGATTCCTAAGTGTATCATCACATGCACTAACTCTTGGAGTACATCTGAGTTCATGTTGTCCTGAGTTTTGGTAACTCTATAGCCAAAGAACTTTGCAAGTCTCTTAATTCCCTTGATAAGTTCCCTTGGTTCTTCTACTTAGGAGTCTGCACTTCTTGTTCTGTGTTATATTGTTCCAGAATAAGTTCGAGCATCTCTTTCTGCTTGCTGATGACCCGTAAACATAATCGGTCAGCTTCAGTATGTTATTGCCTTTTTTATAGTATGATGATGTTTTAACGGGCTAAATCAAAAAACACGCTATTGCGGGTGTGCAAAAACGTGTTTAATTCGCGACGAGGTGTGCGGACCATGATGAGCAGAGCGTTGAACATAAAATGATGCATGTGACGAAGTTTTGTCAGTAAAGAAGCACTGACTTTGCAGATTTATCCCTAAATTTGCAGGCAACATCACAAAGATACGAAAGCAAGCATGAAGAATAGCAGTACTGACCCCGCAACGCAGACCCGCAACGCAGGCCGCGAGAATGTCATCACGCTGAGGGCCCTCCTTACACTATTGTTTGCACTGCCCCTGTGCCTGAGAGCGCTGGGCTGTACGGTTATGATAGTTGCCGCCTCAGCTACTGACGACGGCCGCCCGCTGCTGTTTAAGAACAGGGACAGTTCGAGTGCATACATGGTTGACATCAAGGCCGACCAGCACGAGGGGTTTAGGTTTGTTGCCCAGTATGCGCTGTGCGATGATACCTGGGAAGGCCCGTGGAGCGGTTTCAACGAGCAGGGATTCTGCATAGCCAACTCGCTGTCGTACAATTATTCCGGTGCTGAATATGCATCGATGAACCGAGTCATTCTTGATATGGCGCTAAGGCGTTGCAGCACAGCGTCAGACTTCGAGGTGTTGATTGACTCACTCGCGAAGCCTATGGACGTACGTGCCAATTTTGCCGTTGTCGACGCCCAAGGCAGTGCCGTTTTCTACGAGGTGGGGCCTGGCGGCTATACCAAGTACGACGCCAACGACCCCCTGACGGCTCCCGACGGCTACCTGATACGCACGAACTACAGCCTGGCGGGTGACCAGGACCGCAGGGTGGGCGAGGACCGCATGGTGGCTGCCGAGCGCTTTGCCACGGAGGCTGTCGCGGCTCATCAGCTGAACGGGCGATATATTCTGCAGAACATGCCCCGCTACCTCGTACACAGCAATGGCACTGTGCTTTACGACAATGCTCCAGCTACATGGGATGTTGAGACTCCGGCTGACTTCGACGGCTTCATACCCCGCCACTCAAGTACCAACGCCATGCTGATACAGGGCGTGAGGGCTGGCGAGTCGCCTTTGCTGACCGTGTGCTGGTCTATAATGGGCCCGCCGATGGCTACGGTAGCACAGCCGTTGTTTATTACCCCGCACAACATACTGCCGGCGAAGTCTGAGAACGGCTGGCTGAGCGAGCGGGGGCAGGCGCTGAAGGGCTTCATCTTCCCATATCAGGAAAACGCGACCAAGGTCGTTGACTGGTCGAAGCTCTATAACCGCGAGGGGACGGGTATCATGCAGCGAATTCTCTGTATTGAGGACGAAATCATTGAGCGGGGATGCAGCCTGATAGTTGACGCCCGGCAGTCGGGTGCTCTGTCGGAAGAGTCGTTGGCTGATTACTATTCCTGGCTTGACGGCTATATCGAGCGCGAATACGAATACCATTTTGCCGATATTGCCGCCAGTGTTGCTACCCGGCAGTCGTTAGCTGGTCAGCACTCCGATTGGTGGGATATCAGGGGCATGAGGCGGCCCGACCGTCTGGGCTTCAGGGGCGTAATCGTCGGCAGGCAGGGTAAGCGTCTGATGTAAAGATACCGTTGACGCAGGACTGCAGACGTCACCATTGCCGATGTACTCGTTTGAGTCAATGGGGAGGCCGTCCAATGAAACATTTGACATTATAGAATATGGTGCAGCAAATAGAGATAACACTTAAAGCGAAGTCCAGGGGATTTCATTTAGTTACAGATGAGATAGTACGTCAGCTGCCTCAATTACCAAGGACAGGTATTATCAACATTTTCTGCAAGCATACAAGCTGCGGACTGAGCATCAATGAGAACTGTGATCCGGACGTTAGGATAGATATGGAAACCATCTTCAATCGCCTTGTTCCTGAGAATCAGCCTTACTATGAGCATACTCTTGAGGGTTCAGACGATATGCCGGCACATGCAAAATCGACGTTGACTGGTGCCAGCATTACCATTCCCATTACTAAAGGACATTTGAACATGGGTACTTGGCAAGGAATATACTTTTGTGAGTTCAGAAATTATGGCGGGACAAGAAAACTAGTGGTTACGATAATGGGTGAATAGGAATGAAGTAGGTCGTATTATTGGTATTATGTCTCATGTGTAGCATATTTGTCTCAGCTCAGGACACACAGGGATTCGTAAACAAACAGTTAGAGACCTATTTCAAATCACGATTGCTTGACCTCTACAAGTCTTGCTACCAGGACTACATGGGAACTGAGCACCTGTTTTCAGGCAGGCAAACGGTTAAGGCATATCTTGACGAAGAACTCCAAACCACTAACCTTGATGAGCTGTGTCTTGGTACTATGAGCTATGTGGTGTTGTTAGCCAACTGAAAATGATGTGCACCCGATTATGAAATACTCTTAGCTCATCTTAGTCATGTGATAGCCCATCCTGTTCAGTTGCATGGCAGCCCCCATTAGGTAGAGTTGATGCAGACATGAGACATAGGCATTAAAAGCCTCTTTGGTTCCTGGCTCTATATTCTGGTGACGAAGGGCATTATAGACTCGAGAGGCACATTCACCAACCAGTTTCTCCAACATGGTATAGTCTGCACCTCTCAGCAACAGCACGTCTTCACGGATATATTCATCCATGCTGTCGTAGCCCCTCTTGTCTTTTATTTAGGCATAGAGGTATTCAGTCTTTGAGTATATTTCCCATTCTGCATCCCAGAACTTAGCGACGGCCATGCCAATATACATCATCCAACCGAGCGATGCGGTAGGGAAGTCGTTGAATTCCCTGATACCATCGGGGATGTAGGCTTTGGCTATCTGCTCCCATTTCTCTTCGACATCAGGACACTCTGGGAGACGGGCATCGATTTCTTTCATTGACTGAAGGAACTGGTGCAAGTCATGGTGCAGTTGCTCTTCAAATTTTTTAATCATCGTTATAGCATATTTTCAAGTATCTCAACAGCCTTGGTGATGTCCTCTTGAAACCTTTTGTGGTCTCTCAGGAAGTCAGTCTTGCCACCAGAAATAGCGTCAAGTAGTTCCTTGCTCATTTCATCTGCATACGAGGCGATGGCAATCTCAATGTCATCTTTCTGCCAGTCGAGCGTAGAGTGAACATAGATTCTCTGCTTCTGATGCAAGAAACTATATGCTGTCTCAATACTGAATTTTGTTATCATTCTGTCTTGTCATATCCTATCGGACGGAACTGTTTCTGCTTATCGCTGTAAACGAATCCATGTCCGTGTAGGTAGTTCTTTATATCCTTTGGTTCTGTCCCGAAGTTATAGCATAAGGATTCCAGCGTGTCAAACTCTTCATCCCTCAGAAGCATGTTAACGCTGGAAACCAGAATTGCAGGGTCCTTAGGCAGATAGTCCATCAGTTATTATCTTTTTATTCGTAGGCATATACTAGCCCATATTTCTCATGCAGTTTCCGAAGAGAGCCGTCGGACTTCATCTGACGGATAATATTGTTCACCATCTGCAGGAGATCCTCCTGTCCCTTCTGCATGAGGATGCCAATTTCGCCATGAGTAAATGGAGCATTCATTAGCGGGGCTGCAAGTCGGGAGTCACTACGCACATAATAAGGAGCCTCTGTAATTTCCGTTATCATCACATCAGCCCGCCCCTCTGCTACAAGCATGGGAATCTCCTCATTCTTCTGATGAACGACAATTGTAGCGTGAGTCAGGTTCTCGTTGGCAAACTTTTCATTCAGTCCTCCAGGATTAACCATCACAGTCACTTCGGGTTTATCGATGTCTGCCAAAGATTGGTAACGGTCAGCCTCCGAAGCCCTGCAGAGGATAGTCTTGCCGTTGGCCAGATAGCCGTCGCTCATTAGCATCGTTTCCCGTCGGGTATCAGTTATAGTTATTCCACCAATGGCAAGGTCGAATATCTGAGGCTCTGTAAGAACGTCGGCTGTTAATGTGGGCCACGAAGTCTTTCTGAACTCAATATTTGCTCCAAGCCTTCTCGCAATCTCATTTGCAACTTCGATGCCAAAGCCCCAATATGCTCCGTCGGGTTCACAGAATGATAACGGTCTGTAGTCACCCGTTGTGCCAAAGAGGATAGTGTCCCGGTCCAGAATCTCTGCGACTTTCCCGCTGGTGGGAATATCTGTATAGGTTGACAGGATGAAAACGGAGTGTTGGCCGTTGTCCTTTCCAAATTGTAACGCACCCTTCAGATCATCCTCCGGAAAAAGTTTTGTACTGTCGAAATAGTAAAGGCTATCCTCGCTGTTGTACCAGCCCCCTACATATCCTTCATGCAGCAAGGCATGGCTGACCACCTTATCGAGTTGGTCGCGCGAATGGCTGCCCTGTGTCGCTGCATAACTGACTGCGATTCCCTCGGTCGGCTCCGTCATAGTGCGGATGTCAATGGTGAAGCCGTCGGGGTGTGACAGACCATAGCCCCATACTGTATCAGCAATATTTGTGATATTGCGTTGTTCAGTTGCATTGCTCTCATTTGAAGAGCATGAGGCAAAACAGGCCGTTCCACAGATGGCCAGAACAGCAATCAGAATCCAGGTCTTTATTCTTGCCGATATTATCATTGTTTCAGTATTGTACTCGTAATCGGCTACAAAACTACTCATTTTTCATCAGAAGATTGCCAAAAAAACACATCTTCACTTCATATTTGAATGTTTTTCCATGTTTTTTTGTAATTTTGTCGCCAAAAGTGAGAAAAGAAAGATGAAAGTAAAGATTCAAACAATGCTTGGTGATATTGTAGTTCGCCTTTATGACGAGACTCCAATACATCGTGACAACTTCCTCAAACTGGCAAAGCAGGGCTATTATGATGGAACGCTGTTCCATCGAGTCATTAAGGACTTTATGATTCAGGGCGGTGATCCTGATTCAAAGGGCGCACCTGCTGGAAAGATGCTTGGCGTGGGAGATCCTGGATATACACTTGAAGCAGAGATTAAGGACGGACTGTTTCATAAGCGTGGCGCCTTGGCTGCTGCAAGACAGGGTGACGAGGTTAATCCTGAACGCCGCAGTAGTGGTTCTCAGTTCTATATCGTTTGGGGACAAGTATATAATGAGGGGCAGCTTCGCCAGTTTGCAAAGCAGCTGAGTATGCAGAAGGTTCAGACTGCTTTCAATGAGCTTGCTGCAGAACATCGTGCGGAAATCATGCAGATGCGCCGTGAAAGGAATCATGCCAAGCTGCAGGAGCTACAAGACAAACTGGTTGCAGAAGCTGAGAGCAAGGTCGGGAAAAGTGGTTTGACTGATGACCAGCTGAAGATTTATTCTACTGTTGGCGGTACTCCCCATCTTGACGGCCAATACACTGTGTTCGGCGAGGTCGAGGAAGGTCTTGAAGTGGTAGAAATGATACAAGGCACAGCTACAGGACGTGGTGACAGGCCTGTTGATGACATTGAAATGAGAATGATTGTCATTGAGTGATATGCTGGAAACAGGACTGAAACATACAAGCCAACTGACAGTAAGTGAAGGCTTGACCGCTATTCAGATGGGGTCGGGAGATATGCCTGTACTTGCTACTCCTACTATGATGGCATTGATGGAGAATGCCGCTATGCTTGCCGTTGCTGATGAACTTCCAGAAGGTTGCACAACAGTTGGTGGTCATATCGAATCCTCACACTTAAGACCTTCGAAGATTGGGGATAGGGTATCTGCTAATGCCGAAGTGACCAAGATTGATGGTAAGAAGATAGAGTTTAAGGTGTCTGCTTACTGTGGTGAAACGCTACTTGGTGAAGGAACGCATCTGAGATTCATTGTTGACAGAGAACGTTTTATGTCAAGACTCGGGTGATTATTGAATACAGAATTTTTGGGGTGAAACATTATGTCTGTATGCCTCGGCACCGCACAGAAATAGAATCATCTTTATTTGCTCTCGGTTAAAACGGATTAAACAGAGTTTTCGAAAGTATAGTTTTTTATTTCTGAGGGATGGCAGATGCTTGCTTGGAGTAGCGTTTGATAAGGTTGTAGGCCTGATATAGCCCGTATTCGCCAGCCTGTGAGAGGTCAGACAGGCCGAGTTGCAGCTGGCCGTCGAGGATGCTGGCTACGCCCCGATTATAGTAGGCATCAGGGAAATGAGGGTCAATGTTAAGGGCGTGTCTGTATGCTTCGCGGGCACGGGTGTAGTCATGAAGGACAAAGTGGATGTTGCCGATGTCATACCATGCGTATGCCATGTCCGGGGCGAGCTGGACGGCTCGTGTCAGATCGTCTAAAGCAGCCGAATATCCTATTTTTATGGTGGATTGTTGGGCTTCTTCTTCTATGTTGAGGGCTTCCATCTGACGGCATCTGACTTGTGCGCGGATAAAATAGCCAAGTACATTTTTCTTGTCAAGAGCGAGGGCGCGGTTGAGGTCTGTGAGTGCCGACTCAAAATCGTGTACTTGATAGTAGTCGAGCGCACGTCCTATATATAATTCCGCTGTTTCGGATGTATTGATGCGTTCTGTGTAGTCGTTTATTGATGCTGTGTGTTGTTCCATTTCGGCCTGTCCGATGGGTGGCTCCACATTATTTATATATATTGCGCGCGAGAGGTGTCCGCCGGCGTTTATCTTTTCGAGGAGTTTGTAGTAGGGAACGTAGCGGCTTACAGAGTTCTCGGTGCGGTGGTAGGAGATGGCGAATATGGGTTGAGGAGAGAGTTCTACGCGGTGGTCTTGCACTCTGCCGCGATATACGCTGGCATATTCTCTCTGTGGTTCTTCGGTGTCAGCCTCAACGAGGGCTAAATAGGAGTTTATGTCGCGTTCGCTCTTCTTTCTGGTTTTGTGGGGTTGGGTTTTCTTGCCGGCTCTTGCCTGCATGCGCGACTGCATTACTTTGAACTCGTCGCGTTCAGCTCCATAGGTGTCTCCGATTTTGCGGCGGATAGCAGCCCGCTGTTGGTAACCTATGAGGAAGTCGGGGTATTCAGCTATTACGGCAGAGATGTCGCGTATGGCCCCGCGGTAGTCTCCAGTGTTGTCGAGCAGCAGGGCTCTATTGAACAGGGCTATCATATTGTCGGGCTCTACCTTGAGCACAAAATCGAAGTCTTCGATGGCGTGGTTGTCGTCGCCCACTTCTGCGCGTAGGAGTCCGCGGTTGAAATGTCCGATATAGTTGTTCGGTTCGAGTTCGAGTGCGTGGTCGTAGTCGGCCATAGCTCCACGAAGGTTGTTTTGATGGAAGCGGGCCAGTGCGCGATTGATGTATATACCAGCCATGCGTGGCAGTTGGACGAGAGCTTTGTCCATTTCCTGCTCGGCTTGTGCGTAAAGGCCATGTTGCAGGTTGATGGACGAGCGCATCACCAGGGCTTGACCATCGTAGGGGTTCACGGCAAGGGCTGTATCTATGAGTGTGAGGCATGCTGCCGTGTCGCCCCGCTCCATGGCTACTTCTGCCTTGAGGGTATAGTGTTCAGACTCTTTTGGCCACATACGTATCATCTCGTCAACGGCGCTGTCTGCTTCCTCCCATTGTTTTAGTTCGAAGAGACAGAGGACGAGATTGTGCCAGCTGGGTTTGCTCTTGGGTTCCATATCTATCACACGTCTGTAGTCGGCTATGGCTGCTTGGTATTTCTTCTGATTCACGCGGCAGATGGCCCGCAACTGATAGAAGTTGGTGATATATGGGTTGCGCTCGATGCTTTGATCGCAGTCCTGTTCGGCTCCTGTGAAGTCTTCAAGATAGAATTTGCCCAAGCCGCGATAGAAATATGGCTCGGCGAGATACGGACGTGCGCTGATGACCATGTTAAAGCGCTGAATTGCCAGGACGTAGTCCTCGTAATACAGCGCCGAGCGGCCCATGAGCATCACCCGGTCGGTGTTGATCTGGGCTTTTGTTTGTTGTGGGAGAAAAAAGAAAAGTATGAGCAGAAGCTTGCCCAGATGTCTGAAGAGGGTGGGAGAGACGAGGGCTTGGCAGGACAAGGTCTTTTCTTCATTCATGTCAGTAGGTGGCTTTCCTTTTCAGGGGTATGTGCCGAGATATATTTATCTCTTCACTTTGACTTTATAGTTGCATGTGAAACGGCCTTTTATGAGGTCGTTGAGTTTGCTCTTGAGCATCTGCTTGCGTAAGCCTATGATGCGGTCGGTATAGACTTTGCCGTCAAGGTGGTCAAATTCGTGTTGCATGACTCGTGCCAGATAGCCATCTACCCATTCGTCGTGGGGCTGCCACTGCTCGTCCATCCATGTTGCGCGTATGCGTGTCGGACGTTTTACTCTCTCGTGCAGTCCGGGCAGGCTGAGGCAGCCTTCATCGAGAGTTTCTGTTTCGCTGTCGTCGTATTCTTCTATATGAGGATTGTAGAAGGTGTGGTGGAAGCCAGCGTATTCGGGCATATCATCGGCCAGCGGTTCGAGGTTTATGATGACTACACGAATTGAGCGTCCTACCTGTGGCGCGGCTAGTCCGATGCCTTCGCTGCGCTCGAGGGTTTCTTCCATATCTGCCACGAACTGCTCCAGGTCGGGGTAGTCTGGCGTGATGTCTTCAGCTATGTGTCTGAGCACGGGCTGACCGAGTGTGTAAATTGGCAGTATCATTTATTGGAATTATAAGTTTATGGTTAGTGATTATTCTCTTTAGACAGATTTATGTCTTGGGAGAGTTATTGCGGCTCTCCATCCAGTCTTGGAGTATGATGGTGGCTGATATTTCGTCCACGATGGCACGGTCTTGCCGGGCCTTGCGGTGAAGTCCTCCCTGAAGCATTGCGCGGTGGGCGAGGACACTTGTGAAACGTTCGTCGAACAAATCCACCGAGATATTTGGCAGAAGCTTATGCAGGCGGTTTACAAAAGGAGTGATGCGCCGCATGTTTTCGCTGTCTTCACCGTTCATCTGCCTTGGCCACCCCACGATTATACGTTCCACAGGTTCTTGGGCTACATATTGCATTAGCCACTGTTCCAATTTGCATGTCTCCACTGTGGCAAGGCCGTTGGCAATGATTTGCAACGGGTCGGTCACCGCAACACCGGTTCGTTTTTTACCGTAGTCTATGGAGAGAATTCGCATATCTATTTACGTAGTGGACAGTTTTGGCAGAAATGGTTAGAAATAAAAAGCAGGAACGAGTTTTCACAACTGGTCCCTGCTAAAATCTTACATATATTCACTTATTACCAAAAAAGAATTTCCTGTTTATAAGTTTCTACTTTTATTTGCGGAGCAGCCAGGCGTTCTTCAGGTCGTTGTTTTGCTCAGCACCCTGCTTGCGGAGAGCATTGCGGCAGTTGACTGCACTCTGCTCGTCGTCGAAGGTGGCAGCAATAACACGATAAAGACCCTGCGGGTTTGTGGCAAGCTGAGCTGCATAACCCTGCGACAGGAGAGACTTCTTTACCGTCTCTGCGTTTGTCTTCATCTTGAAAGCGCCAACGACTACGCTGAAAGCCTTGAGACCAGCTCCATCAACTACTGTGAGGTTCTCAGAGCGAGCGCCCTCAGAAGCGGTTGTGGTTGGGGTAATGGTTTGTACTGGAGTTACAGTTACAGGTGCTGTCTGTGCCGGGGTTGTGGTAGCAGTTGCCGGAACCTCGGTAGTTGTAGTTCCATGAGCTTTCTCAAAAGCCTTTAGATATTGGCTTTCGGAACTTTTACATGAAGTCATTGTGATTGCAGCACACACCACTGCGCCCATTAAATAGTAGTTTTTCATTTGTCTTTTACTCCTTAAATGAATTAAATGATATTTTGTTCCTTATTTTCGACGCAAAGGTAGTAAGAAAATGCTGATAGGATGCAGACTTCGGTCACAAAAAACGTTAAAAGTATTGATTTTTCGACCGAAAACAGAAAAAAATCGTTTGCATGGATGAAGATAGCGGAAAAATACTTATATTTGCCCTCACAAAACACTTAACTTTAAAACTTTGTTATTATGAAAGCCATCAATTATCTCGTAGCCTTTTTAGGCGGTGTTGTTATCGGAACTACTGCTGGAATCCTTCTTGCACCGGAAAAGGGTTCTGAAACTCGTGAACGTATCGTCGAAGCTCTGCGTAAGCGCGGCATTCGTCTCAACCGCAAGGAGATGGACGCTTTAGTGGATGATATCTCTGAGGAACTCCGTGACGTAGCTGCCGAAGTGAAGGATTAAACAAGCGTTATTCAGATATGTTCTTTGCCAACGACGAGGACACGCAGCGGCTGAAAAATCTGCTCAGACAGGGCGGAGAGTATTGGCAGTTGCAGCGCAGGATGCTCTCTTTGCAGAGCGCATCAACGCTGGCCAAACTGTTAGCCACGATTGCCTTGTGGCTTATAGTTTTTTTGGTCGGTTCGCTGGTGCTGCTCTTTGCAAGCTTTGCCTTGGCCTTTTGGCTGGGTGACATCTCAGGCAGCAATCTGCTTGGATTCGGCGTCATAGCTCTCGTTCTTCTGCTCGTGGTGTTGCTTGTCTATTCTTGTCGGCAGCAGTGGATTTATCTCCCTGTGGCCAGATATATGATAGACTTGCTCGTGAGTCCAACGCCTGAGGGCTTCCATATCACGGATATGACTCAGGCAACGGAGGAGATGACACGAGTCAGTGAGCAACTCAATGCCAACCGCGAACAGTTGAAGGAGTCGGCTCAGGATGTGTTCATCCAAAACAATCCCCCTTCGAATAAGTGGGAACTGGCGGGTGAGTTGCTGAAGAATGGCCGTTCCATCTACCGTGCTATGCAACTTGGTGTGAATCTATGGGCCGCCATCCGTTTGCTTCTCGGTTCGAAAAAGCGCCGTAGGTAAGACTTCCAGTTAAGCATTCCTCTTGGTTTTCCGTCAAAAAAGAAACACCGCAGAACGAGGGATTTTTTGCAAAGCGCTCGTATTAGCGCAATCTTTTATTAGCGATGTGATAATTATGGACATTCTATAATTGTCACATCACTATTTTGTAGCAGTTATCATATCTCTATTTTGTGGCAGTTATCACATCACTATTTTGTGGCAGTCATCATATCTCTATTTTGTGGCAAAAGAGGAGATAATGCTAATTATTCATAAAATAAAAGTAAGATAGTATCAGGGTCGGCATTTAGTCGTATATTTGTACAAAAATTTGAACTACTGCGAGAAAATGAGACTGTTAGGAAACTTAATCTGGTTTATATTTGGCGGTATCTTTGTGAGCATGGAGTATCTGTTTACGAGTTTGGCTTTGATGCTTACTATTATTGGCATTCCATTTGGGTTACAGACGTTGAAGCTAGGTGTTTTGGCTCTTTGGCCGTTTGGTAAGAGAGTGATAAAACATCCAACGAGTGGTTGCCTGAATACGGTGATGAATATTGTTTGGCTTATATTTGGCGGTTTTTTTATATGTCTTAGCCATTTCTTTTGGGGCTGTATATTCTATATCACAATTATCGGTATCCCGTTTGGAAAACAGCATTTCAAAATGGCGCACATTGCCCTGACACCCTTCGGCAGAGATATCGTGTGAAACCTGGTTAGAATGAACTTTCTTTCAGAACGACAGCCAGATTTCCTTTATTTCAGTGGTTACTGATTGTTTCTGATCAGCTTAGAGAGCTTGCGATGTTGTGATGTTATGTAAAGCCAAATACCTTAATTGACATGTTTGCCGCTACATAAATAATGTCAAAAAATGTTTGCGTTGAGAATATGTTCTTAGCAATATCGGACAGCTTTATTTGATATAGCTTCAAACCCTCAAATTATTTATTTAAGTATAATAATGAGAAACAATGGACATAAAAGAAGTTTTGAATAAAACGGATCGCTTTGCAGCAAATGCCGGTTGCAGGATAACGGAAGCCGACGAGCGTCATGCCATAGCAGAGATGACAGTAAACGAAATGCACCTTAATGGCGGCAATGTCTGCCAGGGCGGCGCTCTCTTCACTCTTGCGGACTTGGCTATAGCTGCTCTGATGAATGTAAGCGGTCAGCTGACGTTTGGCATCAGTAACAGTATTATGTTTGTATCAAGCGCCAAACTGGGCGATAAGCTTCGTGCAGAGGCTGTCAGTGTGGCAAACCACCATAAAATCCCTGCTGTAGAAGTGCGAGTCACCAATCAGGACGGGAATCTCATTTGCCATGTTACTGGAATGGGATACAGAAAAGCAAAAAGTCTTTAGCTAAATAACTGTTTTCGAATAGAGCGCGGCAAGACAATATAAATGTGCTGTGTTGACAGTTCCGAAAGTACAAGCGACAGCAATAAGCAAGCTATTCAGTTTTTTATAACGACCTACTTGAATGTTGGTGGCTGGATGCTCATTCCTTCGGAGCTGAACGTAAGTGGAAGCCATAGATGGCGGGAGTTAGCCAGACTGCGCGGATTCCACACGTCAGCCATGAAGAGGTAACCGTTGCCATAGTCGAGTATCCATGTGCCTTGAGCTCCATAGGTGCGTTTTGAACCGCGTCCCTGACACGGAGAGGGGTGCTGAGTCCAAGGCCCGGAAATGGACGGCGCGGAGAACAGACGTGCTTCATTTGGGTCCCACCCGGTGCAGCCGCTGCAAAGCAGCCAATAGGTGTTAGAGTGCTTGATGATTGTGGGGGCCTCGTTTTGTCCTCCGGGGGCTATGCGGTAATAGCGGCCTGAATAGCCGAGATAGTCGGGGGTGAGTTCAGCAGCGTGCAACGTAAGATTATCCTCCGAACTGAATATATGCCATGCTGTGTTGTCGCTGTCAAGGAAAACTGTCATGTCACGGCTCATCTGTCCCTGTTCGTAGTCGCGCCAAAGAAAGAGCCCTTCGGCAATAGCTTGCCGCCAAGGTGCTGTCCACCACTCTTTGTAGTCGTCTGTAGAGAGGGATTTTGCATGAGCGATTTCTGCCTCGGTGAAATCTGCTGGCCATCGTGAGGGGTTGGGGCGAGCTGCATGATGCAGTCGGAACGGGCCATAGGGTGAGCTGCTGGTTGCGAACCCTGTCATGGCCGCTTCATATCCCCGTCCTTTGAGTTCAAGATGGAATAGCATTA
Organism: Bacteroidaceae bacterium; assembly: GCA_024699495.1. Lineage (GTDB taxonomy): Bacteria > Bacteroidota > Bacteroidia > Bacteroidales > Bacteroidaceae > Physcousia. The sequence continues at coordinate 19,369 of JAILPK010000028.1, read as the reverse complement.
CAAACTGACGGTCACGCTCGTTCCACAACACTTTGGGACGTTCTATGATGCACCCGCGTTCTATAGGACTGCCAGCTTCGTCCACCACACTCAGTACCAAGCCGCGGTTTTGCCAGGCTACAGATTGAGGGTCGCTCATATCCGCAGTGGCTGGGGCTGTGTAGAGCGCAACGCCGACAGATGTAAATCCGCGTTCCGGGCGTGACTCTCCATACCACAACCATTGATCGCCATATCTGAATATACTTCCACCATGTGCATTGACGTGTTTGCCTTCGGTGTCCAGAGTGGCGGGATAGGAGTATTGGCGTTGGTGTGTGCGCTGCTGGGCGAGCAGAGGCAGGGCGCATAATGTCAGTGCTGCGATGACGCAGAGGCGTGAACAAACTGAAGTTTCCATTGTTGAGTGGGATTTGGGTAAATGTCTATTTGTAGTGGGGGACTTTCGTTGCCTGTGCGATCGATGGCTGTTATTGCGAGATTCAGGCCATTGCATGCGAGAACGTTGGCATCGAAGCGGAAGCGTGGTTCGCGTAGTAGCATCGTGACAATATTTGCCGGGTCTGTGGTGTCAACTGGATATCGGTTGCTGGCGTAAATGTTGTAACGCAGTCCTCCTGGTGATTCCGACGTCGCTTGCCACGTTAGTTCCTTTATGCCTTCGCTCGTATCTTTGATTTGAGCGGCAGTGGGCTTGGAGGGTGGGGTAGAATTCAGCCACGTACATGCAGGTGGCAGGGCAGGGGTGGTATAGAAGACTTGCTGCAGATAGTCATATAAACCCTTGACATTGCCTGTGAGAAATTTGCTGCGGAAATAACATTGGCCAGCCATTCCTGTAAGCCGTGTGAAATGCAGCTCTGATGTTATGTCAGAGAGAGGCCAGTTTTTCTCCTTTGGATGCATGAAATAGATTCCGAGACCAGGCGCTATATGTCGTCCGGCGCTTTGTTGCTGCCAGTCGGCGGCGAAGGGGAAGAAATTATTGTCGCGGAAATACATCATTGGGAAAAGGATGTCGTGGATGCCATCGCGCATCCAAGCCTGAGCATCTTGATGGACTGCATCGCGGGCATTCCATCCGCGGGATGAGTATTTCGTGAGGTTGGCGTATTTCCCAACGGGGCTGCTGCTGACTTTTATCCACGGCTTGATACTTTTTATGTCTGCATAGAGCTGGCGTACGATGTTTGTGATGTTATTTCTTCGCCATACCGATTTTGTTTGTCCTGCTCCGTAGCGTTTGAAGGTAGCTGCATCCGGGAAGGAAGCGCCCTGTTCGGGGTATCGGATGTAGTCGAAGTGTATGCCGTCTATGTCATAGCGCCTGGCTATCTCTGTGCAGATGGCAGAGAGATAGTTTGCAGAGCCTGGTTGACCCGGGTTAAGATACCATGTGTCGCCAAATCTGAGGCAGAGATTTTTGTGTGTTTGCAATACGGATTTCGGCCCCATTCGTTTTGCCACATCTGTCTTGAAACAAGGGATAGTGACAACCCATGCGTGGAGTTCCATGCCTCGCCGGTGGGTCTCTTCTATGGCGAAAGCGAGAGGGTCGTAGCCTGGACTTCGGTCGAAAGTTCCTGTAAGAGACTGGTCCCACGGCTCTATGTCTGAGGGGTATATGACGCTGCCGCGAACGCGAGTCTGAAACATTATTGTATTGATGTTTATTGCTTTCAGACTGTCAAGGATAGCACAGAGTTCGGCCTTTTGCTGTTCGCGTTTGGCTGCTGATGTGGCTTTGGTCCGAGGCCAGTCCAAACCATAGAGTGTGGTGAGCCAGACAGCGCGGATCTCGCGTTTGGGCAACTGAGAGATAGCTTTCAGGGAGTCAGCTGCCGACGACTGTCTGTCGTCTGTAGTGGCAGTGCGCTTATTCCCCGTCATTGTAGTAGTGTGGAGAGGAGAGTGTGACGGATCTGTAACTGATGATGTTGGGTTACCGTCCGTTGTGACGGATGCTTTTTTCCCGCAGGCAACAAAGGTAAGTGCGAGAGTGGAAATGAAAGTATATAAAATAATACATTGTACGCGCATACGCGAGATAGATTTGTGGGTGCAAAGGTAAATAAAGGCTTTGATATAAGCAAATGCTCGACAAAAAGAAACTTTTTTTAATATTTAACTTAACTTTTTCTCATTTTGTGATTGTTTTTGTGTCAAAAATGCGTAACTTTGCGCCCGAAAATGAAAAGATAATAGTTTTTCAGGCGATTTTATACAAACAAGTTATTTATAACCAATTAAAAAAAGATTGAATTATTATGGACGCAAAAAAAGTATTGGAAGACCTTAAGCGTCGTTTTCCGGGTGAGCCTGAGTATCTGCAGGCTGTAGAGGAAGTGCTTGGTACTATTGAAGAAGAGTACAATAAGCATCCCGAGTTCGAAAAAGTAAATCTTATCGAACGCCTCTGTATCCCCGATAGAGTTTATCAGTTCCGTGTCACTTGGACTGATGACAAGGGTAACGTTCAGACAAATATGGGTTATCGTATTCAGCATAATAATGCCATTGGCCCGTACAAAGGTGGTATTCGTTTTCACAAGAGCGTGAACCTCGGTATTCTGAAGTTCCTGGCTTTCGAGCAGACATTCAAGAACTCTCTGACCACTCTTCCAATGGGTGGCGGCAAGGGTGGCTCTGACTTCTCTCCCCGTGGCAAGAGCAATGCAGAGGTGATGCGCTTCTGCCAGGCTTTCATGCTCGAACTGACCCGTCATATTGGTCCTGATGTTGATGTGCCAGCTGGTGACATCGGCGTAGGCGGACGTGAGGTTGGTTATATGTTCGGAATGTATAAGAAGCTTACCCGCGAGTTCAGCGGTGTGCTTACTGGTAAGGGCCTTGAGTTTGGCGGTTCTCTGATCCGTCCTGAGGCAACCGGTTATGGTAATGTATATTTCCTGCGTGCTATGCTGCGCACCCGCGGCGAGAGCATCGAGGGCAAGACTGTGCTGGTTTCAGGTGCTGGTAATGTGGCTCAGTACTGCGCAGAGAAGATTCTGCAGCTGGGCGGTAAGGTGCTGACCATGAGCGATAGCGATGGTTACATCTACGATCCGGAAGGCATTGACCGTGAGAAACTCGATTATATCATGGAGCTGAAGAATGTATATCGCGGCCGTATCCGTGAATATGTTGAGCAATATCCTAAGGCAAAGTATGTTGGTGACGGTGCTAAGCCTTGGTTTGAGAAGGCTGATATCGCCTGCCCATGCGCTACGCAGAACGAGTTGAACGAAGAGGCTGCCAAGGCTCTTGTTGCCAACGGCTGCATCGCAGTGGCTGAGGGTGCCAATATGCCTTCAACACCGGGTGCAATCAAGGTGTTCCAGGATGCCAAGATTCTGTACTCTCCCGGTAAGGCCAGCAACGCCGGCGGCGTGAGTGTCAGCGGTCTTGAGATGTCTCAGAACAGCGAACGTCTGAGTTGGTCTGCAGAAGAGGTTGATGCAAAACTGCTGTGGATTATGGAGAATATCCATGAGAATTGCGTTAAATATGGCACAGAGCCCGACGGATACATCAACTATGTTAAGGGTGCCAATGTTGCCGGCTTCATGAAAGTAGCAAAGGCTATGATGGCTCAGGGCATCGTTTAAGAAATCAGCACAAACACACAAATATTTTTTAAGGGGAGTATCCAAAAGTGATACTTCCCTTTTTTGTCGCCGTGAGTGGAGAGTGTTGATATATAATTGGAGGCAGTTACGGGATATTCGGACAGTTACCCTATATTCGGACAGTTACCCTATATTCGGACAGTTTCGGAATATTTGGTTTTACCGAACACTTCAACAGCACATGTTAAAGTCGTTAACCATGCGAGAAACCCCAATATTTATTGTTGAAATCCATTAACCGTCTCGAAAGCAGATGACGCACAATCGCATTTATCCTATCTGACAACTGCAAGTGTGACTAATCACAAGATGTATTTCCGACATATCCCAGTTCCACTTTTCACGTCTAACAACTCCACTTTTCACGTCTAACAACTCCATTTTTCTCGGCTCACAACTACACGTTGAACTGCTAACTGCTCCACTTTTCACGTCTTATAATCCAACTTTTCACGTCTCACAACTACTAGTTTAACGACTCTCAACTCTTCATGGACCAGCATTAATTTAATCTGAGACGGCCGTCACCTGAATCTGAGACGGCCGTCACCTGAATCTGAGACAGCCGTCACCTGAATCTGAGACGGCCGTCTCAGATTAAATAAGCCTCGACTCACTGTCACTTCATTCCCGTTCAATGAGGTCGTGGATGCCGTTCGAGATAGATTTATATAAGCATTCAAGTGTTTAGCAAATTGCTGAACTTAACAAACATTTGAATGTCTGGTTTGCCGGATGCTTCGATTGAAGAAATGTTAGCTTAAGGCGGACCTTGCAACATCAAAAAGCCGATGTGCCAACAGATGATCTAAAGGATAAGGATGCTGACGGCATAAATAGCGGTCGTGGGCATACATGCTCCAAATGTTTTGCATAGAAAGATGTGATAATTGAAAGAAACGAAAAAATATGTCGAACGGAAAGTGTTTAGCGGAGTGCAAAAAAAATGGCCGATGGAAAACCACCGGCCATAATATTTTAGGAAATGTTATTTTTGTAATGACTGCAGATAATGCTCTGCTTCGATTGCAGCTTTGGCTCCGCTGCCGGCAGCCACGATGCCCTGACGGTAATGAGGGTCGGCCACGTCGCCTGCGGCAAAAACGCCGGGGATGCCTGTGCGTGGTGAATCGCCCTCCACTTTGATATAACCAGCCTCGTCGGTTTCAACCCAAGGACGGAAAATGTCTGAGTTGGGTTTGTGGCCGATGGCAAGGAAGAACCCGTCTATAGGCAAGTCATATTTGCGTTCATCTGCCTCCCCTTTACGATAAACAACGTGCGCACCCTCAACATTGTTCTCACCATAGAGCCCGAGAGTGTTATGTTCAAACAGGACTTCAATCTTCGGGTTGTTGAATACACGGTCTTGCATAATTTTTGAAGCCCGCAAAAAGGGCTTTCGGACTATAAGATATACTTTTGCAGCGAGTCCGGCCAGATAGGAGGCTTCTTCGCAGGCGGTGTCTCCTCCTCCTACCACAGCCACCGTCTTCTTACGATAGAAGAAGCCGTCGCATGTGGCGCAGGCAGACACTCCGAGTCCGCGATATTTCTGCTCGTCGGCCAAACCCAAATATTTGGCAGTAGCTCCGGTGGCGATAATAATTGTGTCGGCAGTAACTTCTGTATCATTGTCGAACCAAACATGATATGGCGCCGCCGAGAGGTCAGTCTTGAGAGCGATGTTCTCGCGCACTTCAGCTCCGAAACGCTCTGCCTGGCGGCGTAGGTCATCCATGAGCTGGAAACCGTCCACCCCGTCGGGATAGCCGGGGAAATTCTCCACTTCTGTTGTTGTTGTCAGTTGACCGCCAGGCTGAATCCCCTCATAGACCACAGGTGAGAGGTTGGCGCGTCCTGCATAGATTGCTGCAGTGTAACCGGCTGGCCCAGAGCCGAGTATGAGGCATCGAATATGTTCCATATTATAATATTATAAACATTAAATAAAATTACTTCCTTATGAATGGGTTTTATCTCAGGTCGATGTAATCGATGTCTGGATATTGGTCAGAGGGAAATGTAAAGGTGGTGGGGGAAACCTTTTGATTGGGTTTGAAGGAGAGTATGGCAAGTCGGCCCCAGTCGCCGTTTTGGCGTGTTCTTATGCAAAGCGGTGTGTAGTCGTCTTGTGTCACATCTACAATAATATCTGAGTACGGCATATCCTTCTTCTTAGCTTTCATCCGTACACAGAAAGTCTTTTTGCCGCGCAGAGTGCTTTTGCTCACGCTGAGTTTATAGCCTTTCTTATAGATATTAATTATGGTATAGGGGTTTACGGCCTGCTGTTCTTCTATAGTCGGTTCGGCGATATTCACTTCGTTGTTGTTGGTGAGTTTGGTCCATTGGGTTTTGCCGTCGAACCATGTGAGCACCTCAGCTGTTGACATGTAGAATTTAGTGCCTTCGATAACGAGTGTACCTTGTGTTGAACCCTGTTCCGTAGTGCCGGAGAAGCTTGTCGCGTTGAATGTGGCGCGAATACATCCTGACTGTGTTATGCGGTTCGCAGTCCGGTCCAGGACTGTGCGTGCCGATTGTGCCAGAGTAGTAAGTGTGCTTATGCAAAACAATGGTATAAGAAAAGTCTTTTTCATAATAAGTTCGTTTTTGTCCTTCTGTTATGGCTTCTGTGACTATTTCGCCTTTGGGGCAATAAGCGTTGGCCAGTCTTTAGTTCAGCCTTCAGTTCTTAGTCTGCAAACTTTCAACTTTGAGGTTGGTGACGCGGCTCTTTACGTTTGAGTCGGTGGTTGAGAGTGGGAAGCGCAGTGTACGTATGAGGGTGAGCTGTTTGTTGTGTGGATATTGTCGTTTGTCCGGTCCGAGTGTTTCTACGCAACGTCCGTTTACGAACAGGCTCGTTTTTTTGTTGTCGCCCTCGATGCATAAATGTTCTTTTGCCCCGGGTTTGAGTGAATGGCGGAAACTGAACAGATAGCCGTCGCGTGAAAAGCCGATACGTCCGGTGACAGGATCGGAAATGTAAAACTCTGCATCGTCATTGCGGAATAGGGCAGTGCCCCGCTGTTCTGCAGCCGCCTCGATGTCGAAACTTACCCGGTAGGGATATCCGATATGTTTTATCTTACGTGTGGAGTTTGGGGTAACTTCAGCCTGAGTAATAACGACGCCTTTGGGATAACGTCCGAGATCATTGATTCCGGGCGCCTCACTGAGTGATATCGCAAGCTCTTGCCAACTTTCCAGCGTGCGTATGGTGTCTGGAGACCAGCATTTCTCTGCAATCACTTGCATGGCCGGAAACACGCGGTGGTGGATATCTGCAACTGCAATGCCGTTCCCCACAATATCGTTCCATACAGCAAATAAGCCGCCTTCAACTTGAGGGTCACGCTCTTCAAAGCGGTGACGACCGGCCACGGCTGGAGTCCATTTTCTATAAAGAAACGGAATATTGAGGTAGTCATAGTAATAGCCGGCAGCTGGAACAATATATACATAACCGTCGGGGATGGAGAGCAGATGATAGCCGAGGCGGTGCATTGAATCCGGTTCGGCATAGTCGTTGGACCATGAGAACATCAATACGCTGTCCACTTTCACCGGCGTAGTGCCTTTGGCGTGTGTTAGCGAGCCCCACAAAACGGCCTGCTTGCCGTATTTCTCCACGTGATTGATGAGGTGGTTGGTGAGATGGCGGAATTGTTCTACCGTCTCCTTGCGTCTGTTGCTGTATTCATCTGTTCCGATATGTATGCGTGGTCCGGCGAAAATGGGCTGCGGCCCCTCGATATATTCAGCGAAGAGGCTGTCGAGAAAGGGTATGACTTCAGGGTTACCGAGGTCGAGATGGTCGGCTCCGAATTCTCTTGAGCCGAGGCTTGGCCGATAATGGCTGAAAGCGAGACTATGGGCTGGAACATCTATTTCAGGGATCACCTCCACGCCCAATTGCGCCGCTTCCATCACAAACTGGCGGAAGTCATGCTTGGAGTAGCTGCCGTCTTCAGCGGTAAGTCCGGGGAATAGTTCGCTTTCCATGCGGAATGCAGAATATGTCTCATCCCAATTATCATGGAAGAAGGCCTGAAAACCGTTGTCGTTGAGATGAACGCAGAGTGTGTTCATCTTATAATAAGCCATTGTTCGTGCCAAACGCAGCATGTAGTCGAGCGGAATATATTTCCGTCCGCAGTCGAGCATGAGTCCTCTTATGGGATAATCTGGTCTGTCCGCAATATCGCCGCAGGCTATCGTTGGCGCGCCTTTGGCATTCAATATTTGTAGCAGAGTTTGTGTGGCGTGCATCGCTCCCCGTTCTGTGGCCTCGATGTTTACTGAGCGCCGTATATTCATGGTATAGCCTTCATCGCCGAGTTCCTTCTGTTTCTTATAGGAGAGGTGTATGCCGCCGTTGGCCGCCTTCTTGCCAAACTTGGCTGTGAATGTCTGGCCTGTGGTCAGAGATAGGTCCTCAGCCAGACGTTCGGCTACCGGCCGCAGTCGCATGTCAGCATACGTTACAGGCTCAGTGGGGGAGAGGGTGAGAGTGCCCTTGCCTCCTTTCCACTCGTGTATGGCTGGAATTGTGAACGGCCTTGGGTTGGGCCGCTCTTTCACAGCTGCAGAGAGCGGGTTACAGGTCAGTAAAAGCAGAGCAAATATGCATGCCCGTACGTGGCGAGTCATAATATATATATGTGTTTAGTTTAAACAGAAGATATTTTATCCGCGGGGCTCATACTCATCCGAGATTGTTCATCAGCATCTCCAATGACATCTCGTCCTGAATCAGCACTTCGCGCGGCTTCGAGCCTTGTGCCGGACCTACTACGCCAGCTTTTTCCAGCTGGTCCATGAGGCGTCCGGCGCGATTATATCCTATTGAGAATTTCCGCTGTATCATAGATGTGGAGCCCTGCTGACTGGTGATTATCAGACGTGCAGCCTCCTCGAACATCGGGTCCAGATGCCCCATATCCACGTCGCCTGCTCCGCCGCCTGCGTCTTCCATAGGCGGACGCGGCAGTGCAAACGGCCGTGTGTAGCTCTGCTGACAAGCTATGAAGTTGCATATTCGTTCCACCTCCGGAGTGTCAACAAAAGCACACTGCACGCGGACAGGTTCGTTGCCCGCCAGGAAGAGCATATCGCCCTTTCCTACCAGCTGGTTGGCCCCTGGACGGTCGAGGATAGTGCGCGAGTCAATCATAGCGCTGACCTTGAATGCCATGCGTGCGGGGAAGTTTGCTTTGATGGTTCCGGTGATGATGTTCGTGGTGGGGCGCTGGGTGGCAATAATCATGTGGATGCCTACAGCGCGCGCCAGCTGCGCAATGCGTGCTATCGGCAGTTCTATTTCCTTGCCGGCGGTCATGATGAGATCTCCGAACTCATCTATGATAACCACGATATAGGGTAGGAAGTGGTGACCGTTCTCGGGGTTGAGCTGGCGGTCGCGGAACTTCTGGTTGTATTCTTTTAGGTTGCGTGCCCTGGCCTTCTTCAGCAGATCATAGCGATTGTCCATCTCCAGGCAGAGACTCTTCAGCGTGTTGATCACTTTCTGCACGTCGGTAATGATAGGTTCGTCCTCTTCATCCTCGATTTGTGCCAGGAAGTGGTTTATGATTGGCGCATAGACGCTGAATTCTACCTTCTTCGGGTCAACCATGACCAACTTGAGTTCAGCTGGGTGTTTTTTGTAAAGCAATGAGGTGATAATAGCATTCAGACCTACTGACTTACCCTGACCTGTGGCTCCGGCAACGAGCAGGTGAGGCATCTTTGCCAGGTCCACCATAAACACCTCGTTGGTGATTGTCTTTCCGAGAGCCATGGGCAATTCGAAGGTGCTGTCCATGAATTTCTTGCTGTTTAGAATGCTTTCCATGGACACAATCTGCGGCTTGGCATTCGGCACCTCGATACCGATGGTTCCCTTGCCGGGGATAGGAGCGATGATGCGGATGCCGAGAGCGGAGAGCGAGAGGGCAATGTCGTCCTCCAGATTCCTGATCTTGGAGATTCTCACTCCGGGGGCCGGGGTTATTTCATAGAGAGTGATGGTAGGTCCTACAGTGGCTTTGATGCTTGATATCTCTACGCCAAAGTTGCGCAGCACGTTGATAATCTGGTCTTTGTTCTTCGTCTGTTCGTCCATGTCGATAGATGCTCGTGCATCGACATCGTAATGTATGAGCAAGTCGAGTGTGGGATATTTGTAGTTCTCCAGATCCAGCTTCGGGTCGTAGGGCTCCAATGCCCCTTTGCTCTCTTCGTCGGCCAGTTCTTCGTCGGTCGGGTTTTCTATCTCGAATATAGGCCCGTCGGCTTCTTCTGTATTCGAGTCGCCAGTTTCATTGATTTCCAGCGGCAGCGGGTCGGAGATATCTTCTTCAGGTTCTTTCGGCTCGTCTATTATAGCCATCGGAATGTCTTCGGCAACGATCTCGGCGGCATCTATTACCTCAGCTGGCCGCCCGGCAGTCTCGCCGTCTTCTGCTTCTTCCTCGGTTAAAACTTCCTCATCCTCATTCTCATCCTGCTCCATTTCTTCAGCTCCCTTGTCCTTGCGGCTGTTCCACCATTGGGCTATTCTGGCAGCGAAAGGCAGATGTCCGGCCATGTCTTTGGCAAGACGCTGAGGATGCATGAGGCGGCGTATCCAGCGCAGCGTTTCCGCACTGAGATAGGTCAGATATGCCAACAGAGTCAGCAGCAGCACTATGAATGTGCCAACCTTGCCGATAGCCTTGTTCAAAACGGAAACCACATATTGTCCGTGGGCTCCGCCTGGGTTAATGTAGCTGATTGAGGGAGAGGTTTCGAATACGTCATTCAGAAAGAAAGTGGAAGCCACGGAAATCCATATAAGCAGAATGGCGCAGTTCAGAAACCATTTCCATAGCCGCACACGGTAGGCTCCGGTGAGTCTTATTGAAGCGGCAAAGAAGAATATCGGGATGAGCAGCGATCCGATTCCGAATTGTTTGTTTATCCAGAAATCGCTCCACCATGCGCCGGCATAGCCTGCCCAGTTGTGGGCTACTGCACTGCTGGCCCCCTGCAGGAGTTTCTGGTCTTCACCGCCGGTGGAGAAGTGGGAAATCAGGCTCAGCAGAGTGAATGCCGACAGCGCAAGCAACACTACGCCGCAAACCATCGAAACCATCTCTCCGCGGCTCATCGGGTCGTCGGCATCCCCTTTTAGGGCCATGTTTAGTTTTGAGCTTGAGTTTTTCTTCGTTGACGCTGGTTTGGTCTTATGTTGACGTGACGATGTCGGTTTGGTGCTTTTCTTATCAGTCATGTTTTGAGTTCTATTCCTTATTTCGCTGCAAAATTAGATAAAATCGCCGATTCCTCAAAAAAAACAATCAACTTTAATCAATCAGCAATAAACTTTTTACTATCTTTGCGGCCAATTGCACAGAGTGATACAAAAACTGCTACTCCAACAGACATTGACTACTATATATAATAAATACGACAAAAAGCTCATTGCAGACCTGCCGCGAGAGCTCTTCCAAGGGCGTATCATCGTTATCCACACTGCCGGTGAGGCCAAGAGGGCTGTCGATTATCTCCTGCGGTTTCCACGCCTTGGAATTGACACGGAAACCCGCCCGAATTTCCGGCCAGGGGGCATGAATCCTGTGGCTCTGCTCCAGGTATCCACACCTGACACTTGTTTCCTTTTCCGCCTTAATATCATCGGACTGACCAGCGACATCCTGCGCATGCTTACCAGCCGCGACGTGCTGCTCATTGGCCTCTCCCTTCACGACGACTGGGCTCAGTTGCGTCGCCGCGTGGACTTCAAGCCCGGCAATTTTGTTGACCTTCAGGATTATGCGAAAAAAATCGGCATAGAGGATATGGGCTTGCAGAAACTCTATGCTAATATTTTCCATAAGAAGATTTCCAAGGGCCAGCAGCTGACAAACTGGGAGGCAGACGTACTTACTGAAGCCCAGAAGGGATATGCTGCCACCGACGCCTGGGCCTGTCTGCAACTCTATGATGAGATTACCCGGATGAGCAGGGAGCGGGATTTTATTTTAGTTAAAGAGCAGATGGCTGAGGAGTGACCTGACCGCCTCTCGGTTTTATAAATATCAAGGCTGAAAGGGTTCCGAAGATTGATAAAAAATATGAATAAAAATAAATCATCAGAACATGCATGCCATCTTCCGCATTCGAAGATGGAAGGGCAGGAGAGCACATCACCTGCTGCAATAGAGAGCAGCCTGCCGGCTGTATTCCTCCGTCGCGGAAAAGATGAGTCATTGCGCCGTTTTCACCCGTGGATTTTCTCCGGTGCGATTCATCATTTCAACGGTCAGCCGCAGGAGGGGGATATTGTACGCGTTTATACGTCAGAGGGCGAATGGATTGCCACAGGTCACTGGCAGATAGGTTCAATCGCAGTTCGGGTCCTGACTTTCGATGACGTCCCTATAGATGCCGCATTCTGGGAGCACCGCATCCGTGTGGCCTATGAGATGCGTGTGGCGATTGGCGTTGCCGGGCGCGATGACAACAGCACATTCCGCCTTATCCACGGCGAGGGCGACCAGCTCCCCGGTCTGGTGGTAGATATCTATGGCTCTACTGCGGTGCTTCAGGCCCATTCCGTGGGTATCCACCAGTGTCGCATGGATATTGCAGCAGCTCTCCAGGCTGTCCTCGGTTCCTCCCTGCAAAATATTTTTTACAAGAGTGAGACAACTCTGCCATTCAAGGCCGGATTAGGCCAATCCAACGGCTTTCTCTTAGGTGGGGATGCTGACGATATAGCTGTAGAAAACGGGCTCCGTTTCCATATCGACTGGCTGCGTGGTCAGAAGACAGGCTTTTTTGTAGATCAGCGTGATAACCGCAGCCTGCTTGAACATTATTCACGTGGCCGCGCCGTCTTGAATATGTTTTGTTACACCGGCGGGTTCTCTGTCTATGCCATGCGCGGAGGTGCACGCCTTGTTCATAGCGTTGACAGTTCGGCCAAGGCCGTTGACCTGGTCAATGCCAATGTGGCGCTAAATTTCCCCGGTGACCCCCGACATGAGGCATTTGCCGAAGACGCGTTTAGGTATCTTGACCACATGGACTATCCCTATGACCTAATCATTCTCGACCCGCCCGCTTTTGCCAAGCACAAGGATGCCCTGCGCAACGCGCTAAAAGGATATATCCGCCTCAATGCAAAAGCGTTCGAGAAGATTAAACCCGGAGGAATACTCTTCACCTTCTCCTGCTCGCAGGCCGTGTCCAAGGAGCATTTCCGCACAGCCGTATTCTCCGCTGCAGCCGCTGCCCGCAGACAGGTCCGCATCCTGCATCAGCTGCATCAGCCAGCCGACCATCCGATAAACATATATCATCCAGAAGGAGAGTATCTTAAAGGACTCGTTCTTTATGTTGAATAATATAAAAAATCTGTTATTCGGTTAATGAAAGTTAAACCTAAAGAATTTTATGAGCTAATTGTTTGTTAATTATCAATATATAAATACTTTTGCACCGTGTTTTTCATGGTATTAGATTTAAGGTTAAACAGAAAGATAAATGTCGTGAGACAACTGTCTTTCGTAAGTCAACCTCTTCCTATTGGAAGAAAAGACAAAGCCGCTACAATCCGCGAGGACGGTGGCGGTTCTTTTTTGCACTCAACTTTTGACCCCGCCACGCGGCCAACCCATACCCCAACCAACGATCAAAATAATCGATACGCCGCTCCGCGGCCTCTAACATTATGACACACACTTTAAAGACAGCAATCGTAGGAGGAGGAGCCGCAGGCTTCTTCCTTGCAATAAATCTTAGGGAGATGTGTCCTGAGATGCAGGTCACTATCATGGAGCGGAGCGGGCATCTGCTTCAGAAAGTGCGTGTCTCCGGCGGCGGTCGCTGCAATTGTTCCAATACATTTGAAGATGTCAGCGACCTGTCTGCCGTTTATCCTCGCGGTCATCGTCTGATGAAACGTCTAATGAAAGGGTTTTCCCAGCGCGATGCCTTCGCGTGGTTCGAAAGCCATGGCGTGCCCCTGACTGTTCAGCCGGACCATTGCGTCTTTCCTGAATCCCAGGATTCCCAAACCATAATCGACTGTTTTATGCATTATGCTCACAGACTGGGCATCACGATATCAACCTCTCAGGGAGTGGATTCGTTGGAGACTCTTGGTGACTATGACTATATCGCTGTCACAGTTGGCGGTCTGCCCCGCGATGTCAGTTCCCACTGGCTGTCGTCGCATCCGATAGAACCGCCGGTGCCTTCACTCTTCACTTTTTCTGTTGATGACAACGCACTGCATGACCTTATGGGGACAGTGGTGGAGACGGCCACCGCCCTCATCCCCGGAACACGCTTCAGAGCCTCGGGCCCGTTGCTTATCACTCATTGGGGTATGAGCGGCCCCTCTATCTTGAAGTTATCCAGCTATGCAGCCAGATATCTGGCAGAGAAAGGGTATAAGGCGCCCTTGGCAATCAATTGGATATCAGCTCCCGAAGATGACGCACGTCGCGAGCTCACCTCACTTGCCGGCACCTTTCCCCAGAAATTCATAACCTCTGTGCGCCCGTTCGGACTACCCTCACGTCTGTGGAATTATATTGCCACGCGCTGTGCAGTGGACCAGAAACACATGTCTGAATTGTCTAAGAAAGACTTCAACCGCCTCGTCGCAGCGCTCACATCAGACTCCTACGAGATAGCCTCCCGCGCCCCATTCAAGGATGAGTTTGTCACATGTGGAGGCATTTCCCTCGCATCCGTAAACTCGTCCACCCTCGAGAGCCGGCTCCGTCCCCGTCTGTATTTCGCAGGTGAAGTCCTCGACATCGACGGCATAACCGGTGGTTTCAATTTCCAGGCTGCCTGGACAACCTCTTACACCGTTGCCCGGTCTATAGCCGACAGTTGCGGCCTTGGATTGAATAAGATTTGACATCATTACCCCTAATGCAAACACTATCGTTAATAAAAATCAAAACTTAATATGATAAGAAGAGCAGAGAAAAAAGACATCGGAAGTATCCTGGAGCTGCTGCATCAGGTGAGTGCTGTGCACAACAGTATCCGACCGGATCTATTTAGAGAAAACACAACAAAATACAATCGTGACGAACTCGAGGCGCTACTGGCTGATGACAGCAAACCGATATTTGTTTTTGACGATGACGGCGTGGCTGGCTATGCCTTCTGCCAGATTACGGAGGTGAAGAACCATCTGCTGCTGCAGGACCGCAAGAACCTCTATATCGACGACATCTGCGTTGATGAGTGTTCGCGTGGCCAGCATATAGGCAAGGCTCTGTACGACTTCGTGCACAACTATGCCCTCTCCATCCACTGCCAAAGCATCACGCTGAACGTGTGGGAGGGGAATGAGCCCGCCTACAGTTTCTACCGGAATATGGGGATGAAAGTGCAGAAAACAACGATGGAAACGATATTGTAGGAGCCTATGCTCTGAAAACCAGATGGATAGCTTGACTGTTTACATATTTCTCTTGAGCATAGGTGCTAGTTTTATTCAGCGGACTACAGGCTTTGGATTCGGCATTTTCATAATGACGGTTCTCCCATTCCTTATGCCCTGCTACGGCGAGGCCACCACACTCTCGGGGCTTCTGGCCATGACTACGTCCTCAGTGATAGCATGGCGTATGCGGTCATTCATCGCTTGGCAACGTATCTGGCCCATACTTATATCGTTTGCCGCAGTCTCGACAATGGCCGTCTTTGCCATTACCCGGATCGAAGAGAGCAGTCTGCGCTGCATTCTCGGACTGACACTTATTCTTATCAGCATCTATTTTATGCTGTTCAGTCATCGTATCCGTCTTTCTGTGAACAAGCGCGTTCAGATGGCTGCCGGTGCCGTTAGTGGGCTGATGGGCGGTTTCTTTGGCATGCAGGGCCCGCCTGCTGTGCTTTATTTCATTCAGAGCGAACCTACCAAAGAGCATTACATGGCTATAACTCAGACCTACTTCCTGCTGGGTAATATCTTGATGACCATCGTAAGAGCCTATAACGGATTCTTCACATCCACCGTTCTCACAGATTATTTCTATGGCCTCGGCGGAGTAGTTATTGGCACACTTCTGGGCAGCTTTGTCTTTCGCCATATCCCGAACAGCATATTCCGCTACGTCGTTTATGCCTATATCATGCTAAGCGGCCTCATAATTCTAATCACCAATTGGTAAAGCAGCCCCCTCACGGGTTAGTTCTTAATTTTTTTAGTAGTTGACGAGTAGTTCGTTGACGCGAGCGCGTCGGATGATTTCTGCCAGGAATTGCAGGTGGTCGCCTTTAATCTCCCTTGCAGCAGAGAGTGTGGGGGCAGATGCCACAAAACTGTTTTCAAATTCTATACGGTTAAACGAGGGGATGAGTCCAAGACGTTCTTTCAGAGTGCTTATCAGACGTGGGCGGTAGAAATCCCTCACCAGACCGCTCCAGATGCGTGCGGCATAATCCTGAACGGGCTCGTCACTGGTGTGCAACCCATACCATATAGTCACTATCCTACGGGCATTGCGCGCGTTGCGCAGTTGGGAGCTCTTATTCTTTGCCATCCCCTGGGCCCAGTCTTCCCATCTTTTCAGACTGTACAGAGGATGCAGACTCAGTGCGGCGTCCAGGTCCAGCATGATGCTGTCGAGCGAAGCAATGAGTTTTTTGCCCGTTACGATGTCGTTGTTGCATCCAGCGGCCTTCGACGCAATCTTCTCAATGTATCCCGAAACGTAGAGAGCAGCCAGTTCTACCAGTTCGTATTCGAGCAGGGGAGAATTGATTTTCTGCAGCTCATCAATGTTGTCAAAGAGGGAGTCAACGCCTGCATAGAACTCCGGCGCCAGTTCGGCATTTCCGCTTCCGGTCAGGTTCCCGCCCACTTGCCAGCTGAATCTTGGGTGGTCGATATATCTGTTATATACTGTGTTGCGTAGCACCCTGTAGATCTCTTTCTGCGCTTTGGTGCAGATGCCGTAGCGGCAGTTGGCATACTGTTCCATCCATGGCTCCAGACTGATGGTGGCCTCTGCTCCGGTCCATCCGGCGTCACATATCAGTTCGTAGAGTAGTTCGTTGTTCTCAATCCCCTCGGGCGTCAGTCCAAAACCGGTGTTATTGCCTCGCATCGGCGATGAATAGAGCTTGTTCAGATATGTCTGTGCGTAGTCGGTGAGCCTGCCTGTCAGGAATGTCTTACCGCCCATGTTCGGCAGCATTGTATAACACCACTCCTTGCCTCCGAATCCCTCATATTGCTCCCAACATTTGTCGGGGCCGTATTCTGGACTCATGTAGATCACCATAAATCGCTCGTCGGGTATGTTCTTTGTAAGAGCCTTGAACTTTGCATTCCCCCAGTTTCCACTCTGATATACAAATGTCCAGCCCTGCGTCACCCACACAGCTTCGGGGTTTGACGACCCTTGGGTGATACTTTTGTATATCGAGTCGCCATACTGAGTAAGAGTGGCTGCAGAGGCGGGGATTTCCATTTCGTTGAACGAGTCCGAGAGGTAGTATTTCCCCATCCCGAACTCTTTTTCCCATTTCTGCAAAAAACGGCGCCCTACTTCCACGAAGGCGGCAGAGGCGGGATTAAGCCGGTAGTTGGGGCAGTCGGCCGGAATCCAGTTCCACCCCGTGGCTTCAGTCGTTCCACTGTGATGGGCGGTGAAGGCCTTGGGCACAAATCCTCCGAAAGCGGGGCAAACGGGTTTCATGCCGAGCGCGCGCATCCGCTGCAGCAGATGGTGGGCCAGCGCCACCTGCCGTCTGTTCCACTCCTCACCCAGCGGTCCGTCGAAGGTGTTGCCAGCGAGATTGCCCATGCGAAACCATGGCAGATGAGCCGGTCCCACTTCCCACTCGTCGATTTCTTCTTTTGACAGCCCCATCTCTGAAAACACCTCACGATAAATCTGTTCAGCCCCTACGAGCATCAGAGGCATGTCTATGCCGTGCAGAGCCATCCAGTCTATCTCCCTGTCCCAACGGGCCTTGTCCCAGTAGGGCAGCGAGTAGCCGTAGGTGACTACATTCAGATACTGATGGTCGCGGAACTGTGTAGTGAGAGCTACTGGCGAACAACTGACCTCCTGCGGAATCTCGAATCGTGTGCCGCTCCAGCCGCAGTAACCAGCTCCCTTCTCTTTTACATAATCGTAGAACCCTCTGCAGGCGGCCACTCCGCTCGAGGCGCGCACCGTAACAGCGTCTGACGTGGCGCTGTAGATATATCTGTCGCATCCGTCGTCGTTCTTCTTCAGACTGAGCTCCACGTTCACTTTCAGTCTGCCGCCCGTGAAGCGGTTAATAATTTCCGATGCCGCCCGTTGCTGAGTGACGAGGTCAGTAGTTGTTCCTTGCGCGCGGCTTGCAGCAGCCATTAGGCAGATAGCAACGATTAGAAGTCTGTTCATTATGCGGAAGTTTTTGAGAGAGGGTAGGGTAGTCATTATTTTATAAGTGGCCAGCTATATACTTAATAATCAGAGGCATCTTCATAATCTGAATCCCCCGTCAGAGCGGAGAATTTAGATACGTGAGTCTTTTTTGCCCGAAACATGCAGGCATGAGCCGTAGGGCGGGAGTCAGAAGAAACTGACGATATCGTCCAGCGAGCGGTGCGTGGGAAGCGAAGGCTCTCCGGCGCGGTAGCCGAGAGCGATTACAGCCATAACGGTCTCGTTCTCCGGTATTTCAAGAAAACGGCGCAGGCTGTCGGCATCTCTCATCCCCATTATCAAGGTGTCGAAACCCATTGCCCGGGCTTGCAGCACGAGATATGCGTTGCTTAGCCCGTTGTCATAGGCCCCCCATCCGTCGCCTATCTCATTGGTCTGCACCCCGCGGAAGAAACCTGATTTTCCGCGTTCAAACGTGGAAACAATCAGAACCGGTGCGCCAGCGATGCGCTCTTTGTTGGCGCCGACCATATTCTGCACTGCATCCACAGCCTTCTGGCTGATGGCCACATAGTATTTTGTAGGCTGTTGGTTAGCCCACGACGGAGCCTCCTGAACAGCGGTGAGCAGTTCGCGCACCTCCGCTTCGGAAATCTTCTGCGTAGGGTCATAGCTCCGCACACTACGGCGAGTCCACAATACCTCCTCAAACGACACTTCTGCCTGAGATGAGGATTCAGCAGAACCAGAACACCCTACAATAACGAGTGCTGCAATCAGCAATAGTGAATAACATCTTGTCTTCATTTCTTTTTGTTTTATTGGTTTGTAAGTTAGGCGCCACAAAAATACCACATTATTTTGATTCAGGGAAAATAGTTTTTAACTTTTTAAGTTTTTGAGTTCGTTTTATAGTTGAAAGGTAGTTAGTTGACAAGATGACAAGGCCTCACACCGACCCCTCTACAAAGGGCTATGGGCGTTAACAGCTTTGAGGTTGGGGGCAAGCTGATTTTAAAGTAAGCCAAAGGCCGATAAGTAGCTGCTCTACGGCTCTGGCCAGTGGCCCAATCAACCTAGTGGCCCCATTGGCACTATTGGTCCTATAAGCCTCAGAGGTCCTAAAAGCTAAGGCAAATAGCTCCCAAAAACGAAGGAGCCCTCCAAGATGGGAGGGCTCCTGTATCTTGTTCGCCCGACATGGGCATAATCTAACGGGTGCAAGTCCCGAGCGCGGCCTAATAGCGGCAAGCGCACAGCCAATGACAAGGTGCCAACGGTGACGTTGGGTCTGAAGGAAGTCAGCGGCAAATCACTGGCCTGACG
>JAILPK010000001.1 GCA_024699495.1 Bacteroidaceae bacterium | reverse complement strand
TTCTCCCCCCTCCGGGGGGATTAAGGGGGGCCGTCAATTACATCAAGGTGTAAGGGTGATTGCATCGAGGTGTAAGTGCAATTACATCAAGGTGTATTTGTGTTTTGCCCTTGGGCAAAAGTGGTTTTTCCCATGGGCAATTTGCACTTTGCCCTTGGTCAAAAAGAAATCCCGCCATATCCGGATGGATGCAGCGGGACTGACAGTTATTTGGGATTCAGGATTATTCCTCGTGACGGGGACGGTGGTCGCTGTGTTCGTGACGCTCACCACGCTCGGGGCGTTCGGGGCGCTCGCGACGCTGACGGGGAGGACGCTCCACATAGCCCTCAGGTTTCGGTATGAGGACACGGTGGGAGAGCTTGAACTTACCGGTCTTCGGGTCGATGTCCAGAAGCTTAACGGTGAGCTTGTCACCTTCCTTAATGCCTGCCTCCTCAACGGTCTCGAGGCGCTTCCAGTCGATCTCGGAGATGTGCAGCAGACCGTCCTTGCCCGGCATAAACTCTACGAAGCAGCCGTAAGGCATAATCGTGCGAACTGTTCCCTCATAGACCTCACCGACCTCAGGAACGGCAACGATGGAACGGATCTTGGCCATCGCAGCATTGATGCTTTCGGCATTCGGGCCGCTCACTTGCACCTTGCCTACGCCGTCTTCCTCGTCGATGGTGATAGTTGCGCCGGTGTCTTCTTGCATGCCTTGGATAATCTTACCACCAGGGCCAATCACAGCTCCGATGAACTCCTTCGGGATGATTATCTGTTCGATGCGAGGTACATGAGGCTTCAGTTCCTCACGCGGTTCAGCGATTGTCTCGAGCATCTTGCCGAGGATGTGCTCACGAGCCTGCTTGGCCTGCATAAGAGCCTTCTCGAGGATGTCGAAGCTGAGGCCGTCACACTTGATATCCATCTGTGTAGCTGTGAGGCCGTCGCGTGTGCCAGTGGTCTTGAAGTCCATATCTCCGAGGTGGTCCTCGTCGCCGAGGATGTCAGAGAGGACTGCATACTTGTCTTCTCCCGGGTTCTTGATCAAACCCATCGCAATACCGCTGACGGGCTTCTTGATAGGCACACCGGCATCCATCAGAGCGAGAGTTCCAGCACATACTGTAGCCATGGAACTTGAGCCGTTGGACTCCAGAATATCGCTCACAACACGAACTGTGTAAGGATAGTCAGCAGGAATCTGACCCTTCAGGGCGCGCCATGCGAGATGGCCGTGACCGATCTCACGACGGCCTACGCCGCGCTGAGCCTTAGCCTCACCCGTGGAGAACGGGGGGAAGTTATAATGAAGCAGGAAACGCATATAAGAGCGGTCGAGCACGTCGTCAACCAGTTTCTCATCGAGCTTGGTACCAAGGGTAACAGTGCTCAGGGACTGGGTCTCACCACGAGTGAAGATAGAGCTGCCGTGAGGGCCAGGCAATGGGCTCACCTCGCACCAGATGGGGCGAATGTCAGTGGTGCCACGCCCATCGAGACGCACTCCCTCGTCCAGGATGCAACGGCGCATGGCGTCGCGCTCCACATCGTGGTAATAGCGGTCAACGAGAGCATTAAACTCCTCAGCCTTGGCTGCATCCTCGGCAATCTCGGCGTGTTCTGCCATATATTTTTCTTTGAAGTCCTCGCGGATCTTCTCGAAAGCCTCGGCACGGGCATGCTTCTCCAGAGCCTGCTTCGTGACGTCGTAAGCCGGCTGATAGCAAGCGGCCTTGACGGCCTCACGCAGAGCCTCGTCGTTGACCTCGTGGCAGTACTCGCGCTTCACGTCGGTGCCGAGCTCCTTGGAGAGCTCCTTCTGCATGCGGCACATCGGCTTGATAGCCTCGTGAGCGGCCTTGAGGGCAGCGAGCAGGTCCTGTTCGGACACTTCCTTCATCTCACCCTCGACCATCATGATGTTCTCCTCGGTAGCACCGACCATGAGGTCCATATCAGCGCTCTTCATCTGCTCGAATGTGGGGTTGATGACATACTCGCCATCGATGCGAGCAACACGAACCTCAGAGATAGGGCCTTCGAACGGGATGTCAGAGCAGCTGAGGGCAGCGCTGGCAGCAAAACCGGCAAGAGCGTCGGGCATGTCAATGCCATCTGCACTGAAGAGGATTACGTTTACATAAACCTCAGCGTGATAATTGCTGGGGAAAAGAGGACGGAGCGCACGATCCACCAAACGACAAGTAAGAATCTCATCGTCATTTGCCTTACCCTCGCGCTTCGTGAATCCGCCCGGGAAACGACCTGCAGCGGAGTATTTCTCGCGATATTCAACTTGAAGAGGCATAAAATCCGTTCCAGGAACGGCGTCTTTTGCAGCACATACTGTGGCCAAGAGCATCGTATTGCCCATGCGCAGCATCACCGCACCATCTGCTTGCTTTGCAAGCTTACCAGTTTCGATGGAGATTTCGCGGCCATCGGGGAGCTGGACTGTCTTTGTGATTACGTTCATCTTAAATTACAGTTTTTCTCTTTTACAATTAACTAAAAATGCGTCGAAAAATAAAAATCTAATCGTCTTTTTCAGCATAAACGGCGCAAAGGTAATCATTTACCACATAACAAGTATAAAGGCTATGGAAAAATTACGTTTTTTTAAGGGCTAAACCTTCCTAAGACTATTAAACCCTTCCATGAGGCACGAAACACTAATCTGCACAGGGCGGATTTGGTTCCATTGGGAAACACAAAAAGACAAAAGACCCAATGAGTAAAAAAAATCAGATTTCTCTGACTGCAGCCCAAGAAAAAACCGAGAGACGAATATCTTCAATCTCAGAAAGTGTCTGTATGGCATTGGCAGCTGTGGAACCTGTCGTTATCACATCATCAACCACCATCAGCGAACGGCCTTCCGCCTTGCAATCGTCGAACAGGGCAAAGACATCCTTGACATTAGAACCTCGCTCTACGAGTGAGACATGAGTCTGAGCAGTATTATCACGCTTGCGATAGAGGATGGAGGTATCCACAGGAATCGAGGTTATGTCACTCAGACCCCGGGCAATAAGCTCAGCCTGGTTGTAGCCGCGCTGACGACGACGAGACCGGGAGATGGGTATTGGCACAAAAGCATCGACTCCATCAAAAAAGCCTTCTGAAGACATCACCTGAGCCGCCCATTGCCCCATCCAACGGCCTATCTCCGGTTTGTTAAAGAATTTCAACGAGTGAACCAACCGCGCCACGACTTCATCACGACGGTAAAAAGCAAACGAGCCAACATGATACATCGGGATTCTCACGCCCCACCGCAAGAGGCGGCTATGGAGAGAATCTTCTGCATTGAAGCGGATTATATTGAGGACACAGTCGGGGCAGACGAGGTGTTGTGTGACTGCGAGTCTGCGGCCGCATCCGAGGCAATAACGTGGAAAGAGGAAGTCCGCAAGACTGTCTGCAAGCAGGCGGGTGCGGCGACGGATGCCGGCGTAAGTGCTCATGGGAGGGTTACAATTCGCGTGCCATCAGGTTGAACAGCGATTTCCACGTTGACTGTGTCCGTAGGAAGCAGTTCTTCCACCAACTCTGGCCATTCAATCAGGCAGAGCGCACCGCTATAGAGATATTCCTCAAAGCCTATGTCGTAAGCTTCCTCGAGGCGTTTTATGCGGTAGAAGTCGAAGTGGAAAATCTGTGTGGCCGGTTGAGC
Source organism: Bacteroidaceae bacterium (assembly GCA_024699495.1). Lineage (GTDB taxonomy): Bacteria > Bacteroidota > Bacteroidia > Bacteroidales > Bacteroidaceae > Physcousia. The sequence continues at coordinate 79,149 of JAILPK010000001.1, read as the reverse complement.
GTTATACTCGTTGACTATAGCAAAGGTGGGTGAGGTGACGGGGTCAGTAACACCGAGGCCTTCGCAGATGGCTCGGATGAAGGTGGTCTTGCCCGCCCCCATCTTTCCATAGAACGCGAATATGCGGCGTTCGCCGATGGCATCAATAAACTGTCGGGCAGCTTCGGCGATGACCTCAGGCGTGTCAGAAGATATTGTTATTTTCATTTCTATTGTTCTTCCAAGAGTTTTGTTACCTCTTCTTCGGCTTTGGTTAGTTGGTCTTTGCAGAAGCGCAACAGTTCCTGAGCTTCCTTAAGCCGCTTAGCAAGAAGGTCTATATGCACATTGCCAGCCTCCAACTCGCTGGTGATTGCCTCGAGACGCTCCTTGGCGCTCTCATAGGTGATTTCTTTTTCTTTACCTTCCATATATTCTATATTTTTTATTTCCTATATTATAATATTCTATGCGCCCTCTATATAATAAACTCTATCCATCTATATTATCTATCCCATCTATATTGTCAATCCATCTATATTGTCTATCCATCTATATTGTCTATCCATCTATATTGTCTATCCTATCTATATTGTCTATCCCATCTATAAAAAATAAGCATTTCTGGTTAAGGTCAGGAATACAGCTCCTTGTCAACTCAAAACTTAAGAACTTAAGAACTCAAGAACTTACCTCCCAACTCGTCAGCTGCGAAGCTATCAACTCAAGAACTCAAGAACTCGCGAGACTCAGTGACCTCCTCCACTATGCCAGTAGCAGTTCCATCGGCGAAAATCGTAGTGATTCTGTCGCCCGAATGCAGGTCAGCAACAGAGCGCACGAGCTGCCCGTCGGGCAGGCAGGTGAGTGTATATCCGCGCTTAAGCAGCACCTCAGGGTTAAAACTGTCGATACTCTGAGCCATCGACTGAAGCCAGAACTTCTCTTTCTGTATTTTCGTGGTGAGAGCCTGACTGATAGCAGTCCGGATCTTCTCCAAATCCTGAGCGGATGTCCACAGACAACGCTGTGTGGCGCTCGCCACATGAACAGCAAGGGCTTCGAGTTGCCGAGTCTGCTGCTCGTGGAGCAAAGCATGGATATGAGGTAAGAGTTTAGCTATGGATTCCAGTTCATTATGCTGCTGGGTAATGAGTTGTGAGGCAGCAGAGCGAAGGCTATCTGCAAGAGCCTGCAGTTCGGCAAGTTCCTGCGCCCCATGCTCAATGATGAATGCGGCGGCGGCTGTGGGTGTCTTCACACGTGTATTAGCCACAAAATCAAGCACAGTCTCATCGCGTTCATGTCCTATGCCCACGATGACCGGGACAGGCATCTGCGCCACAGCTGCTGCAAGATTGAAGTCTTCGTAGTCAGCCAGGTCGCTGGTAGCTCCTCCGCCGCGAATTATGACAACACAGTGCCACGCCTGTCCGTCGGCGTAGCACTGATTGGCTATCTTCTCAAGAGCATGCATAATGCTCTGAGGCACATTCTCCCCCTGCATTGAAGCGGGGAAGAGCTGAATATTAAAGTGAAGTCCGTAAGGGTTGGAACTCAATTGGTTGCAGAAGTCTCCATATCCCGCGGCCGAAGCTGAGGAGATGACAGCGATGTTCTTCATCAGCAGCGGCAGGGGGAGAGTCTTATTGTCTTCGAGGATGCCGTCGGCTGCGAGCCTGTCGAGAATCTCCTTGCGCCGGCGGGCCATATCCCCCATAGTAAAAGAGGGGTCTATGTCAACGACCTTGAGCGAATAGCCATATGCCTCGTGGAATTCCGGCTCGACCTCTACAAGAATGTTCAAGCCTGCCCGCAGATGTTCGCCGGTAGCACGCTCGAATAGAGGGGCGAGGATATTGTATGTGCGACTCCACATCACCCCCCTGGCTCTTGCCAGGAAGGTGTTTGTATCAGGGTTTTTCTGTACGAATTCGCAATAGAAATGACCGTTGGAGGCCACACGAGCCTCTGCCAGTTCTGCCTTCACCCAATAGGATGGTTGCAGTGTGCTCTCTAATACGGAGCGCACGAGGTTATTCAGTTCGAAGAGCGAGAGTGGGGTCACCGCTTGATCTTTTTCCCGTTTAATATATATATTCCAGAGGGTAGTGAGCGAATATCCTTGGCAGCTACCCGGCGTCCGGAGAGGTCGCGTATGAAGCCGTCGGAGACTGCTCCGGAGACGGATGTGTCAGCGAATGGAACATCGTTGATTCCAGAGGTGAAGTCGGCTACTCGAGTAGCGATGCGGTTGAGTGTAGCAGCCTGCGAAGCGGTAAGCGCTTTTTCATGGACGATGAGGTCATCGGCAGAGAACAGCGGAGTACCCAGACCCTTAACGCCGAGTCCGAGCTGCATATACTGAGCCGAAGCAACCATATCAAGCACCTTGGAGAAGTCGAAGAGGGCTGCCGCTTTGGATGCTGTGTTGGCCGTGCCCGCGCTGCTCTCGAATTTCTTCACTGACTTCTTCACGCCATTGACGAAGGTAGCAATACCCGAACTGTCGCAGGTGAAGGTGACGAATCTCCATGCGAAGGAGTCCATGTATCCAGTCCCACTGGTGGCATCTTCAACCGGCTTATTGGCATAGAAATAATCGTCGCCCGCGGTGAATCCGACCGTCACATTAGGAGTGAAATAAAGCGTCTGAGAGAGGGTGCTCATATTGGCGCGCTTGTCTGTGATGCTCCATATTGGCAAAAGCCACCAGTCGGATGTGCTGCCGTCGGAACGCACCCAGAGCGAAATGCTGAAGCCATCCTTCAAATCCTTGTCTTTGAGCGGATTCGGGCATACAGCATATGACGCCTCTGCAGCAGAACTGCCAGCGAAGAAGTTAGCATGACGTGACTCCCGCGTTACCCCGCGCTCCAATTCCGGGCGAGTTCCACTATTGCCCTTGGTGAAGGACATCTTCTGGGTAGGATCTATCTGGTTTACAGTTGACGAAAGGGTCTGTTCGAAGTCGTAGTAGGCAACCATAGATGAGAGGGCCTCTTCACGCTGGGCCTCGGTCATAGTGTTGCGCGCTGCCTTTACAGAATAGGCCTGTTCATAATATGAGTTGCCAGCAGAAATACGGCAAGTGAGTGTAAGAGGCGTTACCGTATCTGCAGGATTGTAATGTCCCCAATACATCTGACCATCAGGCACAAGCTCAACCACCTCGGGCTCAGAAGAGGTCCAGAGAATTGACGCTCCATATTGATTATAGGCGGTGGAGAGTTCAAAGTTCTTGTTGATTATGTCATTGTCACTGATCTCTGACGTATAATCCTTTGCGGTAAAAGCCACAGCATATTCAGGCTCCATCTTATATGCCCACATAGGCTCACCAGAGCTGGCGTTCAGACCCGAGATGCACAAGGCCTTGGCCACAGAAGTCTCTACAGTCTGACGCGTCACAACGCCGTCATAGCGTTCGCTGTTGATGACAACTGTGATGTAGCCGGTTCCTGCCACCATCGTCCATGTGCCGACGGCCTCGCCGTCGCAGACTACTTTATTATCCTCGGTGAACTCCATCCAAACAGGAGTAACAGTCTCCCGCTGTTCGTGATTAAGACGATAACGGTGTTGAAGCACTGAATATCTGCCCACAATCTGGTCTTCAGTATAGAGGCAGCCCTTATCCAAATCATCCTGAACAAGGGTCTCTCCGTTATATTCAAACGGAGCGCACACCAGCCAGCCATTACGGTTGAGGAAGAGTTGATGAACACGGTCCTGGAACCACTCACCACCACCGTCGAAGCGGGTATGATAGACCACAAAAGCCCGGCCCTTATCATCTACAAAGGCGGAGTTGTGACCCTGAGCTACGCGGCCCTCACCCTGCTGCTGGAATCCCCATCCGCTGTATGAGCTCATAAGCAAGTCGCCGCGGGTGTCGGTGTTGCCCGGGCCATAATTCAAAGCATACCAGTCGTAAATGGCAGTATTTCCGCGGACATCGACATAAGGCCCGGCAGGGTTCTTGGAGCGAAATACACGCATCACATATCCCCTGTTGGATTCAAGACCGCCGTTGCTCATAAAGAGATAATAATAATTACCTATCTTTTCTATATAAGAACCTTCTCCGCTGACATAGTCACCTCCTGCAATGCGTATTCCGAAGTACGGATCAGACAGGGCGTGGTCATCACGAACGGTAGTAACAGGATAGGTTACTGTGTAGTCACGCAGGCCTGTGGTAGGATCAAGCCTGATCATAAATATACCTCCGCTCCAGGAGCCATAGCTCATCCACAGGGTGCCGTCTGCATCATAGAACACACAAGGGTCTATATTGTTTGGCCAATAACTACCCCATGCGCCACCCTTGTTATATCGGGAAGGAAGAGAGGACTGCTCGCCGATGACAAGTTCCAAGTCAGTCTTCTTCCAAGATATAATAGTGTCAGACCCGTTGATGAAACCGGAGAATGTGACAGGTCCCTGATAAACAAATTCGCCGGTGATGGTGTTAGAAGTGAGCAAGACAATCACGGAGTGCCATCCGTCGCCATTAACGCTCATATACATACACCACTTTTTCATCGTAGGGTTATATATGATATCCGGAGCCCAGAGGTTGCCGCCTATATTATATGTAGAGACACCTGATCGGGCCCATGCTTTTGCATCATAAGTGCCAAAGTCCACTTCCTTCACCTCGCCGTTGACCAAAGCACGCACCTTGCGCGTCTGATTGACGCTGTAAGCATCTGCAAAATCACATGAGGACACTGTGCCATCAGAGTTTACCCGTGCGTAGCGCATACCCAACCCGGTCCAGTTCATCAGGTCGGAGGAACGGGCAAAACCCTGATGGGTTCCCATTATGTAATACAAATTGCCTGTCTGCACAATACTCGGGTCGTGGATACCGGCATATTGGCGGCTGGTCCGCCGCGCATAGTTAGCTACTTCAGTTGCCGTCAGTTCGGTCATGTCCTGGGCAAAGGATTGCGTGGCGAAAGAGATGATCAGCCAACAGCAAAGGAGTCTAAGATGTTTCATAATTGAAAGAATTAGGTCTCAAAGGTATGTTTTTTTCCTTATACTTTTAGCAGGCGCAAGCACATTTAACCCTTTTTAATATAATATTAGTGTAAAATTTTGGTGGTTTCAGAATAAACCTATTACTTTGTGGCGAGTCAAATCAACAAACAACCATTTTTGAACCAACAGAAACCAGAATGAATATGAAGAAAATGCTTATCATTTGCGCAGCTGGGCTGATGCTCACCTCGTGCGTTTCTAAGAAGAAGTATTTGGCCTTGGAGGCTGAACACAAAGAGCTTAAAAGTACCTATGCTACCCTGAAAGAACAAAATCAGGCAACACAGACCGAATTGGCTGTATGCCGAACAAATGTTGAAAATCTTGAATCTCAGATGACGGAAGCCCGCGCTGCCCGCTCCGCAATGCAAGACAACTACCGCGCAATGCAGGGAGCTCTGGACCAGAGCATTCAGCAAGCTCGCGAGGGCAATGTAAATATCGCCAAACTGGTAGATGAGATCAATGCATCCAACGCCTTCATCAAGCAGCTGATACAAGCCAAGGACAAGAGCGACAGCCTCAACATCACCCTGACCAACAACCTGACCCGCAGCCTCTCGAAGGAAGAGCTGAAGGAAGTTGACGTCCAAGTACTAAAGGGCGTTGTATATGTTTCCCTGGCTGACAATATGCTCTACGAGAGCGGCAGCTATCTCATCAACAGCCGTGCGAGCGAAACCCTCTCGAAGATTGCAAAAATCATCAAGGACTACAAAGACTATGACGTCCTCATCGAGGGCAACACAGACAATGTGCCTATCAACAAGACAAACATCCGAAACAACTGGGATCTCTCTTGCCTGCGCGCATCATCTGTGGTTCAGGAGTTGCAGAACAAATACGGCGTAGATCCCAAGCGCCTCACTGCTGGAGGACGTGGAGAATATAATCCTATCGTTCCTAACGACAACGCGAAGAACAAGACCCGCAACCGCCGCACTCAGATTATCATCACTCCGCAGCTCGATGAATTCATGGAACTGATTGACCAGGCTCCTGGTGATGACGAGCAGCCTAAGGAAGGATAAGACCTGACTGCCACGCCTAAGTGGACATACATAATCAAGCCCCTTTTCTCCGCAGAGGAAAGGGGCTTGATCATTATTATTAATTATCTGATATTACAATGGATTTATAGCGTTCCACGCTGTTCCTCGACAAAGACAAGCACCTCATCACGGATGCCATCGGGCAGAGGGACCTCACGCAAGGTCAGACTGCGAATCCAACCGGCAACCTCATCGGGGCGCATAGTATATAGGACTTCACGAAACTCCTCCGTCTCGGCATCTGAGAAACTGTCAGTGGCGCGTCCGCGAAAGCGGTCCAGTTCTTCATCCTCGTAATACTCAATATCCCTGCTCGCAGCTGCAAGCAGGCTTTCACGCTCACATACGGCATGCTGACCGCAACATACGAAATTATCTTCCTTTTTCTTCATCAGTGCGTTTTGTTATTGTCTGGACAACTCCACCCTCACGTCGTTTTGAGACCTGCTCATCAGGTCATCACTCAAATCTCGGGGCCTGTCAACTGTGTTTTCTTGTAATATAAGACTGTTCAATCTATTTCCTGTATATCAAATCCAGCATTCTTAAGGTCATTCCAATAAGACGGATAAGACTTGGTGACTACTCCCGGATCATCGATTTCTATACTGCCCAAAACCAATGCGGCCGGGGCGAATGCCATCGCCATGCGGTGATCATTATATGTGGAGATTACTGTGCCCGGTTTGGGATGCAGGTATGTCTCACGGCCCCCAACCTGACGGTCAGGACCTTCCCAGAGCAGCGAACTACCATCTACATCAATCATTATGTGCACACCTAACTTGGCCATCTCACTACAGAGGGCTACTATACGGTCCGTTTCCTTGATGCGGAGCGTCTCCAGACCGGTGAAATGGAACGGTATTCCACGCATGCCACATGTCACTACGAGAGTTTGTGCCACATCCGGGTTGTTCTTGAAGTCGAGTTCGAGCCTCCTAACAGAGCGTCCGTAACGAAATAAACAACAACCGTTGCCATCTAATGACATATTATTATCCCTAAATAGTGTTTCGATGGCTAAATTACTGAACATATCTGCAACGCTTGAGTCTCCCTGCAGACTTTTTTTATATAAATTATAGAGGAATACTATGGTCTTAGTCCCCGAAGACAGAGCCAGAATTTCATACCAATATGAGGCGGCCGACCAGTCAGCCTCTACTGCATAGCCCACAGATTGATATGGTTTGGGAGCAATGACGACATTACGCCCACCCCGCCACTGGACATCAGCCCCGAAAAACGACATCATCTCTTTTGTCATATTTATATAAGACCTGCTTACGACCTTGCCTTTCAGTTTGAGTTTCAGACCTTCCTTCAACATCGGACCTATCATCATCAGAGCTGAGACATACTGCGAGCTGACATCACCTGCAAGTTCGATTTCACCACCATGCAACTCCCTGCCTGTGATTTCCAAAGGAGGAAAGCCCTCCTCACCGACATAACGAATGTCAGCACCGAGAGAGCGCAAGGCATCTACCAACACTCCGATAGGGCGGTGGCACATACGCTGCGACCCCGTAACTACCCTCTTGCCTGGCTGCAATGAGTAATAGGCCGTGAGGAAACGCATAGCCGTCCCTGCCGCCCCCACATCAACAGTTTCCAAAGTTGGATTTGAAAGGGCTTGTAGCATGACCTTGGTGTCGTCGCAGTCTGACAGGTTTATTATTTTCTCCCCCCCTTCAGGACAGAGAGCATTGATTATCAGAGCACGATTGCTGATACTCTTACTTGAAGGAAGATTCACTTTAAGAGACAAACTCTTTTCTATGGTTATTCTATATCTCATGAGGCTATGAATATCTTTTTTCACTATTTTGGGCACAAAAGTAGAGAAAAATTTGCAGGCATCAAAAAAATCGACTACTTTTGCACCCGCAAAACGAAATAAGCCCTCTCGGGCAGACGTTCGGGATGTAGCTCAGTCCGGTTAGAGTACGCGTCTGGGGGGCGTGTGGTCGCTGGTTCGAATCCAGTCATCCCGACTTAAGGAAACAGCCGATAATCGAAAGGTTATCAGCTGTTTTTCTTTTATGTCCCATTCCCGCAAGGTGACTGGTTGACGCGTCGGCTGACGAAAAAAAGTCAGGTGTCAAAGCACTAAAAACTGTAGCTAACCTATCAACATAACGCTAAATTGGCAGCACCTGTTGCTAATGCGAACCAACACAGACCGCATTGGCCAAAGCCTCTGCACACCGCTCCCCGTCAATCGCAGCACTGACAATTCCTCCAGCATACCCAGCTCCCTCGCCGCAAGGATAGAGCCCTTCAAGGTCTAAATGGCAGAGATTATCATCATTGCGGAGGATGCGACATGGAGCAGAAGTCCGTGTCTCGACACCTATTAGGCATGCTTCGTTGGTGAGAAAACCGTGACTTCGGCGCCCGAAAACCCGGAAGCCTTCACGCAGGCGGGTAGAGATAAAGTCCGGGAGCCAGAAATGAAGAGGAGAAGGCACCAGGCCGGGAGCATAGCTGCTCACGGGCAGCGAACTGCCCAGGCGACCGTTGACGAAGTCCGCCATACGCTGGGCTGGAGCAGTCTGTCGGCGTCCCCCCTCCTGCCAGGCCATCTTCTCCAAGCGCTGCTGAAATTCCATCATCTTCAACACTGGATATTCCGACTCCTCCCTGACATCTTCCGTGCGGACCTCAACGACCATCCCGCTGTTGCTCCAGCGAGAATTACGGCCCGACGGGCTCATGCCGTTAACCACGACCTGCTCAGGACCGCTGGCTGCAGGAACAACGAAACCGCCTGGGCACATACAGAAAGAATAAACTCCACGTCCCCCGATCTGATGGACGAAAGCATATTCGGCAGCAGGGAGCCAGCGTCCGCGTCCTTCGCGACTGTGGTATTGGATTTTGTCTATCAGTTCAGAGGGATGCTCCAAACGCACGCCAACGGCAATTCCTTTTGGTTCTATAGCCCACCTGTTGCGCGCGAACATATAATATATATCACGGGCAGAATGGCCTGTGGCGAGTATTACAGGTCCGCTGAACGTGCAACTGCGCACACCGCCGCCTTCCGCCTGTGCAGAACTGTCTTCGGCTTCCACGCCAACGACCTTTCCGCCATCCACAGTCAGATTCGTGACCCGGGTTTGGAAATGCACTTCGCCTCCATGGGATATTATTGTGTTACGCATGTTCTCAATCACCCGCGGCAGTCGGTCCGTGCCTATATGCGGATGAGCATCAATGAGGATATCCGTTGAAGCCCCATGCTGGCAGAAAACATTAAGTATCTTCTGCACATTACCCCGTTTCTTGCTGCGTGTAAACAGTTTGCCGTCAGAATATGCCCCAGCACCACCTTCGCCGAAGCTATAGTTACTCTCAGCATCCACAATATGCTCACGGCTGATCCTCGCTATGTCTTTCTTGCGCGACCGGACATCCTTACCGCGTTCCAACACAATCGGACGGAGGCCCAGTTCGATAAGACGCAGTGCTGCAAACAGCCCTCCAGGGCCCGCACCAACCACAATCACTGACTGTTTGTCTGACACATCTGAATATTCTGTTCGCTCGAAGGGCTCGTCCTGCGGTTCCTCGTTAATATAAACCCTAAGACTGAGATTCACCATGACAGACCTGCCGCGCGCATCAATGCTGCGGCGCAGTATCCTCATAGCATGGATGCTGCGTTCGTCAATGGCTGATTCGGAAGCCACGGCTCGCCGGAGCAGCCCGTCAGTTGCAGCACACTCTGGTGACAACCTCAGTTGCAATTCTTTTATCATTCGTGTTCAGACGTTTTTGACTGTTAGAGGATAGATAAACTCACAAGACCTGTGGTCATAGGACCTAAATAGGGCGTTTCCGCTTTGGTGTAAGTTCTACTATGGGAACGAGCATTTCCTCCATTGAAATTCCTCCATGCTGGAAAGTGTCGCGGTAATAATTGACGTAGTAGTTATAGTTGTTGGGATAGGCGAAGAAAGAGTCTCCAGTGGCGAAAATATAACGGGTAGAAAGGTTAGGGGCAGGCAGTTGTGCGCGATGCGGATCAGTAATGTCAAAAACTTCTTTGGGGTTATATTCGAGATTCTTTCCCAGTTTATAACGAAGATTGGTGTTTGTGTTTTTGTCACCCTTCACCCGAATTGGAGTGCTGCAACGGATGGAACCGTGATCTGTAGTGATGATGATATGGTAATCGCTAAGTGCGAGCGCACGGAAGAGTTCTCCGACCGCAGAGTGGCGGAACCAGCTGAGTGTGATGCTACGGTAAGCCGCTTCGTTGGAAGCCAGTTCTCTGACCATGCGGCTTTCCGTTCTGGCATGGCTAAGCATGTCTATGAAGTTAAGGACACAGACATTAAGGTCATACTTATTCAACTGTGGCAATCGTGAGACGAGTTTCTCAGCTGCAACAGAGTCATTTATCTTATGGTAGGTGAAGGTGTTGCTGCGACGATAACGTTGGAATTGAGTCTGTATGAGGGGTGCCTCATTGAGGTTCTTACCTTCTTCAGAGTCTTCATCGACCCACAAATCCGGGAACATCTCAGCAATGATGTTTGGCATCAGGCCGGAGAAAATAGCGTTGCGTGCATATTGGGTGGCTGTGGGGAGGATGGTGCAATACAAATCCTCCTCTATAGTGAAGAGATCAGCCAATTCGCCATATAACATGCGCCACTGATCATAGCGGAAGTTGTCAATGACAATGAGGAATACCTTCTCCCCCCGGTCAAGAGCTGGGAACACCTTCTTCTTAAATATGTCAGGACTCATAATCGGGCGCCCGCTGACATCTTTGTCTGCGACCCACTGCAGGTATTTCTTTGCAATGAATTTGGCAAAATCACGGTTGGCCTCGCTCTTCTGCATCTGCAACATTTCCCTGATGGCAGGGTCTGTCCCGGTCAGGTCCAGTTCCCAAGCCACAAGGCGGCGATATATCTCCATCCAGTCTTCTATGCGGGTGGCGTCCTGAATAAGCAGATTCATCTGTGTTGATGCCTGTCCGTAGGCCGTCTGGGCATGTTCCGAGACAATCTCACGGCTGTGTATATTCTTCTTGAGTGTAAGTAGAATCTGGTTGGGATTAACAGGTTTTATCAGGTAATCAGCAATTTTGCTTCCGATAGCCTGATCCATGATATTCTCCTCTTCGCTTTTCGTAACCATGACTACTGGGGTGGCGGGAGAAATCTCTTTGATGCGCTGCAGTGTTTCCAACCCGCTGATACCTGGCATGTTTTCATCGAGAAGGATGAGGTCGTATGTGCGCTCAGCACAACGGTCAACGGCATCAAAGCCATTACTTACGGTGTCCACTTCATATCCTTTCTTCTGAAGGTAGAGGATATGTCCGCGAAGCAGTTCTATCTCATCATCAACCCAAAGGAGGAGTCCGTTCATATATGTATAAATTTTAGTGTCCTTATAATTATGTTTTGTCCGGAGATCTTGTCCGATATAGGCTGTCAGCGATTATATGCAGGCATTTTGGCCTAAGCATTTGCCGCACAACGAAATGCGATGGCCAATGTAAAAGACATCTGTCGCCTAACTGCGGGCCTGACATCGCCGTCATTCATAGAGCCAGTCATCCTCGTCTTCTTCCTCTTCGTCTTCTTCCTCTTCACCATCCCCCTCAGGGTCAAGGGTGTCGGCGTCGGCTGGCAAGTCATCGGGGTCAGTTGTGCCAATATCCGTTGGTTCGTCGATATTTATGTCCTCAGGAAGTTCTATCGGCGACAGCATCTCCTCATAGAAGTCAGCATATTCTTCGTAGCTATATTTGGTGCCAAGCAGCTTCAGATTGGCCTCGGAGATGAGAATACCGCGAATGCCCTCGAGACGCGTTCTCATACCTGGTGCAGAATACAGCTGTTGAGCATATGCATGGACCTCATCGTATGATTGGAATCCCTTAACTCTCAGTTGGCTTATCTCTGCTCCAGGCACAAGCTCCATGTCGAAGTTGCGTGCTATGAACGAGGTGAAGTTATACTGGGCAATCTCGAAAAGAAGCTGGTTCTCGTCAAGCGCACCGGTGGGATATGCCAATAGGAAAACGAATGGTTGTAAGGGGTCTGCCACGAGGCTGTCAGAGACAGCGGTGCTGTCACTATTGGAAGCAAGCGAGTGACGCGACCATATATCGCCATTATCCCACTTGTCCGGGGCAAGCAACCGCCCCTCTTGCACACCCTTAACAATAAGTCCGGCCATCTCAGCCAATTCATCTTTTGAATATGACTTCACCATCTCTTTGAGTTCCTCAAGGAAGGCATCATGGTGTCCCGTATAGAGTTGCGTCATAGCGTGAATGAAGAGGAATTTACCACGATAGACACCTTCGGGGAAATCGGATGTAGATATTTCGAAGTTACTGTTCACGAGAGCATAGTCAGCTGCTTTGTATGCCTCATAGGTCTCTGCGTAGAGAGAATCTTCAAGATGACGGCCGTTGGATGCCAGCTGCAAGAACCTTGGGTGGCTTACAATCCTGGCATATTTACTGTCAGGAAATAGAGCAAGCAAATTTTGCCTGTAAAGAGAAATCTGCTCTTCTTTTCCCTCACGCAAAGAGAGCAGGAACAGATGATAATATATGTCATCCAGATGCTCGTGCTCAGGGAATTTGTTCACGGCCCGCAACAGGGTGCGACGTGCCAATGGGAAATTCTCTACCTTCTCCATAAGTATGATTCCACCATTGTATAGCCCATCGGATATGAGTTGGTCGGAGGCTGCCATCTGCTCCTCAGTGAAAGGGATCTGACGAAGATAGTATTCGCGATTGTGGGGGTCGTTGGCCAGAGAGTCCTTGAGAGCCTGTTCCTCCTCAGAGAGCACCTCCTCCCCTGCCCCACTTTCATGGCCGCCTGCTGCAACGCTGTCTGCGACGGCCGCGAGCGAATCTTCTGCAGCATAGTCGTATTCTGAGTATTCGTCACCTGCAAGCACTGTCTTGTTGGCTCGTCGCCAGTTGTCTTCATTTGAGCGTTTGCCCCATTTGCGTTGGAATTCCTGTTTTCCCTGCATCACGCTTTGAGCATTGTAGAAATAGAAGGTGGTCGTCTGGCGACCCCGGCCTGCACCAGCCCGGGCTGTAGTCGAAGCTCCACTACCACGAGCGGTCGATCCGCCTGCTCCACCTGCTGTTTGGCGGTTAACTGACTGGCTTTTCTCCCATTCCTTTTCCTCGGCCTCTTTCTCCTTCTTCTTCAGTTCTTCTATGACCCTGTCAATTACAGCGAGATATTCCTTTTCAGGCAGTTTGGCCAATGCCTGCAGGCTGTCTTGCAGTTTTACGGCTGACAGATGAGGTTCCACCTCACCGAGGACTTTGCTGCGACGGTTAATTTCAGGATACTGTTTACTTTCTTTGTCCGTAAGTCCTACGAGCAAATCGTAACACTCGCGGGCATCTATATAGTTTTGCTGTTGCCAATACAATTCCCCAAGGCGTTCGCAAAGCACTGCCTTGGCAAATCCGTTCTGGGTACTCTCCTCTATGCCCTTCTTCCATGCATATATTGCATGAATTGTATCCATGCTGGCTATGCATATATTGCCTTTGGCATAATAAATTTGGTCGAGATAATCCTTGTTGGCAGGGTCTTTAGCCATTCGGTCGAGGCGCTTCAACATAGCCTTGCCCTGACCCTTGGCCATCACTTCGGTCTGCAGGATGCGGGCGTTGAAACCTAAGTCGTGCGATGGATTGAGACGAGTGCATTTGGACAGCGCCTTATAAGCCTCCTTGTTGTTGCCGACCTGACGATACAATTGTCCAATAAGGAACCAAAGACGCGCTTTCAACTGACGGTCACCGGCATTTTTGGTTGCGGTTTTCACCAGTGGGATAGCCTCTTCATATCTCTGGTTAAAGATGAGAAAGGCAGCTTTGGTGGCATCGAGTTCTTTTTGGCCGCGCGATGTGATGCTGTCGCGCTGCATCTTGTTGAGAACATCTTCTGCATCATATGGCCACTCGAGCATGAGGTAACAGCGGGCCAGTTTGGCTCGGGCTACGCTGGACACGTCAGGGCTATTCTCGTAAAGACGAATAATATAGTTATATGTGGACGCGGCCTCAATAAAATTTCCCATTTGGAACTGCGCATCAGCAAACATCATCCATGCCTTGCGCAGATAAGGATTGAACTCGCGCTGATTATAATAAGCCTGTTCTTTAGGCGTCATCTTACGTCCGCGCGGTCTCTTCGGCTTCTTCTTGATTGAATGTTGTTTGATAGCCTTTTCAGCCTTGGTGATGGCGGTTTCATAGTTGCTTTTCCCCATTGCAGCCGTCTTCTTGTCTATGGAGATAAACATAGGTAGGAGTTCGTTGTAGTTGTCTCGATGTCCCTTGACCTGCGCCTCCAAACCGTCCTCAAAAGCCCGCTGCCCGTTATAAATGGTGTTGAACCGGGCTGTCATGGAATGCCAACGTCTGCTTCCTGCCGTGTTCTTCTGCGTTGAACACGACAATAGCAACCCTACCATCAGCAGGGCTGCAAACCATCCTATCGGACGTCTATATTCCATTTCTTTAATAAGAACGCAAAAAAAAACAGTTTATTGCCATATATATAAATTATGTGTAAAAGTTTAAAGAAAAGAGGGATTTGAACAGCTTTTGAAAGTTTTTTTGTACCTTTGCGCCCAAAATATGAAAAATAACGGCAATAACATAAAACACATGATGACTGCAAACGAAATCCGCGATTCATTCAAGAAGTACTTTGAATCCAAAGGACACGCTATCGTACCATCGGCTCCGATGGTGGTTAAAGACGATCCTACCCTGATGTTCACCAACGCTGGTATGAACCAGTGGAAGGATATTATACTCGGAACTAAAGACCCGGAGCCACGCCGCCGCGCCGACTCTCAGAAATGCCTTCGCGTTAGCGGCAAGCACAACGATCTGGAGGAAGTCGGGCACGACACCTATCACCATACTATGTTTGAGATGCTCGGCAACTGGTCTTTCGGTGACTACTTCAAAGAGGGCGCCATAGACATGGCATGGGAATATCTCGTAGATGTGTTGGGATTAAACCCAAATGACCTATATGTCACCGTCTTCGAGGGTTCTCCTGAAGAGGGGATTGCACGCGATGACGAGGCTGCCAGATATTGGGGCAAGCACGTCCCTGCCGACCACATAATCAACGGCAACAAGCATGACAACTTTTGGGAAATGGGCGACACCGGTCCGTGTGGTCCCTGCTCAGAGATTCATCTGGACAGCCGAACACCTGAAGAAAAAGCCAAAGTGCCTGGCCGTGATTTAGTGAATAAAGACGACCCACAGGTTATTGAGATTTGGAACATCGTGTTTATGCAGTTTGAGCGCAAAGCCGACAGTTCATTAGTTCCTCTCGGAATGAACGTGATAGACACTGGAATGGGCTTCGAGCGGTTAGTACGTGCTCTGCAAGGTAAACACAGTAACTACGACACAGATGTATTCCAACCGATAATCAAAAAAATAGAAGAACTGACCGGCCTGAAATATGAATCCGGTGAAGCTAAGGGAGAAGATATAGATGTGGCTATGCGCGTTATTTCCGACCATATCCGCGCCGTAGCTTTCTCTATTGCTGATGGCCAGTTGCCAGGAAATGCCAAAGCAGGATACGTGATTCGACGCATTTTGCGTCGCGCTGTCCGCTATGCTTATACCTTCTTAGGCCAGAAACAGGCATTCATCTATCGTCTGCTGCCTACCCTCACCGCAGAGATGGGGGCATCATACCCAGAACTCGTAGCTCAACAAGAGCTTATTTCTAAAGTGATGAAAGAGGAAGAAGAATCCTTCCTGCGCACACTGGAGACTGGCATCCGCCTGCTCGACAAGGTGATGGCAGAAACCAAGGCTGCTGAAAAGAAAGAGATTGGCGGTGTGGAAGCATTCACGCTTTTCGACACCTATGGATTTCCCCTCGACCTCACTCAGCTCATCTGTCGCGAGAACGGATTAGGTGTTGACGAGGATGGCTTCACCACAGAAATGAAGAAGCAGAAAGACCGCGCCAGGAACGCAGCAAAGGTTGAAACAGACGATTGGGTTACTGTAAGCCATGTCCAAGAGGGTGAGAAAGCTAACGAAAATGAAGCCCAACACGGAGATAGCATATTCGTAGGTTGGGACTATACAGAAACCGCCTGCCACATTCTTAGATACCGTCGTATCACACAGAAAAAGCAGACCTCATATCAAATTGTCCTGGACAAGACTCCATTCTATGCTGAGATGGGCGGACAAGTAGGCGACCAAGGCGTATTAGTAAGCGAGAACGACACCATTGAGATTATAGATACCAAGAGCGAGAACGGTCTTACTGTGCATATTGCAAAGCAACTGCCTGCATGCCTCGACGCAGAGTTTATGGCATGTGTTGATACTGACAAGCGCCATGCTTCAGAAGCCAACCATAGCGCTACCCACCTCCTTGACCAAGCTCTGCGTGAAGTGCTTGGCACACATGTGGAACAGAAGGGCTCTTTGGTTTCACCAGACGGACTGCGTTTCGACTTCAGTCATTTCCAGAAGGTTACACCTGAAGAACTGCGTGAGGTGGAGCGCATCGTGAACGGACGCATACGTGAGAATATATCTCTGACAGACCATCGCAATGTTCCTATCGAAAAGGCTAAGGAATTGGGCGCCATCGCTCTCTTCGGCGAAAAATACGGCGACCACGTGCGCGTAGTTCAGTTTGGGAAAAGCGTAGAGTTCTGTGGTGGATGCCACGTCAAGGCAACAGGTCAGATTGGGATGTTCAAAATCATCTCCGAGAGCAGTGTTGCTGCAGGCATCCGACGCATCGAGGCCATCACTGGTACAAAGGTTGAGGAAATGCTCTATGCCATGGAAGACACCGTAATGGCTATCCGGAATATGTTCAACGGTCAACCTGACGTGCGTGCCAACATCGAACGCATAATAATGGAAAACGCAGAGATGAAGCAGCAAGTAGAGGGCTTTATACATGAAAAAGGGCAACTGGCCAAGAAAGTTTTGATAGAAAAGGCCGAACACAAAGGCGATATAACAATAATAAAAGGTTTGTTACTTCTCCCCCCGGAGACGGTGAAGGACATAGTTTTCCAGATTCGGGCCGAAGTGCCTGACGCACTTATCGCCATCGGAAGTATGAATCAAGACAAGCCATTGCTCACATGCGGCGCATCAGACAACTTAGTTAAGGATAATGGCGTGAATGTGGGCAAGGTGATTCGCGACGCAGCTAAGCTCATTCAGGGCGGAGGAGGAGGACAGCCTCATTTCGCCACTGCCGGAGGCCGAAATGCTGACGGACTGAGTGCTGCCCTGGATAAATTCGTCGAACTGGCTTTAAACACCACACAAGCATGAATAAGATAAACTGCATTGGAATACTCACCTCTGGAGGAGATGCACCGGGCATGAATGCTGCCATTCGGGCCGTGACCCGCGCTGCTATAGCCAACGACTTCAAAGTCAAGGCTATTTACAGAGGTTATGAAGGTCTTATCAACAACGAGATTAAGGAATTCACCACAGAGAGTGTCAGCAACATCATCAGCCGCGGTGGAACCATCTTGAAAACAGCCCGGAGCAAGGAATTCATGACAGAGGAAGGACGTGCCAAAGCCTACAAGAACATGAAAGCAGCCGGCATAGATGCACTGATCATAATCGGAGGCAACGGCTCCCTCACCGGCGCACGGCTCTTCGCACAGGAATATGATGTGCCATGCATCGGACTGCCCGGGACCATAGATAACGACCTCAACGGCACAGACCTCACGATAGGTTATGACACCACACTTAACACCATCATGGAATGTGTGGATAAGATCCGTGACACAGCCACCTCGCACCAACGCATATTTTTCGTGGAAGTTATGGGCAGAGACGCCGGATTCCTGGCACAGAATTCTGCTATCGCAGCAGGTGCCGAGGCAGCCATTATCCCCGAGGACAACACCGCTGTTGACCAACTGGCCAACTTCATCGGAAGAGGTATAAGGAAATCCAAATCCAGCAGCATCGTCATTGTGTCGGAAAGTCCTAAATGCGGTGCTATGTATTACGCAGAACGCATGCGTAACGAATATCCTGAATATGATGTCCGCGTATCAATCCTCGGTCATCTTCAACGCGGCGGCTCTCCGTCGGCTGGCGACCGCATTTTAGCTTCACGCCTCGGTGTTGGAGCTATAGACGCCATTCTGGACGGCCAGCGCAACGTGATGATAGGCATTAAGAACGATGAGGTCGTATATGTTCCATTCTCCAATGCCGTAAAAAGTGACAAGCCCCTTAAGCGCGAACTAATCACCGCGTTGGAAGTGTTGAGTAGGTAAGGCCTTGCACAACAACATTATAGAATCATTATGAGTAACATTAAAAAAGCACGTTACAGAACTTCAATATGCCGTCGGAATTTCATATCCATGAAAACAGACAGCAGATGGGGTATGCTATTTTTCCTTCTCCTATTCCCTCTTTTCACCTATGCCCAGACCTGCGCCCCAACGGCAACCTACGTTTTGGGAAACGGAGAAGAGACCGATGATGCATCTGCAGGTGTCTCAGCGCCTATTCAGGCCTCGTTTGCTGCAAACCCGTCTGACATAGACGGATGGGATGCCCGCTACGAATGGAAAATATATGCTGCAGAAGACACCACCGACGTGCTCGTGCACAGATTCGAGGAGAACTTGGAATACACTTTCACCCGAAGCGGTTCATTCATAGTGAGACTTATGGCTACTTTCTCCAAAGACGGGAACCAAATCACCTATGACACCAAAGAAGAAGACACCGGCTTTTCTGTAGTCATTCCTGAGAGTAAATTAGAGATGCCAAATGCCTTCTCACCTAACGGAGATGCGCACAATGACATATACAAGGCAAAGTCCAACCATCAGAGCATTGTAGAGTTCCGCGCAATAATATTCAACCGTTGGGGACACAAACTTTATGAATGGACAGATATCAACGGTGGCTGGGATGGCACGTACAAAGGCAAACGCGTAAAGGACGGAGTCTATTTTGTGAATGTCTCTGCACGCGGTGCAGACGGCCATGTATATAATATTCGCAAGGACGTAAATGTCCTTACCGGTATCAAGGAGGATACGACCAGTGGAACTGGAACACCCTGATAAAGATTTCATCAATGTAATTGGAGCTCGCGTCAATAACCTGAAGAATATTGACGTGCAGATTCCGCGCAACTCCCTTACCGTCATCACCGGTCTGAGCGGAAGCGGAAAGAGCAGTTTGGCCTTTGACACAATTTATGCTGAAGGTCAACGTCGCTATATCGAGACATTCTCGGCCTATGCCCGCAATTTCCTCGGCGGTCTGGAACGCCCTGATGTGGACAAAATTTCTGGACTTTCGCCTGTAATCAGTATCGAGCAGAAGACCACCAACAAAAATCCTCGCTCTACAGTAGGAACAACCACTGAGGTATATGACTTCCTTCGCCTCCTTTTTGCACGTGCAGGAGAAGCCTATTCGTGGCAAACTGGCGAAAAGATGGTCAAATATACTGAGGAACAGATAGTAGAGCGCATACAAACCGACTATGCTGGGCATCGGATTCAACTGTTAGCGCCGCTTGTGCGCAACCGCAAGGGCCACTATCGCGAATTGTTGGAACAGACAAGACGACGTGGATATATGTGGGTGCGAATAGATGGCGAGATGCAGGAATTGGTTCAAGGCATGAAGTTAGATCGCTACAAAAATCACACCATTGAGGTGGTAGTGGACAGAATAAAAGTAGAGAACCGCGAGTCCAGCACCAGCATTTCAACAGTTCCCAAGCGCCTCACCTTGTCTGTAGCCACTGCGATGAAACTGGGTGATGGTATGATGTTGGTGCTTGATGCCGAGACTGAAACCATCCGTCACTATTCGCGCAGACTTATGTGTCCGACAACAGGGATGAGTTATGCCGACCCCGCGCCCCACAACTTCTCATTCAATTCGCCACAGGGATGGTGTCCCCAGTGCAAAGGTCTCGGATATGTAAACCTTATTGACGTGGACAAGGTCATTCCGGACCGGAAACTAAGTGTTCATGACGGTGGCATAGCTCCGATAGGCAAAGCCAAACAGAGCATGATTTTTTGGCAGTTGGAAACTATCCTCAATGAATTTGGATGCGATATGCGCACGCCCCTATCCGATGTGCCAGACGAAGCCGTGGAACAGATTATCTATGGGTCGGCAGACCGCCTGCGAATACCAGCATCTGTAGCGCACACTACAAATGATTATTATGTCACATACGACGGACTCGCAAAATATATCGAGGCAATACAAGACGGCGACAGCAGCGCAACAGCGCAGAAATGGGCTGCACAGTTTAGTCGCACGGCGACCTGCCCGGAATGCGGCGGGTCCCGTCTCAACCGAGAAGCCACTCACTACCGCATCGGCGGACACAATATTGCAGAGCTGTCCGACATGGACATAAGCGAACTCTCTCAGTGGGTCAATAAACTTAAAGAAGAAATTGATACGCCTGTAGGCGTTAGCTCAGATAAGAGCACAGAGAAAGGGGACATCATTGCCCATCCTGATATCAACGAAACGGCTGTAAGACTGTCTGCACGCCAGCGACAGATAGCTCCCGAAATTCTTAAGGAGATAAGTGAGCGCCTACAGTTCTTGTGTGATGTAGGGCTAACATATCTCAGTCTATCCCGTTCCAGCATGAGTCTGTCAGGTGGAGAAAGCCAACGCATCCGCCTCGCCACGCAGATAGGATCAAAACTGGTAAACGTACTATATATCCTCGATGAGCCAAGCATCGGCCTGCACCAACGGGACAACCGCCGTCTCATCAACTCCCTCAAAGCTCTGCGCAACACGGGGAACACAGTTATTGTAGTTGAACATGACGAGGACATCATGCATGCCGCCGACTGGCTTATAGATATCGGGCCGGCTGCTGGTCGTTTCGGCGGCGAAGTGATGTATCAGGGAAAACCGACCTTTCCCATCCCGACAAAAAAAACGGATACCACAACCCTCCCCCATGAAGAAAAAAGCAAACGGGATGTCCAGTCAGAGGAAATGCGCCATAATGAAAAATCATTGACTCTTAGCTATCTGACTCATGAACGCAGCATCGAGATACCTGCAACTCGCCGGAGCGCGAACCAAGGGGCTTTGCGTATAAGCGGATGCACAGGCAACAACCTGAAAGATGTGACAGTGGACTTTCCCCTTGGAATACTGATATGCGTCACTGGCGTCAGCGGATCTGGAAAATCGACCCTTGTCAACGACACCCTGCAACCAATCTTATCTCAACACTTCTACCACTCTTTACGGGACCCTCTGCCATATAAAGCGATCAAGGGGATTGAACAAATCGACAAAATTGTGGATGTTGACCAGAGCCCTATTGGGCGCACGCCCCGTAGCAATCCTGCAACTTATACTGGCGTTTTCAACGATATCCGGAGTCTCTTCGTCAGTTTGCCAGAGGCCCGCATTCGCGGTTATAAGCCGGGACGTTTCTCATTCAATGTAAAGGGAGGACGCTGTGAGGCATGTGCAGGAAATGGATACAAGTCTATCGAGATGAACTTCCTGCCAGACGTCACAGTCCCCTGTGAGGAATGTCGCGGACGCAGGTATAACCGAGAAACACTTGAGGTGCGTTTCCGCGGCAAAAGCATAGCCGACGTGTTGGATATGACTATAAATCAGGCTGTCGAATTCTTTGAAAACCAACCAAACATACTGCAGAAAATAAAAACCCTGCAGGAAGTCGGACTCGGATACCTTAAACTTGGACAGAGCAGCACCACATTGAGCGGTGGCGAAAGTCAACGTGTCAAATTAGCGACAGAACTAGCCCGCCGTGATACAGGGCGGACTTTATACATTCTGGACGAACCAACCACGGGCCTACATTTTGAAGATATTCGCGCTCTGCTCCTCGTCTTGCAGCGACTTGTTGACCGAGGCAACACTGTAATCGTCATCGAACACAACCTCGATGTCATCAAGAGTGCAGACTATATCGTGGATATGGGACCAGAAGGCGGGCGCGAGGGGGGAAATGTAGTAGCTGTTGGCACCCCAGAACAGATAGCAGCTTCTGGCAAAGGCTTCACTTCACAATTTCTTCGTGAAGTTCTATCCACAGATTCCAAAAGCAGCTAACCATTTCGGATTCTAATTCTTGGCGCTGCCTTCTTCAACATCAGGCAATCAGATTTTTAGCGGCAGTCTGCTGACTGATATAAACGAAACAAGGGGATGTACTCACCCCCTTGTTTCATAATTATATAATGATTTGTATCAGTCCTTGATAAGATTATGGCCAGTCATATCCTTGGGTTGCTCCAGCCCCATAATATGGAGGATAGAAGGAGCTACGTCGGCAAGGATACCATTCTCCACTGCAGCCTGCTTGTTCTCAGTAATATATATGAAAGGAACGGGATTCAGGCTGTGGGCTGTGTTGGGCGTGCCGTCAGGATTAATGGCATTGTCTGCGTTGCCGTGGTCAGCTATGATAATCACTTCGTAGTCGCCCATGGCTTTGGCGGTCTCCACTACTTCCTTGACGCAGGCGTCAACGGCCACGACGGCTTTCTCGATGGCCTCATAGACTCCGGTGTGGCCCACCATGTCGCCGTTGGCGAAGTTGATGACGATGAAGTCGTACTTGTCCTCCTTGATGGCTGCGACGAGCTTGTCCTTGACCTCGTAGGCTGACATCTCGGGCTTGAGGTCGTAGGTGGCTA
This sequence comes from Bacteroidaceae bacterium, assembly GCA_024699495.1. Classification (GTDB taxonomy): domain Bacteria; phylum Bacteroidota; class Bacteroidia; order Bacteroidales; family Bacteroidaceae; genus Physcousia. Next base: position 56,296 of record JAILPK010000001.1, on the reverse strand, counting down.
CCTTCGGACTGGCCACGAGGATGCGGTCTTCGCCCTCGTAGGGCTGCTCGCGTCCGCCGTTGAAGAAGAAGGTGACGTGTGCGTACTTCTCGGTCTCGGCTGTGTGGAGCTGCTTGAGTCCCTGATTGCTGATGTACTCGCCGAGGGTGTTCTCCACGTTCTCCTTGGGGAAGAGGATGTGCACGCCCTTGAACGATGCGTCGTAGGGGGTCATGCAATAGTACTGCAGGCCGGGGATAGTCTTCATTCCCTGCTCGGGCATATCCTGCTGAGTGAGGACTATGGTGAGCTCCTTGGCGCGGTCGTTGCGGTAGTTGAAGAAGATGATGACGTCGCCCTCCTTGATGGTGCCGTCGATGTTGGCGTTGTTGATGGGTTTGATGAACTCGTCGGTGACGCCGTCGGCGTAGCTGAGTTCCATGGCCTCAACCATATCCTTAGCCTGAACGCCCTCACCGCTGATGAGCAGGTCGTACGCAATTTTTACGCGTTCCCAACGCTTGTCGCGGTCCATGGCATAAAAGCGGCCGATGATGCTGGCAATAATAGCACCTGTCTCCTCACATTTGGCCTGCAACTGGCGAATGAAGCCCACCCCGCTTTTGGGGTCGGTGTCACGCCCGTCCATGAAGCAGTGAACAAAAGTATTTTGCACCTTATATTCTTTGGCGATGTCACACAGCTTGAAGAGATGTTCGAGGCTGGAGTGCACGCCGCCGTCGGAGGTGAGGCCCATGAAGTGAACGGCTTTGCCTTCGCGCACGGCGTAGTTGAATGCGCTTTGGATTTCGGGGTTCTCAAGGATGGAGTTGTCCTTGCAGGCGCGGTTGATTTTGACAAGATCCTGATAAACCACTCGTCCAGCTCCGATGTTGAGATGTCCCACTTCCGAGTTGCCCATCTGTCCGTCGGGCAGTCCGACGTTCTCGCCGCTGGCCTGCAGTTGGCTGTTGGGATAAGTGGTGTTTAGATAGTCCATGTAAGGTGTTGGCGTCTGATAGATCACGTCACCTTTTCCTTTGTTACCGATGCCCCATCCGTCGAGGATCATCAGCATAGCTTTCTTTGCCATAAGAAATAGTTATGTTTTGGTTCTTTTTGATTGATTTTGCGCGGCAAAGGTACTGTAAACCGAGTGAATTACCAAAGGAAATAAGCCTTTTTGAAATATTTTTGCCTCATATTTGTCTGCAAATAACTTATTTTGCTTACCTTTGCCGCCGCAAAACCAGAGATTACAAATAAATGGACGACTATCACCCGGAGAATTATCAATTCTAAGGGAGCGGGGTTCGCAGAAGCGACTTTTAGCTCCTCATTAGAACAAAAGCATGGAGGAAACGCCAGATGCGAACTTATTGGAACACAAAGAATGGTCTGCACACGCTAGACCAATGGCAGCCGGATTGTTGGGTGCAGGTAACATGCCCAACTCAGGATGATGCCCTTTTCTTGCAGGATGAGCTGCATATCCCTGATTATTTTATTGATGACATTGCCGATACGGATGAACGCGCCCGTTACGAGTTTGACGATGGGTGGATGCTCATAATTCTTCGTATTCCTTATGTCAAGGAGGTTCGATCGCGAACACCATATACCACCATTCCCCTTGGAATTATTCTAAACAAAGATGTCTGCATCACAGTATGCCATTTTGAGACCAACATGATGATAGACTTTGTCACCTTCCAGCAGAAGCGTGGCGTAGGATTTATGGATTCGGTGGACATGGTCTTCAGACTGTTCCTGTCATCGGCCGTCTGGTATCTAAAACGGCTGAAGCAGATAAGCGCCTTGATAGAGGCAGCCAAGCAGCATCTTGACCGAAAGGTGGACAATGTGGACCTGATAAGTCTGAGCCGACTGCAAGACAGCCTAACATATTTTGCAACATCTATTCGTGGTAACGAGACTCTGCTATCGAAGCTGAAATTTAAGCTTCCTGTGGACGAACTTGACGCAGACCTTATTGAAGATGTAAACATCGAAATGAGCCAGGCCCGCGAGACCACCGCCATCTATACGAATATCCTTGACTCCACGATGGACACATATGCAAATATCATCAATAATAACATGTCCACGGTGATGAAAACCCTAACTCTTGTGAGCATGTTCCTGATGGTGCCCACCCTGATAGCCAGTTTCTTCGGCATGAACCTCGTGAATGGCATGGAGTCAAGTCCTATTGGTTTCCCGTTTGCTGTTGCCCTTTCGGTATTGTTGACTGCCGCATTTTGGTGGTATGCAAGGCATAAAACGTGGATTTGATATATTTTTTTGCATTTTTCTTAGGTTACTTCAACATTTTTCCCGTTATTTGCAAAAAGATTATTGATTCTAAAAACAGAAAGTGATTTTTTTCAATAAAACACAAGACTATGACTGAGAATGAAGAACTGCAGACCTCCGCTCCTATTGAGCCCGAAGTTGCAGAAACATCAAAGGAGCAGGCTGCCCCTCAGGTTGAGGCACAGGCTGCGGAGACAACATCAGATTCAACAGAAAACATAGAGGTTGCGGAATCAGCAAACGATTCCCAAATTGCCGAACCTGTTGCAGCAGACACAGATATATCAGAGGCCGCTGCTGCAGAATCTGCACCCTTAGAATCAAAAAATGAAGAGCCAGAGACTGTCGAATCCCCGGCTGATGATGCTTCTGAACCAGAAGAGATTGCAGAGCCGGACAACACAGCCGAAGAAGGGAAGGTAATCTTTGAGACAAAAGAGCAGGTGCTGGAACGCCTGAAAGAAATCTGTGAGGCAGGAGACGGAGGCGACCGCCAAGAACTGGATTTGCTGAAACAGGTGTTCTATAAATTCCAGAAAGCAGACCAACTAGCCGCACGCAACGCATTTATCGAGGCTGGCGGAAATGCTGAAGATTACCGTCCTGAACCAGATGTGATTGAGGAGAACTTCAAGTCAGCGATGCAAACCGTACGCGAACAGCGAGCTAAGTTGGCAGAGGAGGCCGAGCGCCAAAAAGAAGATAATCTCGCACGTAAGCTGTCTATTATAGAGCGCATCAAGCAGTTGGCCACATCCCCCGAGGAGGCTAACAGTCATTTTGATGAGTTTAAGCAGCTACAGGCTGAATGGAAAGAAATAAAGTCTGTTCCTGCAGAAAAAGCCACAGAAATATGGAAAACATTCCAACTCTATGTGGAGCAGTTCTATGACCAGCTGAAACTGCATATTGAGGCCCGCGAATATGACTTCAGAAAGAATTTGGAGGCAAAGAACCGCATTATTGAAGCTGCTGAACGCCTGGCCGATGAGACCGACATCATCTCAGCATTCAATAAATTGCAGGCTTTGCATGCTGATTATAAGGAAATCGGCCCGGTGGCCAAAGAACTGCGCGAAAGCATCTGGGAGCGTTTCAAGGCTGCAAGCACGGTGATAAACAAGCGCCATCAGGAACATTTCGAGGCAATAAAAGCACGTGAAGAAGCCAATCTCACACGCAAGACTGAACTCTGCGAACAGGTTGAAGCTATAGATACCTCAGTCTTGACGTCTTTCGCCCTTTGGGACGAAAAGACAAAAGAGGTGCTATCTCTCCAAGCAGAATGGAAGACTATAGGTTATGCTCCACATAAGATGAACCAACGCGTGTTCGACCGTTTCCGCGTCGCCTGTGACAACTTTTTCACAGCCAAAGCTGAATTCTTCAAGACAATCAAGGACGAACAGTCTGAAAACTTGGAATTGAAGCGCAAATTGGTTGAAGAGGCCGAAGCGTTGCAAGAGAGCACCGAGTGGCGTAAGACAACTGACAAACTGATTGAACTGCAAAAGCGCTGGAAGGCTATAGGAGCTGTTCCACGCAAATATAGCGAGCAGTTGTGGAAACGCTTCACCGCCGCCTGCGACCATTTCTTTGAGGCGAAGCAGAAAGCGACTGCAAGCGCTCGCAGCGAAGAGCAGGCTAACCTCTCCGCTAAGCATGACATCATAGAACAATTGAAGGCTCTCACTGCAGAAACATCTGAAGCCACGATTGAGCAAGTGCGTCAGCTACAACAGCAATGGAACGAGGTGGGCCACGTGCCTTTCCGCGACAAGGATAAGGTTTATGCTGCCTATCGCGAGATAACAGACCAGCTATACAAGCAGTTTGGCCAGAGCGCAGCCCGCCGTAGGCTGGAAGGTTTCCAGAAGTCAATACGTCGTGCTGTAGATCAGGGCAGTAGCACATTATCTCGCGAAAAAGAACGTCTGCTTCGTATCTATGAGCAACAGAAGGCTGAGATTCAGACCTATGAGACAAACCTGACATTCCTCAGCGCCAAGAGCAAGACCGGCAACAGCCTGGTGGCCGAATTGACAAAAAAAGTGGATAAACTCAAGAGTGAGTTGGCGCTGTTAGCAGAGAAAATCAAGGCTGTCGATGCAGAAATGCGTGCTCCGAAAGCCGAGGAGTCTTCTGCTGAGGACTAAGAATAAATTAATATCAGAAATTGCCTATGAACGTTATATATAAGATAACGTCACACTATTTTTCTAATAGGGCGACACCATATTGGATAGTTTTGCTTTTCGATTGCCTGGTAGTGTTTTTCTCGATGCTCTTTTCATATACACTATATAAGGGCGCTACAGCAACTGCTATGATATTCTGGCCTCTAGTAGGAACATTGTTGCTGTATCTAATCCCATATATAGTAGGGTTCAGAGTTATGCATACGTATAAGGGGGTTGTCCGTTACTCCGGATTTACTGACCTTTACCGAGTAGCAGTAGCCAACTTTATAGGTATTGCCGTCATCGAGTTCATGCGTCTGGTCTTCAACGTTGACCAATGGCTCGTCCCCATTCCTGTTCGAGAACTCCTCTTCTCTTGGCTGCTTGCAACACTGGTTATGGTGGGAACACGCATCATTGTTAAATATCTTTTTGACTTAGCAAGAGAGGCTGACGCTACAAAGCCAGTGTTTATATATGGTTGCAAAGCCGGAGGACTGATGCTGGCTAAAGCCATAAGGATGGAAGAACCGGCGCGATTCACCCTAAAGGGTTTTATCTCTGACTCAACAGATATGCCCGGGCACATGCTCATGGGCATAAACGTTTTTGCCAACGATGAACATCTGATAGAGAATATGCGTAGGTTTAAGGCCAAGACACTTCTCGTTTCACCGCTCAAAAAGGAACGTATTTCAGAGAATCAGGCCATGGTGGATAGTCTGATAGAAGCAGGCATTACCATCTACACTCTGAATCTCGCACAGACTTGGGATGGCACTTCAGACATAAACACATCGCAATTACAAGAGGTGCAAATTGAGGACCTGCTGCCACGAGAAGAAATTGAAGTCGACATGAACGTGATCGGGAATATGCTGAATAACAAGTGTATTTTCATTACGGGTTCGGCCGGCTCTATCGGATCAGAGATGGTACGCCAGATTTCCAAATTCTCACCCAGCCAACTCGTTTTGGTTGATGAAGCTGAAACTCCGCAACATGACATCCGCCTTATGATGGCAAACGACTATCCTAACATCAAAGCCGAGACTGTCGTGACGAGCATTACAAAGCATCGTCGCATGGAAAGCTTATTCAAGAAATATCGTCCGGATTATGTTTTCCACGCCGCAGCTTACAAGCACGTACCTATGATGGAGGACAACCCCAGTGAGGCTGTGCAGAATAACATTGACGGAACGCGAGTGATAGCGGATTTAGCTGTGAAATACGGAGTTAAGAAATTCGTAATGATTTCCACTGACAAAGCAGTTAACCCGACGAACGTGATGGGCTGTTCTAAGCGAATTTGCGAGATTTACGTTCAAGCTCTCAACCGAAAGCTTCATGACGAGGCCGCTGCTGCTGAAGATGCTTCTGGCAAGCCAAAAGAAGTATGTCAGTTTGTAACTACCAGATTTGGTAATGTGCTTGGTTCAAACGGATCTGTAATTCCAATCTTCAAAGAGCAGATTCGCAAGGGTGGCCCGTTAACTGTTACTCATCCTGACATAATCCGCTACTTCATGCTTATACCAGAGGCATGCAAACTGGTTCTTGAAGCAGGAACGATGGGTCGGGGTGGAGAGATCTTTGTCTTTGATATGGGCAAGCCTGTGAAAATAGCTGATTTGGCAAGACGTATGATTATTTTAAGCGGAGCAAAAAATGTTAAGGTAGAGTTCACCGGACTGCGCGATGGCGAAAAACTATATGAGGAGGTCTTGAATGACGAAGAGCTGACTAAGCCCACATTCCATAAGAAGATTAAGATTGCACAAGTACGTGAATACGACTATGATACAATTGCCGCACAGATAGACGCGCTCGTAGCACAGAGTTATCTATATGATGATATGGAAACCGTGAGACAGATGAAGCAGATTGTTCCTGAGTATAAGTCCAAACATTCCAAGTATGAGGAATTGGACAATTAACATAATGTGAAGGGAAAAACATTGAACTAAAATAAAATGAACCCCGGAAGTCAGATTGAAGTGCACCCCAAAAGTTTTAGTCTAACTTTTGGGGTGCACTTTTTTTGATTCTTTTCCTTTTGATTCCGGCAGCTATTAAAGGCCTACAATAATCAGCCTGGTTAATTGTGAACCAATGTGCCTATCTCTTCTCCATCCAGGACCTTCTTCAGATTCCCGTAAATATCCATATTGAACACATAGATAGGCAGTTTGTTTTCTTTGCACATTGTAGTTGCCGTCAGGTCCATTACCTTCAAACCGCGCACGTAGATCTCATCATAGGTGATGTCCTTGAACTTTACTGCCGTGGGGTCTTTCTCTGGGTCAGCCGTATAAACTCCGTCCACACGCGTGCCTTTTAGCATCACGTCTGCCTCTATTTCTATTCCTCGCAGACTGGAACCTGTGTCTGTCGTAAAATAAGGGTTGCCGGTGCCTGCACTCATGATAGCAACCTCACCAGCCTCCATAGCCTCTATGGCCTTCCACTTTGTATAGAACTCGCCGATGGGTTCCATGCGGATAGCCGTCAGCACCCTGCTTTTCACTCCAACAGAGCCGAGGGCGCTGCTTAGGGCGAGCGAGTTGATGACAGTTGCGCACATTCCCATTTGGTCGCCTTTAACGCGGTCAAAACCTTTGCCTGCCCCGCTCAGGCCGCGGAAGATATTTCCACCTCCGATGACGATGCCAATTTGCACTCCCATTGCATGAACTTCTTTAATCTGTTCTGCATATTCAGACAGACGCTGCTCGTCTATTCCATACTTTTTTGATCCCATTAGGCTTTCGCCAGAAAGTTTTAGCAAGATACGATTAAATTTAGCCATATTAGTATTATTATTAATTATAAAAATGAGAAATCGTCCAAAGGCCAAAGATTCAAAGTGGATAAGTAAGCAAGTAGTTAAGTAGATAAGCCATTACCTATCCTCTAAGGAACTAACTTCTCAACTCGTCTACTTGTCTACTCAAAAACTCAAGAACTTAAGAACTCAAACACCACTCCACCTCTTTAAAAGCATATTCCCGAATGTTCCCGTAAGTATCCCGAAGGCAAATAATGCCATCAGGTTTTACTTCTATTATATTGGCCTCAAATACTCCATTAGAATCTTTAAACTCATATATTCCGTTATTACGATAGAGATATTGAAGATATGTTTCATGAACAAGAGAGTAATCACACCTTTGAATACATTCATAAAGCGATGTGAAGACACTGATGATGTGGCCAAGAATGAATTGCCGCTCGTGGACCTTGCCTGTCAGTTGAAATAGAGAAACAGGATTGGGGGCGTCGCTCACAAATGATTCCTGGTTAACATTTAATCCCACTCCTATTATTGCGCGCGCTATAGTCTGCCCCTGCAGCTCGTTTTCTATGAGGATTCCTGCAATCTTCTTATCATCTGCATATATGTCATTGGGCCATTTTACAGTTACTGAATGACCGACGACATCAGATTCCTTCAGAGCAGTGTCAACGGCATCCCGAACAGCAAGAGCAATAGCTTCGCTCAGCACAAAGATTTTTGTTGGAGGGAGGCTGTGCGGATGAATCTTAATGCTGAAAAGCAGGTTCTGGCCGGCAGCCGACTCCCATTTGTTATTAGCCTGCCCTCTGCCCGCGTTCTGAAAATCCGCAGTCACCACAGTTACTGCAGCTTCTCTTGGAGGCTGATAGTCCGCAAGGAATGAATTGGTAGAAGTGGTTTCTACTAATTCCACTAGATGGAATTGCGGAGAGTCGTCAAGACAGAAATGCTTCATCTGAATAGAGAAAAATTAACGCTCCCGTAAGCGCGGTGTTCTACAAAATGCTGATGTGACGAAAAGTCATTTCTTTTCCCGTGTTCTAATACGAATATGCCACCGGGCTTAAGTATAGAAGAGTTATCAGAAAATATTTTGTCAGGCAGCAAGGCCAGGTCTGGTATATCATATGGCGGATCGGCAAAAATGAAATCGAAGCTCTCCGCTTTCGCGTTATTGAGGTATTTGAATACGTCAGCTCGAAGTACAATAGCCTTATTCTCCTTCAGCTGTTGCAGATATTGGTTTATGAAACGGCAATGCAGTGGTTCTTTTTCAACTGCAACGACCTGTCTGCACCCTCTGCTCAGGATTTCAAGAGTAATGCTGCCCGTTCCTGCAAATAAGTCAAGAGCCATGGTCTTATCCTCCTCAAACTCCATATAACCTTGGAGCACATTAAAGAGACTCTCCTTGGCGAAGTCAGTTGTGGGACGTGCTTTAAATGTACGTGGCACGTCAAAATGCCTACCTTTGTATTTACCTGTTATGACACGCATTGCTGTTATTGTACGGATAAAGGAGGATGACAAATTGTGAATGCTCAGATGCGGTTCAGAAGCAGAGCTGCGGTATCAAGAGGCACATCCTTTTCCTTTGCCAGAGGGATATTGGGGAAGAGTGTGGCCGGGTTGATCCTGATTATATTTGCCACATAGGTTGAAAGTTCATTCAGCCATGGAGTATCACCAAGCAATATGCATTGATCGCGCTCGGAATCAAGGCCAAGAGTCTTCCAGGCATAAAGAATATAGTAGAGAGCATCTGGAGCATTGTGAGCCGTGAATGTATTTGACATCCGCAGTCTTCCCTCTTCGAAATACAATGTTGTCAGTTTGTCACCATCAGGGTATATGAAGAACAGTTTGACCCCTTCTTCCTTCTCGTTATCAAGCCGGAGCAGACGTTCCATAAGCATAGCATGCGCACCGAAAAAACGCGCGGTGGGATAATATTGCAGAATAGCGTGCTCCACATTTCTGGGGATGCTGTAAAGCTCCACCGTTTCAAGATGCGGTAAAATATTATAGCTTACATGAATACTCTCCATATTGGGATGATTGAACGTAAGCTCATACATCGCATCAGCATTCTCTCTCTTGAATTCCTCAAGAGGTATGTGGGTGATATTTTCTGTGGAGAGCACAAACACTTGGTCAATGCTGTGATTGAAATATTCGGGTCTACCAAGCTCTGCCTGCATGCGCTCACCCATATCTTCATCCTTTCCGACGTCAAAACACTCGCAACGTATCAGACTGCTATCGTGGGGATTGCAGACAAAAAAACAAAATCCATCCGCACGCAGGCGGATGGATAAGTTTTGCGGTATGTGAGTCTTACTCCCAGTTGCCGGCATTGTTGTTCCAATTGTTGAGGTCACCAATCTTCAGTCCAGGATAGTTACCCATATCATCAGCAAGCTGACGACGGTTGGTGATAAGACGGTCACCCATGCGGCCCATTCCCTTGAGGAAAGACGAGTCTGGAGCACAGCACTCCATAACATATTGCAGAGTGCCAGAACGGGTGAGGTTTGTGAACGACTGGAGCATGAAGGTATCACCCTGTGAGAAAGGAATGTAACGCAAACTGTCTGCACAGAAGTCCGGGCCAAAGAGTGAATCGCTCAACTGAACCCATGTAGTGTCACGACGGAAGCCCTCAAGACCGTTAGCTTTGATTGCTGCCTGATCACCGCTGTTCACTATTGCTGCAGCTTTTACTTCGGTAAGGCCTTTCTCCATCTGCTCATCTGAAAGGACGCCCTCCTTTACGATTTTTGGGATACGTCCGTTGCGGACGAATTCCACCAACTTGTAGAGGCTGTCGCAGTAATCGCCTACTTCGCTCTGCAGTTTCCACTCTTCTTCGGCGGCGCGGATTTGCAGCAACCGCTCCTTAACAGCATTTTCACGCTCGGTTACTTCCTCGTTGAAATCAATGTCGTCCTGGATGCTGCGCCAGCATATGAAGAGCAGGCCGACCACACAAAGTGCTAAAAGCACGTTAAAAACCTTTTTCATGTTGGATATATGATACTTTTTTTGTTAATTCGCATCGCAAAATTATAAAGAATAATTGAAATAATCTTCATCAAAACATATTTTTTTCTCTCTGAATGACTATAATTGACCAAATGAGGGCAGTAATTATAGAAAATTGCCCCTTCCAACCCACAAAAGACCAACTTTTGGCTGCCAATTTGCTTGCCTCTTTCATTTTTAACCGTGATAATGAATCCATTTTCATTCTTCGTGGGTATGCGGGCACTGGCAAGACCTCTTTGGTGAGTGCTTTAGTCAGGACTTTAGTCCAGTTTAAACAGAATGTGGTTCTCATGGCACCTACGGGGAGAGCGGCGAAAGTATTCTCTTTGCACTCGGGGCAATCGGCTTATACAATTCATAAGCGTATTTACCGGCAGAAGGCTTTTACGGGGGACATGGTCGATTTCCTTCAAGGAGTGAATCTGATGAAGCATACTCTTTTTATCGTTGACGAGGCATCGATGGTCTCCAACGAAGGGACGGAGACAGGCGTCTTTGGCACAGGGCGTTTGCTTGACGACCTGATTCATTTTGTTTACGGAAGCGAGGGATGCCGTCTCCTCATGGTGGGCGACACTGCTCAGCTGCCCCCCGTAGGCGAGGAACAAAGCCCGGCCCTGTTTCGCGAGTCACTGGAATGTTATGGTCTGAATGTGATGGAGACATCGCTCAAGCAGGTTGTCAGGCAGCTTGATGCAAGTGGAATCCTCTGGAACGCCACAGCATTACGTTCTCTGATAGCAGACAATGACATCTATTCCTTTCCCAAACTCAAACTGACTGGTTTTGCTGATATTGTCAATGTTCCCGGAAATGAGCTCATTGAAACATTAGAGAATTCGTATGATTATTGCGGCTTTGACGGAACAATAGTAATCACACGTTCCAACAAGAGGGCAAACGCTTATAACAACGGTATTCGGGCAAGGGTCTTGGATTATGACGACGAATTAGTTTATGGTGACCAGCTTATCATCGTCCGTAATAACTACCACTGGGTTAAACCTTCCGAAGAGAATCAGGATACAAAACAGATGGATTTTATTGCAAACGGAGACATTGCAGTGGTGCGACACTTCCGTAATGTAAGGGATGAATATGGTTTTCGCTTTGCTGATGTTACACTCTGCTTCCCCGATTTCGACGACTTTGAAGTGGATGCCACAATCATTTTGGACACCCTTCAGGCAGAGGCTCCAGCCCTGCCTCGCAGCAGTATGCAGCAACTTTTCGATCAAGTCTGGGACGACTATGAAGAGATTCTCACCAAACGCGAACGTATGAAGGCAGTAAAAGAAGATCCTTATTTCAATGCCTTGCAAGTGAAATATGCGTATGCCGTGACATGCCATAAAGCTCAAGGCGGCCAATGGCAGCATGTCTTTATAGATCAGGGATTTATAACTGAAGATATGCTTTCGCCTGACTATTTCCGTTGGTTATATACTGCACTTACCCGGGCCACTGAACGTGTCTTCCTGGTCAATTGGCCATCAGAGTTTCAGAGTTGAATGCACATAAGTTATAGAGTCAAAAACGCATCGCTTTCTGAGTTAAAAACACATAAAATAGAAGCTGCAACTCCTATATATTCATATTTTCCACACAAAATAATTACCTTTGTGCACAATTTTATGAATATACGCCATTACAATGACATCTGATAAAACACCACTGACTCTTAATCTATCCTCCCCCCCACCCTCTATTAATGTTTATTGGCTGAAAAACAGTTGCTGGATATTTGATAACATTGACCAACATGTTGAACGGCAGGAGATCGACCCTTTCCCTGTCAAGACAGAGACAATGTTCGTTTGTTGGATATTAGAGGGGGGATTGGACCTTACAGTGAATCTTCAGCCCATCTCTGTTCATCAACGTCAGATTCTTGTTATCATGTCTGGCTGCGTGTTGCAGTTGAAGAACAGCGTTGACAATACGAAACTGATTCTAATGGCTATTGATGCCAATATTGTCAAAGGCGTTCTCCGAAAGATGGGCCTCTATATGTCCCTGGCTGACAGATATTTTCATTTCTTTATTCGCAATATCGAGTCCGATGAATCATTACAACGGAATTTAGATATTTACAGATTCATAAAGAGAGAACTGTCTGAACCTGACTATGAAAACAAAGCTGAGGTTATTAAGCGCTTGTTTGAGGTTTGGATAATCAAAAATATGGAATTGGGAAATGCCCAGGATGTTCCCTCCATGTATAAACCGCCGACACGCAAGGAACAGATCTTCCGGGATTTCCTTTCGCTTCTTGATCAGGATTTCAGGCGCGAACGCAGTATCAGCTATTATGCCGACCGGATGTGTCTTACCCCAAAATACCTGAGTACCACTATCCGCGAGGTCAGCGGCAAACACGGTATGCAATGGATTGATGAATACGTTGCTTTGGAAGCAAAGGCTCTGCTGAGAAACAGCGACATGAGTGTAAAGCAAGTCAGCGACAACCTGAACTTTCCCTCACAAAGTATGTTTGGCCGCTTCTTCCGGAAGATGACCGGATATTCACCCAAACAATATAAGATGCTTTAATTTTCTTCAAAGTTCACTTGGTGATTTTTGGTGGTCAACGAAGAGAAGACACAAAAAAGGGGCTGTAAAAACAGCCCCTTAATTCGTTATTATAAGATTATTTAATTGCGGCGAGTAGCCGAATAGTTAATCTTCAGTGCCCATGATTTTCGCAGCACTTCCTTGATATCGGTGATAATTCCCATCTGAGTATGCTGGTCTATCTTCATAGACATCACTTGTGATGCAGGGTCGGACATAGTCGTGCGCTCTTGGGCTACGAAATCCATCACCTCACGCGGTTCAGCGTAGCGGTCATTGAGCTGAACGCGGGTACCGCTACCCATTTGTGCACGGAGCTGATCTGTAGGAGGACCTACGTAAATGAAAGATACGCATGACTTCTTCTCCAGTTTCTCCAATTCTGTTCCAGAAGGTACGGTGAACTTTACCTTCAGCGTTACCTCACGCATGGTAGTCACAATCATGAAGAAGAACAGGATGGTGAAAATCAAGTCAGGGAGAGATGATGTGTTCATCTCAGGCATTTCACGTTTTTGCTGTTTAGCCATGATTAGTTTCCTCCATAATTTTTCGGTTCGGCCTCAGATATCTTCTGGGGATAATATGTGCGAACTGCAACTTGCTCATCCTCTGAGAGGCGTGCGTACGGGCGGCCGAACTTGGCGATTGCGAGATCATCACGCAACTCGTTGTAGGCTGCTACCAATTCGTTCTGCACCTCAAAGTAAATATTATATGGTGTGCCTCGGTCGGTCTGCACTGAAATAACGTGCTTGTCCGTCACATAGCACTGACCCAGCAAGTCGATATTCTTGGCGTGCTTTTCAGGGAGACTCGAGAGATTATTCCGATTCTCGATAAACTCCTTGGCGCGCGCCCGCAACTGTGCGATGTCGATGAAGTCGTGGTTCACCATCAGGTTACCCGCTGCATTCATACGGACATTCAGCACGTTACGTTCCTTCACGTCAATCTGAGCGTTTTCCTGGTCTTTTTCAGGCGGCTGAGGCAGACGTCGTGCGAGGCCCATATCTGTATCCATAGATGTGGTCACCAGGAAGAAAATCAGCAGAATGAAGGAGATGTCGGCTGTTGAACTGGAGTTCAGTCCTGGCACTTTTTTCTTCTTTCTTGCCATAGTTTAATTGTACAATTTTTATGATTTACAATTTCTCAGACCGTTTATTCCTTGGGAGTTGCACTCTTGGTGAGGTATCCGCTCATGCTAACCACAACCGTGGCGATGGTAGCGATGGCCAGGATATAGATTGCCACCAGGAACATATCAACAACTGTAACCATTCCGCCGGAAGTGACCTTACCTGAGACAGTGGTGAAAGCATCTTCACCAAGACCACAGATCAGACCGATGACGAGAGCCAGAATAACACCGCCCCATGTGCAGATGGTAATCTTGCTTGAGGGGATGCCGGTGGGGCTGGGTCCGGAATTACCGGAATTGACCTTTATACCGCGCACGAGGCTCCAGATGGTTAAACCAGCCGTGAGAACAAAGAACAAATACATCAGGACCAGAATGAGATCCGTCAGTGCAGGCGATGTGTGAACGCCATCGAAGTCCATGTTATTGTAATCGACCAGGAAGAACAGGGCGAAACAGATAACACCGACAATGATGCATCCAAGCAGCGCGTAGTTAGACAACTTTTGTAGTTTCATAGTTCATTCCTTATTTAAATTACTTCTGGCATTTCGGGCTCTTGACACAAGTGTCGAGCAGGCTCATTGCAGCCTCTTCCATGTTGGAATTCAAAGCCTCAACGCGTGAGAGGATGTAGTTGTAGAACACCTGCAGCACGAGGGCAACGATGATACCGAAGATGGTTGTGATAAGGGCGACCTTCATACCGCCGGCAACGACTGTCGGGCTGATATCACCAGCGCGCTCGATATCGTCAAATGCCTGCACCATACCGATCACAGTTCCAAGGAATCCGAGAGAAGGAGCCATGGCGATGAAGAGGGTGATCCATGAGCAATTCTCTTCGAGGTAAGCACCCTGAACCTCAGCCTCGATGTTGATGGTACGTTCGATAGTTGCAATATCGTTCTGGTCAGTGCTGTTCAGAGCAGTGAGAGCTTTTTTGCTGATTTGAGCGACAGGTCCGCGAGTACCCTCACAGTAAGCGATAGCCTCTTCAACCTTACCGGCAGCCACCTTGTCGGAAATGGCCTTCATGAACTTCTGGGTGTTTACCTGAGCAAGAGTCAGATAGATAACGCGTTCAATACAGAAAGCGAGACCGAGTACAAGGGCGATGGCAACGAGGCTCATGAAGCCGGCGTCACCTTCAATGAACTTAGTTTTAAGAGTCTTATGCAGGCCCTCTTCCTCCTCTACGGGAGCAACTGTCTCTTCGGGAGCAGCTTCAGCTACGCTGTCGGCAGCAACGCTGTCGGCAGCAACACTGTCAACGGCAGCAGAATCAACCTGCTCGGTTTCTGGGGCTTCAGCAGCTTCGTCCTGAGCCATCACTGAATTGGTCATGCCGAATGTGAAGGCAGCGACCATTGCAACAAATGCAAAATACTTTTTCATTGTGAATTGTAATTAAATGATGATTAATGTTATTTTATTTGTTCGTTTTCTTTATTGTTGCCACAAAATGCGCTACAAAAATAACCCTTTTTTAGCTATATTCCTCACTTTTGCCAAAAAAAAGTTGTTATTGAGGCATTTTTTCTTCATTTTAGGGGTTAATTTAGCTATTTCCTGGCTCTCGTGAATGTATTTAGGGCATTGTTAGTGGTAATTTCTGCCACCGAAGAGGCACTCATCCCATAAATGTCTGCCAACTTCTCCACGACGGCCTTGACAAAACCACTTTCATTCCGCTTTCCGCGATATGGAACTGGAGCCATATATGGTGCGTCCGTCTCGACTACTATCCGGTTTATGGGCACCACATCCCGCAGGACATCAGGCAACTGAGATTTCTTGAACGTCACCACGCCTCCTATTCCGAGCATGAACTGACCGAAGTCAAGCAATTCGCGTGCCTCCTCCGAGCTTCCGCTGAAGCAGTGGAACACCCCGCGCAGGCTCTCTTCTTCCGATGCACTTCTCATCAATTCCACCATCTCCCGGTGCGCATTCCGGGTGTGGATTACCAGAGGCAGATCATACCTTTTGGCCCATCCAGCTTGAATCATGAACACCTCCTTCTGCTCCTCATACCGCTCCTGGCTCCAATAATAGTCCAGACCGACCTCGCCAACAGCAATATAAGGGTGATTTCTGTCTTTCAGAAGAGATTCCATCTCATCGAGCACCTCATGCCAGTCGTCTCCGATATCCTCCGGATGAAGCCCCATCATAGGATAGCAACATCCGGGATAAGCCTGGCAGAGTTCCATCATCGGGACTATCGTCCCGAGATTTATGTTGGGCAGGAATATCTTCTCCACCCCCGCCTCCTTCGCACGGACAATCACATCGGCGACATCATCGCTGAACTCCGGGCCATAGATGTGACTATGCGTGTCTATTATCGTCATACTTTGCGGTTCATTAGCTGGTTGGCCAGTTCTTTGAGCACTTGTTTGCGTTCCTCTGGCACATTGACAGCCCTGAGGCATTCCATAGCCTCATCAAAGTATAAGCCAATCTTTGCTTCTGCCATCTTACGGACACCGATGGCATCGTAGATGTCAGTCACAGCCTGAATCTTCTGTAGTTCTTCTTCGCTGCGACCATTGGCATTCCCCGAGTCCTCGATTCTGACATTCAGCCAGCGCTCCAGCTGTTCACGCTGCCCACTGTCGGCGTTACGCAAAGCCTGAATCAGCATATATGTTTTTTTGTTGCACAAGATATCACCGCCGATCTGCTTGCCGAATGTGCGGTAATCTCCATAAACGTCAAGCAGGTCATCCTGCAGCTGAAAAGCCAGTCCGATTCGTTCACCGAACCTGTAGAGCATGTCGGCATCAGGACCTGGCGCATGGGCCTGGATTGCTCCGATTTTGAGAGCACAGGCCAACAGAACAGAGGTCTTCAACCGAATCATCTCGATATATTCCTCCTCGCCCACATCCATCCGCTGCTCGAAATCCATGTCATATTGTTGGCCTTCGCCTATCTCCAGAGCTGTCTTTGTGAATAACGTCAGCACCTCGGCCAGGCATTCCGTCTTGGCCTTAGCCATAAGCTGGTATGCCAGCACGAGCATTGCGTCACCGCTCAGTATTGCCGTGTTGTCATCCCACTTGCGGTGCACACATGGTTTTCCGCGGCGCACCTCTGCCCTGTCCATCAGGTCGTCGTGCAACAGAGTATAATTGTGGTATGTCTCTATACCGAGTGCTGTGGGCATAATACTCCCGATGTCATCCCTATACATTCCGTATGCGATAAGCATCAGCACCGGGCGTATGCGCTTGCCTCCCATCGAAAGAACATACCTTACCGGTTCATACAGTCCTTTGGGTTCAGTGCGGTCCGGCACTTGCTTGATGGCCTCCGCCACCATATTCATTATTTCTTGTAAAGAGAACATATACTAAGGATGATAAAGAGTGAAGAACCGCAGTTCCTCACTCTCTTTCTCTATATAAAATATAGTAATAATAATTAATAATGTATAAGCGGATTACTGCAAGCGGAACATCACAGGCAAGTTGAAGCGTGAACGCACAGGCTTGTTACCCTGACGTGCCGGCTTCCATCTTGGCATCATCTTCACGACGCGCTCAGCTTCCTTGGAGAGTGAGGGGTCCGGTGAACGTAGCACCTTAACATCCACGATAGAGCCGTCCTTGTTTACCACGAACTGCACAAACACGCGTCCCTGAATGCCCTGCTCGTTAGCGATGGCCGGGTAGTGAATGTGCTCTGCGAGCCAACGATAACACTCTTCATCACCGCCGGGGAATGAGGCATTCACCTCCACGACTTCGAAGATGCGGTCGTCATCCGATTCCTCACGCACGGGGCCAACAGGGGCTGATGCAACAACTGCGGTAGGAGCTCCTTCGCCGGTCACTGTGCTGATAGCCTGATTCACTTCCTCAGATGTCTGGACCTCTTCTTCTGCCAGCTCGGTATCATCCTCCACGATATTCAGGATCTCAGCTACCTTGGGTGCGGCTGCTGGAGGGGGAGCCATCACTTCCTTCTGCTGAGTGATAGGTATCATGTCCTCTTCGAAATTGCTTTCGTAGATGGGTTCCATTTCCTCAATCTTAATTTCTCTTGTAGTGTACTCGAAAGCCACAAACATGAGGCCGAGCACCAGAACATAGCCCAATAACAGGCTGGTACCACGCTGACCGCGCAGTTCTTCAGTCATTGACTTGGTTTCTTCCATGATTTATTTTCGTTCGTTTTATTATATTACAGATTTAGGCAATGATTGCACAGTTTTGCTTTTTACATCACTTGCTTCGGCACAAAAGTAGTTAATCTTTTTGATACACACTTCCCTTTGGGCCATTTTTTTTGCTCGCAAACGGTTTTTTTTGCAAAAAAAGGGCTTCTCACACCCGAAAAGCAGGTTTATTTACGTTTATATTAGGAAATAATGAGTATTTTTGTGCCCGAAAACGACAAGCGAATGTTCTCCCGACATATTTTTCTGAAATTATCGACTCTTGCGATGATACTGCTCACCTGTTCCGGAGCCGTCAGCGCACAGGAAGAGGGGACCTCGGTCTTCAACTTCCTCAGCCTGCCTTCATCTGCCCACTCTATGGCTTTAGGCGGGACTTCCGTCTCTATGCCCGACGACGATGCGTCCCTCTTCTTCTTCAATCCAGCCCTAATGGCAAATGTCGAGGACCGCACTCTCAATCTCGGTTTCCTGACATATATGCAGGGCTGCAAGATGGGGAATGTCTCATTCGTAAAGGCGGCGGGCAAACGGGGCACATGGGCATTGGGGGCCAAGTTCCTCGGTTACGGTTCAATGCAGGAGACCACGGTCGAAGGCATATCCGTGGGGCAGTTTCGCGCTCTGGACATGCTGCTAACAGGCGGCTACACCTATATGCTTGGGGAGCGCTGGGCCGGGGGCGTAACCACCGAGTTCATCTATTCCAAATACGCCTCATATACGAGCATTGCCCTGGCAGCCTCCCTTGGCCTCAATTATTACAATCAGGAGAACGACTTCTCATTCTCCCTCGTTGCCTCCCATTTAGGCGGTCAGGTGAAGGCCTTTGCAGATACCCACGAGCGGCTTCCGTATGATCTGAGCGTCGGTTTTACCAAGCGGCTTGCCGAAGCGCCCATCCGTTTCACCGTGACGATGACGGACTTAACCCGTTGGAGCAGCGACTATTTCTACAACCCCGAGCACGACGAGAAATTCGGCAAGATTCTGCTGAACCACTTCCAGTTGGGTGTTGACATAATCCCCTCCTCATTCTTCCATCTCTCAGCTGGCTTCAATTTCCGCCGCGCCAGTGAGATGAAATCGGCAGGCAGCAGCCACGGCTCCGGCCTCTCATTCGGCGCAGGGGTTCACGTCAAGCGCTTCCGCATTGACCTCGCATACTCAAAATACCACGTCTCCACCCCGGGCCTGATGTTTAATGCCCAGGTTAGGCTGTAGGTCTTTCGGCTTACGCACCACAATATGATATTCTTCTGCCCAGAATGATATTTAAGCAACACAGCTAAAAATATAATATATGAATAATACAGAGAACACTTCTTCCGCTTCCAGACGTATCACAATTGCAATCGACGGACACAGCTCCTGCGGCAAAAGCACAATGGCCAAGGACTTGGCCCGCAGAATCGGATATATATATATTGACAGCGGGGCCATGTATAGATGCTGCACCCTGTTCTGCATCGAACAAGGGCTGATCAGCGGGGACGGGGCCGTGGATGAACAACAACTGCAGGCCCGGATGAATGAGATAAATATCGCATTTCATCTCAACCCCTCCTCCGGACGCCCGGATGCATATCTCAATGGCGTCAACGTTGAGCGCCAGATCCGCACCATGGAGGTGTCAGCTCATGTCAGCCCCGTTGCGGCCCTGCCGTTTGTGCGAGAAGCGATGACGGCTCTCCAGCAGTCCATGGGACAGAAAGGGGGTATAGTGATGGACGGGCGTGACATCGGAACAGCAGTCTTTCCCAATGCAGAGATGAAAGTGTTTGTGACCGCCTCCCCCGAAGTCCGTGCCCAGCGCCGCTACGACGAACTGCGGGCCAAGGGAGAAGAGGTATCCTTTGACGAGATCCTGCAAAACCTGCAGGAGCGCGACCGCATTGATTCTACCCGGGCTGTGGCGCCTCTGCGCCAGGCTCCTGACGCATACGTCTTGGACAACAGCAGTCTCACCATCGAGGAGCAGAATCAGTGGCTGTTAGATTTATACCACAAATTAACTAATTAGAGCTTGTCACTTATCTTTCCCTATTAGTTAATCTCATCATCTATGTTTGTTGAAATCGACACTGGCTCTGGCTTCTGTTTCGGAGTGACTCGCGCCATCGGAAAAGCAGAGGAGGAACTCAGCCGGGAACGTAAGCTTTATTGTCTCGGTGACATAGTCCACAACGGGCGCGAGGTGGAACGGCTTCGCGCCATGGGACTGGTGACAATCGACCATGAGCAGTTCTCAAGACTTCATGATGCGAGCGTTCTCCTACGGGCCCACGGGGAACCGCCGACCACATATCTCCAGGCTGCATCAAACAACATTAATATAATTGATGCCACATGCCCTGTGGTGCTGCATCTGCAGGAACGAATCAAACGCGAATACGACTCCGACCCGGAGCATAGCCGGCAGATTGTGATCTACGGCAAACGTGGCCATGCCGAGGTGCTGGGGCTGGTGGGACAAACTGAAGGCACTGCCATCGTCATAGAGACCCCCGATGAGGCAGCCATGCTGGACTTCACGCGCGACATCGCCCTCTATAGTCAGACCACCAAATCATTAGACGGTTTCCGTCAGGTGGTAGAATACATACGTGAACATATCGCTCCTAATGCCACATTCACCTTCTACGACACTATATGCCGTCAGGTGGCGAATCGTATTTCTCACATCCGCGAATTTGCTTCCCGCCACGATATCGTCCTCTTTGTCTGCGGACGCAAGAGCAGCAATGGACGCGCCCTTTTCGAAGAGTGCCGAAGAGCGAACCCCCATTCATTCATGATAGACAGTCCCGACGAGATAGACTCTCTGCAGCTGGACCTCTCTGCAGCAGAGAGCATAGGCATCTGTGGCGCCACCTCCACCCCCAAGTGGCTGATGGAGCAATGTCGGGATAAATTCTGAGGGCAGCAGCTCCGTGTTCGCGGTAAGCCGCGGGTTCAAGAGTTTAAGAGGTTTAAGGGGTTTAAGAGTTCAAGAGGTTCAAGAGTTTAAGAGGTTTAAGAGTCTAAGAAGTTAAGCCATTACTAATCCTCTAAAGGACCAACTCGACTACTAACCACTTGTAAACTACTCAAAAACTCAAAAACTTAAGGACTCAAAAACTTACAGCCTCTTGTCGGGAACAGTTGAATATTAAAGGATGAATTTTATCGGCTGCTCAGGAGAGTCTGCAGATGCGGTTTCGCTGGTGGTCATCGACTCGTCCGCTGATGCCTTGTCCATAATTCGCCGTAAGTCAGCCTTTTGGCGGTTGGCTGTAGGCAGAGATTCGACCATTTGGATGACTTCATCGTTGTCCAAAGTGGAATCCTCGAATATATAGATATGGCGGCGGGGGCGTTTGGGTCGGTTCTCCTGATCCTTGTAATACTCTCCAATGAGGTCTTCCAGGTTCTCTTTGTCTTCAGCCTCCTTGCGCTTACGGTCCTCGTCCTCACGTGTGATGGGGGTGGGATCGCCGCTTTCCAGTCCGGGCACATTCTTCAGTCCGAACCCAGAAGCGAGCAGGGTTATTTTTATCTTGTTGCCGAGGGTGTCATCAGTTCCAAGTCCCCATTTTGTCTCCACCACGTCCTGATGGAACTGAGCCATGAACTCATTCACTTCGTTCATCTCTTCCATCGTGAGCTCGTCTGCAGAGTCGGAGGTGCCGAAGGTGATGTAGAAAAGGACTTTCTTGGAGTTGAAGATGTCGTTGTTGTTGAGCAGCGGACTATGAAGAGCCTCCTGGAACGCTTTGGTCACGCGGTTCTCTCCTTCGCCGAAGCCGGTGCTCATTATGGCAACGCCTCCGTCCTTAAGGATAGTCTTGACATCCTGGAAGTCCAAGTTCATTATTCCCCTCATGGTTATGATTTCGGCTATGCTCTTAGCAGCAATAGACAGGGTGTCATCAGCTTTTGCGAAGCCGTTGCGGACGGTAAGCTCAGGATAAATCTCACGCAGGCGTTCGTTGTTGATTACGAGCAGCGCATCCACGTGTTTCGACATCTCAGCCACTCCCTTGAGAGCCTGTCCGATCTTCATGTGTCCCTCGAAGAGGAACGGGATGGTGACAATTCCGATGGTGAGAATCTCCATCTCTCGTGCGCACTGGGCAACGATAGGAGCAGCGCCTGTGCCCGTTCCGCCTCCCATACCGGCGGTGATGAATACCATGCGTGTGCCGTCGTTGAAGAGTTCTTTGATTTTGTCGATGCTGTCCAGCGCAGCCTGCCGTCCGCGCTCTGGTCGGTTTCCGGCTCCGAGGCCTTCGCCGAGCTGCAGTTTGTTGGGCACGGGAGAGTCGCTAAGCGCTTTCTTGTCAGTGTTGCAGAGGACATAAGTCACATCGTGAATGCCCTCGTTATACATGTGTGTGACGGCATTGCCTCCGCCGCCTCCGACTCCCACCACCTTGATGATGCTGGGGTTGTTGGTTTTCATTATAAACTGGATGCCGCCAGTCTCTGTTTTATGTTCGTCTGCCATAGTGGTATTTTTAATGGACTCTCCCCCGTCTCTTGTTTTATTTTACGGAATGAGTCTGATGGTTTATGTCTTGAAAATAAATGTCTCTGTTTTAATTCATCTCTATGATGGATGTCTTAATCCCCCCGATTATCTTTTCGGGGGCTTAGGGGATGTCCATTTAGCTTTCTTCCACGAGTCCGGCGAGTATCTTGGATACTGTCTTTCCGAACTTGGAGAAGATATTTGGTTTCTGCTTGTCTTCAGAATCACTCTCTTTCTGTTCACCTTCTATCTCCTCCGGGGTGTCGGCAGGCTTGGCCTCTGCCTTTGTGACTACGCCCTCGCCTGCTGCCGGCGGGGTGGCGGCGGCCTCGGTGCTCAGAGCGTCGAAGTCTAGTGTGGGCTCGAGAGGTTTCTCGCTGGTGCACTCGACATTGGCACGCCGCAGCATAGCGACCAGAGTGGCTATGTTGTTGGCCTGCGGGTCGAGCTTGAGGCTGGTAGTATATTCAGGGGTGGCAGATGTGAAGCGAATTTTTATCTGCTTGTCGAAATGCGCATAATTAGCGAAGGCTGTCTCAATATTCTTAATGTTGGCAGCTCCACCGGTGAAGACCACTCCCGCGAGCAGATGCTCGCTGAATACAGCTATCTGATGTTTGACATTCTCCAGAATCTCCTGCTGTCTGGCCTCGATTATGTCACGCAGCACCTTCTCATCTATGGTGCGCCCGTTGGAGATGTTTATCTGACGGATGGTTGCGTCCTCTGTCTCGTCGTAATAGGCGGAGCCGAGGGAGCGCTTGAGCTGCTCAGCCTCTTCCATCTCCATCTTCAGGGCCGAGGCGATGTCAGCAGTGATATTGTTACCTCCCAGCGGGATAACTACGAGATGGCGCAATATGTTCTTCTCGTAAACGGCAACTGTGGTGGTGTCGGCTCCGAGGTCAACCAAAGCGCACCCTGAGCGTTTCTCTATATCTGTGAGCAGATAGTTGGCCAGCAGAAGCGGTGAGATATAGAAACCGGCAATTTCTTTGCCGAGAGCCTGGAAGCAGCGTTTAATGTTCTCGCTGAGCACTGTGCGCGCCACGACATTCTGATAGTAGCCTTCGATGTGGTCTGCCATAACTCCCACAGGCTCATTTGTCATGCGGGTCCCCACGCGGAACTCCTGAGGAGCCACGTCGAGAATCTCATAATCATTGTATATTCGCGCACAATTGTCCTGCATCAGACTGTCCACAATCTCGTCGCTGATGGAAACCTTAACGTCAAAATTGCGGATTACTTCGTTCTTCACCGTACGTAAGGACTGTCCGCTAATGCCGACATAGACTTTATTTACATACACTTTCTGCCTTTCCTCGATGCGTTTCAGGATGTTGGTGATGGCTTGCACTGTCTTGTCGATGTTGAAAATAACTCCATTGCGTACACAGTCGGGTGTGTTCTCCCTCTCGTAGCCGAGCAGCAGCAGCGTGCCGTCAGCTCTGCGTTGCCCAATGATACCCCGGATAGAAGAAGAACCGAGTTCGATAGCAACAATTGTCTTGTCTGTTCCCATATTTGTTGTAGTTAACGGACTCCCCGCCTGTTCTCTGTGGCGTGTGGGCGGAAAAGTCTGGCTGGTTATATATTTTATTGATTCGTTTTCCTGTAAGCAGTTGTCTCCCTTTGGGGCGGGAACGGCTTTTATTTAGTGCAGATAACCTGATTGGCGTATTTGAGGCTTATTGTCTTATAGCGGTTCCATCCGGCTTTATTCAGCCCCTGTTCGTAAAATATGCGCATGCGCGACAGTTTGTCGTCTATGTTCGAGGTGTCTCCGAGAAGTATCAGATGCTGACCTATGCGCGGCGTGAGTTCCAGTTCGCCCTCGGATGTGACATGAATTTCTTCTATCTGCTGATTCCAGAACTCATCGTCCTCGAGACGGGTGCCCAACTGTGAATACAATTTCCCGGCTTTCGCTCGCGGAACGTTGCCCGTCATCACAATCAGGTCGATCACATGATGTCCGCGTGGCATCGTCTCTCCGAAATTGTCTATATAGAAGTCGTCGCCATGGTCGTTGATTACATGCAGCACCGGATGGCGGGGTGTCACCTGAATAGTGACGCGCCCCTCGGCCGTCTGATAGCACAGAGCTGCATCGATGTAAGGACTGGCAGTAAGGACTTTCTCCAGTTGTTCCAAATCGACCTCGGACAAAGAGCGTCCCTCAGGGAAGAGTTTTTTTGCCACCAGCATCTCTCTCACCTCGTTTTCATTAATGAAGCCGGTGTTGAGTTCGTCGTTGATGATCACATCCAAGCCGGTGCAGACCTTCTCCTGCCCTCTCTCCCCGCGCAGGACAAGGGCGAAGACAAGATAGGCGGCTACTCCGAAAAGGATGATTATCTTAACCATCACCTTCAGCGCAGAGTCTTTTCCGGACTGCTCCTGTTGGTCGGAAACGGGATTATGCCGGCTTGATGTCTTATTGTCTTTTCCCATATTTTTGATTTATTTCTTCTCTTCCGGAGCAGATGTGGCCTCGGGGAGTGTCTTTTTTATTGTCTCAGCTATGGCATCGGCGTAGTTGTCAAGGTCGCCGGCCCCGATAGTGATGAGTATGTCAAAAGCACCTTCTGCCACCACGTCGAGCACGTCCTTCTTCTCGATGATGCGCCGCGCAATGCCCGGGCGCAGGTTGTCATAGATGAGTTTGCTTGTTACTCCGGGTATTGGCTGCTCGCGGGCGGGATAGATCTCTGTAAGCACGACCTCATCAAGCAGCGACAGG
This sequence comes from Bacteroidaceae bacterium, assembly GCA_024699495.1. Classification (GTDB taxonomy): domain Bacteria; phylum Bacteroidota; class Bacteroidia; order Bacteroidales; family Bacteroidaceae; genus Physcousia. The sequence continues at coordinate 30,807 of JAILPK010000001.1, read as the reverse complement.
GAGTCGGCAAAATCACGGTAGAAGTCTGCTGTGCGGCTGTAGAGATGGGGTTGGAAAATGCCCATTATGCGCTTGTCCGGATAAACCTCTCTGATGCTCTTGACACACTGGCGTATCTCGGCCGGGTGGTGGGCATAGTCGGAGATATATGCCTTTTCGGGGGTGCGCAGATGGAAGTCGAAGCGCCGGTCAACACCTTTGAATGAGGCCATGCCCTTTCTTATCTCCTCAGCCGTGAGGCCTGCAATCTGCGCCAGAGCCATAGCTCCGATGCCGTTCTCGATATTGATTCCCACTGGAACGCCAAGACGGATGTCGCTGATATTACCGAGCGGAGATACCAGGTCGAATATTATCTCTCCGCCACCCATGCGGATATTGTCAGCATGGAAGTCGCCCTCCTCGCGCCCGTAGGTAAATGTGGTGACGTCTGCGGGAGTGTTGGGCTGCATCTTCAGGCCCGTGTGCAGGACGAGGAAACCGCCCGACTGGATGAGTTCTGTATAGTGGCGGAAGCTCTCGAGATAGGCCTCCTCTGTGCCATATATGTCCAGATGGTCTGCATCGGTGGCAGTGATTACAGTGGCGAAAGGTGAGAGATGATGGAAAGAGCGGTCGAACTCATCTGCTTCGATTACAACATAGTCGCTGCCCGGAGCCAGGATATAGTTGGTGCCATAGTTTTTCGTGATACCTCCGAGGAAGGCGTTGCAGTCCACATGGCTCTGGTGAAGGAGGTGGGCAGTCATGCTAGATGTGGTAGTTTTGCCGTGGGTGCCGGCGACACAGAGCCCCTTGTGGGTGCGGGTAAGCGAGCCCAACACCTGAGCTCTCTTCTGCAAGTCGAAGCCTCCGTCACGGAAATAGCGTAGCTCGGCGTGGGATTCCGGAATGGCAGGAGTATATACGACCAAGGTGGTCGAGGCATCACGGCAAGCCTCGGGAATCAGATTCACGTCCTCATCATAATGGATCAGGGCTCCCTCGCGTTCCATCTCTCTTGTGAGAGGTGTCGGAGTCTTGTCATACCCTGCCACGACGAGGCCCCGCTGCAAATAATACCGGGCAATGGCACTCATGCCGATGCCGCCAATTCCAACGAAATATACTGATTTTACCATTGCTGTGTAAATCGTGTTGAGTTCTTGAGTTTTTGAGTTCTTGAGTAGTTGACTAGTTGATTCTTTAGAGGATTGGTAACGGCTTAACTACTCGTTTAGTTGACAAGTCAGACGGCAGAGTCGTGGGTCATTTTTCTTTTTGCTGCTCCTCAGCCAATTTTATTACCTCGTTGGCTATCACCTCTGCAGAGTCGCGGAAAGCCATTGCCAAAGCATTTTCTCCGAGACTGCGGTAAGGATTGGTCGGTTCGGTAAGGGTCTTTATCGCAAGCGGGATGAGCTGCTCTACGGCATCGGCATCCCGGACCATGAGCGCAGCGTTTCGGTTTACCAGAGCCATCGCGTTATGGGTCTGATGGTCCTCTGCCACATTGGGTGAGGGGACGAGAATCGCCGGTTTTCCCAACAGGCATATCTCACTGATGCTGCTGGCTCCGGCTCTGCTTATCACCAGGTCGGCGGCGCGGTAGGCCTCATCCATGTGGCTGATGAAGTCTGTCACCTTCAGGTTCTGCGGGCATCCCCGTTCTGTAAGTGTCTTCTGAATCTCATTGAAATAATAGCCGCCCGTCTGCCACACAAACTGCACCCGGGTCTCGGCAATGGCACCCAAACTGTTCAGCACACTCTCGTTTATGGTTCGCGCGCCAAGGCTTCCGCCGATGATAAGCACAACCGGCCGGATGGGATTCAGCCCGATTTTTTCCACTGCCTGAGCATGTGAGAACGGGCATTTAGCCAATTGTTGGCGCACGGGATTACCCGTAAGAATTATCTTTTCCTTCGGAAAGAAACGTTCCATCCCCTCGTATGCCACGCATATCTTGCGTGCGTTCTTTGCGAGCAGTTTGTTGGTCACTCCGGCATACGAGTTCTGCTCCTGCAAGAGGGTGGGAATACCCATCTTGGCGGCCATGTTAAGTGTGGGACCACTGGCATATCCGCCTACGCCAACAGCGACGTCCGGACGGAAATCACGGATTATGCGGCGGGCCATACGCTGACTTTTGAATATTTTCCACAGCACGGCGATATTCTTCCAGAGATGCTTACGGTCGAAACCAGCTATGGGCAACCCCTTGATGGGGTATCCGGCTGCCGGCACGCGCTGCATCTCCATCCTGCCTTCAGCCCCGACAAAGAGGATGTCGGCCTCCGGTTTTATATTCTTGATGGCGTTGGCTATACTGAGAGCGGGGAATATATGTCCGCCAGTGCCGCCTCCGCTGATTATGACTCTTAAAGGTTTCATTTAGTTATTATAATTAATTATGTGTTAAGTGCTCGCTTGAAATGCTATATTGTTTGGTTATTATGAATTCGCCGTTTCGGTTTTCTGACGGGCAGAGCGGCTGATGCTTATCATCATTCCAATGTATATGCAGTTCATCAGAATCGATGAACCGCCTCTGCTCACCAATGGCAACGGCTGTCCGGTAACAGGCGCAATGCCGACAGCCACGCACATATTCACCATGGCCTGCGTGGCTATGAGCAGAGCCAAACCTATGATGAGGAAGGCAGGGAAGTTCTTCTCGCATCGTGAGGCTATGCGCGCCGCCCTATATAATAATATGATATACATGAACATCACAAGGAAACCGCCGATGAGGCCCAACTCTTCCAAGATAATGGCATAGATGAAATCAGAATAAGCCTGGGGCAGGAAGTCACGCACGCGGCTGTTGCCAGGACCGCAGCCAAGGATATTGCTGCTGGAGATGGCGATATGCGCCTGGGTAATCTGCGGATTTGTGCCGAGGTCGTAGTCATTCGGGTCCGGCGGCAGTTCGGAGTGGTTGTTCAGGCGGTGGGCCCAGGTGGGCAGGCGATGCAACATAGGCAACTCACTGAGTTCCTGAATGGTCTCTTCGGATGACATCTTCAGCGTAGTATATCCGATGGAGCCGCAGACAACCACAATCCCTGCGATTATGCCCAACGGTTTCCAGGGCACCTGACCGATAATCATCATCAGCAGGACTACCACGGCCGTCAGGGCAGCAGTGGAGAAATTCTCAGGAACAATAAGGATGCAGATGAGGCCTGCGATGCAGAATATCCACCAGAAAGTGTCCATCGTTCCGCGGTTGTTCTTGTCGCGGATGATACTGAGCAGCCACGCAACCACTACAATCAATGACCCCTTGGCCACCTCAGAGGGCTGGAAGGAAATGCCGAAGATGTTAAACCAGCGGTTGGCCCCGTTGACATCACTCCCCATCAGCAGCGCCGTGAATAGCATCACTATGCTCAGCAACGGGCCGAAGAGCACTATGCCACCGAAGTAACGGCAGGGGATGCGATGCACTATCCAAGCGACAATCACCCCCAAGATGATAGTCACCATGTGACCCATCACCGGCTTCCAGAATGCGCCGCTCTGATAGCTCATGTTGCTGGAGGCAGAATAGACCTCCAGAACTGAGATGATGCAAAGAACGAACAACACCAGCCAGAAGATTTTGTCGCCTTCGAAGAAAGAACCTATGTTGAGTTTTTTGTCCATTGACTGTTGGGGTATTCAGGGTTATTCTTGTTTACAGGGCCCGGACATATTCCTTGAACTGCTCGCCGCGGTCCTCCATATTCTTGAACAGGTCGAAGCTGGCACAACAGGGGCTCAGCAGGACAGTGTCACCGGGCTGCGCCATACGATAACATTCAGTAACGCAGTCGCGCATGGAATGCACCTCAGCTGTAGGGATGCCCATGGGGTCGAAGAACTCGTGCAGTTTCCGGTTGTCAACACCGAGGAACACCAGTCCGCGGCATTTCTGACGCACCAGCTCACGGATTGCCTCATAGTCGTTGCCCTTGTCCAGACCGCCAAGAATGAGTATAACCGGTGTCTTCATGCTGTCGAGAGCATACCAGCAGGCATCTACATTCGTGGCTTTGGAGTCGTTGACATAATGGACTCCGCGCACGTCGCACACGCTCTCCAGCCTGTGCTCTACGCCTTTGAAATTGCTCAGGCTCTTGCGGATCTGCTCGCTGTCTATTCCGCTCAGATCAGCCGTGATGCCTGCGGCAAGGCTGTTGTAGAGGTTGTGCTTGCCGGTGAGCGAGAGCTCTTCCTGCTCCATATTAAACGGGGTCGGCTCCTCGATTACATACTCTCCGTCGGCGATATAGCCGATCATTCCGTCCTTCTTCAGGATGCTGAAGGGGCAGAGGCGGCTCTCTATGTTGTATTTCTTCAGTTCCCGGGCAATGACAGGATCGTCATTCCAGAATACGAAGGCGTCATCCTTGGTCTGATTACGTATGATGCGCATCTTCGAGTCTGTGTAGTTCTGCATCTTGAAGTCATATCGGTCGAGGTGATCGGGAGTGATATTGAGCAGAACAGCGATGTTGGCCCGGAAGTTATACATATTATCCAGTTGGAAGCTGGAAAGTTCGATCACATATATGGCATGGGGGTCTTCAGCCACCTGCAGGGCAAGTGAGTTGCCGATGTTTCCGGCCAGTCCCACATCGTAGCCCGCATTCTTGAAAATGTGATAGATGAGGCTTGTAGTGGTGGTCTTTCCGTTTGAGCCCGTGATGCAGACCATCTTGGAGTCAGTATATCTTCCGGCAAACTCTATCTCGCTGATTATAGGTATGCCTGCAGCGCGCACCTTCTGGACCATGGCGGCCTTGTCGGGGATTCCCGGGCTCTTGATTATCTCCTTCGCATTGAGAATGAGGTCTTCGGTGTGTTGCCCCTCTTCCCACGCTATGCCCCGCTCGTTGAGCATTTCTTTGTAGTGGGCCTTTATCTTACCCATGTCGGAGACAAACACGTCGAAGCCTTCTTTCTTGGCCAATACGGCGGCTCCTACACCACTCTCTGCGGCTCCTAATATAACGATTCTATCCATATTGCGATTGATGAATTATCTGATTTTGAGGGTTATGATAGCTAATGCGGCCATCATGATAGTGACTATCCAGAAACGAACGGTTATCTTGCTTTCAAGCCAGCATCCCCGCGGCCAGTTGAGAAACACGTGGAAATCGGCAGGCAGCTGCCCCGGCTTTACGCGGAAGGTGTCGTGGAGCGGTGCGCGCTTGAACACGCGGAGTTTTTTGCCGCGCTTGTTTCCGTATTTAGCCACTTCGGTCTGCAGGATAACGCTGATGCTCTCCATCAGGAAGACAAAGCAGAGGATGGGGATGAGCAGTTCCTTGTGGATTATTATTGCTGTGACGGCTATGACGCCTCCGATGGCCAGACTGCCTGTGTCACCCATAAATATCTGGGCCGGATATGCATTATACCATAAGAAACCGATTAGAGCGCCTACGAAAGCCAGAAGGAAAATCACGAGTTCCTCCGACCCGGGCACAAACATTATATTCAGGTATGCAGCCATATTCAGATGCGAACTCACATAGGCCAGAATGCCCAATGCCAAAGCCATAATAGCAGAATTGCCGGCGCAGAGCCCGTCCATCCCGTCGTTGAGGTTCGCTCCGTTGGACACGGCCATGACAACGAATGTGGTGACGATAACGAAGAATATCCAACCGGCAGCATGCTTGTATTTTCCGAAGAAGGACATCGCCTCGGTGTAACTCAGGTTGTTGTTCTTTACGAACGGGATTGTGGTGAGGGTGGATTTTACGGGGTCGCTCTTATGAACAACCTCCACGCCATTCTGCTGTTTGATGGTGATGTTCTCGCGGATTACAGCATCTGGACTGAGCCACAGGGTAAGGCCTACGCCCAGTCCGAGCAGAGCCTGCCCGGCCAGTTTGAAGATAGGCTTCAGACCATCCTTGCTGCGCTTCATTTTCAGATAGTCGTCGAGGAAACCAAGCAGACCGAACCACACTATGGTGACGAGCATGATGAGCATATATATGTTGCGCAGACGCCCGAACAAGAGGCTGGGAACCACTGTCGCCACGATGATGATTACGCCACCCATCGTGGGGACTCCCTGCTTCTCCACTCCGTAAGGGTCGATACTTGCGTCGCGCTGCTCTTCAACGGCTTTGCGTTTCCTCATATATTTTATGAACCACTCGCCGAACCACGCCGAGATAATCAGCGAGAGAACCAGCGTGAGCAGTCCGCGGAAGCTGATATACGTCCACAAGTGGGAACCAGAGATTCCGAACTGGCTGAGATATCTGAAAAAATAATATAGCATCTATGGATAACTTTTTTAGTGTTTAGAACAAATAGCCATTTATTAAATACCAAATGCCTCGCGCACCACCTCATGGTCGTCGAAATGATGCTTCACACCCTTCACATCCTGATAGTCCTCATGTCCCTTGCCGGCGATGAGTATCACATCGCCTGGCTGGGCCAGCATAGTCGCAGTGCGGATGGCCTCGCGGCGGTCGGCAATGGAAATCACTTTCTTCATGTCAGTATCATTCAGACCGGCCAGCATGTCGTTGATAATGTCCTGAGGCTCCTCGAAACGTGGGTTGTCGCTGGTTATGATTACGCGGTCAGAGGCACGCACGGCGCTCTGCGCCATCAGCGGACGTTTGCCCTTGTCGCGGTTGCCGCCTGCGCCGCAGACTGTGATGCATTGTCCGCGATGCTGCAGAATTTCGTTGATGGTCGCCAGCACATTGTCTAAGGCATCAGGCGTATGTGCATAATCCACTATGGCCGTCACGCCGTCGTTGGAACGGATAGTTTCAAAGCGGCCGTTCACGGGATGCAGGGTGCTGAGCTGCAGCAAAACATCCTCGGGTTTGCGCCCAAGACTGACTGCGGCTCCATAAACCGCCAGCAGGTTGCTTACATTGAAATGGCCGATGAACTGCACATTCAGCTCGCGGCCGTTCATCTCTATCTGCATGCCGTCGAAGCCTTCCTCCAGAATACGCGCATGGAAGTCGGCCAGCGTGCGCTGCGAATAGGTATATACTTTTGCCTTGGTGTTCTGAACCATCACTGCCCCGTTCTTGTCGTCAGCATTGGTTACGGCGAAAGCATCCTGACCGAGAGAGTCGAAAAATGCTTTCTTGGCATCGCGATAGTTCTCGAAGGTCTTATGGTAGTCGAGATGGTCTCTGGTAAGATTGGTGAAGATGCCGCCACGGAATTTCAGTCCGCCGATGCGATGCTGCACAACGCTGTGGCTGCTCACCTCCATAAACGCATATTTGCACCCCTCGTCGGCCATCTTACCGAGCAGGCGGTTCAGAGTGATCGGGTCCGGGGTTGTGTGCTCAGTAGGGATCGCCTCACCGTCAATGTAATTGCAAACGGTAGAAATGAGACCGCACTTATACCCCATCTGCCTGAACATTGTATAGAGCAGGGTAGCTATTGTAGTCTTGCCGTTGGTGCCAGTCACGCCTATCAGGTCGAGCTTCTCGGTGGGATTCCCGAAGAAGGCGGTAGCGGCCGGACTGGCTGCAGCCTCAGAGTTCTCTACCTGGATGAATGTCACGCCTGCGGGGCGCTCATCAGGAATCTGTTCGCATATTACTGCAGAAGCCCCCGCTTCTAAGGCACCAGGTATGAATTTGTGCCCGTCGGTTACTGTCCCGCGGATGGCGATGAACAAAGTGCCCGGAGCGACCTGACGCGAATTTATCTGCACATCACTGATATTCACGTCAGCGTTTCCAACTACGTTGAGCGTCTTAATGTTCTTTATTATTTCAGATAGTTTCATAAACAGCTTTTATTTTCTGAACTTTTACGATTGCTTCACTTCTTTTGCTTCTCTCCGGGGGCTTTCAGGGTGAGTGTCACCACCTGGCCTTTGGTCACCTTGGATTCAGCTTTGATGTCTTGGGCACAGACAATGCCTCTGCCATGGATACGGGCCCGCAGACCGAGCTTCTCCACAAGTCTTACCGCATCCCGCGCACCCAAACCAGTCAGGTCTGGCATCGTGCCCTGGGTCAGTTGCGGCAGGGCCGGAGCTGGCGGAGCGGTGAATATCGACGTGCTGTCTGCGGCCTCTTCAGCTTGCCGGAATACGCCTTTTGCCATCACTGTCTGGGCTATCTCGCTGAACACAGGTCCGCACTGTCCGCCGCCGCTTGCCGGCAGACCGCTCTTCTTGATGCACACTATGCAACTATATTTGGGAGCCTCGCTGGGATAGAATCCGCAGAAGCTGACCATATAGCGGGCCGTCCCGTTGTGGTAGGAGCCATGTTCGTCGGCCACCTGCGCAGTGCCTGTTTTTCCGCACACTTTAAACTGCTTGCAGCCTGCTTTGCGGCCGAGGCCTTTGGGGTGATTCACAACCATCTCCAGGATAGTATGAATGTCTTTCAGCGTATGGGGTGAGCAGATCCGCTCTTTGACTACTTCCACGGGGAATTCCTTCACTGTCTGCCCGTCTTTTCTGATTTCTCTCACGAAACGCGGCTTCACCATGCGTCCGTTGTTGGCGATTGCATTATAGAACGTCAGAGTGTAAATGGGAGGTATTTGTGTCTCATAGCCTATGCTCATCCATGGCAGAGCTGTCTTGCTCCAGTTGCTGCCATCGGGCTTCGGGCGGCGAACATAAGGCTTGCCCGCTCCGGGGAACGGCAGGTCGAAGGGTACACCCACGCCCTCGCGATAAAGGCCGTCAACGTATTTCTCGGGATTATCCCTATAGTTGTCGTCTATGATACGGCTGATGCCAACGTTGCTGGAATACATAAGCACTTCGGGAATGGAGATGCGTCCGTAGCCGCCCCGGCGCCAGTTGTGGTCTTTCATCGTGCGCCCATGCATCATCCACTGTCCGTTGGCCGTCTCAACATAGTCGTCCATATCTACCTTTCCGTCTTCAAGAGCCACCATCATCGACGCCGTTTTGAACGTAGAACCCGGCTCCCAGAGGTCTGTTATCGCATTGTTCTTCACCTCTGCATAGCGGCCGTCCGGCATTCTCGTCATATTTACTATTGCCTTGACATCGCCGGTGGCTACCTCCATGAGCACCACAACTCCGATTTCGCCGTTGATTTCCTTCAGTTTCTTTACGATGGCTTTCTCGGCTGCATCCTGCATTCCCACGTCGATTGTGGTGATGAGGTCGAGCCCGTCCACAGGCTCCAAGTCTGTCTTGTCCATCCAATAAGAGCGCACCTTCTCGCGGTGTTGCTTGCCGTTTTCTCCACGCAGGATGGAGTCGTAAGCCAGTTCGAGTCCGTTCTTGGCCGAGTCGTTGGTGGTCATCAGTGAGCCCAGAGTGCGTTTGGCCATATTGCCATAAGGCTTCTGGCGCTGTGGTATCTCGTCTCCGTAGAATCCGGATTTCATACGTCCGTAACGGACATAAGGGAGTTTCAGGAATTCGCGGTATTTGATATATGACACGTTGTTCGCAAGTGTTATTGTGCGGCGGATGCCTCTCTGCCCGGCTTCATAACGCTTGCCGTTGAGGCGTGCCTGATCCAGTTTCTTGCGGAATTCGGCTGCAGAATACTCGGGGAAAAGACGGCTCAGTCCGATGCAGAGGCTGTCTGCCTCCCGCTCGTAAGTGGTGTCGCGCCAGATACGCAGTTTCTTTTCGGCCACGCTGTCCTTGCGGTCTATCACGGCGAAATCGGCACAGATAGTGTAAATCGGCATTGAGCCAACCATAAGCTGGCCGTCAGCAGAATAGATATTGCCGCGGGCTGCGGGTATGTCACGCTGCTCGGCTGCCATACGCTTCCTCACGGTCTCCCAATAGCCAGCACGGAAATACATCTCGTAGGCTGCCTTGCCGATTATGGCCGCTCCTACCATCGCCAGAATGATGATGATAGCCGAATAGCGTGGTATGGTTCGTTTCTTGTCGAAATTCATATCTGGTTATTTCTCCTTTGTCTTCCGGTCTCTTCTTAATCTTTTCGTTTGTCTTCTATCTTCTTGAATGCGTGGCTTTCCCGCGGCTTATCCTCTGTTTTCGCGGCCTTCCCGTCATTTCTTTATGATGAATGGCGGCTCCTTGGGAATAGTCAGGGTGCTGTCGCCATATAGACGCAGTTTCTGTTCCAGCACACTTTGCCGGCTCTGCTGAGTCAGCTCGCTGTATCTTGTCAGAGCAAAATTCTTCTTCTCCACCAGTTCCTTGCGCAGGTTCTCTTCGTGAATTATTTCCTGCTGCGCTGCATAGCGGTTGGTGATGTATATAATTCCCAAAAGCACGAGGAGCATAATGAACCATATTTCCCGGCGGATGAAGGTGCCGAGCAGGAAGTCGCCCCCGAGGATTTCACGCAGAGTCAGTTGCGGGAGGTCCTCCGACTGGAACAATCTCATCCAGATGGTCTTGCCGTTGGACTGTTCCCCATTGTCCAGAACAGCCTCGGGAATCGCACTGTCCACCTCGTCAGGCACGGAATCAGCAACCTCCGCAGCCGTGTCGCCCTTATCGCCCACTGCCACGGGGTCGTCCCCTTCCCCCCAAGTCACCTCAAGAGGGATTTCGTTATTTTTTATGTTCTCCTTTTTCATATATCGCTTCCGCTCCTTGTCGAATTGCCGATTATCGCTCGATTGTGTTTTTCTCTACTCCTTATTCTTCCGGTTTGGCCGCTACCCTCAGTTTTGCGCTGCGGCTCCTCGGGTTCATCTCCAGCTCTTCTGCCGAAGGGATAACAGGCTTGCCCAATGGAATCAGCGGTGCCTGAGTGCGGCCGAAGAAGTCTCTCTCCACCTTACCCTCCAGGTTCCCGGCACGCATAAGATTCTTCACGATGCGGTCCTCAATAGAATGATATGACAGCACTACGAGCCTGCCGCCCGGCGCCAACAGTCTGATTGCGGCCATCAGCATCTCCTGCAGCGCGTCCATCTCGTGGTTGACTTCGATACGCAGAGCCTGGAACACTTTGGTCAGATCTTTCCGTTCGTGCTCTCTGCTGCACAGAGGCGAGAGTATGTCGGCAAGCTGCCCTGTGGTTTTAATCTCCCCCTTGGCTCTCTCTCTGACGATAGCATCTGCGAGACGATTTGCCTGGCGCAGCTCGCCGTAGAACCGGAATATGCGGGTCAGCACCTCCGCATCCGCCTTGTTGACCAGGTCCGCCGCCGTCTGCCCTCCCCGCTGGTTCATTCGCATGTCAAGCGGCGCATCGAAACGGAAACTGAATCCGCGGTCCTCGGTGTCAAAATGGTGACTCGAGACCCCAAGATCTGCCAAAAGTCCGTCGATCTGCTCCACCCCGTAATATCGCATCCAGTTGTGAAGATAACGGAAATTGCTGCGGACAAAGGTGAATTGCCCCCTGCGACTACAGAAGGGCTCCCGCTCTGTGTTTGCCTGCGCATCGGCATCCTGATCGAAGGAATAGAGGTGCCCTCCTTCAGAGAGCTGCTCCAATATAGCTCCACTATGCCCGCCGCCGCCGAATGTAACATCTACATAGACCCCGTCCAAATGCGTCAAAAGGCCCGCCACTGCTGGCTTTAAGAGGACTGGTGTGTGATAGGGGGCTACTTTCATGCCGCGAATTTAAGCAAAATTTATTAATTAAGCACAAACAATTGCGTATTAAATAATCTTAAAAAAGATAATTACCTAATAAACAAGCGTTTGTACAGTTAGCGTAAATCTTTAACTTGAATAAACTGATGGTCAAGGTCTAAAAACTTGATGGTTAGGTGTGTTTTTGATATGTCAAAAGCAGTCTTTGGCTATCAACTTGTCAGTTTTAAGTTTGCAAAGATTAAAAGTTTGTATAAAAATTTGGAGGTTTGAGTTGCAATAACTATATTTGCACCGGCTAAAGCGGTTAAGACCGCATTCAAAAAAACAAGATAGCCCCATAAACATCGATGAACAACCTGAAAAACATTAGACGGATAATGCCTGGGGTGCTGGTGACTGCTGTCGTCAGCATACTCTTCTCTTCGGTGCTTCTCGCACAGGCAAACCAGTTGGACGACCGCTCACAGCAGTTGCATATTCCACCATCAAAATTCGTAAAAGCCGACTCCTCATATCTCAGGATTCCCTACGAGCAGCATTCGCTGCGCCTGCGGATGGCCTCAAGCCCAAAGCCCGTGGACATAAAATTACAGGGACGACTGCTATGCGTGAAGTCTAATCAAGGCCAGTTGCTCCCGGTTTACACTTCCACAGGAGCTTTCTACGCTGCCTTCCGCCTTACTAAAGGCACAAACTGGATCAACGGCCTGCCGCGAGGGAACTATTATATCAACGGCAAGATTTACAATATCCTGTAATCGCAATATTTTAATCGCAGGGTCGGAAACAACACAAACAATGGCAAACGGAGCGGATGGCAGTCTCGAAATAAATCTCCACGAGGTGATAAGAAACCGAATGGGAAGTAAAGCCCGCTTCGTACCCGACTTCCTGATAAAATGGCTGGAGCGCACCATCCATCAGGATTATATTAACCAATTTCTCCGCAAGGGATACGAAGGCGTAGAGTTCTGCGAAGAATGCATCAAAGAACTTGGAGCAACAGTGACACACGAGGGGATAGAATCCCTGCCCACCGACGGCAGACGCTTCACCTTCGTAAGCAACCACCCTTTGGGTGCGGTGGACGGGATAACACTCGGAGCTCTGCTCGGACGCCACTATGACGGACATATTCGATATCTGGTTAACGACCTGCTGATGAACATTAAAGGTCTTGCACCTCTATGCATACCCATAAACAAACTTGGCAAACAGTCACGCAACCTGCCACGACAAATAAACGAGGCTTTCAATAGCGACAATCAGATAATAATGTTTCCCGCAGGACTGTGCTCACGCCGCATAAACGGCGAAATACGGGACATCCCCTGGGGCAAGGCATTCATAAAAAGAAGTGTGCAGAGCAAGAGAGACATCATTCCTGTGCATTTCATCGGAGAAAACTCGCAACGTTTCTATCGCATCGCCACCTGGTGTAAGCGTCTCCATATTAAATTCAATATCGCAATGCTTTTCCTGCCTGACGAGATGGTAAAAACACGCGGACAAAAATACCACGTCGTGTTTGGGAATCCCATTCCCTGGCAGACATTCGACTCACGACGCACACCGGCAGAATGGGCATTGTGGGTAGAAGACAAGGTATATAAATTGCAATCAAACGCTAGAGTTTAGGGACTATGGAAGAAACTATAATACCTCCCGTCGCGCTTAGCGACCTGAAACAAGAGCTTACAGAGGAACGCCGACTGCGTTCAACCAACAAAAGCCACAACGAGATTTACATAGTCACTGCACACAATGCGCCAAACGTGATGCGGGAAATCGGACGCCTCCGCGAGGAAGCGTTTCGGGCTGCCGGCGGCGGGACCGGCAAATCAATGGATATTGACGAGTTCGACACCATGGAAAATCCCTATCGCCAGCTTATCGTGTGGGACCCCGTGGAGGAGCGCATTCTCGGAGGTTACCGCTACCTGCTCGGCACAGACTGCAAGTTTGATGAGAAGGGGCAGCCTATTCTGGCCACATCACACATGTTTCACTTCTCCGACCGCTTTATACGTGATTACCTACCTTATATCGTGGAACTCGGACGCAGCTGGGTAACTCTTGAATACCAGAGCTCAAAGACCAGTACCAAGGGACTCTTTGCCCTTGACAACCTGTTTGACGGACTCGGAGCCCTGACTGTGGTGCGACCGCAAATCAAATACTATTTCGGGAAGATGACAATGTATCCCTCCTATGACCGCGAGGCCCGAGACATGATACTCTTCTTCCTGAAGAAACATTTCGGAGACCCCGACAACCTGATTATACCTACCAAACCGCTTGAGATTGAGTCTGATCCCGCCCAACTCGCCCAACTGTTTAATGAGGAGTCTTTCCATGAGGATTACAAGATTCTGAATGCTGAAGTTCGGCGACGCGGATACAACATTCCACCGTTAGTTAACGCCTACATGGGCCTCTCACCAACTATGAGGATGTTTGGAACGGCCATCAATTATGGTTTTGGAGACGTTGAAGAAACGGGCATTCTTATCGCTGTGGATGAAATACTTGCCCCCAAGCGAGTTCGCCATATCGAGAGTTTTATCCGTGAACATCCCGAGGCCGTTCCATCAAACATAGAATGTAATCGCATGATTCATTAGGCCATCAGACCATTCCCTAAATTTTATCCTGAATATGCTTAAGGGCCGAAAATGCAATCTTTTGGCCTCAGCATTGCAGTTGTTGCGCGGGTCAAACACAGAGTTTGTCGCGCTCACCACAAAAGGGATTTTCTCCCTACCCCCTATATATAATAATGTGTAAAAGCGCCCACTAAGTCTTCTGTCTGAGGCGCCGCCAACTAAGCATTATTTCTGTAAAGCCGCCAACTAAGCATTATATCTGTAAGGCTGCCTGCTAAGCCTTCTATTTGAGACATAGCTTACTAAGCATTATTTATGGTACTCTGCCTACTTAACATTATTTCTTAGGCACTGCTTAATAGGTTTGTGATAATTTCTACACAAGTACACTTATTTAGTTATCGCAGTCGAGTGTTGTATTCTACAACATAGGAGCAATTTCTCTGCGGGGATTAACAGAAAGAAGCGATTAAATCGGCACACACTGCCATCTTAACCTAAACAGCTGTTAATAAACAAAATACGACGCTTGGAAAAACATGCAGGGTTACAGACAAATACACCTTGATGTATTTACAAATACACCTTGATGTTTTCACAAATACACCTTGATGTATTTGCTTCTGTCACTTGATGTATTTAAAGCCTTTGGCTCGTGAATATGAGAATAGCATATTATGCAACTGTTTCACTCTAATAATGCAGGTCCTAAGGAGGCTGCAAATAGGGTGAAAGACCACATTTGGCAAGTAAAGATTTAAGACAAGCCCCAATCGGTCATTTACTGATGCCTACGCAAACACATCTTGGCTTAAAAAGAAGCCAGAGAAAATGCATGCGTCTGGTATGAGGTAACGACCGATTGGGGCTGTTCTGATTAGCAGATTAGCATTTGTAAATACCCATCTGCTATATCATCTGCTTCTGCTGTTTGCGTTATCTGATATTCATTTCGTAGGGCAGGCGCGCATAGACACAACTGCGAAGACTGGCTGGTCTGGACATAATCTCCAAGGCCTGAACGAAGGGATACATTGAGCCGAGATGGACACGGAGCTGCTCGTCGAAATAGCTCTCCTTCTTATCTTCCATCATAGTTTCAAACCAAGGCTTTTCGGCAGGATATATGGCTGTGGAATATTTGTCATCCTCCAGCTTTGCCAGTTTGGCAGCCTCAGCAACAGCATCCTCCAAAGTGCCAAGCTGGTCAACAAGACCGAGGCCGATGGCCTGCTCGCCTGTCCACACTCGTCCCTGACCTATCACATTGACGCTATCCTTGCTGATTCCTCTGCCCGCACTTACACGTGAGATAAAGGTGTCATAACCGCGTTCAATATAATTCTGTATCAAAGCGCACTCGTCTGCATTGAACGCACGCGAAGGAAGTCCCATCACAGCTGCTCCGCCCATATCTGCAAGACGGTTAGTCTTAACCACGTCGAAATGGAGACCTACCTTGTCCTCAAGCAGTTCGGAAGCCTCTGGAATGAGGCCGAAAATACCGATGGAACCGGTCAAAGTGGTGGGCTCAGCCACAATCTTATCTGCGCCGCAGCTAATGTAATAGCCACCGCTTGCAGCCATTCCGCCCATGCTGACGACCACTGGCTTCTCTGCCTTCAGCAACTGAATCTCACGCCATATCTGTTCTGAGGCAAAAGCACTTCCACCTGGTGAGTTGACACGGAGAACCACGGCTTTCACATCGTCGTCCTTGCGCAGTTTCTGAAGCTCGCGGATAGTTGGCATAGTGACGATGTTTGAAGCGCCCTGCAAAGATCCGATTCCCTCAGGCTCGGCATCAATAATTTCGCCGACAGCGTAATAAACTGCGATTTTATCATCTTTTGAATCTTGTTCTGCTGCTGCCAAGACGTCGTCAGGAGTAACAAAGCGGATCTCCTTTCCCTCCTTGAGGTCGAGGCGTTTACGCAAACTGGCCTTAAACTGGTCAAGATAATAAAGAGAGTCTATCAACCCCGCTTCAACAATCACGTTTTGCTTGCTCCACCCTATTGCAGAGTCGGCCAGTTGATTAAGTTTTTCTTCTGAGATCTTACGGCTCGCCCCGATTTCTTTTACCATATTGCCCCAAACGGACGAGAGATATGACGTCACCTGCTCACGGTTGGCATCACTCATCTGTGTGAGGATATATGGCTCCACGGCGCTCTTGTAAGTTCCGACCTTGAACACCTGAAACTTAACACCCAACTTCTTTGCCGCGTCGGTCATGAACATCGGCAACGAAGCCAGACCATGCCAATCCACCATTCCCTCGGGATTCATGGCAATCTGGTCTGCAACACTGCAAAGATAATAAGCCGGCTGAGTGTATTCGTCACCGTAGCTCACAATCCATTTGCCGGATTCCTTCTTAAACTGCAGAAGAGCCTGACGAAGTTCTTGAAGCGTGGCAGGCGAACTGCCCATAAAGCGGTCCACTTCAAGATATATGCCCTCAACATTGTCGTTTTTGGCAGCTTCATCGATAGCTTCCTTGAGCCGGTCAAGGCCTAAGGGGGCTTCCACACTGCCCATAATCATTGTTAACGGATCCACTTCGCCCGAACGCTCTTCCAGCGCACCGGTGAGATTGACACGCATCACGGACCCTTTGCGGACGGTTGCAGTGGAAGATTCGCTTGCAGACATCCCGACAAGGCTGATAATAAAAATCAGGAAAGACAAGACACACCATAGCCCGATTCCCACCATGGTGCCAAAGACAATTTTAAGAAAACCTTTCATATTATCTATAAGAATTAATGTTGTTTCTAAGTGAAGATTGCGCGACAAAGTTACGTTTTTTTATAATTATGACGCAATATTATTTGCAAAAGTTGCACATCATTCCTTATTAATGACTAAATTTGTGGCCTTGAAACACGTAAAATATGCAACAATCTACATCTGAATACCAAAAAAGTGGATTCCTCAGGCTCCTTGCCGCCCTGATTCTCCTTGTCTGCATAACCCCGAATTGCGAGGCCAAGAGGAAAGAGACTGTGGTCAGAATGGAGACTAATGCCGGAGTGATCCGCATCTCACTTAGCGATGAGACGCCGCGCCATCGTGACAATTTTGTGAAGTTAGTCCGTAAAGGCTATTACGATGGCCTGCTCTTCCATCGTGTTATCAAGGATTTTATGATTCAGAGTGGAGACCCAGACAGCAGGATAACCCTAAGTGAGCAGGGAGACAGCATCGTAAAAAGCCCATCTCATGACAAACCGCTGGGCGACGGAGGCCCTGGATATGAATTGCCGGCAGAATTTAATCTGCCCTGGCTCTATCATGTGCGCGGCGCGGTTGCAGCCGCAAGAGAAGCAGACGACGTGAACCCGGAGATGCGCTCGTCCGGCTCGCAGTTCTATATAGTATATGGACGTTCCTGGGGAAAGAACAGCCTGGGCAAACAGCGGGCCGCTCTGGAGGAACAGGGCATAGAGATGGACCACGAGATGTGGGATGACTATCTGCTCAACGGAGGCTCGCCGCATCTGGATGGCACTTACACCGTATTTGGCCATGTCATTGAAGGGATGAATGTGGTTAAAACAATACAATCGAAGCCTACAGACAAGGACGACCGTCCGCTCGAAGACATCTATATCCGTAAGGCAACAGTAGAGTAAAACGCCACTTGCCCTTTTTAGCAAAGAATGCAAAAAAGGGCCGTTTCATCGGTATTTAGGAAATGAAAAAAGAGCGGAGAAATGGTAAAAAGGCTTTTTACCGATATTCTCTCCTTTGAGTAAGCCTTGGTTTATTTTTTTTTTGTACTTTTGCGGCTGAAAAGTTCTTAACTGCTTATGAATAAAAAACTATTACCCTTGTTAATGCCCCTTATAGGGCTATCATGCCTTTCTTCTTGCACTGGAGAAGAACCAGCCAACGCCGAATGCGACATCGAACAATGCTGGGTGCATTTTGACAATCCCAGAGAGATTTTCTTCCATGATTATGACACGATGTATCAAGTGCCTTCTGCACAGACTGACATACAGTTCCTTACCCGCTACAATGCAAATGTCGGGATTGTGCCCGTTTCCATTGTCATCACTCCCGGGGCTTCTATTGTTCTGCTTCACGACGACGCAACAACAACCAGCCTGAACAACGTCGGCAACAACACATTCAAAATTAACCTGAATTTAGCCGGTGACACAATATATCGCTTTCGGGTGACCAGCGAAGACGGAGCATGGAACAGAATTTATTCTCTGCAGATTCAGCACAAAGAAGCGCCCACAATCTCAACAGACAGCCTCGTGGTAGCCGGCTTTACAGTTAGCAGCATACCCGTTTCCGGCGATGGAACCGTCAGTTCTTATACCTCGCTGGTGTCTGTCAACGAAGATCTGGCTCCGCTGCCGCTTACCGTCGAAGGACAGGTTACTGGCGCCCTGATGACACTGAATATGACGATGTCAATCCCTCAGGTGGGAGATGTGATTCTTAATTTTGAGGGCCAAAGCAGCGATCAGGCACTCTATAGCGGCAAGCTATATGGCTCAGTAAATGGTAATCCATTAGTCTTGACCGAACAGGAATTCACAGTTGCAGCAAGCTCTGAGACAAGCAAATTAGATTTGAATTTCCCCGCATTGTCAATAGCTTATTCCACAGTATTCCGATTCTCTTTTGACGACTATCAGCTGAATAGCGGCAACAGATACTACGAATGGAATGAACATAATGCATCCAGCGGCGAATGGTGGTCAACCGGAAATCCCGGTTTCCAGCTGAGCGTCAGTTCGGCCACGCCTTTGCAATATCCCACGGTGCCCTCCGAAGGCGACGGCGTTGACGGCGGGTCATGTGTAAAACTGACAACCAGCGACACAGGCGGTTTCGGTAAAATGGTAAATATGCGGATCGCAGCCGGCAATCTCTTCGTTGGGACATTCGATGTAGCCAATGCTCTTAAAGATGCTCTTAAAGCAACTCAAATGGGACTACCGTTTGCTCACAAGCCACAGTTGCTCAAGGGCTATTACAAGTTCCGTCCGGGTGAAATCTATCAGGACAAAAACGGAAATCCGGTTGCAAACAGCCAGGACATCTGCGACATCTACGTTGTCGTTTACCGAAACATTGACAGTGATGGAAATAAAGTCCAGCTCTTTGGAGATGACATCCTGACCAGCCCACATATTGCCGGGTTGGCACGCATAGACCACAGTCAGATAGACAAGTCCGGGAGCGAATGGGTGCCATTCTCATTGGAAATACAATACAACTCAGAGATATCTCGTGAAGACGTGGAAAATGAGCTCTACAACACAGCTGTCGTCTTCTCATCCAGTATTCAAGGAGCTTATTTCGAAGGCGCTATCTGGAGCACTCTTTGGATTGACAACGTGACGTTGGAGTGCGAATACTAAACAAGTAATTTAATATTTAAAATAAATAAAGGAAAAATGTCGATGAAAGCGGCAAAAATGATACTTATGGCTGTGGCTCTCTGCTGGACTGCAACAGCCACTGCAGAAAACAGTGAGGACAAGTATAAGACCTGGGGACCAAAGGGCCTGGATGACGCCGGATGGATATTCCGCATCGGAGGAGTTCTTGGTGGCACATCCCCTATACCTCTCCCCGCCGAGATCCGGAGTATAGACGGATTCAAACCATTGGGCGGCTTTACCTTTGGAGCCGATTATTATCAGATGTTCTCGCGCCGTTTCGGATTTCAGGCAGGTGTGCATTTCTTTATCGAAGGATTCCATACCAAAGCCCGTGTGAAGAACTATCGTATGGGGATAACACAAGGAGGAAATTATCTGGAGGGGAACTTCACTGGCGTCGATGAGACTGACACCAAGATGACAGGCATTACCATCCCTGTCACAATCACCTTCCGCGCTTCACCGCGTTGGAATATCAGCGTCGGACCATTCATTTCCTATCTGCAGGACAGAAGCTTTAAGGGAAGTGTATATGACGGCTATCTGCGCGAGGGCGACCCCACCGGCCAGAAGATTGAAATCAACGCCGACAACCCCGCCACATACGATTTCCAAAACGACATGCGGACTACCTATTGGGGCCTTCAGTTTATGTTCGACTGGAAAGCATTCAAGCAGATGAATGTGTTTGCCGGACTCGACTGGAGCCTGAGCGGCATCTTCAACAGCGATTTCAGGACTGTGGAGTTTAGTATGTATCCAATATATTGCAAACTGGGTGTGGCTTACAGATTGTAAATAATAAAACAGAAATTATATGAGAAAGTTCATTACTTCAATTCTCGCATGGGCAGGTCTGACTTTTGCAGCCTCTGCCCAGTATCAGATTCAGAATGGGAATTTCGAAGAGTGGGACAACGTAGGGACCGACCTTGAAGAGCCCGCTCACTGGAATTCTTTCAAGACTGCTAGCGGTTCGTTTGCCGGAATGGGCAAAAAGCAAGTTGAGAAACTTGACGAGAATGCCCCAGGCAGCAACGGTTCTGCGTGCGTACGCATCTATTCCAGCAGCATCATCGGCATAGTGGCACAAGGTAATATGACAACCGGTCAGATTAACATGGGGTCAACCAATGCCACAGACGCCTCCGGCAACTACAACAAAACAAATGCCGATGACGCTAACTTCCACCAAAAATTTACCGGACTGCCGGACGCCATACAACTCTACGTTCAGGCATCCTGCCAATACGGAGCCGCCGTATCCTGTAACCTCCACACCGAAGGCTATTTCCAGGATCCTGCGGGCAATAATGTGACGGCAAAGGTCGTAGCTAAAGCAGACAACTCCAGCATCGCCGCTTCCAGTAGCTGGGAGTTGATTACCATCCCATTCACTTATAATCTTACCGATGGCACCCGTCCTGCCTACGCCCTTGTCACTCTCACTACAAGCGGACAGCCTGGTAAAGGAAACAAGAACGACTATTTGAAAGCTGACGACGTCCATTTCCTTTATTATTCTGAAATCGCTTCTGCCACTTTCGACGGCAAAGACATCACATTCACCGATGGCAAGGCTACAGTGAATGCCGCTTATGACGCATCGAAGCTTTCTCTGACAAGCAACGGCCAGGGCGCCACAATCGAGACTCAGTTCGACGGAGACAAGACTCTGACCATAACCGTAAAGGGAGACAATATCAGCGAGGAGCCATCCAACCAACACATATATTCCATCACATTCGATAAGAATGCTGAGGGCGGTGAAGGAGAAGGTGAAGGAGAAGACCCTGCAGAACCTATCACCACCACCGACGGCGAGAGTTTCTTTGTTCCCGGAGGTTCTTTCGAGTCATGGAAAGACTTTTGCGGCAGCACCTATCAGACAGGCGTCGGCCTGCGCCAGCGCCCTGGGACAGAACCGACCAATTGGAATGGTTCGAGCATCAATCAGAAGGTAAGTCTTTTCCCTTCACAGAAGGAGCTGATTGAAAATATTGACGGAGCAGAAGCAGGCAGTCATGCCGTAAGAATGAAGAATGTCTTTGTCGGATTCGGCTCTCTCGGAAGCACAGCCCCGGGTTTCATCACCTACGGAACGCCCTGGGTGCACGCAGAAATGAACATAGACAACTGCGCAGGTGGTGTCTATGGCGGCGTGGAATACAACAAACGTCCGGATGCCATTCGCGGTTACTTCCGTCGAACAACAGGCAGCACCGGTTCTGAGCAGGCACATGTCATCGCATATCTGTGGAGTGGCACATTTAAAAGCACCATCGGCAGCGTTGACGGTAAGACGTCCGAGGAGGCAGAGGACAATGACCGCGCTATAATGGGTCTCGAGGAGGCCACAGGCGACGGACAGCTCATCGCTTCAATGGATTATACATTTGAAACTACTGAGAACAATGAGTGGGAAGTTATCACCGTCCCGTTCAGATACAAGTCCGATGCAGTGCCTCAGAAGATGAATATTATTATCTCCGGTGCAGACTATTGGAACCGATCAAACATCAAAGACGGGAATATGCTTGATGCTGACAATGTGCAGTTCATCTTCTTCACGGACCTCTCCAATGCCACATACGACGGCGAGCCTATATCATTTGAGGATGATGCAGCTGTGCTCGTTGGTACTTACGATGAGAACAAACTCAGCCTGCAGCCCCACGGCATTAGCGCTTCTGTTGAAAAGAGTTATAATGCAGGCAGCCGCGTCCTCACCATTACCGTGAAGGGTGGAAACTATGATGCAGACGAGAGCAACAGCCGCACTTATACAGTAACATTCCGCAAGCCCAGCTCCGAACTGGCCGCAGTGACATACAATAACCAAGCGGTAACCATTAACGGAAACAAAGCTTCTGTGGACGCCAAGTATGACGCGACGCTGATTTCCATCACTGCTGCCGACCCTGCCGCAACCGTAGAGACAGCCTACGATGAGGAAAAGGCTGTATTGACCATCACTGTCAAAGGCGTGGACGTAGCTTCTGACCCGACGAACATTCACACTTACGCCATTCAGTTCAAAGTAGATGAGCCTGTTGACCCTGTTGTGAATCCGGAGGGCGGAAGCATCACCCTCGAGGGAACTCACACCTACACTGACAACCTCGACGTAGCCATCAACGGCGAAAGCTCTGGCGGCCAACAGACTGACATCACTGTCACCTTCAACAACGGCATCCTGGATCTGGCTCTTAACAACTTCAACCTGATTAGCGGTGAAGACAGGCTCTATGTCGGCAATGTGCATGTGACGGGCGTTCCTTATACTATAAAGGACGGCGTTCCCTACGCCACATTCAGCAAGGCAGTAAATGTCCAAATCACCGAGGGTGACCCGAGCATCGTGGATGCCAGCGGCGAACCGGTAATGTGGACAGGCCCGCTGTTGGGTGAAATACCCCTCACCCTGCAGGGTAAGGTGTGCGAGGACAAGCTCTATTGCATCATAGACATCGAGATGCTTGGCGTAGGCACAATCCATGTCACATTCGGTTCAGACAGCAACTGGCCGGAAATCGGAGGCGGCGGTAACCCGGATGTGAATCCGGAGGGCGGAAGCATCACCCTCGAGGGAACTCACACCTACACTGACAACCTCGACGTAGCCATCAACGGCGAAAGTTCCGGCGGCCAACAGACTGACATCACTGTCACCTTCAACAACGGTACCCTGGATCTGGCTCTTAACAACTTCAACCTGATTAGCGGTGAAGACAGGCTCTATGTCGGCAATGTGCATGTGACGGGCGTTCCTTATACTATAAAGGACGGCGTCCCCTATGCCACATTCAGCAAGGCAGTAAATGTCCAAATCACCGAGGGCGACCCGAGCATCGTGGATGCCAGCGGCGAACCGGTAATGTGGACAGGCCCGCTGTTGGGTGAAATACCCCTCACTCTGCAGGGTAAGGTGTGCGAGGACAAACTCTATTGCATCATAGACATCGAGATGCTTGGCGTTGGAACAATCCATGTTACCTTCGGATCTGACAGCAACTGGCCGGAAATCGGAGGCGGTGGCAACCCGGATGACAATCCGATAATCGCCACTCGCACCTATTCTGGCAAACTGAGTGTTACTGTGAACGGAGAGAGCAGCGATGATTCCATAGCAGAAGTGGAGTGCATCGCAAATGAGGACGGAACATTCAACCTCGAGTTGCAAGACTTCATTCTCTCTGTTAGCGGAGATAACACTCCGGTTGGCAATATCAAGCTTAGCAACATAACATCCACCGAAGTGCCAGATCTTCACTATTGTATGTATATGTCATCCGAAACAATAAAGATAACAGACGGCTCTTCCGAAGCCCTCGAACCATTTGGCCCCGGAGCCTTATGGATAGGCCCCTATCTCGGCGACATCCCTGCTACGATCAGCGGTAAGATTTCTCCATCCAAACTATATATGATAATCAGCATCTATATAGACAAGAAGAATATCCTCGTGACATTCGGAGAAGACTTCACAGACGCAGTCACCTCACCAATTCAGAACGCTGCCACAGGCGCAGTAATCTACGACATGAATGGACGCGCCCGCGGCACAAAGCTCGAATCTCTACCACGCGGCATCTACATCATTGGCGGAAAGAAGGTGATGAGATAAACTTCTGACATGCAACCTGGCTAATCAAATACAAAATAAGGCGCAAGACGCTTCAAGTCAGCCTCGGTGAACTCTTTGTAAGAATTGAGCTCATCGAGGCTCTTCAAATCCCCGAATACGCGGCGGTGATACAAGATAACCTTTGTCTTCTCCACACTCATATATGGATGCCGCCGCAAGGTGTTGAAGTCTGCCTTGTTCACCGAAATCTTCCTGTAAACTCCAGTCGTTGTCTTTAGCCAGTCGCCGATGCTGTCAGGAAGACCCTCTATCTCTTTCAGTTGCTTCTCCGAACTGAACCCTCCCAGTTTCTCTCGGTATCTCACTATTCGTCTCGACAACACAGAACCAATGCCCGGAATCCGTTTCAAAGTATTCGTATCTGCCTTGTTTATATCCAGTTCTACACGCTCTCTGAACTTTTTCACCCACGTCGTTGTATCTTTGAACCTCAACTCTCTTATGCTGTCAGTTTTTTGAGCGAAAGTGTCGGTGAAATGGACTTTTTTGCGCTCTTCCTGCGGATAAAACCTATAGTTCTCACCTATACTTATCACCGGGCTTATGCGATTCCATAATTCTGGCGTCATCCCATAGACTCGTTTGAAATCTGCAACCTCGTGATATCTGCCGCCCTTTGCGCGATATTTATATATATTCCTGACCATATATGGTGGCAGCCCCAAACGCAAGAGTGTTGTTGAGTCGGCAGTGTTTGGGTCAAACGGGAATGTCTCCACCTTCTGCACAGGCGTTGCATACCAGCGCTCCCTACGCCTTGTCCTTGGTCTGTCAGTCGGAAACGTGTCGGAAACAGAAACTGAATCGGTCGCCATCGGCGCCTGCCCGTGCCCGTCATAGGTGAAATGATCCACTAACAGCACAGCGCACCAAAGGACCGTCAGGATAATAAAAGCGAAGACAAAGCTTCTGCGGTCAGAACGCAACATAGTGAGAATTTTATTTCCAGATTCCTAATTCGTTGACGAATATAAGTCCTATAGCTATTGGAGCCATCCATCGAAGAAAGAATATGAACAGCGAGCAAACCCAAG
Source organism: Bacteroidaceae bacterium (assembly GCA_024699495.1). GTDB lineage: Bacteria > Bacteroidota > Bacteroidia > Bacteroidales > Bacteroidaceae > Physcousia. The sequence continues at coordinate 5,584 of JAILPK010000001.1, read as the reverse complement.
CGGGGATATGCAAAGAGCCCCTGTTAGTCAGTTCTTCAACCACGACCTGGCGCTTCAGCCTCCATCCTACAAAGAGGCATAGTATTATTCCGCTTATAGGCATGATGAATTTAGCCGTCACATAATTGAAGAAATCGAAGAATCCCATTCCGAAAAACGGGGTGAAATCTTTCAGCGGGCCGAAACTTAGACAACACAACACAGAAAGGACAATTGAGATCACAGTCATCACGCTGGCGGCCCGGAGACGGTTCACCTGATACCTCTCATGAACAAATGCCGTCACTTCCTCATGCATAGATATGGTTGATGTGAGGGCTGCCAACACGAGCAAGACATAGAACAGCAGCGAGAATACATAACCCAACGCGGGCATGCCGCTGAACACATTGTTGAAGATATTAGGCAGGGTGATGAACACAAGCCCCGGGCCGGCATCCGGACTGGCTCCAGCCACAGAAAAAACAGCCGGAAATATGATGAAACCGCTTAAAATTGCGACCGAGGTGTCCAGACCGACAACTGAAGCGGCCGTCTGTCCGAGATTCACATCATTCTTGAAATAACTGGCATAAGTGCTCAGGCATCCGATAGCTAAACTCAGAGAGAAGAAGGCTTGTCCCAAAGCACTCAGAACTACGTCACCTGTTATCTTTCCGAAGTCAGGCTTCAGCAGAAATTCAACTCCCGTCTTAGCCCCGGGCATAGACAGAGCGCCGGCAACCAGAACAATCATGATAACCAGCAGAATCGGCATCAGCACTTTCGAGAAGGATTCTATTCCACGTTCTATTCCACGTTCTATTATCAGATGGGTTATAACCAGAAATACCACAGAGTAGCACATCGGAGCCCACGTCGAACTGGCAAAGTCATTGAAGAATGCGGCGGTGTCGCTCACAGCGCTCATCTCCGTCAGCGCAGAACTCATAGCGTATTTCAGCGTCCAGCCGGCAACCACAGAGTAGTAGGAGAGAATAAGAGTCACACAGAGCATGCCTGCATAGCCAGTCAAGAACCAAGGTTCTCCGGGTGCCAGTTGTTTATAGGCTGTCGCGATATTAGTGTGAGTTCGTCGCCCGATAATAAATTCGGCTGTCATCATCGGAATACCCAAAATAAGCACGCAGGCCAGATAGATAATTATGAATGCCGCGCCGCCGTTAGTCCCCGTCTCAACAGGGAAACGCCAGATGTTGCCGAGCCCGACCGCCGACCCTGCCGTAGCCAGGATAATACCAATCTTACTTGCAAAACTTCCACGCTCAGTCATAATCTTTTCTTATGCTTGACACTTCATTTTATTTTCTTATGCCTTACACTGCATATTATTCTCTTATATCAGGCCATTCATTTTACGCGAACACCCCCAACTCGTTTGCGAATATAAGAGCTATCGCCACCGGAGCCAGGAATCTGATTATAAACAGGAAGAGCCAGAAAAACAGTTTGGGGATATATATTCTTCCGTCGTTTGTCAGCTCGTTCCAGATAAGACTGCTGTCCAGTTTCCATCCGGTGAAAAGGCAAATTATTATACCCCCGACAGGCAGAAATATCTTGGCGGACACGAAATCGAAGAAGTCGAAAAAGCCCATTCCAAAAAACGGTTTAAAGTCTGCCAGCGGTCCAAAACTCAGAGTGCACAGAATTCCTAAGGAGACACAGACCGCGGTGACTATAACGGCCGCCTTCTGCCTCCCTATCTTATAATGCTCATGTAAAAATGCCGTCACCGGTTCGTGCAATGAAATCATGGAAGTCAGCGCAGCTATGAGCAACAGAAGATAGAACATCAGGGCAAACAGCCATACAAAGATCGGGTATTCAGAGAAGGCCATCTGGAACACTTTGGGCAGAGTGATGAACACCAGCCCCGGCCCTGCATCCGGCGCAACCTCGCTTACGGAGAAAACAGCGGGAAATATGATGAAACCGCTCATTATTGCCACTGTGGTGTCAATGCTGATTACGCTGCCCGCCGTCTTCACCAGTTTGGCGTCGTCAGTGAAATAAGAAGCGTAGGTGCAAAGACAGCCCATCGCCAGACTCAGGGAATAGAATGCCTGTCCAAGCGCGCTGAGCACCACTTTCGATGTTATCTTCGTGAAGTCTGGCATCAGCAGAAACTTCATTCCTGCGCGTGAGCCGGGCATCGAGAACGAACAAACCACCAGAATAGCTATGATCAGCAGCAGCAGAGGCATCATCACCTTGGAAAAGCGCTCTATACCCTTCTGAACCCCGCGGATGATGATGAAATGGGTAAAAATGAATATTACCAGCAGATAAATCACCGGTTCCAATGGGCTCCCGGTGAAATGAGCAAAATATTCAGCGCTGTCACTGATTGCCGAGATCTGCCCGCAGAATGCGGAAACCATATATTTCATCGTCCACGCGCTTACCACACAGTAATAACACAATATAAACCAGGCCGTAAACACTCCGAGATAACCCTGGAATACCCACCACGTTCCGGGAGCAAGCTGCCTGTAGGCATCTACAGTGTTGGCATGTGTATGTCTGCCGATAAGAAATTCAGAGAGCATCACCGGCAACCCAAGCAACAGGATGCACACAATATAAACCAGAATAAACGCCGCACCGCCGTTTGCACCCACTTCAGTGGGAAAACGCCACACATTACCCAGCCCTACCGCGCTTCCTGCGGCTGCCATAATAATGCCCAATTTGCTTCCGAAACTGGCTCTTGTGTTCATGTTTTTCTGATTATCGGCTGCAAAAGTAAATAAATCTCTCCTAATATACGAACAAAAAGACAATTTTTGCAACTCTATGCTTTCACTTTCAGGAAAAAGAAGTAACTTTGCGGTCCCAAACAGCGATAAGCCCTCTTATTTATGTTCTTAAGACACTATCCCCTCTCCGTCATCTCTACCATAGCAATATGGGGTCTGAGCCTCTTCCCTGTTTCTTTTCCCGAGACAGTCACCGGCGTGCCGTTCTACGATAAATGGGGGCATTTTCTGATGTATGGAGTTTTCACGCTGACAGTTCTCTGTGAGACATTGCGTGAGAGACGTGAGATATGGTCTTCAGGCTATCTGTGGCGATTGCTATCCATAGTGCTGATGTCCGGTCTGCTTGAGCTCCTGCAGGCTTACGCCACCACCAACCGCGCAGGTGAGTGGGCCGACCTGCTGGCTAATTCCACCGGCGTCCTCATTGGCACGCTGATTTATTTTGCGGTTGCAAAATTCATTCCTGTCAAATCCTAAGTCCCCCTACCCATAAATGCCCAGTGTCGTAGCAATAGGTTTTTTTGATGGTGTCCATCTCGGACACAGACATCTGATTGCTCAAGTGCAGGAAGAGGCACGTCGTCGCGGCTGGCCTTCGAGACTTATCACTTTTGACCGCCACCCTCGCACCGTGTTTGCTCCAGACTTCGTGCCTCCTCTGCTCACCACACGCGAAGAAAAGACCCGGCTGCTCCTCTCCACAGGAGTCGATGACATCCATTTTCTCCCGTTTAATCGGGATTTAGCCGCCATGTCCGCCCATGATTTTATGCAAAGCATATTGCTCACGCAGATGGATGCCGGTGCTCTCGTAATCGGCTACGATCATCATTTCGGACGCAGGGCATCCGGCAGTGGAGCGAAAGAAGAAGGCTTTGACGATTATGTGCGCTATGGCAATGAACTTGGGATAGATGTCGTGGCAGCAACAGAACTGGACTATCCGCTCCATGTCAGTTCGTCGGCAATCCGGCGCAGCATTCTCGCAGGCGACGTGTCCAACGCCTCACTGCTCCTTGGCCGCCCCTATTCATGGTCTGGGCGCGTAGTCCACGGCCACGCCATAGGTCGCCAACTGGGTTTTCCTACGGCTAATCTCGAATCGGCAGACCCCTCGAAGCTTATCCCCGCCCGTGGCGTCTATGCAGTGAGAGTAGATGGAATATCCCCCTCCCCTCTCCCCGCTATGGTAAATATAGGAACACGCCCCACAATAGACGCAGGTGAGATGAGCATTGAAGTAAACATCCTTGATTTCAGTGGAGACATCTACGGACAGACACTTACACTTCATTTTATCAGCCGCCTCCGCACAGAAACCCAATTCCCAAACCCAGAGGCCCTCGCCCACCAATTGGAATTGGATGCAGCCCAGACCCGCGCCATATTGGCGAAGGCGAGTTCTTAAGTTAGCCTCACCTAACTCCATAATTATTAACTTCTACAAAAACGGCCCCGCGCTTCACAGCGCAGAGCCGAACATAACAACTATAACAGTCTTATTACAAAGCTGCTACGGGGGGCGTCAGCACAGCTAATTATAAAGCTGCTGACGTATATCCATTTTTTACCATTCGTCATCCCAGAAGCCGTCGTCTTCTTTGACTTCCATGCCATATTCTGAATCAGCATTTGTGTCGGAGAGTCCAAGGTCGCTTACGGCAATCATGGTTTCAAGAGCGAGTTTAGTAATGCTCACTTCGGGTGCTTTATATGTCTTTTTCATAATTTCTTATTTTATTACACTAGTGTCCACTAAAAATGGACGAGTTTAAGAATTAAATAAATTAGGTTCACCTGAACCGCTTCGTTCTTTGTCATTTTTGAATATAGTTTTGTCGAAGAGATCTCTTAGATGCGTAGTGTCAGTGAGTGACATACTGAGGATTTGTAGTACCTCATAGGTACTTCTTTCCAATCTCATGTCATGCTGCACGATGGCAACGAGGCAGTAAGCACAAATAGCAGAGTAAATCTGTATTCTGACAGCGTTCTCAGTAGTTCCCCAGAACTTCTTGATTTTGAGGTGCTGCTTGAGCCACTTGAAGAACAGTTCTATCTGCCAACGATTCTTGTAGAGGTCAGCAACCTGTAGTGCAGTCAGTTCCATTGCATTAGTCAGGAACATGAACTCACGACTTTGCTCCTCATCGAAGAATCGTACAAGCCTAAGATGCTCAGGATAGCCTTTCTGACTGCCATAGACGGTCAGCTCAATCTCTGCATCAGTCAGTATCCCATTGGGCAGTCTGCGTCTCCACTTGATGCACTTGTACTGCAAATTGGTCTTAGCCCTGACAACGAAGAAAGACTCTGCACGATGTATGCGATAGAGTTCCTTGAAGTTGTTGTAGCCACGATCGAAGATGTAGTAAGCACCTGTCTCAATGGGGATTTCCTTCATCGCCTTGGAGTCATGAACTGACGCCGTAGTGATATGGAAGAAGGTAGGAATCTGAGTCTCCAGATCATATAGGGTATGTATCTTGATACCGCCCTTATGCTTGCGGAACTTAGCCCACCAAAACACATCCAGGCATAACGAGATAGTCGTGGAATCGAAAGCATAGACGTTTCCGTCAAGCTTAAAGATATCTGTAGCTCGTTTGCGTCTAGCCTCACTGACAAGGTAATATGCATACTCCTCGAAAATGCGATAGTCACGGTTGGTATTGGCCTTGCCCAGATTACTTCTGGTCACATGCTTGCCAAGTCCGAGATGATAACACTTCTGGTGATGTGCTTCTATAGCAATAATCAAGTCTCGCATACTCTCGCGATTACTCAGTTGTCCGAACATCAATGTAAGGAGTTGGTTC
>JAILPK010000078.1 GCA_024699495.1 Bacteroidaceae bacterium | reverse complement strand
ACTTTGTGCACTGGCATTGGAATAATGAGTCTTTTTGTTTTGCACCTCAAAGGTACTCATTTCTTGCGACATACGCAAGAATCCAATGCCTTTTTTGTACCTATATATTCACGTTTTTATTAACATCCGAAACTTCAATTACATTATATAAAAACCTGTACAAGACAATCAAACCATCTGAATAATAACAATAATACATAAGATTATGGAATATGATATGAATCAAACTCCTGTGCTGCTCCTCACCGGATATTTAGGAAGCGGCAAAACAACGTTAGTAAACCACATACTTGCAAATAAGCGCAATATTAAATTTGCTGTGATTGTCAACGACATAGGAGAGGTAAACATAGATGCAAGCCTCATTGAAAAAGAGGGCGTTGTAGGTAAAAAAGACGAAAGCCTCATAGCCCTGCAAAACGGTTGCATCTGCTGCACGCTGAAAATGGACCTCGTTCAACAGATGACAGACATCATGGCAATGCATCGTTTCGATTACATCGTTATCGAAGCCAGCGGTATTTGTGAGCCAGAACCTATCGCACAGACAATATGCTCAATTCCACGTATGGGAGCTCAGTTCGTACAAGACGGAATAGCCCGTCTGGACTGCATTGTAACCGTTGTGGATGCACTGCGTCTCCAAAGTGAATTTGGATGCGGTGAGGAGTTAACCAAAAAGAGCATTGATGATGAAGACCTTGAGAATCTTGTAATTCAACAGATAGAATTCTGCAATATTATTCTCCTTAACAAAATATCCGAGGTCACCCCGGACGAAGCTGCGCATATCCGCCGCATACTCAGGGCTATTCAGCCAAAGGCAAGAATAATTGAATGCGACTATGCCGAGGTTGAATTATCCACTCTGCTGAACACCAACCTGTTCGACTTCGAAAACGTTGCGACATCTGCCGCATGGGTTCGCGAAATTGAACGGGAAATGACAGAAGAGGAAGAAGAAGAAGCTCATGGACATAAACATCACCACGATGAAGAGCACGAACATCACCACGATGAAGAGCACGACAGCCATCACCATCATCATCACCACCACCATGATGGCGGAGAGGTGGAAGAATATGGAATTAGCACTTTCGTATATTATCGTCGTCAGCCGTTCGATATCACAGAATTTGACCAATTTGTTGCCCGCAAATGGCCGCGCAATATTATCCGCTCAAAAGGTATCTGCTATTTCAGCAATAATACAGACATGAGCTATCTGTTTGAACAGGCCGGTGTGCAAAAGAAGATTCGAGAATCAGGGCTCTTTTGGGCTACCGCTCCCGAAGATGAGCTGAGGGATATGATGGCCCGTGATCCTCAACTGCTACGCGATTGGGATGACACTTATGGAGACAGAATGATAAAAATTGTCTTTATCGGCCAAAACCTGAACCGTCAGAAACTTACCGAAGAGTTAGATGCGTGTCTTTGCAAGATTTAAGCCCGACTAAATATATAAACTCCACCTTTAATAACAGAAATCATTACATAAAATAACGACTCCTCCACATGGAAGCTTTTACAACCTTTCTTAAAGAAAACGTGCAATTAGTTAGTCTTATAATTGGAATAGTGGGTGTTGTGATTGCCATTCTGTCTTTAATAAATGAAATAAAAAAAAGGCGGGGATGTGACTAAACAGCAATGAGTTACAAGCTAAATTCAGAAACGCTTGGCTATTGTAATCCGAATAGTAGAAAATAATAATTGTAGGTTGGGAGGCGTAATTTATCGACTACAAAACAACGTTACTACTACAAAATGTGAGATTTAATATCTAATGTTAACACCTGCTTTATTTACAGCTAAAACAGAAGATATTTAAGAGTGGAAGAAAAAGCGTTGCAAAGTTAGCACAATATCGCCAAACTGACAAGAAAAAGTGGCAAAAACAACCGAATTGATTAAAAAGATGTCAAAACGTAAGGTAAAAGCAATATTATTTGCTACCTTTGCGGCCCAGGATAACCCCAAGTAAAAATTTACTCTTTAATTATTTATGAAGAAGCAATTGAAGAAAGTGCTTGTGCTCGGTTCGGGCGCATTAAAAATCGGACAGGCTGGCGAGTTTGACTATTCTGGTAGTCAAGCATTGAAAGCTTTGCGTGAAGAGGGCATTCAGTCGGTACTGGTGAACCCAAACATAGCTACGATCCAAACATCGGAAGGTATAGCTGACACTGTTTATTTTCAACCGGTGACAACCCATTTCGTAACCGAAATTATTAAGAAGGAACGTCCGGACGGAATTCTTCTGGCTTTCGGCGGGCAAACAGCCCTAAACTGCGGAACCGAGTTATTTACGCAGGGAATCCTGAAAGAGTATGGTGTGGAAGTACTTGGCACCAGCGTAGAAGCGATTATGGACACGGAAGACCGCGACCGTTTTGTTAAGAAATTGGACCAGGTAGGACTGAAAACTCCAATCAGCCAAGCGGTAGAAACTATGGAAGAAGCTCTTGAAGCAGCCAATCGCATCGGCTTCCCTATAATGATAAGAAGCGCATACGCGTTAGGAGGGCTTGGCAGCGGAATCTGTCCAGACGAGAAGACGTTCCACGAAATCGCAGAAAGCGCCTTCACTTTTGCTCCACAGATATTGGTAGAGGAAAGTCTTAAGGGGTGGAAAGAAATCGAATTTGAATGCATCCGCGATGCCAACGACCATTGCTTCACAGTAGCTTCGATGGAAAATTTCGACCCACTCGGTATCCATACGGGAGAAAGTATCGTGGTTGCCCCGACCTGCTCGCTAACTGACGAGCAGGTAAAGATGCTGCAGGATATTACAATAAAGACAGTTCGCCATCTGAACATAGTAGGCGAGTGCAACATACAGTTTGCATTCAACGCGCAGACAAACGACTATCGTATCATTGAAGTCAACGCACGTCTGTCACGTTCCAGCGCTCTGGCATCTAAGGCAACGGGATACCCTCTTGCTTTTGTTGCTGCAAAAATTGCATTGGGCTATACGCTTGACCAGATAGGCGAAATGGGAACGGCAAACTCTGCTTATGTAGCTCCCCAACTTGATTACATGATTTGCAAAATACCACGTTGGGATTTAACCAAATTCTCCGGGGTAAGCCGTCTCATCGGTTCGTCAATGAAATCTGTTGGCGAAATTATGAGCATCGGCCGTTCGTTTGAAGAAATGATACAAAAAGGTCTTCGAATGATCGGACAGGGTATGCATGGATTTGTAGGAAATGATCATGTTCGTTTTGAGAACCTTGACCAAGAACTGCAGAACCCAACAGACTTACGCATCTTTGCCATCGCCCAGGCTCTGGAGGAAGGTTACTCAGTAGAACGTATCGAACAACTGACCAAGATTGATGCGTGGTTTCTGGAAAAACTCCGTCACATCGTGGAATTAAAGCATAAGCTACAGGAATACAATGTGTTGGAAGACCTGCCAGACTCTCTTCTTTGTGAAGTCAAAGCCGCCGGATTCAGTGATTTCCAGATTGCACGTTTCGTTCTCAAGCCACAAGGCAGCAATATGGAGAAGGAGAACCTGCGCGTCAGACAATACCGCAAGAGCCGTGGCATACTGCCGGCTGTAAAACGTATTAACACTGTTGCATCAGAGCATCCCGAACTGACTAATTATCTTTATGTAACTTATGGCGAAAACAAGGCTTTCGAAGAATATAAGCCCGTAGAGCCGTTCGCGCCTGCACACGATATTCCGTATTATCATAACGACAAATCTGTCGTTGTGCTCGGTTCTGGAGCATACCGCATCGGCTCAAGCGTAGAATTCGATTGGTGCTCTGTAAACGCAATTAACACAGCTCGTCACCTCGGGTACAAAAGCATAATGATCAACTACAATCCTGAGACTGTATCTACCGACTATGACATGTGCGACCGTCTGTATTTTGACGAACTTACCCTGGAGCGCGTTCTTGATGTCATCGATTTAGAACAGCCACGAGGCGTGATTGTTTCTGTGGGAGGCCAGATACCGAATAATTTGGCAATGAAACTGCACCGTCAAAGCGTACCTGTATTAGGTACATCTCCTGTTGATATTGACCGGGCAGAGAATCGGGATAAATTTTCGGCCATGCTTGATAAACTTGGGATAGACCAACCTGCATGGAGAGCACTGACATCTCTGGACGACATCAAGGATTTTGTTGCCGAAGTGGGATTCCCAGTGCTCGTACGCCCCTCATACGTGCTATCAGGTGCAGCCATGAATGTATGCTACGATTATGACGAACTTGAACGATTCCTGAAAATGGCGACAGAGGTTTCCAAGGAATACCCTGTTGTTGTAAGTCAGTTTATGCAGGACACCAAGGAAATAGAATTTGATGCTGTTGCAGACAAAGGCGAAGTGGTAGAATATGCAATATCCGAACATGTGGAATATGCCGGCGTGCACTCTGGCGACGCCACTATGGTATTCCCGGCACAACACATATATTTTTCAACAATCCGACAAATAAAAAAGATTGCACGCAAGATAGCCCAGGAATTGAACATCAGCGGTCCGTTCAACATTCAGTTCCTGGCAAAGAATCGTGAGGTAAAGGTGATTGAATGTAACCTGCGCGCTAGCCGCTCCTTCCCATTCGTTTCAAAGATACTGAAACGGAACTTCATTGAGACAGCAACACGCATAATGCTCGATGCACAATACTCCCGTCCTGACAGTTCTGAATTTGATATAGACCGCATTGGAGTGAAAGCAAGTCAGTTCTCATTCGCTCGTTTGCAGAATGCAGATCCTGTTCTTGGGGTAGACATGAGCAGCACTGGTGAGGTCGGCTGTCTTGGCGACGACCTGAACGAAGCCATGCTAAACGCCCTCATTGCCACTGGCTATCGTTTGCCTGAAGTTGGAAGTTCTATTCTCATTTCTTCTGGAAGTGCCAAAGGAAAGGTGGCTCTGTTAGAACCCGCCCGGGAACTTGTGAAGAAAGGCTATCAGATTTGTGCCACCCACGGCACTGCCCGTTTCTTCACAGAAAACCATGTACCTGTGACTGAAGTATGCTGGCCCGATGAAGAAGCCACAGAGCAGACACCAAGCGTTATGGATCTAATCGGACAGCATCGCTTTGGACTCATTGTGAATGTACCTAAGAACCATTCTAACCGAGAGCTCACCAATGGATACAGAATCCGCCGCGGCGCCATAGACCACAATATTCCTCTGATGACAAACGTCCGTTTGGCCAAAGCCTATATTGAAGCCTTCACTGCTATCTCAGAGAATGACATAAAGATAAAGAGTTGGCAAGAATATATCAGCTAATAGGTATATAATCCATGAATAATGCCCCCTATACCATCGATAAAGACCTTTTCTTGAGCCGATGGAAAGGGGGCTTATAATTTAAGCGTGAGGCCAAAAAATTAATCTTTAAACTTTAAAAAGCCACATTATAAATAAGAAATGGAACAGACCTTTACCCTACCCTCCGGACTCAGCAAGACGGAACGGTATGCAATGTTTCTGAATGACTATAAAGTCTTCGTTGATAGTGATGACGGATCTATTGCGACCCTCGCAAACACATCAGCAGCCTTGCATGAAGCGTTCGGCTTCTTTTGGGTAGGCTTTTATTTGGTTAAGGATGAAGAATGGCTTTCATTAGGCCCGTTTCAAGGTAGCGTAGCCTGCACTCGAATACGCAAGGGACGCGGTGTATGTGGCACGGCCTGGCAAAAAGGAATTTCAATTGTTGTTCCAGACGTTGACACTTTCCCCGGCCATATTGCATGCAGCAGCGAATCACGTTCGGAAATTGTAGTTCCGATGTATAATTCCCAAGGCAATATAGTGGGCGTTTTAGACATTGATTCAGATAAAACAAATGACTTCAATGAAGACGACCGCATCGGCTTGGAAAGCATTGTTGAAATACTGATGTCTGTTATAACTTTATAGTTCACAACACCGTTCAGAACCAGCAATAATTTCCTGTCATACTTGTCTTAAGAGACAAGCAGGATGTCGGCTAATCATTATGAATGAGGCTGTCAATTGCCAAAATCATGGATTTTGGTATGGATAACCTTGGGTCCTGACTTGATGAGGATATTGAGGAAAGAAAATGAGCCTGTTCTTTACTATAAACTTCCCTCATACGAAAATTACAGTCATCGTCGTGGGTAAAGGAATATGTGATATTAGCCAAGCGGTCAGCTAACTTCACAAACGGAGCATAGGGAGTCTCGCGAATGCCTTTATAATATCTCTCCCCTGCCCTCTCATCACGAGTGCGTCCCTTGTCATTTGTCAAAGCATAGACTATTTCCGTTGCCATGAAAGCTTGGGGAGATGTCATTATATTCTGGGCCAGATGAAATACATCATTGTATGTCAGTCTGGCATCCTCAATACTGTCGTGATAATAAGCTCCGAAAAATAGAGGGAGGACATCCTCCTCTGAAACACAGACTTCTGATCCGTATTTATAGAGCGAACTGACCACCATATCTAGATGTAAGCCATATGGATGAATCGTATCGTATTTCTGGTTTACACTATCATGCAAAGCATGGGCGTTTTGTCTTATTTCGCTAATAGTATGCTCAAACCTTTCAACGGCTGAGATGAAATTATAATGATTCATTTTAATAACCACAAACGTGTAAGAATTAGAATAAAAGAATAATGTATTATAAAAATTTATCCCCCGCAAATGCAGGGGATAAACATTAACTATTTAACAGGAATTTTGTCGATGCGAGCCTGATGACGCCCGCCTTCAAATTCAGTCTTAAAAAACTCATCCAAACAAGCAGCTGCTGTGGTCTCATCTATAAATCGACCAGGAAAGACAATGACATTAGCATCGTTGTGCTGGCGAATCAAATGAGCTATCTCAGGACGCCACACCAAACCCGCACGTATGCTCTGATGTTTATTCAATGTCATTGAAATGCCCTCGCCACTGCCACATACGGCTATTCCTGGATATACTTCACCTTTTTCAATGGCTTTTGCCAAGGCATGTCCAAAATCGCTATAGTCACATGATGACTCGGAGTCTGTACCATAGTCTTGGTAAGAAATGCCTCGCTCATCCAGATACTTCTTGACAAATTGCTTGAGAGGATAGCCTGCGTGGTCAGAGGCAAGCCCTACTATAGAAGTTACTTTCATCTTACAACAAGGTTTTTACTTGCTTATAGACATTGTCTGCAGTGAAACCTAACTTCTCATCGAGCACTTTATAAGGAGCGGAAAAACCAAAGCTCTGAAGTCCCCAGACACAGCCATCAGCACCAACAAGACCTTCAAGGTTAACTGGCAAGCCTGCTGTCAGACCAAACTTCTTGACACCGGCGGGTAAAATTGCCTGCTGATAGTCTTTTGGCTGGCTGCGGAAGAGGCCCTCAGAAGGAACGCTGACAATGCGGACTTTAACTCCATCCTTACGAAGGAGCTCAGCTCCGGCAACTAGGGTGGATACCTCTGAGCCACTTGCAAGCAGAATAACATCAGGGTTCTCATCTGAACCTGCCACTATATATGCGCCAAGTTCAGCCTTCTTATAGTCGTTACCTGCAGGCAGATCAGCAATATTCTGACGACTGAGTATGAGGGCCGTCGGGGTGTTGACATTTTCCATTGCCAGGCGCCATGCTTCTGTGGTCTCAGCAGCATCTGCAGGACGAAGTACTAATGTGGAGTTCTTGCCATGATGATTCTTCAGTTTTTCCATCAGGCGAATCTGGGCTTCCTGCTCAACAGGCTCGTGAGTAGGACCATCCTCACCTACACGGAATGCATCATGAGTCCAGATGAACTTAACTGGCAATTCCATCAAAGCGGCCATTCTGACAGCAGGCTTCATGTAATCTGAGAAGACAAAGAACGTGCCACAGGCAGGAATTACGCCTCCATGCAGAGCCATACCAATACAACAGCATGCCATCGTTAGCTCAGCAACACCGGCCTGGAAGAATGCGCCGCTGAAGTCACCAGCTTTTAAGGACGTGGTTTTCTTGAGGAACCCATCCGTCTTGTCTGAGTTGGATAGGTCCGCACTTGCAACTATCATGTTTGGAACCTGCTCAGCCAGAACACCCAAAACTGCGGCGCTGGCATTACGGGTTGCATCCCCACTCTTCTGCTGCACCTTACTCCAATCGACTTTGGGAGCTTTGCCGCTAAACCACTCTGATTGTGCAGCGGCCTTCTCCGGATTGGCAGCAGCCCAGGCAGCCTCTTCAGCCTTACGTGAAGCGGCAATAGTTTTGAGTTCCTCAGCACGACGTGCATAAAGCTCCTTAACATCATCAAATATAACGAATGGATTTTCAGGATTACCACCTAAATTATTAATGGTATTAATATAAGCGTTTCCGCCTAAAGGAGCTCCATGGGTCTTGCAATTAGCCTCATAACTGGAACCATCTTCCTTCAGAGCGCCCTTACCCATAACGGTCTTACCAATTATGAGGGCTGGTTTGCCTTTGACAGCCTTTGCACTCTCAATTGCCTTACGAATCTGTGCAGCATCATTGCCACAGATTTCAAATACCTCCCAACCAAGAGCACGATATTTGGCAGCTGTATCTTCATTCATAACCACCTTGGTCTCTGTTGAAAGCTGAATATCATTGCTATCATAGAACATTACGACATTGTCCAGCCCAAGTATGCCTGCAATGCGGGCTGCTCCCTGAGAAATTTCCTCCTGGACTCCGCCATCAGAAATGTAAATGTAGATTGTCTCCTTCTCAAAAGTAGGATTGCCAGTGTGGGCTGCAAGGAACTTTGCTGCAATGGCAGCTCCGATACCAAAAGTATGTCCCTGTCCAAGTGGACCGCTGGTATTTTCAATGCCACGCTGAATATCAGCCTCGGGATGCCCTGGTGTTGGTGAGCCCCACTGACGAAGCTGCTGAAGTTCTTCAAGACTGAACTTGCCAATTAGGGCTAATTGAGAATAGAGCATGGGAGCCATGTGACCAGGATCGAGGAAGAAACGGTCACGACCGACCCAAGCGGGATCTGCAGGATCGTAGTTCAGATATTCACTGTAGAGCACATTGATAAAGTCAGCTCCACCCATTGCTCCACCTGGGTGTCCGCTCTTCGCTTTTTCTACCATAGATGCAGCAAGAATACGGATATTATCCGCTGCATGGTTTAATACTTTAATGTCATTCATAATTGAGGTTAATTATTGGGTTATAATTTGATTAAAAAATCAGCAAGCCTTGAAACTCATGTCGAGCCCTTTTACGCTATGTGTTAATGCTCCTACGGAAATAAAATCTACACCAGCCTCAGCATAGTCACGAAGAGTGTCTATAGTGATACCGCCGCTGGATTCTGTCTCATAACGGCCAGCAATAATATCCACAGCCTTTTTTGTGTCAGAAACAGAAAAGTTATCAAGCATGATACGGTTTACACCACCAACAGCCAAGACCTGGTTCAACTCATCGAAATTCCGTACTTCAATCTCTATTTTAAGATTCTTGCCCTTTTCTTTGAGATACTCATGACAACGTTTTATTGCATTCTCAATACCTCCTGCAAAATCTACGTGGTTATCTTTAAGCAAAATCATATCAAAAAGGCCTATACGATGGTTTACGCCCCCGCCTATTTTCACAGCGGCCTTTTCCAGAATACGCATCCCTGGAGTGGTCTTGCGTGTATCAAGCACTCTGGTGTGGGTTCCCTTTAGCCGGTCAACATATCTGCTGGTCATTGTTGCTATGCCGCTCATCCGTTGCATTATATTAAGCATCAGTCGTTCTGTCTGAAGCAGACTCTGAACCCTGCCGGTTACAACCATTGCAACGTCCCCTGGTTTTACATGTGCACCATCGTCGATGAAAACCTCGACCACCAAATCCGGGTCAAATCGATGAAAGACCTCTTTTGCGACTTCAATACCAGCCAATATACCTTCTTCCTTTATCAGCAATTTACTTTTACCGACGGCATCTGCCGGAATACAGCAAAGAGTAGTATGATCTCCGTCGCCAATATCTTCTGCAAAAGCTAAATCTATAAGGCGGTCCACCAAATCCTGTACTGACTCTCCAGCTGGCATACTCATGATATAAGGAGATAACATCTTTGACGGATTATTTTCTTTATTCATAATTTATATATTTAATTTCACATTTTTATTTCATTGTCTTGCTTTCAGTCTAAGGATTTAAATATAATGCATCGAACCGTCATCATTCAAATCTCATCACCTGCGCTGGATGGATACGACTGACAAGCATAGTGGGTATAATTAGAACTATTACTGAAATCAGGAATGTTACGAGGACAAGAAGACCGATAAGAAGCCACGGAATCTTTATAGGAACAGACTCTACATAATATGTGGCAGGGTCAAGATGAACTAAACCAGAATAGCCTTGAAGCAAGGCTAAACCCACCCCGAACAAACTGCCATAAATAATGCCACGCCCCACAAGCATTGCCCCGAAGTTGAGGAATATTGTGCGTAAGGCACTGTCAGGAGCTCCAATTGATTTCATTATAGCAATAAAACTGGTACGCTCCAGAATAACTATCAGGATACCTGATATCATGGTGAACAAGCCGATGCCAAGCATAAGAACCAGAATGACCCAGACGTTGGTGTCAAGAAGTGAAAGCCAGGCAAATATACCCGGATACAACTCTGTTATTGCCGTTGCAGAATATGTAGCTCCATAATGGTCTGTTGTGCGGTTAACGATTCCGATTAAAGATTTAACCACTTTATTGATACCGTCGTCTGTTTTATCGGCTAACAAAAGTTCGGCACCCGAGCACTGATCTGATTCCCAACCGTTCAACTTTCTGCAAACATACAGGTCGGTAAAAACTATATTTTGGTCAAAGTCTGTAAGGTGGGTGTCATATATACCAACAACATTGAAACGACGTACTCTGGCAGTTTCATTGAAGAAATAAGTATAGACTTTATCACCTACACTCAGACCCAGCTTAGAAGCCTGAATACGCGAAATAAGAATCTGATTGCCTGTAGTATCAGCTCTAAATTGAGGCAATACCCCCTCAACAAGATGCTCAGCCAAAAAAACAGTGTCGTATTCTTCGGCAACACCGTGAAACATCACACCATTAAAACTGTCATTCGTTTTCAACATACCTGCTTTCGTGCAAAAACGCTGGACGTTTACAACGCCAGGAACGCGCGAAAGACGTAAAAGCATTGTTTCATCAACAACAACGGGAAAAGATTCGGAATTGTAAAGGCTTTCGTAATTTAAAATTTGAGCTTGTCCTCCAAATCCCATTACCTTATTCCGAATCTCATCCTTGAAACCAAGAACTATACAAACAGAAAGTATCATAATGGCTAGTCCAACAGCCACGCCACACACTGCTATCGTAATTGCCGGTCGAGAGACTCGTCCTGCATCTTCACGATGACCAAACAGACGGCGTGCTATGAATAATTTCTGTCTCAAATTGTTTCTTGTTTATTTAAGCCTTTTGGAAAAACAGAACTATAACAGATGCGTCCCTGAATTTTAGACTTCAGTTCGCCCTGGATATGCTTCAAGAGCCTTTCGGAGTACGAACAGGGCACGATTCAAATCTTCTTTCTTGAGAACATATGCCAGACGCACCTCATTAAGCCCGGCACCGGGAGTCGTGTAAAAACCAGCAGCTGGGGCCATCATAACTGTTTCACGCTCATAATTAAAGTCACGTAAGCACCAGGCACAGAATTTCTCTGCATTATCTACAGGCAATTTCGCAACTGTATAAAAAGCCCCCATAGGAATCGGGGAATAGACACCAGGTATGCGATTGAGACCGTCAATTAGACATTTACGGCGCTCAACATATTCATCATAAACCTCCCGCCCATAGTCTTCCGGCTCATCCAAAGAAGCCTCGGCTGCAATCTGTCCAATCAAGGGTGGAGAAAGACGCGCCTGGCAAAATTTCATGACTGCCTTGCGCACCTCCTCATTCTTTGTTATCAAAGCTCCTATTCGAATTCCGCACTCAGAATAACGCTTTGAAACT
Source organism: Bacteroidaceae bacterium (assembly GCA_024699495.1). Taxonomy (GTDB): domain Bacteria; phylum Bacteroidota; class Bacteroidia; order Bacteroidales; family Bacteroidaceae; genus Physcousia. Next base: position 9,210 of record JAILPK010000078.1, on the reverse strand, counting down.
GAATCAATAAGCACCACATTATTCTCTATTCCCTCTAAGTGGCAAGCACTTATATATGGTGAACCAGTATATATAAATTCGCGATAAACCTCATCGGAGAATAAGTATAGATCATACTTCTTTACCAGGTCGCGTATCTGATTCATCTCCCGACGGGTATAAAGATATCCTGTAGGGTTATTGGGGTTACAGATTAATATAGCGCGCGTACGTTCATTAATTAATTCCTCGAACTTTTCCACTTTGGGAAGAGAAAAGCCTTCCTCTATTGTAGTCGTTACTGTGCGAATTACAGCTCCAGCAGAAATAGCAAAAGCCATGTAATTTGCATAAGCTGGTTCGGGTACTATAATCTCATCTCCCGGATTCAGGCATGAGAGAAAAGCAAACAGCACAGCTTCAGAGCCTCCGCAAGTTATGATAATATCGTCTGCAGAGACATTTATATTATACTTTGCATAATACTTGACTAATTTCTCACGATAGCTTTTATATCCCTGGGATGGGGAATATTCCAATATGGTGCGGTCTACATTCCGAATTGCATCAAGAGCAGCCTTAGGTGTGGGCAGGTCGGGTTGACCTATATTAAGGTGATAAACGTGAATGCCACGTTGTTTTGCATCATTAGCTAAAGGTGCCAACTTTCGAATCGGCGATGCGGGCATTTCAAATCCACGAACAGAAATTTTGGGCATAATTAATGTCTTGGTTATTTCTAAATTGTATTTCGGGTGCAAAAATACAAATTGAAAGTCGAAAGCACAAACAAAAAGGCAAAAACTAGAAAAAGAATTTGTGTGAACATGCAGAAACAACAAACATTTGGCAACAAATAAGCCAAAAATTGCTTATTTTATACTTCTTTTTGCCAAAAGTTTTGCGTGAGTGAAAAGTTTTCTTTAGTTTTGCGCTATGAATGTGTAAACCATAAACAAAACAGCTATGATTAAGGAACCCAAATTATCAGGACTGAAACGTACAGATTTTCAGTCCATTATCCAAGGAAAGAGCACAGACCTCTTTACGCTGACCAATAAATATGGCCATGAGGTTTGCATAACCAATTTTGGCGGTGCACTCGTGGCCATTATGGTGCCGGACAAACATGGTCGCATTGGCAACGTTATTCAAGGCCATGACAATATCAACGATGTTGTAACCAGCCCAGAGCCTTTCCTGTCAACCCTGATCGGCCGCTACGGGAACAGAATATGCAAAGGAAAGTTCACCCTCGACGGCAAAGAATACAACCTGGCCATAAACAATGGGCCAAATGCTCTCCACGGTGGTCCTACCGGTTATCATGCCAGAGTATGGGACGCAGAACAGAAGGATGACCAAACCCTGTGCCTACACTATTTCGGAGAGGACGGCGAGGAAGGGTTCCCCGGGAATGTCAACATCAACGTAACTTACCGTTGGACGGACATCGATGAACTGATAATTGACTACAAGGCTACTACAGATAAGAAAACAATCATAAACCTCACTCATCATGGCTATTTCAGCATTGCAGGAATAGACAATCCGACACCGACAATCGATACGCTTCAATGCTATATCAATGCGGACTATTTCATACCTATTGATGAGACAAGCATTCCACTTGGCGACATTCGTCCGGTCAAAGGCACTCCGTTTGATTTCACAACAATGCACGCCGTGGGAGATATGATAGATGCTGATGACGAGCAGACACGCAATGGAGCCGGATACGACCACTGCTTTGTATTGAACAAGCGTGAGGTCGGCGAACTTAGCTATGCAGCTAAGATTATAGACCCGGCCAGCGGACGGAATATGGAAGTATTCACAACAGAACCTGGCGTGCAGGTATATACTGACAACTGGGCAACTGGATATCCAGGACAACATGGCGCTACCTTCCCACGGCGTTCTGCCATCTGCTTTGAGGCTCAGCACTTCCCCGACAGCCCCAACCGCCCTTATTTCCCAAGCGTAGTTCTTTCACCCGAAGAAACATACACGCAAACCACTGTATATAAGTTCGGTGTGGAGAAATAAGAACTCAGATATATCGTAAAAAAACAAATAAAAATTATCATGAGCAATCAACAAAAACAATGGGGTGCTATTATAGTAATGATAGCACTGTTCGCTATGATTGCCTTCGTAACGAACCTTTGTTCGCCGATGGGAGTTATCGTGAAAAATCAATTCGGCACCACCAACTTCATGGCCATGATTGGCAACTATGGCAACTTCATGGCTTATTTAGTTATGGGTTTTCCGGCTGGAATGTGCATTAAAAAGTATGGTTACAAGAAGACTGCGTTGATAGGTCTTGTTGTAGGTATTACAGGCATTATCGTTCAGTGGCTCTCCGGATGGGGAGGTATGGTTGTCTATCTGATCGGTGCTCTTATTTCCGGATGCTGCATGTGCATTCTGAACACCGTTGTAAACCCGATGCTGAATCTTCTCGGCGGCGGCGGCAACAAAGGCAATCAGCTGATTCAGACTGGTGGCGTGTTCAACTCTACTGCTGCTGTGGCTGTGTATATCATCATGGGTGCCCTCATAGGTGATGCCGCCAAGGCAAAGATTTCCGATGCCACACCAGCCCTCATGATTGCATTGGCTATTTTCGTAATTGCATTCATAGTCATTTTCTTCACCAAAATTGAAGAACCGTATCAGGGGTCTTCTGAGAAGAGCGATGAAAAAGACCCGCATAGTGCCTTCTCCTTCAGACACTTCAACCTTGGCATCCTTGCCATCGGTCTGTATGGCGGAGTTGAGATGGGTATCCCTGGCTACATACTGCAATACTTAACAGCGGCTGCAGATGCGCCAACACCAGGTCTTGGCATGGATGCAGGCTACGTGGGCACGCTGGCTTCTATCTACTTCCTCTTCATGCTTATCGGCCGTTTCATCGGCGCCAGCGTCGGCGGTAAGGTTAGCACCAAAGCCATGATTACTTTTGTAAGTGCATCTGCTGTCATCCTTCTCCTTCTTGGCATATACCTGCCGACTTCCTCAACCATCAGTGTCCCGGGCATAGATTACACAAATATGGCTATACTCTGGGGTGATGTACCAGTTGGCATCTTCTGCTTCCTTTTGGTAGGCCTTTGCGCCAGCGTAATGTGGGGAGGTATATTCAACCTCGCTACAGAAGGACTCGGCAAATATACTGCTATTGCCTCCGGCGCCTTCATGACAATGGTTTGCGGCTTTGCCATCATGGTAGGCATTCAGGGTCTTGTAGCCGACTGGACCGGTTCATACCTGATAAGCTATTGGGTACCATTGCTTTGTGCAGCTTATATCCTATATTATGCTCTTATTGGCTCCAAGAATGTAAATACAGACATTCCAGTGGACTAATCCCATATTAAATAATTCATAACTCATAATTTTAAACACAAAAACTATGAAACTAACAATTGAAGATGTTCGCAGTCGCTTCATTAAGCATTTTGATGGCAATACGGGAAATGTTTACGCAGCTCCCGGCCGTATTAACCTGATTGGCGAGCACACCGATTATAACAACGGATTTGTGTTCCCCGGTGCTGTAGAGCAGGGAATGATTGCTGAAATCAAGCCAAACGGAACCCGCAACGTTGACGCTTACAGCATTGACCTCAAGGACCGTGTACAATTTTCTCTCGACGATCCTCAAGGGCCTAAGGCAACATGGGCCAGATACATTTTCGGCGTCTGCAGAGAGATGATGGCTTTAGGTGTTCACGTAGAGGGATTCAACACAGCTTTTGCCGGTGATGTGCCCCTCGGAGCAGGAATGAGTTCTTCTGCTGCTTTAGAGAGTTGCTTTGCATTTGGTCTGAACGACCTGTTTGGTGACAACAAAATAGAACGTCTTGAGTTGGCAAAAGTAGGTCAGCGCACAGAACACAAATACATTGGCTGCAACTGCGGAATTATGGACCAGGCTATTTCTTGCCTTGGCAAGGCCGGCAACCTGATGCGTATGGACTGCCGTAGCGGAGAAATTGCATACTTCCCTTGGAATCCGAAGGGTTACAAACTTGTGTTGGTTAACAGCTGCGTAAAACATGAGCTTGCTGGTTCTCCATACAATGACCGCCGTCTCTCATGCGAGCGTGTCGCTGCCGCTATTCACGAGTTGCATCCTGAAGTAGAGAGTCTGCGTGATGCCAGCTACGAACAACTGGATGAAGTACGCGACAAGGTAAGCGCCGAGGACGCAAAGCGTGCTGCTTATGTTATCGGTGAGCGCGAGCGCGTTCTCGCTGTCTGCGATGCTTTGGAAAAAGGCGACTACGAAACCGTAGGAAAGATGATGTATGAGACCCACCATGGCCTGTCCAAGGAATACGAGGTAAGCTGTGAAGAACTTGACTTCCTTAATGACGTGGCAAAGGAAGAAGGTGTCACAGGTAGCCGCATAATGGGTGGTGGCTTTGGTGGTTGCACAATCAACCTCGTTGACGAGCACTATTATGATAGCTTCGTTAAAGCTGCCAAGGAGAAATTCAAGGCTAAGTTTGGCAAGGACCCCATCATCATTGATGTCGTAATTGGTGATGGCGCACGCCGACTCTGCTAATTATCCGTTTCTGACTACAACTGACATTAAAATCAGGCAGCCCCGGCCCTTAGCTGGGGCTGTATTGTATTAATGAGGCTGCTAACAAGCCACTTTTGGGAGAATTTTTATTCCTTGATATGAAAAAAAACGTAAAAGCAACAACTGTTATAGAAAAAAATAGTATCTTTGAACCGATTTAGGCAATTTTACATCTAATTCATACCCGAAAGAGCAATTATTCACCAAAACTAATAATCCCATTTCTATGAAATCTTCTAAGAAAATTTTGGCTTCGGCAATTGCCACACTTGCCGTCTTGGCATCATGCACAGAACCGAAAGTCGCTGGCGGGAATGCCAGCGGTTTGAATCCTGAGTTATTTTCAGACACCATAGATGGCAAGGTCACTGCTCTCTACACCCTGACCAATGCCAATGGTATGGAAGTGTGCATAACCAATTTTGGCGGCCGTGTTGTAAGCATCATGGCACCAGACCGCGACGGCAATTTGAAAGATGTGGTTCTCGGCTACGACAATGTGGCTCAATATGCAGACCGCATGAAATCCCCCAGCGATTATGGAGCAAGCATTGGCCGATATGCGAATCGCATAAGCAAACACTCTTTCACTATTGGCGAAGAGACTTTCGAACTGGTGCCCAATGATGGAGACAACTGCCTCCACGGCGGCCCCACCGGATGGCAATATCAGGTTTACGACGCAGAACAAATCGATGACCAGACTCTAAAACTGACCATCGTAAGCCCGGACGGCGACAACGGTTTCCCCGGTGAAGTGACAGCCATAACCACATACAAACTGACTGAGGACAACACACTCGACATCACGTGGGAGGCTACTACCACCAAAGAAACAGTCATCAACCAGACAAACCACTGCTACTTCAACCTCAACGGTGACCCGACGCGCGTGGGCACGAACATGGAACTCTACGTGAATGCAGACAACTACACGCCTTCCGACGTTTACTACATACCCACGGGTGAGATTCTGCCCGTTGAAGGCACTCCATTCGACTTCCGCACCCCGAAGGCTCTGAGCGAAGTAGTCAACGACACCACATTCGAACAGATCAAGAATGCCACAGGAGTTGATCACAACTTCTGTCTGAATACCTATGATCAAGCTACGGGTAAGGGCGACGACACCCAGGTATGTGCCAGCCTCTACAGCCCTGAGACAGGTATTTTCCTCGAGGTCTATACAAACGAGCCTGGTATCCAAGTCTATACTGGTAATTTCCAAGGCGTAGGCCGCGATGCTGAGATTGTCCGCAAGCATGGCATGAAATATCCAAAACATGTAAGTGTATGTCTGGAGAGCCAGAAATACCCCGACAGTCCCAACAAGGCAGGTGAAAACTGGCCTTCTGCAAACCTGAAGCCCGGCGAGAAATATTATAGCCACTGTGCTTACAAATTCTCCACAAAATAAAATAATCACTATCAATTTTAAATTAATAAAAATCCTAAGAACTAATGAACACAGGTGGATTTGCTACGCTTGACTGGATTGTCCTTGCAGTGGGCATTGTAGGCGTAGTTTGGGCGGTTTATCGCGCCATTAAGAAAGACCAAGAAAAGATGAAGGGTGCCGACTCACAGGACTATCTGTTCGGTAAAGGTGAACCCTGGTATGTAATCGGCATGGCTATCTTTGCTGCCAACATCGGCTCCGAGCACCTCGTAGGTCTCGCTGGCACAGGCGCAAAAGACGGCGTGGGTATGGCTCACTGGGAGATGCAAGGCTGGATGATACTCATCCTCGGTTGGCTATTCGTCCCCTTCTATCAGCTGATGATTAACAAGATGGGCAAGATTATCACCATGCCCGACTTCCTGAAGATGCGCTACACCCAGCGCACCGGTTCTTGGCTGAGCATCATCACCCTGATTGCCTATGTGCTTACGAAGGTAAGTGTAACAGCTTTCACAGGCGGTATCTTCTTTAAGTATCTGCTTGGCCTCAACTTCTGGGTCGGCGCTATCGGCCTTATCGCTGTCACAGCTGTATTTACCGTATTTGGAGGTATGAAGGGTGTGATGACACTATCTACCATCCAGACCCCGATTCTGATCATCGGCTCATTCCTCGTTCTGTTCATGGGCCTTGCAGCTCTTGGCGATGGTAGCATTGTAACCGGTTGGCAGACCATGATGGACACATGTAATGCAGCCCACAACGGCTTTGGCACAACCCACATGTTCCATACCGACCCGGCAGACCCCATGTATCCACAATTCCCCGGTTATGTCGTGTTCCTCGGTGCTTCTATTATTGGTTTCTGGTATTGGTGCACAGACCAGCACATCGTACAACGTGTGCTCGGGCAGGTTCCCGGTGAAGACAACAAGGACGTTATCGCCCGCGCACGTCGTGGTACGATTGCCGCCGGCTTCTTCAAGATCCTTCCTTGCTTCATGTTCCTAATCCCCGGCATGGTTGCCTACGCCCTTTCACAAAAGGCAGGAAGCGGCATCATCATGGACATCACCAACCACGAATCAACCGATGGAGCTTTTGCTATGATGGTGAAGAACATCCTTCCGGTTGGTATTAAGGGTATTGTAACCGTTGGATTCGTATGCGCATTGGTTGCTTCGTTGGCAGCCTTCTTCAACAGCTGTGCAACTCTCTTCACAGAAGACTTCTACAAGCCCATGAAGAAAGGTAAGAGCGAGGCCCACTACGTATTCGTAGGTCGCATGGCCACAGTCGTCGTTGTGTTGCTTGGCCTGCTCTGGATGCCCATCATGATGAATATGGGTAACCTCTATAGCTATCTGCAGGACATTCAGTCGCTGATTGCTCCCGCTATGGTGGCCGTCTTCACCCTCGGTATATTCTCTAAGAAGATCACCCCGAAGGCTGGTGAATGGGGTCTTATCGGCGGTTTCGTAATCGGCATGATCCGTCTGCTCACCAATGTGCTCACAGATTCCGGTAAGGCTGTTATGGACGGCGCTTTCTGGGCTAACACAGAGTGGTTCTGGCAGACCAACTGGCTCATCTTCGAGTGCTGGTTGCTTGTCTTTATCATCATTCTGATGGTATGTGTCAGCTTCTTCACTCCTGCCCCGACACAGGCCCAGATAGAAGCTATTACCTTCACCGACGACTTCAAGAAGAGCATCCGCGAAAGCTGGGGCATCTGGGATATTGCAGGCACCTTGCTTGTAATCGGTCTCTGCGGCTGCTTCTATTGGTATTTCTGGTAATTAATTAAGCACAGAGAGCGCGGAGGAGACAGAGGACACAGAGACAGAGAATACGCAGAGGAGTAGAGAGATGATTTCGCAGGAAAGACTGGAACGGCTGAACCAAATATCGGAAGGCATCATAGGTGCCGCGATAGAGGTACACAAGTTCTTAGGTCCTGGTTTGCTTGAGTCCGTCTATGAAATCTGTCTCATTGAAGAATTGGAACAGAGAGGCCTAAAAGTTCAACAGCAGGTTCAGCTACCTTTGTTTTATAAAGGCAGGCAGACGAACAAACGTTTCACGTTAGACCTGTTATTTGAAGATGAGGTGATTGTAGAATTGAAAAGTGTAGATAGGATGGTCACGATATTCGAACATCAACTCATGACCTATCTTAAACTCACCAACAAGAATCTCGGCTTGCTCATCAACTTCAATGTTCCTCGTTTAATCGATGGAGTAACAAGACGCATAAATGGCTAACCCTATAAATCTCTGTGTGCTCTGTCTTCTCTTAGAGCTCTGTGCATAAGCATGAAATGATTATGTTAGAAGATTTAAAACAAAAAGTATTCAAGGCCAACCTCGACTTGGTTAAGCAAGGATTGGTCATCTTCACCTGGGGCAACGTCTCGGGCATCGACCGCGAGAAGGGGCTGGTTGTCATCAAGCCCAGCGGCGTCAGCTACGACGAGATGAAGGCCGAGGATATGGTGGTCGTTGACCTGGAAACAGGCAAGGTGGTGGAGGGTGACCTCAACCCCTCGAGCGACACTCCCACCCATCTCGTTCTGTATAAGGCCTTCCCAAACATCCAAGGTGTGGTTCACACCCACAGCACCTACGCAACTGCATTCGCCCAGGCCGGACGAGACATTCCAAACATCGGCACGACCCATGCCGACTACTTCTATAAGGATATCCCCTGCACGCGCGACATGACTGAAGCTGAGGTTAAGGGTCAGTACGAACTGGAAACGGGCAACGTGATTGTAGATGAAATCCTGAACATCCGCAAGATCAACCCCGACCACACGCCTGCCGTGCTCGTCAAGAACCACGGCCCCTTCTCCTGGGGCACAAGTCCCGACAACGCGGTCTATAACGCCAAGGTGATGGAACAATGCGCCAAGATGGCCTTCGTGGCCTTCTCCGTCAATCCCAACCTGACGATGAATCCGCTGCTCGTCGAGAAGCACTATATGCGCAAACACGGACCGAATGCTTATTACGGACAAAAAAAGCGCTAGCGCTTTTAATGGACAATTGACAATGGACAATGGACAATTAGGCTGCGCAGTATGAAACAGGATAATGTCGTGGAAGAGAAAAGCTTCAACTTTTCAGTTCGTATTGTCAATCTTAACAAGTATCTGACAACGGAAAAGAAAGAACACGTCATGTCCAAGCAGTTGCTTCGTTCAGGCACAAGCATCGGAGC